>JAZRXH010000045.1:0-18999 GCA_045600125.1 Eubacteriales bacterium | reverse complement strand
TCCTTAAAACTGTACTTGTAGTTGTTCGCGGCAGTCACGAGAAAGTCCGTGTACCGTTCCACATTAGAGGTAACATCCCTTGCAGTCTGGGACGCCATCTCCATTATGATTTTATATTTGCTCGGCATGGGAGTTCCTCCTTATCTTACTTTTATAGTGACCTCTATGGTCTGTTCATTTTCACCGAGAATCGAGGCAAACAAAAGCCCGGTCCTGGCATTGGATACCTTCGTCACAAGCTCGTTGAGCCTGCATACGGTGTTGTTGATTTCTTTCTGATTGTCTGCGTAGTAGTAGCCCGACTCATCACTGCAAATAGGAAAGCCATCCTGTCGCAAAGAGCTGATCTTGCGGCGAATATTTCTTCCGTCAAGCATAAACAGCTTTTCAAGCTCCTTGCTGTGGATGGCATTTCCTTTGCCGATATGATTTTTCCGGAGATACTCGCAGATGGCTTTCTTCTTGTCCATTGCCTCTCCTTATCTCGTAGGTTCGTGTTCTTTTTCCTTGTGAACCGCTGGTGGGTTACCTGCTCCACACCTCGCCTTTTGTCATATCCGCCTTATGACTGTTGGATGCTTCCAGAACGTCGTAATACGCCCAGTGATCCTTTGTCATATCCGAAAAGCGGGTGAGCTTTTGCGGATTATCAGAAAGATACTGCTGATCCATTGTGCGGTTCAGCAGACGGTTGACGATGGTAACGACTTCTGCGCGGGTGATCTCTCTGCCGCCTCTGAAGCTGCCGTCACCGTAACCCTTAATCCATCCTCTCGCAGAGGCTTCTTCAATATATTTCGCCGCCCAGTAACCGGAAGAAATATCGTTAAAGCCTGCGTATTTCTCCATAATGGCAGTAGCTCCGTCACCGTAGCTTTCAAAGAAACGTACCGCCATCGTCACAAACTCCGCTCTGGTGATCGCTTCGTTCGGGGAAAAGCTCTTTTCGCTTGTGCCGGTAACGATACCGTAGCCGGCAAGGTAACGGACATCGTCGGAATACCATGCATTGGTGGGTACATCCTCAAACCTCGTGCTTGCACTGTTTCGGATCACATCGCCTTTTTTCTCCGAAAGCAGTCTTGCGAAGATGGCAGATGCCTCAGCTCTCGTCATATTGCGTTCAGGTCCGAAGGTTCCGTCCGGGTAGCCTACCACATACGCGCCGTGATATACGGGAGCAGGCTTATCCGCTTTGGGAATGATTTCCGTCTGCAAAACCGTCCCGCAATGTTCACACGCGGTATGTTTGCTGCCCTCGTCGTCAATGGTTGGTTCCTTGTCGATGATCCAGCCACCCGCTTTATGGCCGATGGGAAGCTTCAGAACAACGCCGCAGGTCAGGCAGATTTGCGGTTCGGTACAGGTCGCTTCCGATCCGGGCTTGTGTCCCTCGGCGCTGACACCCTCCAAGTAGTGATAGCCGCAGCGCACACAGCGGTATTCCGTGATACCTTCACCGTTACAGGTGGAGGATGTTACCTTTGTGCCTTTGTCAAAGCTGTGTCCCAAGGGCTGGGTGTAGTCCGTTGTGAAGGAGCTTCCGCAGCCCTCGCAGATGTGAATGGTCTTGCCGCCGCTTTCACAGGAAGCAGGAATGATATTTGCCTTGTAATTATGCGGAAGGGCGCTTGTCAAATCGGTAATGTGTCTGTCCCCACAAACGGTACACTCTTTGACAGTATATCCGGGAGAGGTACACGTTGCCTTGACGGTATAGGTCTTATAGCGGTGTTCACTCTTCGGGGTAGTTATTACTCTCACATCGCCGCAGCTTTTGCAGATCTCCATGATTTTCCCGTCTGCTTCACAGGTAGCGTCACGGATCACAACAGACTGATAGGTGTGTCCCGTGGCGTTGGTATCGTTTCGTTTTTCGATCTTTCCGCAGCCTCCGTCCTCAGCGGTCTTTTCTTCACGCAGCCATACATCTGCGACACCGTTTTCAGTCATGGACTGCCCCTTGTAGCTATAAGTGATGGCGTAATATACGGCGTGTTCGCCTGCTTCGGTAAAGTTGGGCGCAGAGGTCAGGGTACAGCTGTCAGCGGAATTGCCATATCGGATCACGGCTGAAACGCCGCTCTCGGAAAGGTCGGACACGGTGATGGTATGGGGCTTACCGTCCACCACACCGTAATATCCGGCAACAACAGACTTCGCTGCAACAAAGCTGTACTCACTGTAACCGCAGTCCGCACAATGCTTGACAACGGCAAAGCGCTGGTGTCCGAGCTGGGGGATGATGTCAGTATTCAGGTCGTGACGCACAAGCGCACTGTGTTCGTGGGTGTGGGTGCCATAACAGAATTCGCAGTATTCACCGCCCTTTGTTGTGACCTTGTGATAAGTGTCATCCACATACGCAATGCTCACTGTTTCTTCCAGTTCTTCCATGAAGGCATAAGCGCAATCGTACAGGTAGTAGACGTTGCGGTTGTAGCCATAGCTGGTCTTGCCCATATTGCTGTTGAGTGTACCGCAGGTATCGCAGACGGCTTTTGTCCAATGGTAATCCGTATAGAATGCATCCTTTCCGGGTGTTCCATCAAGGATGCTGCCCTTTGTACTGCCGTCGATCATGGTACCGTCGGAATACTGCACATTGCGTGTCAGCGCCGTCTGGCCATCTGCCGTATATTCCGGCGTTCTCCATACGGTAAAGCTCGTGACTTTGCCGCATTCAGCGCAGGAAAAGGTCTCATGGCTTACATGGGCATTTACGTCCAGTTCAACAGTTCGGTTGTTCGATGTTTTCCAGTGCTCGGCAGGATCGTAATAGTCTGATCCCTGTGCTGCAAAAGCAGTAGGGACAAGGGAAAAAAGCATAACTGCCGCAAGTAGCAGCGACAGCCATTTCTTGTGATGGTTTGTATTTCGCATAAAATTATCCTCCTGTTTTTTGGTTTGTTTTTATGGGATTTCGTCCTTAAGGCAGCACTCCGCTTTGCTTTTGAGGGCAGGACATAAAATCAAAAAGCACCGTATTTCTACGATGCTCATTTCGGAATATTGAATAGATGATTAAGCGTAGCTTCTCCTTTTTAGCTGGTATGCTGGTCTTGAAGAAGGGGGGAGTGTGAGGGGGGAAGAAACATTCTCCACCCGAAAAAGGGTACACTACTCCCTTGGCGTCGTCCTCGCAAGCTTCATATCATTCGTTTCCATTCAAGCAGGAAAACTCATTTATTTCGCTGCTCGTCCTCTTCCCGAAAAGTCTGACGACTTTTCGGGAACCCTTTTTCATCTTGCGTCACGATCTTTCTGCCGTTCCTGATACCGATGATAATACTCAAGCGCTTTCATAATATACTCACCGGTTTTGTTATACGGAACACTGGCAGGAATGAATTTCCGCGCATCTTCGTATTTGATGTTGATTTTCTCTTTCTGATTCGGCTTTTCCTCGCTCATGATCGACTCAATCACTTCCTGAGAAAGCTTTCCTTCATTGGAGAACTTCTTCATCTTGATTGCCTGGGCAAGAGACGGTGTTGCGTCTGTGTAAGAGATTTGTTCAAGCAGCGCACTCTGTTCTTCTTTTTTGAGGTAGGACAGTTCAACTGCCGGTCGGAACGCGATACGGCTCTCATCAACAAGCTGGAGCAGTTCAGGAATAAGCTCGGTAAGACGGATATAACGAGAAACCTGCCTTGCACTTTCATTTGTGCTGTCAGCGATAATGTCTCGTGATTTCACTCCTCCTAACTTGTGGTCCACTGGTCCACAAGTTAAATCTGATCGTTCTCCCTGTCTGTTCATAGCTTCAAGACGCATCTTGTACGAAAATGCTTTTTCACTCGGAAGGATTGTGGAACGCTGCAAGTTCGATTCCACCATTAAGATAATCGCTTCATCACGGGTCATTTCCCGTACCTCGGCTTTAACAGTATCAAGCCCTGCAAGTTCGCAAGCCTTCTTTCTGCGATGCCCGGATACGATTTCGTATCGTCCATCTTCCTTCGGGCGAAGCGTGACAGGAGTGATAATCCCGCGCTCTTTTATGCTCTGAACAAGCTGATCCATATCCTCATCAATTTTTACCTTGAAAGGATGGTCTGGGAAATCATCAATTTCTGAAATGGGCACATCATAAATTCTGGGGAGCTTGTTTTCTTTACGCTCCGCATCATTCATAAATAGCTCATCGTACCCGGTCAGACCCAGATCGATTTTTTGCACGTTCTTCAATTTCTTTCACCTCCTTCGTGAGTGCCTCATACGCCGCCGCAACTTTGCCGTTCTTGTCATGAGAGAAAATACTTTCTCCGGAAAGACTGCACTCCGCAGCTCTTACCGAAAACGGAATCTCAGAATGGAACACGCGGATGTTTTCTCCCACAGATGAACGCAGCGATGAAATAATCGCCTTTGCATTATTTGTGCGGTTATCTACCATCGTCAGCAAAATACCGTCAATCTTTAATCTCGGATTGATCTGCCGCTTGATCTTTGAAATCGAGCGCAGGAGCAAATTAAGACCTTTGGTTGACAGGAAGTTCGGCTGAGACGGAATAATCACACTGTCTGCCGCAACGAGCGCATTGACCGTCATCATTCCCAGAGAAGGCATACAGTCAATAAGGATATAGTCGTAATTCTTCTTCATGCCGTCGATAGCGTTTTTCAGAACATACTCGCGGCTCATAACATTGAACAAGCCAGTTTCCATACCGGACAACTCAATATTAGAAGGAAGCAAGTCAACACCTTCCGGATGCGTAATTATCGCATCACCGGGTGGCTGTTCATCATCAATGACCGACTGCAATAGGGAAGAAAGCGAAACATCCAGCTCATCGGGGTTCTTCACTCCGAGACTTACCGTTAAGCTGCCCTGCGGATCAGCGTCAACAAGCAAAACCCTTTTGCCGGAATCTGCAAGTCCCACGCCGAGATTGACTGCGGTTGTCGTTTTACCGACTCCGCCTTTCTGATTTGTGATGGCGATCACTTTACAGTTTTCCATGTGGTGTCCTCCTTTCTTATTATTGCCAAGAAGAACTTGGCATGTAAAACCGCAGTATTTGTTCACAACATCCCCTGCGGAATAGACTTAAATGTCTCGGGAAATCATCAGGCGGCTATTTGCTTATAGCCTCATAGGAGTTTCACCTCTGCCGGGTTCTCCGCCAGCTCCGTAGAGAAGTATCATTATCTTCAGACCTGTCATCGCCATATCGGTAGCAATCCGATACTTGCGGCACTGGATTCTCGCTGCCTTTAATAAGGTTTAGGCGTACATGCCGTGCGGCTCATCAGTCTGATTAACGTACCTGATGATTTGATATTCAATTTTCAAAGAACAGCGAAGAGGCTGCTCCTTGTTGGGAGGAAAACCCCTTCATAAGGTTAAGGGAAAAATACAGGGTAAAATATGGGGTGCATCACAAAAAATTTTTAGGAAATAAAAAAAGAGCCAACTTACAAATATCAGTAAGTTGACTCTTAAGTCTTAATGTTCAGTTTTGCCAGTTATAGCAGCAAACCACAGTGTACTACATCATCTGTTGCAAAAACTTTTTCAAGATGAACGTGTTGCAAAAGTGTTGCAAAAACAGTTAGATGGATTTACAAGATGCTGAAAACCCTTGATTTTGCAGGCTTTTTTTGCACCTCATATCCATATTATTTCATTCCCACTCAATCGTCGCCACAGGCTTCAGCGAGATATCGTACAGCACTCTGCTGACGCCGGGGACTTCGGCAATGATGCGGTCACGGATCTTGAAGAGGACGTCGTAGGGGATGGGCTCGGAGGTAGCGGACATGGCGTCGACGCTGTTGACGGCACGGATGATTACGGGCCAGTCATCGGTACGCTTGCCGTTGCGGATACCGGTAGAGGAAAGATCCGGAACGACCGTGAAGTACTGCCATACCTTGCCGGCAAGGCCGCAAATTTCAAATTCCTCACGAAGGATGGCATCCGATTCACGGACAGCCGCAAGTCTTTCTCTCGTGATGGCACCGGTGCAGCGAACGCCAAGGCCGGGTCCGGGGAAGGGCTGACGGTATACCATGTTGTCCGGAAGGCCGAGCGCCTTGCCGACCATACGCACCTCGTCCTTGAAGAGGAGCTTTACGGGCTCGCAGAGCTCGAAGTGGAGATCCTCGGGAAGTCCGCCGTCGTTGTGATGGGACTTGATGCCGTCACGGGATTCGAGGATGTCGGGATAGATGGTGCCCTGAGCGAGGAACTTCACACCCTCCAGCTTTCTTGCTTCTTCGGCGAAGACGTCGATGAAGAGGCTGCCGATGATCTTACGCTTCTTTTCGGGGTCGGAAACACCGGCGAGAGCGTCGAGGAAACGGTCGGAAGCGTCCACGTATACGAGGTTCGCCTTCATTTCGTCTCTGAATACCTTTACGACCTGCTCGGGCTCGCCCTTACGGAGAAGTCCGTGGTTTACGTGTACGCAGATGAGCTGCTCGCCTACGGCACGGTAAAGGAGAGCGGCTACGACAGAGGAATCCACGCCGCCGGAAAGGGCAAGCAGTACCTTGTCGTTTCCGATCTGTGCCTGCAGTTCTTTTACCTGCTCCTTGATAAACGCCTCGGCAAGCTCGGCATTGCTGATGCGAGCCATGCTTTCGGGACGTACTTCGGTTCTTTTCATATGTCAATATCTCCTATATCAATTTATCTCCGGTGAATCGGGCTTCTCTGTCAGTTCGTATAGTTATCGAAATAACCCTGAACGAGAACGACGGGCGTACCCTTGTCGCCGGAACCGCTGGTGAGGTCGCAGAGAGAACCGATGAGGTCGGTAAGCTGTCTGGGGGTCGTACCCTGCGAAGCCATGTTGCCTACAAGGTTCGAGCCCTTGGCCTTGATGCTCTCGGAGATCGCCTTCTTCAGAGCGTCGCCGGAGAGGTCCTTATAATCGTTGTCCGCAAGATACTTGAGCTTGAGCTCGTTGGGGGTGCCGATAAGGCCGTCGGTAAAGGCGGGAGAAACCACCGGGTCTGCCAGCTCCCAGATCTTACCCTTGGGATCCTTGAAGGCGCCGTCGCCGTATACCATGACTTCCACGTGCTTGCCGGTCGCTTCGAGAATTCTCTTCTGGATGTCGAGGACGAGGGGCTGGCAGTTTCTCGGGAAGAGCTTGATCTTGTCTTCGGTGGACTTGTTGGAGCCGAGAAGACCGTAGCTTTCGTTGCAGCCGCTTCCGTTTACGGGGGCAGTGAGGATATCGTCGAGGCCGCATACCACCTTGGCGCCTGCAGCCTTCAGGATCCTCTTGGTCCTTGCTCTTGTGTGGATATCGCAGGTCAGAACGCAGTCGGTGTAACCAAGGATCGCCTTTGCCTGATTTGCGAAGATGATCTCCACCTCGGCGCCGCTTTCACGGATGAGGTCACCGTAGTATTCCACGTAGTCCACGCCGGTGAATTCGTGCCTGTTTACGCCGAAAAGCTCACGGTACTTTTCAAGGGTGAGTACGTCGGAGTAGGGGTTCACACCGGCAGCGTCCACCTTGTCGAGGCTGACAAGCTCGTTTCCGACCTCGTCGGAAGGATAGCTGAGCATGAGCACGATCTTCTTCGCGCCCTTGGCGATGCCTCTGAGGCAGATCGCAAAACGGTTTCTCGAAAGGATGGGGAAAATAACTCCGATCGTGCCGCCGCCGAGCTTTGCCTTCACATCTGCCGCAATGTCGTCGACTCCCGCATAGTTACCCTGCGCACGGGCTACGACGGATTCGGTAATGGAAATGACGTCACGGTCACGGAGGGAGAAGCCCTCGCTCTTTGCCGCTTCGAGAACGCTGTCCGCCACGATGGCGCCGAGATCGTCGCCCTGACGGATGATGGGGCACCGGATACCTCTCGATACCGTGCCGACTCTTCTTTCGCTTGTTTCCATGGTCTTCAGTCCTTTCAGAATATAGTAAAAAGTCTTTTACCCGAGTATTTTAGCACAAACCGTATAAAATTTCAATAGGAATTTGCACACGGGACGCGATTTTCTTGCAAATTTCGTAAATTTTTCTGTTTTTTCGGTAATAAAACGGATTTTTTGAATCTTTTTGTGACATTTGACAGCAATTCCGTTTCGGATCTCCCGCTTAGCATCCCCGGAAATCGCCGCTCCTATGAGCGCCCTTTTCTTTCGGAAAAGCATCGAAAAACGGGGCGGTAACAGGGCTTTCCGTGCCTTTGGCATCCTTCAAACGGTTGACAAGCCCTGCCCGCATGTGGTAGAATAAAGGCGAATAAATGCGGTCTCAGACGTGTCCCCTCTGCGGGTCTGCGTCTTTTTCGGAGGTAGTTTTGTATGCGTCTTACAGACAAAGAGTTTTTCAGTAACTGTCTTGATCCCACCATACCCGAATTCTCGGTCTTCCCCGCTCTTTGCCGGGAGGACAAGCAGGAAAGCTATGCAGAGTGCAAAAAGATTTTTGCCGCCTACGTAAGGGCGCATCTTGCTCCCGAAAAGCTGTTTTCCACGTTGATTCTGAAGGGAAAGGACGTATGGACGAAGCGCTTTGAATTCCACGTGAAGAACGCCATGCGGAACAACCTCGAGTCCTGCGGCATCTATCACGATTTCGGAAAGGGACCCATCGACTGGGAGTTCAATCCCACGGCGAACCACTATGAGGAATGGCCGTGGCAGCTGAACCGCCACTGGGAAATGACGGTGCTTTCCAAGGCGTACCGGATAACCAAAGAAAAGAAGTATGCCGATGCCTGCGCAGAGATGATCTCCGGCTGGATCGGCACCATGCCTTCTCCCTCTCCCGGCACGAGTCCCTATGCTACGTGGGGATGGCGCACCATCGAGTGCGGCATCCGGATGTGCGACGCATGGCCGGAGGTGCTTCACAGCCTTGCGTGGGAGTTTCCCGACGGGCTTCTGTGCGATATCTTCAAGTCGGTATGGGAGCACGGAACAAGGCTCCGGCACGATCACGTTGACATCGGCAACTGGCTTATGATGGAGATGGACGGTCTTATCCATGTTGCGGTGCTGTATCCTTGGCTGCGGGAGAGCGCCGAGTGGCTGTCTTATTCCCTCGAAAAATTCAGCGAGATGTGCGATGCACAGATCTACCCCGACGGCTTCCAGTACGAGCTGACGACCTCCTATCAGCACGTGACGCTGACAAATTTCCTGCGCCCGCTGAAGCTCTGCAAGGCCTACGGCATTCCGGGATGCGAAAAACTGCAGGAGGTACTGCGGGGGATCTTTCTGTTCTACGTGCGCCTCATGCGCCCGGACGGAAGGGTGCCCTCGATCAACGACGGCATGTACATGAAGACGAAGGACGTGCTTGCCCTCTCCGAAGGGCTGTACGATGACGAACCGGCGTTTTTGTGGGCTCTCGGAAAGAGCGAAAAGGAGCCGACGGAGACCGACTTCGTATCGGAATATGCGGGGCTTGCCGCTCTGCGCACCGGCTGGGGAAAAGACGACCGGTTTCTGTTCTTTGACGGCGGCGAGTTCGGCGTGGCGCATCAGCACGAGGACAAGCTGTCGCTTCTTTACAGCATCGGAGGGAAAAACATCCTCACCGAGGGCGGAAACTACGCCTACGACAGCTCGGAACTGCGGAAATACGTCCTTTCCTCCTTCTCCCACAACACCGCCGTCATCGACGGCATGGGACAGAACCGCAAAAAGGAATACAAGTGGTGCGGCGACATAACAAGAAAGAGCGGTCTTCGGTATTCCCTCTCGGAGGACATCTGCGCTCTTCGTGCCGTCTACGACGAGGGCTACGGAGAGACCTGTGTCCGGTGTGTCCGCCACGAGCGCTCGGTGTATTTTGTAAGAAAATTCAAAACCGTGAAACCTTTTCTTGTGGTCGCCGACCGCTTCTTTGCAACAGATCAAAAAGAGCATGACATAGAGATCCTCTGGAGCCTCGACGCCGAGCAGCTTTCCTACAATAAGTCCGGCGTCTTTGCGGACGGCGTATGCCTTGCCGTGGCAAGGGAAAGCGGAAGTGCGTTATCGGTATGCCGGGGACAGACCTTCCCCTCCCTGCGGGGCTGGGTGGCAAACAGCACGGTGCAGGGCGACGTTCGTCCGGTCTTCTGCGTGACCGAAAAGCTGTGCGGCAGGGACCTTCGCACGGTGACGGTGCTCTGTGACGGCGAGGGACTGTCGGGACTTCCTCTCGTTCTGGCATCGAACGACGTTTCGGAAAAGGAGATCCGTGTCCGCTTCGCCTCGGGAGAGGAGTTTGTCCTTTGGGAGGCGGAGCTCTGATTTTGTTATAAAAAACGAGAAAGCGACCATTTGAAAAAACTTTTGGAGAAAAATCTAAAATGAGAAAAATAGGTATATATTTTGTAATCGGCTTATTCGTCGCTTTTGGCGGCGTACTGCTTTCGGATGTTTTTGCCGATATTTTCAACGGCTTGCCTTATGGTACCGGAGGCATTCTCGGCATGGGCGCCTATCTCTGTGTGGTGGTAATCACCTGCACTGGGATCGTTGTAACGAAGCTTGAACAGAAATTACAGTCGAAAAACGGCGAACAAAAAAGCGAATAAAGCCGAAAAATGCGAGGGCGTTTGCAAAAGACAGTCTGAACGAAAGGAGAAGTCCGGTATGAGGCAGTGTATTCATTGCGGTATTGAAATGGCGGAAAGTCTCGATATAAAGGTTGAGGGCGGCGCATACGGATTGAAGATCACAAAGCCCGGCGTATTCAGGGAAAGCATCGGTAAGGTCCGTGCCGCCGTATGTCCCCGGTGCGGATATATCGAGTTCTATCTTGAAGATACGTCCAAAACAGACAGGTAACGTCTCTACTATCTGCAAAAAAACGTCCGCCGGAGAGGGAAAACCTCTTCGGCGAAGCTTTTTTGTTATGCGTTTTATGAAAGGGTTATGTTCTCGGTATTCTCGTCCTTCAGAAGCTCGACGCTTGAAAAGTCGGTGATGCGCTCGCCGTTCCGGAAAAGCCCGGAGATGGTGACGTCCTTCGTCATGTGCTCCTTATCGAAGCCCCGGAACACCATCCGGACGGGCTGAGCGCCGAAAAGGCGGATATTGCAAAAGTTGATCCTGCGGTTAATTCCCCGTCTTGTGCCTCCCGCCGAATACTCTCTGTGGTATACGACGCTCGCATCGAGAAGAGCGGGATAAAAATCGGTCACGGGGACGTAGGGGTCCCGATCCGATTTCTGGATCTGGGGACGGGGGATCACATCGTCGTACTCCACCTCCATATCCTCGAAGGTCACGTCGTGCACGTCGGCGTAGTCCACGTTGCCCACCGCCATGACGCCGCCCGTCACGTGGATGATATGGCAGGAGCGGAAGGTAATGTCGGACATCTCCTCGGCTCTCGTTTCGGCGCCGATGCAGAGGGAGTGCCCCCAGTCGTTCCAGACGGTGCAGTTCTCCACGAGCACGCTGCGGAAAATATCGTAGCTCTTGCCGTTCCGGTACATGGCGTCGTGTACCGCCTTCTCCACGTCGTCCTCGTAGTAGCAGTCAAAGCCCTTGACGCACAGCGAGTCGTCGAAGGTACGAAGGAAGCAGTTGTTTATGTGTACGTTTTCGCAGTTATGCATATCGATGCCGTCGGAATTATACCGCCAGTTGCCGATGGCTTTCACGTTCTCGATATGGAGATCCCGGCAGGCGACGGGGCGGACGGTATAGACAAGAGAATCCCGGATCGTGATGCCCTCGATGGTGACGTTCGTACAGTATTCGAGCTGGACGGTGTGCTCACGGACGGCGTTGTTCACGGCAACGTCGTTGTTCTCCTCGTTGGCGCTATAGAGGATGCGCTCGGTATTCCGGCTGTTATCGAGGATGCCTCTGCCCAGAATGCGGATGTTCTCGGCGTCGATTGCCCGCACGCAGGCGTACACCACGGCGCCTTCATCGAGAAAGAGGGTGTCGCCGCTGTGAAGGGTGAGCCATCCCACGTCGTGCTCGCCCTTACCGAAGTACAGGATGTTATCTTTGTCCTTTTCTTTTCGGCATTCGGCGTATTCCGGGCTTTCTTCGGGGTCGGCGAAAATGTGCAGCGCCCGGCTTCTGCCGTAGGGCTCTACCGTGAAATAGGCAGCCCTTGCGAGAGTGAAGCGGACGGTACGGCTGTCCTCGCCGATTTCCGGCTTTATGCCGAGGGACTGCGGGCGGATCGTTACTTTATCCGACTTTTCCGGAAGGGTTATTTCAAAGTGAAGGGGCTCTCCTTCACAGACCGAGAGCGAAACGAAATTCACAAGCTCGCTCTGTTCTTTTTCTCTCTGATGCCCCGGCCAGCGGCGGTTGAGGGGATAGGCGGACACTCTCGCACTGTTCGCTTCGATGCTTTGACCGTTGATCCGGATCCTATAATCCTCGCAGTGCAAAGCGGTTTCGGTGACGGGATAGACGTGGAAGCTCATGGGGATTCTCCCTTCTTTTTATCAAGTTATCAAGATAGCAGGATATCAGGATATTTTGTGATGTACCGATCTTTTCCGGGGCGCTTTTTTTGCCCCTTTTTTATCTCATCCGTACTATAGCACAGCACAGGCGAAAAAGCAAGGAGTTTTTCCAAGGAATAGAAGATTTCGGCATTTTTCCGTCGTCTTTTCTTTTTTTTGCAAAAACCCTTGCAAAGAAGAAAAACATATAGTATAATCATCGTAGACGGTATGCCGTTGACAGGCGGCAAAAGAAGCCGCAGAGCGGAGAAAATATGCTGTTTTTCAGAAAAACGCCGCAGGAGATAAGCCTCGGCGACAAGATCAAAGAAACCTTCAAGGGCGAGCCGGAGCTATCCAGTGAGCGTCTCTTATACAAAAAAATAGTGCCGGAAAACGCCGATGACATGTACGAGTATTCGCATCTTGACGAGGTGCCGAAGTACCTTTTGTGGATGCCCCATTCCGGTCCCCTCGAGACCCGGCGGTACGTAAAGCTGCTGCAGAAAAAGTATGCTTCGGGTTCGTTCTGGGATTTCGGGCTCACCTACAGGGAGAACGGGAAGTTCATCGGTACCTGCGGCATCACCTCATACGACGAGGACGAGAATTCCATCGAGATCGGGTACGTTCTGAACCCCGACTACTGGGGAAGAGAGCTTGCCGTGGAAGCGGCAAGGACCGTCATGAAGTTCTGCTTCGATACCTACGGCGTCAGCCTCATCAAGGCGAAATTCATGGAGGGCAACGACCGTTCTCTCCGTGTCATGCAGAAGCTGGGTATGAGGCTCGAAGGCGTCTACCGTCATTCCATGTACGTGAAGGGCGACTACAAGACCATCCACGTATATTTCATCACCCGGGAGGATTTTTCCGCAGGGAACTGAGAAAACTGCGATATCCGTCCCGCAAAAACCGTTTCTGACGGGAGCTTTATACAAAAGTACGGCTCCCTTCCGAAAAATACATCTATGGCGGCAAGATCCGCCGAATAAGAAAAGGAGTGTTTATATTATGAGTAAATGTCCGAACTGCGGTACGGAAAACATCGACGGTGCTACTTTCTGCACCGGCTGCGGAGCCAATCTGGCTGCCGGCACCAACCCCGTCTATACCCCTGCTCCCTATGCGATCGACCCCTATGATCACACCGCCGAAATGGATCCCCGGGATATCTCCGAAAACAAGGTATGGGCGATCGTTCCCTATCTTTTCAGCATCCTCGGTATGATTCTCGCAAAGATCTGCTCGCCCACGTCGAAGTTCGTTGACTTCCACGTAAAGCAGGCCATCAAGATCAATATCGTGCAGATCTTCCTTATGCTGATCGCCGCCGTCCTCTGCTGGACCATCATCATTCCCATCGCAGCCGGCATCTGCAACATCATTATCTTCGTCATTGAAGTCATCACCTTCTTCCAGGCTATGAGCGGCAAGGCTAAAGAGCCCGCCATCATCCGCAGCCTCAAGTTCCTGAAGTAAGAAGGAATCCTGTGCAAAAGCCCCCGTTTTCGGGGAAAGAGAGAGGGACGGTCCGCAAGCCGTCCCTTTTTCCTTTCTGTTTTTCCGTTTTATTTTTTCAGTTCCGCCATGATCTCCCGCTCCCCGACGCCGAAAAAGTCGTGGAGCCTTTTGTATATCCGGAAGAGCTTTTCGTACTTTTCGCTGTTTCCCGGGATCGGCGTGTAGGTCTTATAGTTCTGCCTTACCATGTGCTCCGCCGCCTTTTTCACATCGGGATAAAGACCGCAGGCGCAGGCGGCGAGGACGGCGCTTCCGAGGGCGCTGGATACGTTCCCCTCGGCGACCCGGATCGGCATACCGAGAACGTCGGCGTAGATCTGCATCATGAGGCTGTCCTTTCCGGCGATGCCGCCGGCAGCGTAGATCTCGGAAATATCGGTGCCGCCGCTTCGGAAGGTGTCCACGATGACCCTTGTCCCGTAGGCACACGCCTCGAGAAGAGCCCGGTAGATCTCCTCCGGCTTTGTGGAAAGGGTAAGTCCGACGATAAGCCCCGAAAGTCCGGAATCCGCAAGAACGCTCCGGTTGCCGTTCCACCAGTCAAGGGCGATAAGACCGCTCTCGCCTACGCCCGGCTTCTCCGCTTTTTCCCGAAGGAGCTTATGCACCGGAATGCCCGTCCTTTCGCACTCCTGTGCATAGGACTTCGGCACGCAGTTCTTTACGAACCAGTCGAAGATATCCCCCACGGCAGACTGCCCTGCCTCGTAGACCGTTTTCCCTTTTATGACGCCGTCCCGCACATAGCCGCAGATGCCGGGGATTTTCCGCTCCCGGTCGTCGAGACACAGATGGCACCCGGAGGTGCCGACGATGAGGAGCATGGCGCCCTTTTCGGTGATGCCGAGCGCCGGGAAAGCGGCGTGGGCGTCGATGACGGGCGAGGCGACGGCGGTGCCTTCGGCAAGTCCCGTAAGCTCTGCGCCCTCCTTCGTCATTCTTCCCGCAAGCTCACCGGAGGGAAGAATTTTATCTATGACCTTCGTGCCGATGATGCCGGAAAGTCTTTTGTCGCAGCGGGCAAGGTATTCGTCGGGAACAAAGCCGGCGCCGGTATCGTAAAATGCCTTGAAGCCCGCCATGCAGGTGTTGCCGAGCGCTTTTCCGCACAGGCACATCACGAGCCAGTCCCCCGCCTCCATAAAGAAGTCGGTCTCCCGATAAACTTCTTCCGCCTCGCACAGCGTTTCCATTACCTTCGGGAAGAACCACTCGGAGGAGACCTTGCCGCCGTAGGAGGCGAGCCACCCGGCGCCTTCCGCCTTTTCGGTCATGAGGTCCGCATACTTTTGCGCCGTGTGATGCTTCCACAGTTTTACATAGGCATTCGGCTCTTCTTTGTACTTTTCCTCCCGGCAAAGAGGCGTACCGTCCCGGCGCACCGGGAGAAGTGTGCAGGAGGTGAAGTCGAAGCCGATGCCGCAGACGTCCTCCTTCCGGATGCCGGACTTTTCGAGAAGCGCCGGAACGGTAGTCTTCAGCGCAAAAAGATAATCGTCGGGATCCTGCAGCGCCGTGCCCTTTTCGGGCTTTCTTTTGCCAAGGCAGCCGCTGTCGTCGATGACGCCGTGAGGGTATTCGCAGACGGAAGAGGCAAGCTCTCTGCCATCCTCCGTATCGTACAGAGCCGCACGGGCGGAAAGGGTGCCGAAGTCGATGCCGATGACGGTTTTTCCCATCTTTGTTTTCTCCTTTTTTCTCTTTTGAGAACAGAACCGCCGGGGTGACCGACGGCTCTGCTTTTTTATTCTTTCCGTGAAAGGATCACTGAACGATCGGATTCTGCGTGCAGAGAAGCACGGTGTTCTTGGCGGGGCAGTTGCGGAATTCGTTGTCAATGACCGAAATGTTGATATGCGATTTCTGCGCCAGCGCCGCTCCGGTGGGAGAATCGTGGCAGTTGGACGCCGTGATGACGCCGAAGCCCGGATCCCGTCCGATGATGCAGCACTTGTTGAAGGTATTGCCGGTGATGAGGAGATTATCCACGAAGCCGCCCTCGAACCAGGTCACGAAGTCGGGGGAAACGAGGAGAGCGGAAAGGCGGATATTCTCAAAGCTGCAGTCTTTGATGACGGTGTTTTTCGTCTGGATGAGGAAGGCTCTTGCACGGCTTCTCTCCACGTGGCAGTTTTCGATGTAGGTAACGGGAGCGGAGGAAATGTTGTGGACGAAGGTACACCGCTCGGGAAGCTCGGGAAGCGTATCGAGGACGAGCTTCGAGCCGTCAAAGCCGAGGATTTTGGATCTTCCGATGGAGGAGAGCTTTTCGTCGAAGAATTCCACGGTATCCCCCGCTTTTGCCCAGCTCGAGCCGGGGGCGCTGCCGTCCCGGTTCAAAATCTTGACATTATTGCCGCTTATCGAGTCCACCCTGGAGGTCATGCTGTGAATGTTGAGAGCGTCGTCGCCGATGCCCACAAAGCGGCTGTTCTTGAGGACGAGCTTTCCCCGCATATCGGCAATGTGGATGCAGTCCACGTTGGAGGCGTAAAGCCGGTCAAGACCTTCTCTCGCTTCCACCTTCATGCCGTCGAAGCAGAGGTTCACGTTGCCGCTTGTGGCGATGACCACGGCGGAGGGAGAAGAATATATATTGATGTTCCGGAAGGTCAGATTGGTATTTCCCATGGCGGGGAACAGCGGTGCGGCTCCCTCCTTCGACTCAAGACGGAGAAGGATGCGCTTGCCCACACTGCCGCAGATGCAGTTCACCGAGAAGGTACTGTCCGATTCTTTATTTATGGTCATGTTCTCCTCGTCCGAGAAGTATCTTTCCTCGGAGCGGATGATGCCGTCCGGCTCAAAGAAGCTCGCCGCAAGGCAGTGCTCGCCGCCGATAAGAGGAAGAACGCCGCCCTTGTCGAAGTCCTCGGGAAGGCGGAAATAGGTCTTGCCGTCCTTCTGCTCGGTGATCATGCCTTCGGCGGTGGTATGGTGCAGAAAGTCCACCGAGATGCCGTCCAGCGTCACGCCGACGCTGTCCGTGATGTACATGATGACGCTTCCCACGTAGCCGCTGTTCCCGTCCGGCGAGGCGTCAAAGGACGTGTTCACAAGCTCGGTGGAATCGCCCTTGATATAGATGCCGTTTTTGCCGTCTATTGCGATGTGGTTCAGCATGGAAGCGGTAATGCAGTACCGTCCCGAAGGAAGCAGGATCGTGGTGCCGTCCTTCGCCTTCTTGATAGCGGAGCTTATGATCTTCGTATTGGACGCTGCCGCCTCGGGAGAGTCGGGAACAAGTCCCGCCGCAGCAAGGTCGACGACCGCCGTCGAGCTTTCCGCCTCATAAGAAGGAAAACTGCCGCCGTCGTCCAGCATCGCCTGCATGGAAGCATTGATCGGCGTGTCCGCCGTCACAAGGGAAGAGACCTCCGGCACAAAGCCGTAGTCTATTTGCACGTTGTTCTTACAGCCCGTAAATACCGAAAGAATACTCATAATGATTGCCACCGCCTTTGTAAGTGTTGTCGTTTCCATAATGCTTTTCCTTTTTTATCTTTTTTATCTTTTTTATCTTTCTTCATTCAATTTCCGTTGCGGATATTCTATTTTAACATACTTTTTCGGAAAATGCAACGGTGAAAAAACTATTTTCGATGGGCACGGCATGTCGCAAGCACTCCCTTGCGCTTTGCCCCAAGCTGAAGTTTTCTTTGAAAACTTTCACTCAGAGTAACTTTGCGAGCGAACCGGAAACAAATTTTCGCCGAGGTCGGCGTTTGACCTCAGCGAAACAGTAGAGAGTGATTGTTTTTGCTTTGTTCACGAGTTTGACCGCTTAAATATAAGGCGGTCAAACGGGACAATACTCGGGCAGCTGCGCTCACGGTTTTATCTACTGTGGGGTCCCGAGGTGCCTGCGGGTGCTGCCCGCGGCGGTCATTCGGAATAAATTCTGTTCCGTTCGGATTTGTGCCCGGCAGAGCGAATTTTACTCCTTGCTTTCCGGTGCCGTCTGTTCCGTCGGAGTCAGCCCGTATTCCGTCTCCAGTTTGTGTACCAGTACTGCTGCGAACTCGATTATTTCCGGCTCGGACATACTCTTCATAGGTTGTACCATTTTCACTTGTTCTTGTGGTGATATCGGAAGTTGGGTAAACAGTTTTAGTAACCTCGGTCGTAAATCCGATGTCGTCTGTTTTTTTGAATGTGTCATAAATGTACTCCTTTACGTTTCCAATGTTTTCTCCTCTAACCTTTACGACAGCGTCAATGGAAGGCATTTTCCAATTGCCGTCCGAAACGATTAGTTTGTTTTCCGTTTCAAATACATACTTTCCGCTCTGTGTTTTCCAAAAGTTTTGTTTTCTTTTCTTGAGATCAGCAACATCGGAATAAAACTGCGACAGATCTTTTCTGTCAAGAACACCGTCGGCGATCGCCCATCCGTATCGGTCGTACTCGTCCTCGGTATACGTCCTTTCGCTCCCATTTTTGCCGGAGAACGAGAACTTTATGTCCGACTCGTTATCCACAAACTTTTCCAGTACCTCATCACGGTATCTCGGGCTGAGGGGAATGATTTCATCAAGCGTGACGTTTCCGGGTGCCTTGGCTTCGTACTCAGTCCCTTCGCCGAACACTTGACCGTTCAGCGTGTAATCCGTTTTTTTATCCGTTTTGTATTTGTTCGCTTCGGAATTGAAGTCACGGATCACAACAGCGACCTTGTTTATTCCTGCATCGTCAAGAAGTACCATGCGGTGACGACCGTTGTGGTCAAATACTTCGCCGGTGTCAAAGTCAACTTCAAGATACGGTTGTTCTCTCACGCTGTTGCTTGCAAGTGTATCGGGATCAATACTTCCGTACTTTTCTCTCGCTTCCGTCTTGATTCTGTCAACGCTTGCACTTCTCGCCGTCAGGCTCAGAAAATCAGCCGGAGAAATGTACGCAACGTATGCCTTGGCATAGTTTTGAGTGGACACGCCGCCCTTGGGAACGGAATACTCATCTACAAGGTCTGCAAGTCTTTTCTCCGTGAACGAAGCCGTTCCGTCCTTAATGGCAAACTGATTTTCAGGTTTTCCCGGAACATAAACGGTGTCTCCGGCTACGAAAGTGTCGTTTTTTTCTTCA
>JAZRXH010000044.1:0-23445 GCA_045600125.1 Eubacteriales bacterium | reverse complement strand
TCGCCGAAAATAACGTCTAACCCGTTAAACACGAGGTCAAATACGGCGATGTCTTCTTCGCTGATTTCTACGTCGAGTTCATCCTTCATTCCGGTAGGAACGGCGATGTACATGTCCTTCATTTCTTCCGGAATCACGTCTCCCCCGCCGGTAAGACCGAGCGCAAGCTGCATAAGCTCCGGAGAAAGTACCTCGTACTCTTCATCCATGATCGCATCAATGCCGCTGACGGATATGCCGCCGAATTCGGCACCCATGCTGATGGCGCTGTAGAGGTCAAAATCCGAAAGATCCAGATAGCTGTCAGCCTCTGTGGTGAATTTAACATCGCCGCTGAGGTCGATGCCGACATCGGTCACGTCAAAAAGCTTGAGGATCGCATCCGCATTGGCGGTGATGGTCAGTTCCTGCGTGTCGTGAATCGCACCCTCAGACATCAATTCAAGCCTTTCCGCCTGCAGCTTTGCATAATTTCCCATAGGTCCGGGGAACAGATTGGCAATAAGCATAAGAATAGATATTGCGTACGAAAGGACCTTTGTAACGGCTGTGGATATAATGGTCATAGTAACATTACTCCTTTATTCGTAAATTTGCCCATCGGGTCAATTTATTATAGCATACACAGAAGTAATTGTCAATACCCGTGCGGGGCAGGGAGCCCCCGCCAACTCGAGACCCCACTTTAGACTAAATCGGGAGTGTTGATGCCCGACTATTTCCCCGCTTTGCCGCGCGGGGAGGCCCCGCCGCCACTTCGGGACCCCACTTCAGACAAAACCGGTAGCGCAGGTACCCGACTATTTTCCCGCTTTGCCGCCGCAGGGCAGCCCCTGCGGGCGCCTCGAAAGGACTACACCTCAGTATTAGCCGTAATCCCCGATGCCCGAAACTGTCCCCGCTTTGCCGCCATAAATCCGAGCGGCAAAGCTCATGGGTGAAGCGAAAATAATCACTTCCTACTGCTCCGATGAAGTCAAACGCCGACTTCATCAGGCAGGGAGCCCCTGCGGGCAACTCGGGACCCCACTTTAGACTAAATCGGGAATGTTGATGCCCGACTATTTTCCCGCTTTGCCGCCACTTATTCAAGCGGCAAAGCTCATGGGTTCGGCACAAACAATCACTCTCTGCAACTCTGCTGAGGTCAAACGCCGGCCTCAGCAGAGATTTATTTGCGGCGTACTCTAATTTACTTTGAGTGAAAGTTTTCGAAGATAATTTTGGAGCTGTTGCAAGCGGCAAAACACACTGCATTCACCCGTAACAAAAGCAAAATCTGTTGCGGCACTGCTTTCTTGCCGCAACAGACAGTAGGCACTTACCCTTTACTCTAAAAAAGCACCCGTGAAAGTCCGTCAGGACTTTCACTATTCAAAGTTTTCGCTCAGCCTTTTTCAAAAGGCTGACGAGGGTGTGGGGCGAGCAGCCCCACGCTTTCGTAAGGCTGACGAGGGTGTGGGGCGAGCAGCCCCACGCTTTCGTAAGGCTGACGAGGATGTGGGGCGAGCAGCCCCACGCTTTCGTAAGGCTGACGAGGGTGCGGGGCGAGCAGCCCCACGCTTTCGTAAGGTGACGGGGCTTGGGGGCGAGCAGCCCCACGCTTTCGTAAGGCTGACGAGGGTGTGGGGCGAGCAGCCCCACGCTTTCGTAAGGCGACGGGGCTTGGGGCGAGCAGCCCCCATAAAGTTAATGCGGGGGCTCATCGCCCCCGCATTTGGAAATAAATGTTAATTACTTAACGAGTTCAAGGATAGCCATTTCAGCACCGTCGCCGCGTCTGGGTCCGATCTTGAGGACACGGGTATAACCGCCGTTTCTGTCTGCGTAAGCAGGAGCGATTTCAGCGAAGAGCTTAGTAACAACGTCTTCCTTGGTGATAAAAGCAAGTGCCTGTCTTCTTGCGGCAAGAGTACCTGCCTTGCCGAGTGTGATCATCTTATCAGCGAGCGCACTGACTTCCTTTGCTCTGCATGCGGTCGTTTCGAGCTTTTCGTTTTCGAGAAGAGCGGTAACGAGGCCTCTGAGCATGGACATTCTGTGGTCTGTCGTGCGTCCGAGTTTTCTTGTTCCGGGCATTGTGTACGCCTCCTATCTAACTGTTTTTCCTTATTCTTCCTCCGACTTGAGCTTAAGACCCAAATCGTGGAGCTTCTTGATAACTTCCTCAAGAGACTTCTTGCCGAGGTTTCTGACTTTGATCATGTCATCCTCGGTCTTATTGACCAGATCTTCAACGGTATCTATGCCGGCTCTCTTCAAGCAGTTGAAGGAACGTACCGACATATCAAGCTCCTCAATGGTCATCTCAAGTATCTTTTCCTTGACAGTTTCCTGGGGTTCAACCATAATTTCAGTCCGCTTCGCTTCATCGGAGAGATCCACGAAGAGGCTGAGATGCTCATTGAGAATCTTGGCAGCAAGCGAGATCGCTTCCTTAGCGGTCGTTGTACCGTCTGTTCTGACCTCAAGAGTGAGCTTATCGTAGTCTGTAATGTTTCCAACACGGGTATTCTCAACAGTGTATGACGCATGGTAAACAGGTGTATAAATCGAGTCGGTGTAGATCCTGCCGATTTCTGCCGTAACAGCCGCCTGCTTATTTCTGTCTCCGGACACGTATCCGCGACCGTGGTCGAAGGTAAGCTCCATACGGAAGGTCTCACCGTCTGCAACCGTTGCAAGATGATGATCCTTGTTAAGTATCTCGATATCGGCATCGCCCTTGATGTCGCCTGCCGTTACCTCACACTCACCGTGCGCTTCGATCGTGACCGTCTTGGGGGTTTCGGAATAGAGCTTTGCGGTGATACCCTTGACATTCAGGATGATCTCCGGCACGTCTTCCTTGACACCCGGGACTGTTGATATTTCGTGGAGGACACCGTCGATCTTTACATTGGTCACAGCCACACCGGGAAGCGAGCTGAGAAGGACTCTTCTCAGGGAGTTTCCGAGCGTATTGCCGTAGCCGCGCTCAAGCGGCTCGATGACAAATCTGCCGTAAGAACCGTCGGCGCTCATATCTTCTGTCGTTATATTCGGTCTCTGAATCATTGCAAACCCTCCTTGTCATGCCGCAGCGGATAAATCCGCACGGCTCTTTATCTGTCGAACAAATAACTTTTTTCCGAAAAGCTCCGGGGCGCTTTCTTTCGCTTCGGTCGTATCCGAAACAAAAGCCGGCACCGCAAAGGTCTTCGGTGAGGATTTTATTTCGAATACAACTCGACGATAAGGTGTTCCTCTACATCGAGGCTTACGTCTTCTCTCTTGGGAAGCGCATCCACGGTAGCGGTCACATTTTCCTTATCCACGGTGATCCAGCCGGGGATCTGACGGTTGGAAAGGTTCTCCTGAAGTGCCTTGAACTTCTCGGACTTCTTGAATGCATCTCTTACGGATACAACGTCGCCTGCACGGAGAAGCATCGAAGGAATGTCAGCCTTCTTGCCGTTTACGAGGAACTGACCATGAACGACAAGCTGTCTTGCGTCACGTCTGGATTCGCCCATACCCATGTGGAATACGATGTTATCAAGTCTGCGCTCGATGAGAGTAAGGAGGTTTTCACCGGTCATACCCTCTTTTGCGTCTGCGATTGCGAAGTAGTTTCTGAACTGCTTCTCCTGGATACCGTAGTATCTCTTGGTCTTCTGCTTCTCACGGAGCTGGAGACCGTATTCACCGATCTTCTTACGAGCGTCGCCGTGCTGTCCGGGAGCGGACTGGCGTCTCTTAAGGGCGCACTTATCGGTGTAGCATCTTTCGCCCTTGCCAAAAAGCTTTACGCCTTCTCTGCGGCATTGTCTGCACGCAGGGCCTGTATACTTAGCCATTTTTTATTCCTCCATTCTGTATTCACCTTTACAGCCGTTTCCTGTGAAAACGATGCGAAGGCGGGATGCGTAAGACGTCCTTTGCGAATGCCGTCTTACAGCGCTTGAGCCTTCCGCACAATCTTATGCAGAAATGCCCGGTGTGCCATAGGCACACAAAATCGTACCTAAAAACTCAGGCGATCAAACACGTCTTCTCTTGGGAGGACGGCAGCCGTTGTGAGGAATAGGTGTTACATCCTTGATGAGTGTGATGTCAAGACCTGCGGTCTGGAGAGCACGGATAGCCGACTCACGACCCTGACCGGGACCCTTTACGAATACTTCAACCGTCTTGAGACCGTGCTCCATTGCTGCCTTCGCTGCTGTTTCTGCGGCAGACTGAGCTGCGAACGGAGTGGACTTTCTCGAACCTCTGAAGCCCATTTCACCGGCAGATGCCCAGGAAATCGTATTTCCGTTTACATCGGAGATGGTAACGATGGTGTTGTTGAAGGTGGAAGCGATATGTGCTGCACCCTTTTCAATATTCTTGCGTTCACGGCGCTTTCTGGAAACGCCCTTCTTCGCTGCTACTTTAGCCATTTTGCTTGTCACTCCTTCCTATGCATGGGACGAAAGAATCATCCCACACATAAATTTACCTTACTTCTTCTTATTGGCGATTGTCTTAGCGGGACCTTTACGGGTTCTCGCATTGGTCTTTGTTCTCTGACCTCTTACGGGAAGACCCTTGCGATGTCTCTGTCCTCTGTAGCAATCGATTTCAATAAGACGCTTAATGTTGAGCGCTACTTCACGGCGGAGGTCACCCTCTACAGTGTATTCATGCTCAATGACCTCACGAAGCTTTGCAACGTCATCCTCGGTAAGGTCCTTAACTCTTGTGTCGGGATTGATGCCCGTCTTTTCAAGAATTTTGTTTGCGCTGGTTCTGCCGATGCCGAAAACGTAAGTAAGTCCGATCTCGACACGCTTCTCTCTCGGGAGGTCTACACCTGCTATACGAGCCATTGATAAATTGCACCTCTTTTCAAATAATCACGGACGAAAAGCGTCCGCCCTTGCGAATCAGCCCTGCTTCTGCTTGTGCTTAGGGTTCTCGCAGATAACCATAACAACGCCGTGTCTCTTGATTATCTTGCACTTTTCGCAAATCTTTTTAACTGAAGGTCTGACTTTCATTTTTATACCCTCCTATTTGTTATCGGTAAGATCCTGCCTGCACCGTCCTGCGGTATGCGCCGCATTCCGGATAAGGCACAGAGCCTTGCCGACTCGGTTTGCGTGAGCGATTATTTCGCTCTCCACGTGATCCTGCCCTTGGAGAGGTCATAGACCGAAACCTCGACCGTGACCTTGTCGCCGGGAAGGATCTTGATAAAGTTCATTCTGAGTTTACCCGAAATGTGAGCGATGATGATATGCTCGTTCGGGAGCTTGACTCTGAATTGAGCATTGGGGAGTGCTTCAAGCACCACACCTTCAAACTCGATTACATCATCTTTAGCCAGAACAATCCCTCCATAATTTTACTCATAGTCGTCTGGTACGCACCTTCCGAAGAACCGCCCTATAGGCTTTGTGCGTACTTCCATGTTTTTGCCGGATTGCGGTTCGTGATCCGGCGTATTTCTGCCCTGCGGTATGCCGTTTGCCGCGGCGAATAACACGAGGTAAGCTCTTTTTCACGTATCTTCTCACAGCATAATGAGAAGTCCGCATATCGTGTTACCCAGCCAACCGTCACTGCCTTGGGCAGGAAAGCCGCCGATCAATCGAGCTTTGTGAGGATCTCCGGACCGTTTGCGGTGATCGCCACGGTGTTCTCGTAATGCGCCGAAAGGCTGCCGTCACAAGTGACCACCGTCCAGTCGTTGGAAAGAACGCGCACCCGGAAGGCTCCCACGTTTACCATGGGTTCGATGGCGAGCACCATACCTTCCATCAGGCGTATGCCGTGACCGGCGTGCCCGAAATTCGGGACCTCGGGGTCCTCGTGCATTTCTCTTCCGATGCCGTGACCGACATAGTCACGGACGACCGAAAAGCCTGCGTTTTCCACAACCTCCTGAACGGCTGCGGAAATATCACCGAGTCTGTTTCCCGGAACGGCTTTTGCCATCCCTGCGAAGAACGCCTCCCGTGTGACTTTCTCAAGCCGCACGGCTTCCTCACTCACGCTGCCGCAGAAATAGGTCCTGGCGGCGTCGCCGTGAAATCCGCCGATAAGAGCTCCCACGTCCACCTTCACGAGGTCGCCGTCGCAAAACGGCTTATCGCCGGGGATGCCGTGGATGACCTCATCGTTCACACTGATGCAGGAGCTTGCCGGGAATCCGCCGTAACCGAGGAAGGAAGGGACTGCGCCCTGCCCCTCGATATAGTGGCGTATCGCCTTGTCCACCGCAAACGGTGTCGCTCCGACCTTAATGTGTTCCTTTGCGGTTTCGAGGGCGCCTGCCGTGATTCTGCCCGCAATTCGCATTTTGTCGATAAGTTCGGGGTTTTTGAGTTTTATCATGTCAGTTGTCCTTGAAATCCCTGCGCTCAGTTCACGCCGAGAGCTTCCAGTGTCAGCTTCGTCGTGTCTGCGAGCTCCTCCTGACCGATGACGGTGCGGAGGATGCCCTTCTTTGCGTAGTAATCTCTGAGAGGCTCGGTCTCCTTGTGGTAGGTTTCGAGTCTGGACATCACGACTTCGGGAGCGTCGTCCTTACGGATCGAAAGCTCCTCGCCGCAGACGTCGCAGATTCCCTCCTGCGTGGGCTTCTTATATTCGAGATGGTAAGAAGCGCCGCACTTGAGGCAAACACGTCTGCCGCCCATACGCTTGATAATCCTTTCGTCCTCGACCTCAAGATCGAGCACGACGTCGATACCCACGTTCATGGCGTCGAGAGCCTCTGCCTGGGGGACCGTCCGGGGAAAACCGTCAAGGATGAAACCGTTCTTGCAGTCATCCATGACGATTCTTTCCTTAATGATACCGATAACGACCTCGTCGGGAACGAGCGCACCTTTTTCGATGTACTCCTTGGCCGCCTTGCCCATTTCGGTTTCTTCTTTGATCGCACTGCGGATCATGTTGCCGGTGGATACCGTCGGTATTCCCAGCTTCTCGCTGACGATCTCTGCCTGCGTGCCTTTGCCGGCACCGGGGGCGCCGAAGAATATAATTTTCATAGATTCTCCTGTATTGCTTTGGGGTTCTTCCCGATTATCAGTCAAGGAAGCCCTTGTAGTGTCTCATGGACATCTTTGCTTCTACTTCACGGACGATTTCAAGAACAACGCCTACGATAATGATAAGCGAGGAGCCGCCGAAGGTGAGAGAAGAGTATGCGGGGTTGATCGCTGCGATGATGAAAGGCACGATCGCAATGATACCTACGAATACTGCGCCGATGAGAGTTACACGGTTGAGGATTCTGGTGATATAATCAGCCGTAGGCTTGCCGGGACGAACGCCGGGAACCGTTCCGCTGTTCTTCTTGAGGTTGTTGGCAACTTCAATGGGATTGAAGGAGATGGCAACATAGAAGTAAGCGAAAGCGATGATGAGAAGGAAGAACAGAATGATATAGATGGGTCCTCTCTGGCTGAGCCAGTTCGTATAGAGCTTGGTTTCCGCAAACTTCGGCGAGAACATGGCAATCGTCGAAGGAATGGAAACGATGGCGCTTGCGAAGATGATAGGCATAACGCCCGTCATGCAGACCTTGAGCGGAAGGAAGGAGTTCTGACCGCCGTACATCTTTCTGCCGACCTGACGCTTAGCGTACTGAACGGGGATCCGGTGTTCTGCATCGTTGATAAAGCAGATGAACCAAACGATAGCGAGAGCAATGATAAGAACCGCTGCAACAACGAGGAAACCAACGAGCTTCGAGGTAATGGCGAAAGCGCTCATAATCTGCGAAGGAAGGCTTGCTACGATGTTGGCGAAGAGGATAACGGAGATACCGTTGCCGATGCCCTTGTCATTGATCTGCTCTGCGAGCCACATGATGAGTGCGGCGCCCGCACAGTAGGAAGCGATGATAACGATTGCGGGGAATACTCCCTTATCGAAAAGGAAGCCGTAGCGGGCTGTTGTGCCGTCTGTCCACTGCTGGTTGCGGAGATAGGTGTAATATCCGAACGCAGTGAGGAGTGCAAGACCGACCGTTACGTATCTTGTGATCTGAGCGATCTTCTTTCTGCCGTCTTCACCCTGCTGAGAGAGTCTTTCGAGGGCGGGAATGGCGATCGTCAGGAGCTGCATAATAATGGAGGAGTTGATATAGGGGGAGATCGAAAGTGCAAACAGGGTCGCTCTGGAAAAAGCGTCGCCTGAGAGCAAGTTGAAATACTGGAAAATCGTACCGTTCGCATAGTAGGTAACGTATTCGTTAAGTGCCTGCGAATCTACGTAAGGAATCGGAATTGCTGCGCCGATGCGGTACAATACAAGAATGAGTATTGTAAAGAGGAAACCCTTCCTGAGCTCTTCTATCTTCCATGCATTTTTCAGTGTCTGCAACATTTCAGATCACCTCTGCCTTTCCGCCGGCAGCCTCGATTTTCTCCTTTGCCGAAGCGGAGAAGACATTAGCCTGTACCGTGAGCTTCTTGGTAATTTCACCGTTGCCGAGTACCTTTACGCCGGAAAGAGTATCCTTGAGGATGCCTTCAGCGATGAGAGTATCAACGGAAACAACAGCGCCGTCTTCAAATCTGTCAAGGTCGGCTACGTTGATAACAGCGTAAACCTTCTTGAACATATCGTTGGTGAAGCCTCTCTTCGGGAGTCTTCTGTACATCGGGATCTGACCGCCCTCGAAGCCGGGACGTACACCGCCGCCGCTTCTTGCGTTCTGACCCTTATGACCCTTACCTGCGGTCTTGCCGTTGCCGGAGCCGGGACCGCGTCCCTTTCTCCATGCCTTCTTGGCAGAACCTTCAGCGGGTGTAAGTTCATGAAGTTTCATATTGTTAGACCTTTCCTTTCTTAGCCTTGGGAATATTCGCATTGCTGCGTTCTTCCCGTGCCGTCAGTCTTTGCCCGAGGCTCAGACCTCTTCAGCCTTTACGAGGTAGCTGATGAGAGCGACCTTGCCCTCGGTAGCCTCATTCTTTGCCTGTACGGTTGTATCGCCGATTTTGTGAAGTCCCAAGGAATTCGCAGTTGCGATATGGTTCTTCTTGCGGCCGATAAGGCTCTTTGTAAGAGTTATCTTAAGCTGTGCCATTTCTGCGTCCTCCCTTATTACTTAGTGAGGTCTTCTGCATTCTTTCCTCTGATCTTAGCTACTTCTTCAGCTGTACGGAGGGATGCAAGACCTGCGAATGTAGCCTTGACTACGTTGATCTTGTTGTTGGATCTGAGACACTTTGCACGGATGTCCTTGATGCCTGCGAGCTCGAGGACCGCACGGCAGGTGCCGCCGGCGATGATACCGGTACCTTCTGCAGCGGGCTTGATGAGAACTCTTGCAGCGCCGTATTCACCGGTCACTTCATGAGGAACCGAGGTGCCCTTGAGGGAAACGGTGATGACATTCTTCTTAGCGTCTTCGATCGCCTTCTTGATTGCTTCGGGTACTTCGGCAGACTTACCGGTACCGTAGCCTACACGACCGTTGTGGTCGCCGATTACAACTACTGCTGCGAAACGCATGATACGTCCGCCCTTTACGGTCTTGGAAACTCGTCTGGTGACAACGACTTTTTCCTCGAACTCCTTCTCAGCAGTCTCTATGTTTCTAGCCATTGGTAAACCTCCTATCAGAATTTAAGTCCGCCTTCACGAGCGCCTTCAGCGAGAGCTGCTATACGTCCGTGATAGAGATAGCCGCCTCTGTCGAAAACGACTTCCGTGATGCCCTTGTCGATAGCACGCTTTGCAGCGAGTGCTCCGACCTTCTTTGCGTCTTCCTTGTTGCCGCCGGCAGTGCCGAAGTCCTTCTCTACGGAAGAAGCGGATACAAGGGTCTTGCCGCAGGTATCATCAATGATCTGAACATAGATATTGTTGAGGGAGCGGTAAACACAAAGACGGGGGCGAGCTGCTGTTCCGGAGATTTTTGCGCGGACACGGATGTGTCTCTTCTTTCTCTGCGCATTTGCATCTTTTCTTGAAACCATTCTTTAACACTCTCCTTCCCGTTACTTACCGGCCTTACCGGACTTACGTCTGATATGCTCGTCAACATACTTGATACCCTTGCCGAGGTAGGGTTCCGGAGGTCTCTTGCTTCTGATTTCGGCTGCGACCTGTCCGACCTTCTGCTTGTCGGCGCCGAGAACGGTGATCTTGTTTTCGGTGACTTCAAACTTGATGCCTTCAGGTTCGACCATGACTACGGGATGAGAATAACCGAGGGTCATATTGAGCTTGTTGCCTTCCTTGGCAGCTCTGTAGCCGACGCCGTTGATCTCAAGCTCTTTCTTATAACCGTTGGTAACGCCCTCTACCATGTTGGCGATGAGGGATCTTGTAAGACCGTGGAGGGCCTTATGCTCCTTCTGTTCGGAAGGTCTTTCTACTGTGATCACACCGGCATCTACCTTGATATTCATATCGGGGTGGAAGGTCTGTGTGAGGGTGCCGTTCTTACCCTTAACGGTAAGAGTGTTGCCATCCTGCTTGACTTCAACGCCTGCAGGGATGACGACCGGCATTCTACCGATTCTTGACATGATGTTTTTCTCCTTATTGTTGGAAGTCGGTCTGCGCCTTTTCTGTCTATTGCAGCGCAGCCGGCACGGAATGAAGCACCGTGCGTGCCGTTTTGAAACTTACCAGATGAATGCGAGAACTTCGCCGCCGACGTGCTCACGTCTTGCCTTCTTGTCGGTCATGATACCCTTGGAGGTAGAGATGATCGCGGTGCCGAGGCCCTTCATGACTGCGGGCATGTCTTCGCAGCCGGAATAGATACGAAGACCGGGCTTGGATACACGGCGAAGACCCTGGATGACCTGCTTCTTGCCGTTGTACTTGAGGGAGATACGGATGATTCCCTGCTTGCCGTCTTCGATTATCTGATAGCCGTTGATGTAGCCTTCCTCGCAGAGGATATCTGCAATCGCCTTCTTGGTGCCGGAAGCAGGAACGTCAACGGATTCATGCTTTGCCGAATTCGCATTACGGATACGAGTGAGCATATCCGCTATAACGTCTGTAATCTGCATTATGTTAGCCTCCTTAATGCTTTTATATCGGTAAACCGATTACCAGCTTGCCTTTCTTACGCCGGGAATTTCGCCCTTGTAAGCAAGCTCTCTGAAGCAGATACGGCAGATGCCGTACTTTCTCATATAAGCATGGGGGCGGCCGCAAATCTTGCATCTGTTGTACTCGCGGGTAGAGAACTTCTGCTTTCTCTGCTGCTTAAGAATCATTGATTTCTTTGCCATTTTATTGTTCCCCCTAAATTACTTTGCAAACGGAGCGCCCATCAGAGCAAGGAGCTCACGAGCGTGCTCGTCGTTTGTTGCTGTGGTTACGATCGCAATATCCATACCTCTGATGGCGTCGATCTTGTCATACTCGATTTCAGGGAATATGAGCTGTTCCTTGAGGCCGAGGGAATAGTTTCCTCTGCCGTCGAAGGAGTTTGCGCTGATACCCTTGAAGTCACGCACTCTCGGGAGAGCGAGGTTGAAGAGTCTGTCGAGGAACTCGTACATTCTTTCGCCTCTGAGGGTGACCTTAACGCCGATCTTCATACCCTGACGGATCTTGAAGTTAGCGACCGACTTCTTGGCGGTGGTTGCCACTGCCTTCTGACCGGTGATGATGCCGAGGTCGTTAATGATGCTGTCGATAACCTTGGAGTTGTCCTTTGCCTCGCCTGCGCCCACGTTCACGACAACCTTGTCGATCTTCGGGATCTGCATGGGGCTCTTGTACTCGAACTTTTTCATGAGGGCGGGAGCAACTTCGTTTTTATACATTTCTGCAAGTCTGGACATATTTCGCTACCTACCTTTCATTAAAGTTCTTCGCCGCACTTAGCGCAAACACGGATCTTGGAGCCGTCTTCGAGCACCTTGTGTGCGACTCTTACGCCCTTGCTGCACTTGGGGCAAACGATCATAGCCTTGGAAGCGTAGAACGCACCCTCAGCCTGGATTCTGCCGCCCTCCTCGCCTTCTCTGCGGGGACGAACGTGCTTGGTGATCATGTTGATACCTTCAACGATGATCTTGCCTTCGGCGGGGGAAACTTCGAGGACCTTACCGGTCTTTCCCTTATCCTCACCGGAGATGATCACTACGGTGTCGCCGGTGCGAACGCCGAGCTTCTTCTGATACTTTGTAAGTTCCTTAGCCATTTTATCCGAGACCTCCTATCAAAGTACTTCGGGAGCGAGGGAAAGGATCTTGAGGTAATCCTTTTCACGAAGCTCTCTTGCGATCGGTCCAAAAATACGAGTTCCTCTCGGATTCTTGTCTTCCTTTATGATAACGGCTGCATTCTCGTCGAAGCGAATGTAGCTGCCGTCTGCACGACGAAGGGGCTGAACGGTTCTTACGACTACGGCCTTTACTACTTCGCCCTTCTTAACAACACCGCCGGGTGTTGCCTTCTTGACTGTAGCAACGACTACGTCGCCGATTCTCGCATATCTTCTGCCTGTACCGCCGAGCACACGAATGCACATCATTTCCTTGGCGCCGGTGTTATCGGCAACCTTCATCATTGATTGCTGCTGTAACATTATTGTGTCCTCCTATTATCGTGTGTTTCCGACACACGGGTATATTAAAGTCATACTGCGGATAATTACTTAGCCTGTTCGATCACTCTGACGAGTCTCCAGTTCTTGTCCTTGGAGAGAGGTCTTGTTTCCATGATCTCTACCTTGTCGCCGATGTTGCAGACGTTGTTCTCATCGTGAGCCTTGAACTTCACGGTTCTCTTGATGACCTTCTGGTAGAGCGGGTGCTTTACGTTGTCCTTGATGGCAACGACGATGGTCTTATCCATCTTGTTGCTGACTACAAGGCCGACTCTTGTCTTTCTGAGGTTTCTTTCTTCCATCTTACTCTACTCCTTCCCGCTCACGCCTGCTGTTCCTTTTCGGTCATGACCGTAAGGATCTTGGCGATGTTCTTCTTAGTCTCAGTGATCTTCTGAGGATTTTCGAGCTGGTTTACTGCGTGCTGGAAACGGAGGTTGAAGAGCTGAGCCTTCTGCTCCTTAAGCAGCTCTGCGAGTTCAGCGGAAGTTTTTTCTCTGATTTCCGTTATTTTCATGAGCTTATGCCTCCTCTGCCACGTCTTCCTTCTTCACAAACTTGCACTTGATGGGAAGCTTGTGGGAGGCAAGACGCATAGCCTCACGGGCCTGGTCTTCCGGTACACCGGCCATTTCAAACATTACTCTGCCGGGCTTAACAACTGATACCCAGTACTCGGGAGAACCTTTACCGGAACCCATTCGGGTTTCAGCCGGCTTCTCGGTCACGGGCTTGTCGGGGAATATCTTGATCCAAACCTGACCGCCACGCTTGGTGTATCTGGTCATGGCGATACGGGCTGCTTCGATCTGGTTGGAGGTGATCCATGCGGGCTCGGTAGCCATAAGGCCGAACTCGCCGTTGGAAACGGTGTTGCCTCTCATGGCATTGCCCTTCATTCTGCCTCTCTGTACACGTCTGTACTTAACTCTCTTAGGCATTAACATTTAGTTCGCTCCCCCTTCCTTGCGATCGTCACGTCTGTCTCTTCTGTCGCCGCGATCACGTCTTGCAGGTCTCTTGACGGTGGGAAGCACTTCGCCCTGGTAGATCCAGACCTTAACGCCGATCTTACCGTAGGTGGTGTCTGCTTCTGCGAAGCCGTAGTCGATGTCTGCACGGATCGTCTGAAGCGGAATGGTACCTTCGTGGTAATGCTCGCTTCTTGCGATTTCGGCGCCGTTGAGTCTGCCGGAGCAGTTGATCTTGATGCCTCTTGCGCCGAGCTTCATGGTTCTGCCGATAGACTGCTTCATAGCACGTCTGAAGGCGATTCTGTTTTCAAGCTGAGAAGCAACGTTCTCTGCAACGAGCTGAGCGTTGATGTCGGGGAACTGAACTTCTTCAACCTTGATGGATACGGGCTGCTTAACGAAAGCCTCGATCTCATCCTTGAGCTTCTGGAGATCGGCACCGCCCTTACCGATGATGGTGCCGGGCTTTGCACAGTGGATGACTACCTTGAGTCTTCCCTTGCCGTCTCTTTCGATCTCGATCTTCGGAACTCCGTTCTTCTTAAGCTTATCCTTAAGCCAGGTTCTGAGCTTATAGTCGGCAACGAGTGTATCGCCGAATACTTCGTCCTTTACGAACCATCTGGAATCCCAATTCTTAATTACGCCCACACGAAGTCCGTGGGGATTAACCTTTTGTCCCATATTTCGTAATTAGCCTCCTTATTTGGATTTGCCGCGGCACATTCCGCATGCGCCCTGCGGCGGAAGGTTTTCTGTATTGCCGAAAAGCCTTCGGCAAGTCTTATTATTCTTTTTCAGCTACTGCAAGAGTGATGTGAGAGCTTCTCTTGAGGATTCTGAAAGCTCTGCCCTGTGCTCTGGGCATGATTCTCTTGGCGGTTCTGCCGGGTGTTACGAAGCACTGAGAAACATAGAGCTTGGATGCGTCCATGCTGTTGTTGTTCTCTGCGTTGGCTACTGCGGACTTGAGGAGCTTGAGAACAGGCTCGGAAGCCGCCTTTCTGGTGTTTGCAAGGATACCGGCTGCTGTAGCAACGTCTTTGCCGCGAATAAGGTCAAGAACGATCTTAACTTTTCTGGGAGTTATTCTTAAGTCTTTCAAATAAGCCTTTACTTCCATCGTGATGTGTCCTCCTTTCGCAAATTTGGAGCGAAAACCTTGGCTCCGGTTTTGCGTTTGTCTTGATGCGGCTTATCAGCCGTTATTGGATGTCTTGTTGCCGGCGTGTCCCTTGAAGGTTCTTGTGGGAGCGAATTCACCGAGCTTGTGACCTACCATATCCTCGGTAACGTATACCGGAACGTGCTTTCTGCCGTCATGAACAGCGATCGTGTGTCCTACGAAAGCGGGGAATATTGTGGAAGATCTGGACCATGTCTTAAGGACTCTCTTTTCGCCCTTCTTGTTCATCTCGGCGATTCTCTCAAAGAGCTTGGCCTCGACGTAAGGTCCCTTCTTAATACTTCTGCTCATTAGTTTGCCTCCTTCCAATCATATTGGAATGCATACGTTATATTACTTGTCGTTTCTTCTCTTAACGATGAACTTGTTGGTTCTTGCCTTCTTGTTACGGGTCTTGTAACCCATGGTGGGCTTACCCCAGGGAGTAACAGGAGAGGGACGACCGATAGGAGCACGTCCTTCACCACCGGCGTGAGGATGGTCGCAGGGGTTCATGACAGAACCGCGGACGGTAGGACGGATGCCGAGGTGACGGGTCTTACCTGCCTTACCGATCTTGATGTTTTCATGTTCGAGGTTACCGACCTGACCGATGGCAGCCTTGCAGTCGAGTCTCACGATACGAACTTCACCGGAGGGAAGTCTGATCTGAGCGACGCCGTTTTCCTTCGCCATGAGCTGAGCTGCTGCGCCCGCACTGCGGACAAGCTGACCGCCCTTACCGGGATAGAGCTCAACGTTGTGGATCATAGCACCAACGGGGATAGCGGAGATGGGGAGAACGTTGCCGGGCTTGATGTCGGCCTGGGCACTGGTGATAACGGTATCGCCTACGTTGAGACCAACGGGAGCGATGCTGTAGGTCTTGGTGCCGTTCTCGTATTCAAGGAGAGCGATGTAAGCGGTTCTGTTGGGGTCATACTCGATGCCGATGACCTTTGCGGGAACGTCAACGATGTTCTTCTTGAAGTCGATGATTCTGTACTTGATTCTGTTGCCGCCGCCGTGGTGACGAACGGTAATTCTGCCTGTGTTATTACGTCCGGCATTCTTCTTGAGCACGGTAATAAGACTCTTTTCGGGTGTCTTCTTGGTAATTTCCTCAAAGCCCGGAACGGTCATATTTCTTCTTGCCGGAGTAGTAGGTTTGTATGTCTTGTTAGCCATGATTACTCCATTTCTCGGCAGCCGATTCATTCGGGAGGGTGCTTATTCTTCGTGCGGCGTGCTGCCGGATGCCGCAAAGCCTTTCCTCCTGCGGGACGTTAGGCGTCCCGAACGATTCCGATAATCTTTTACGGAAATCAACCCATGAACTCATCGAAGAACTCGATGGTCTTGGAATCCTGTGTAAGCTTAACGATAGCCTTTTTCCACTCGGAGGTATCGCCTACATGGTAGCCGACTCTCTTGGTCTTGGACTTCATGCTGATGACCGTTACCTTTTCGACCTTTACGTCAAAGAGCTTTTCGCAGGCTTCCTTGATCTCGATCTTGTTGGCGTCGGAAGCGACCTTGAAGGTGTACTTCTTTTCGGCAAGTCTGTCCATGGCAGCCTCGGTGATGAGGGGCTTTATGATGATGTCGTTGTAGTTTTTCATTATGCGTACACCTCCTCGATTTTGGCTACGGCGTCCTTAGCAACGATGAACTTGTCGTACTTGAGGATGTCATAAGCGTTGAGAGTGCCGGGAATAGCCGTCTTTACGCCGGGGATGTTCGCTGCGGAAGCGATGACCATCTTATCGGTCTCGGGGAGAACGATGAGAGCCTTCTTTGCGCCGAACGCCTTGAGCATATTAGCTATTGTCTTGGTCTTGTACTCTGTCATGGCGAGCGTGTCAACAACGATGAGATCGCCGCTTGCGACCTTAGAAGAAAGAGCGGACTGCATAGCGATTCTCTTAACCTTCTTGTTGACGGAAACTCTCCAGGAGCGGGGCTTGGGTCCGAATGCGATACCGCCGTGAGTCCACTGAGGAGAACGGGTGGAACCCTGTCTTGCACGGCCTGTACCCTTCTGCTTCCAGGGCTTGATACCGCCGCCGGAAACCTCGGAACGTGTCTTGGTACTCTGCGTACCCTGTCTCTGATTCAAAAGATAAGCGCGGATGACCGAGTGAAGCACGGGAACGTTAACTTCTGCACCGAACACAAGCTCGGAGAGGTTAAGCTCGCCCTTCTCGCTGCCCGCCATATCATACATTTTTACTGTCGGCATTTCGTTTCCTCCTTACATTACTTAACGGTCGAACGGATGAACACGATACCGCCCTTGGGTCCGGGAACGGCGCCCTTAACGGCGATGAGGTTCTTTTCCGCATCAATCTTCACTACATCGAGGTTGAGCATCGTAACCTGCTCATGACCGTACTGACCGGCCATATGCTTGTTCTTGAACACTCTCGAAGGTGAGGAGTTCGCACCCATAGAACCGACTTCACGATGGATAGGACCGGTACCGTGAGTCATTCTGAGTGTCTTCTGATTCCAGCGCTTAACGGCGCCGGTGTAACCGTGACCCTTTGTAAGGCCGGTGATGTCAACTCTTTCGCCTGCTTCGAAGACGTCAGCCTTGATTTCGTCTCCCACGTTCATGGAAGCCGCATCGTCAAGTCTGAATTCCTTGAGGTGCTTCTTGAGGGATACGCCTGCTTTTGCAAACTGTCCCTTAGCGGGCTTGTTGAGCTTTCTTTCAACGATGTCCATAAAGCCGAGCTTTACTGCATCGTATCCGTCTGTCTCGGTCGTCTTTTTCTGGACAACGGGGCAGGGACCTGCTTCGATGACGGTAACGGGGATTACGTTGCCGACCTCGTCGAAGATCTGAGTCATACCGAGTTTCTTGCCGATGATACCTTTTTTCATGATTTTTTCCTCCTTAGGTTATTGGTTAACGTGCCTTAAATTATCCATTGAGGTCTTCCCTCCGGACAGCCCGTCAACGTGACCCTTTATAAAGGGCAAATTGCTTTCTCCGTGTCGGTAAATCACGGAAAGAGCATGGGAAACTGTTTTGGTGTCTCTCGCTTCCTTAAATTATAGGGAATCGGGAGATCAGAGCTTGATCTCAATCTCAACGCCGGCGGGAAGTTCGATGCTCATGAGAGCGTCAACGGTCTTCTGGGTAGGCTTGAGGATGTCGATAAGTCTCTTGTGAGTACGGAACTCGAACTGTTCTCTGGCGTCCTTATACTTATGGACTGCACGGAGGATCGTAACGATTTCCTTCTCAGTGGGGAGCGGGATGGGACCGGATACCTTGGCATCGTTTCTCTTTGCTGTTTCAACGATTTTTTCAGCAGCCTGATCGATGAGGGTATGGTCATACGCCTTAAGTCTGATTCTGATTTTCTCGTTAGCCATTGTTTTTTCTGCCTCCTATTAAATTTTTGCGCCGCCGCATTTGCTTTCCTTCCAAACGGTCGGCAAAGATTAAATGTGACACAGAAAATTCTGAACACTCATCCGGGCGTTTCGCTGCCAGCCCGAATAAAAACCGAACCTTCTCATCTTCACGCACCGCAACGCAAGTACGGTTTATGAAAACAAGCGAGTCCGGGTAGCCTTGCTTCTTAACTTTTTGATCTCCGATAATCAGCATAACGCCGCAGTACTCCACAGCGCCGCCGAGGCACAGAGACACAATCTCACGGCGTACACACATTTCTGCGTGCCGTTCCGTGCCTGAATGTTAAAGTAAGAACTAAAGCCCGCACCCTGCCCTTGCGCCGAAGACACTTCCCCGCTTGAAGGGACTGTTTAATCGGCAGAGCCCGGTGCATTGGCTCAGTATTTGCTGTCGCCCGGTTGTCGGACATACTCCACGGAAATTACCACTCACCCGGATCTCTTACGGAACTCGGGGAATGCAACCTCCCGCTTCATCGCACATCAAGCTCGACCATTGTACTATAACGGGGAAATTTTGTCAAGGGGTTCGGTCAAAAATATTGTTAATTTTTTGTAAACGTGTGAAACCGGGCGGGATTCGACACGGATTTCGGCGCTTTTCGGGTATGATGAAGGAAACGCAGGGTCAGGATCTGAGGATTTGACGCTCTGTAAGCGGGGCAGGAACAATCTCCTTATCGGGTAAGGCGAGTTTTTCAAAGCCTCTTCCGTCACGGCTTTGCCGTGCCCCTTCAGCCACGGGCAGAAGCTTCACTCGATGAGGTTGGCAGAGTTGCCGAAGGGCCGTGCCCCTTCAGCCAAGGGCAGAAGCCCCTTCCCCAAAGGGGAAGGCTATGTCGCAGATAAAGCAAAATCCGCAGAGGTCGGCGTTTGACCTCTGCGGACGGTGTACACTAATTATTTATGCTGAAATTTCGCTGAGCTTTGCCGCTCGGATTTATGGCGGCAAAGCGGTATTATACTCGGGCATCTGCATTACCGTTTTTTGCTGAGGTGCACTCCCGAATTGCCTGCGGCGGCACACCGCCCCATGATCTTTGCCGCTTGGATATATGGCGGCAAAGCGGAGATATACTCGGGCATCTGCGCTCCCGTTTTATACTAAGGTGCATTCCCGATTTGCCTGCGGGGGCTCCTTTGCAAAAGGCAGAGAGGCGCAGGGCGAGCAGCCCTGCATATAATATATTAATAATAGGAAGGAAGTACAAAGATGAATGGGCTGACAAAAGTGAAAGGGTTTGCAGAGAAGAAGGTGCGGATCCCGTATGAGAAATACGTCAGGGCGGCAATGCCGTATCTTATTCCGGCTTCGCACGCAGCGCTGGGTTTTCTGTTCGGGCTGTGCGACCCGGTCGGCGGTATGCATCCTCTCGGCATTGCGCTGCTGATCTGCTCGGGGCATTATTCGTTTTTCACCTTTGCAGGGAGCGCCGCCGCCTGCCTTACCTATTCGGAAAGCGCCCTTGTGTTCTTCGGCATCAACGTCCTTGTGTACCTGCTGCGGAAGCTGGCGCTGTCCGAGGACTTCTGCGAAGGACTCCGCACCCGGGTGATCCTCGGCGCCTCCTTCGGACTCTTTACCGGTATTTTGCAGACGGTCTTCAGCGAAAACGGCAGACAGCCCGATTCCCTCGCCCTTGCCGTCGCCTTTGCACTCACCCTCCCGGCGGCGGTATACCTCATTTATCCCGTTCTGTCGAAGGAGAGCTTCCCGAGGAACGTGTCAAGACGGGCGCTCGTATTCTTCTGCACCTGCGGCATTCTGGCCTTCGCCTTCGGCGTGCCCGGTGCCGGACGGCATATCGCCGTGCTGCTCGGCGCCGCTCTGTCGCTCTTCGTGTGCTGTGCCTTCGGTGAGGGAGAAGCGCTGTGTGCCTGCGCCCTTTTCGGCTTCGGAACGGGGTGTTTCGGCATCGCCGCACCGCTGACGCTCGGAGGCTTCGCCTTTATCGCCGCAAGAAAAAAGAACACCCTTCTCGCCTACCCTGCTTTTGTCCTTGTAACGTCATTGTCGGCTCTGTTCACGGCGGATCTTTCGGGACTCGGGCTCCGATTCTTTGCCGATATCGCCGCCGGAGCGCTTTTGTTCCTTCCGGCAGGACTTCTGAAATATGCAAACATCCCCGATGAAGAAGAGAAGCGTGTGCTTCTCGGAAACCGCATAACGACGGGGCGCACCGAGCGCCTTTCCTGCGCCTTCGGCGAAGTGTCCCGGCTCTGCCTCGGCTACTCCGGACGGATGCGCTTCCCCAGTCCCGAGGACGCCGCCGCCGTGTGCGCCGTGCGAAGCGGGAAGCTGTGTGCCTCCTGCGTCCGTGCCCCTTTCTGCAAGGTATCGAGGCTCTACTGCGACAGCTCGGTCTCGGAGGCGCTCGTGAAGGGACGGCTGACGGTTGGTGCTCTTCCGCAGAAGCTGAAATACGAATGCATCAACGCCGAGCAGGTGGTGGACGAGATCAACAGCGGCTATACCTCGCTTCTGTCCTCCCGCTTCAACGACAACAAAACCGAGATCCTCGGACGGGAGTACAGCACGGTAGCGGCGATACTGAAATACACCTCGAAGGCAACGATAGAGGACACCTCGCCGGACTTTCCTCTGGCAAGAGCCGCCCGAAGAGCGGCGGAGAAGGCGGGCTTCGGGACGCTTTCGGTACTCGCCTACGGAACAAGGGTCAAGCACATCGAGCTTCCGGACATTCCCGTTTCGCTTCTGACCATGTCAAGCGAAAAGCTCGCCGCCTACATCGGCAGGGAGTGCGGACTTCTCCTCGGAAACGCCGAGTTCGTCCCGGGAGAAAACAGCACCTTCACGGTAAAGCTCCGCTCGGGGGAAAAGCTGTGCACCGAATACGCCAAGGCGACCCACACGAAAAGCGGCGAGACGGTCTGCGGCGACACGGTGACCTTCTTCAAAAGCGACGACAGCTATTTCTACGCCCTCATCTCGGACGGCATGGGAAGCGGCAGAGACGCCGCCATGACCTCCCGTCTTACCTCGGTGTTCGTGGAAAAGCTCCTCTGCGGAGGCGCCGGGAAGGGGGCGACGATGGAGCTTCTGAACGACCTCCTCATGTCCCGGACAAAGGAGTGCTTCGCCACGGTTGACCTCATGGAGCTGGATCTTGTCGCCGGCAGAGCGTCCTTCGTCAAGGCGGGAGCGGCTCCGGCGTATCTTCTCCGAAGCGCCAAGCTCTTCAAGGTCTCCTCGGATACCCCGCCCTGCGGCATCATCGAGGGCTTCTGCGCCGAGAATACCGGCTTCGACCTCTGCTCCGGCGATATCGTGATCATGCTTTCCGACGGCATCACCGCCTCGGTGGACTGCGGCAGGCTCCTGTGCGACGTCATGCGTGACCACGGCAGGGAAAGCGCCGAGATCATCGCCTCCAAAATTCTCGAAGCCTCGGTCGGCAAAGCCGTCCACGATGACGACATGTCCTGCGTGGCGGTGAAGATAAAATAGTGTGGGGCTTCTCGCCGAGGGGAGACCCCGCCGCCACCCTTTTACGGGGAGCCCCTGCGGGCAATTCGGAACTCCACTTTCGGCAAAATCGGAAACGCAGCTGCCCGAATGTTAATCCGCTTTGCCGCCATATTCCGTGCCTCAAACCCCAAATAATAAAGAAAACACGGCTTGCAGCATTTGCAGGTCGTGTACTTTTACAAATCGTATCGTCCGGACGTTTATCGCATCATGGTCCGGTTTTCGGTTCTGCCGAAGAGGAAATCGAGAGAAACGTCGAAGTAATCCGCAATACGGACAAGGGTTTCGTAATCCGCCTCATGCTCAACGTTTTCATAGCGGCTGATGGAGTTCTGATTCAGTCCGAGATCCATGGCGAGCTTCAGCTGTGAAACATTTCTCGATTTTCGCAGCTGTTTCAGACGAAACTCAGGCAAAATTAAACACCTCGCCACATAAAAATTCGGATTTAACCGCAATAAAAATTCGGATTTATCGGTATTATCCTCTTGACAAGATTATACCGAAATGGTATACTTTTTATATCCTGTTTCGGGATATTTTTCCGATTTTACAAATTCTTAATGATTCAAGGGGGATTTTTCGATGAAAAACTGTATTTTTAGGGGATTGGCGGCTGTTATGGCGGCTGTTTTTCTGATGGTGGAATCAACCGTTACATTTGTGGCAGCAACCGAAGAGCCACATAGCGATTTATTTTATGAAGAATGTTGCTCGGATGAGATGTATGCCTGCGATGAAACGTACCAATCTTCGTCTGCCGAGTTGTTTGCAGCAACTACACCGCCTTCCGTTACAGTTCAACAGGCTACAAACAAAATAAACACTCTTTTCTCTGTGCTTGGTGGTAAATATTTTACCACAACACAATCAACTTGTAACAATAATCAGTGCACGTATTGCAAAAACAGTAATGTTATACAATCGCAATGGTTTATAGATTTGTTCGGAAATCTGAGCATCTCAAATTTTCCAACTCAGTATAAAGCTAATGGTACACAATATCAAAATGCAAGTGGTTGGTCTTGCTATGGTTTTGCCACTTTTGCACAATGGTACATTTTTAGTAGTACTAACACCGATAAAGTCACAGATTTTTTGGTAGTAAGCGGCGTTCCATTCACTTATTCAAATGTCAGCAAATATGCTAAACCCGGGGATGTTATTAGATACGAAGGTACTGACAAAGATGGTAATGCCATCGGTCACTCTGCCATTGTATTTAAAGTCAATTCAAGCAACGTTGAGGTCCTCGATAATAACTATGGATCTCCCAAAAATCAAATAAAAAAACATACAAGAGCATACGATTCTAGCCTAACAATATCTATATGCCGTGCTACAAACTATAATGTTGAAGGAACAACCGATGCTTCCGACGGCTACCTCTATTACTTTCACGACGACCCGGACAACGGGAAATACATAAGAGAATCAACCTCCACGAACAGTACGCTCCTCGGCACGATTCCCAACGGTGAGTACGCCGTCATTACGGAATACAGTTCCGACGGCAAGTGGGGAAAGGTTTCCTACAAGGGCGTTACCGGTTGGACAATGATGGCTTCCAATTTGATGGACAACAAGGGCGCCTATACCTGTCCTGTCGTTACTTTCAACGCCAATGGCGGCAGTGTTTCAACGGCAAGCAAAAAAGTATATATCAATACACCCTACGGCACCCTTCCCACCCCCACCCGCACCGGCTACTCCTTTGCCGGATGGTACACGGCGGCAAGCGGAGGCACACAGATAACAAGCAGCACCAATGTGACAATTACGTCAAATCAGACGCTGTATGCACACTGGAACG
>JAZRXH010000043.1:0-17667 GCA_045600125.1 Eubacteriales bacterium | reverse complement strand
ACGTTCACGCCCCGGATGATGAGCATATCGTCGCTTCGTCCCATGGGCTTGCACATACGGATAAAGGTCCTGCCGCACTCGCACTTTTCGTAGTTCAGCTTGCAGATATCCCGTGTCCGGTAACGGATGACCGGGAAGCCTTCCTTGGTGAGGGTGGTAAAGACGAGCTCGCCCACCGAGCCCTCGGGAAGGACTTTACCGGTGTCGGGGTCGATGATCTCGGCGATGAAATTATCTTCATTGATATGCATACCCGCCTGACATTCGCACTCGTAGGCAACGCCGGGACCCATGACTTCGGAAAGTCCGTACACGTCGTACGCCCTGATACCGAGTCCTTTTTCGATGGCGGCACGCATTTCCTCGCTCCAGGGCTCCGCCCCGAAGATGCCGACCTTCAGCTTCAGCTTGTCCTTTACGCCCATCTCTGCGATCGCCTCCGCAAGGTACATGGCATAGGAGGGAGTACAGCAGATCGCCGTCGCCCCGAAGTCGATCATGGTCTGGATCTGTCTCTGGGTGTTTCCGGTGGACATGGGAATAACGGTCGCACCGATGCGCTCGGCGCCCTTATGCGCTCCGAAGCCGCCGGTAAAAAGACCGTAGCCGAAGGAAATCTGCACGATATCGTCGCTGCCGAGTCCTGCCGCCGTAAAGAGTCTTGCGAGGCAGTCCGACCACATATCTATGTCGTTTTTCGTGTAGCCCACCACGATCTGTTTTCCCGTGGTGCCGCTGGAAGCGTGGACACGCACGATATCGGTGAGCGGTACGGCGAAAAGCCCATAGGGGTAATAATCGCGGAGATCCTTTTTATAGGAAAAAGGAAGCTTCGGCAGATCCTCGATGCCGTGGATGTCCGAGGGCAAAAGACCCTGCTCGTCCATGCGGTTTCTGAAAAGCTCCACGTTTTCGTACATTCTCTTTACCTGAGCGCACAATCTCTCGCCCTGAAGCTTTTTCAGCTCCTCCCGGGGCATGCACTCAAGCTCATGCTGATGAAACATTTTCCTTTACCATCCTTTCAGGCTTGGCAATTCTTTTTGCAGGGCTCCTCGCCCCGCACCTCGCCGCCTTTTGAAAAAGGCGGGCGAAAACTTTCAAAGAGTCGAAGTTCTTTCGGACTTTGGCGGGAATTGTTTCGGTTTTGCCGAAAGCCGGAAGCGTTTTTGTCTTCCGGGGAAAACTTATTTCCCGTATCCGAGGTCAAACGCCTTGAGATTTGCTTCGAGGAACTTCTCCGGCACGGTGTGCTTTATGGCTTCGATCCACTTTTCATAGGCAATATCGGTGGAAGCGGCAAGGACGCCGATGAGAACCACGTTCACCGACTTGATGTTGCCGGCTTCCTTTGCTTTCGCAAGCGCATCGACGGCTACGATATCCGCCTTTGCGCTGATTTTACCCACGATATCGGAGGGGTATTCGCAGGCGCCGGTAATGACCGGCATGGGATCGATGGTCTGCGTATTGGCGATCATTCTTCCGCCGATCTTGAGGAACGGAAGAGCACGGTACGCCTCGAGCATTTCAAAGGCGAGGATGATATCCGCTTCGCCCCTGTCGATGATGGGAGAATACACTTTATCTCCGTACTTCACGTAGGTGATGACGCTTCCGCCTCTCTGGCTCATGCCGTGGACCTCCGAGACCTTTACGTCGTAGCCTTCACCGATAACAACGTTTCCGAGGATACGGCTGGCAAGGAGAGTACCCTGACCGCCGACACCGACTATCATTATATTCTTTGTCATATCAATCTCCATTCTGCCGTCAAGGGCGGCACAAATAGTTTTGCATTCTGTATTTCAAATCCGTTTTTACGGCAGCTTTGCCGCCGTAAAAACTCCTTATAGTGCGAGCAAAGCGAGCCCTTGCGCCGACCAAACTTGCCCAAGGGGCAAAAATTTGCCTTTGGGCAAGTGCGATGAGCGCAAGCATCCCGGTCGGAAAACGCAGTTTTTCGGCCGATCAAATCTTTGACATAGCGCCGAAGGGACATACGTTCACGCAGAGTCCGCAGCCGTTGCACTGGGTCTCGTCGATAACGACCTTACCGCCCTTGACGGTGATGGCGGGGCAGCCGAGCTTCATGCACATGCGGCAGTTCTTGCACTTATCGTAGTCGATGACGCACTTGCCGGTGTACTTTACTTTCTTGAGAAGAGCGCAGGGACGCTGAGCGATGATGACCGAAGGCTCCTCCCGCTCGACCTCTTCCTTTACGACCTTCTCGAAGCTCTTGACGTCGAAGGGGTCTGCCACTACGACGTGGTCGATGCCGCACGCCTTACAGAGGGTGACGAGGTTGACCTGCTTGGTTTCCTCGCCCCGGATGGTATAGCCGGTGGTGGGGTTATCCTGATGACCGGTCATGCCGGTGATCGAGTTATCGAGGATGAGGACGGTATTGTTGCCCTTGTTGTAGACGATATCCACAAGTCCGGTGATGCCGGAGTGCATGAAGGTGGAGTCGCCGATGACGGAAACCAGCTTCTTATTGAACTCTGCGCCTCTTGCCTTTGCCATGCCGTGCGCCGCACTGACCGAAGCGCCCATGCAGATGGTGGAGTCTACGCTGGCAAGGGGAGCCGCCGAGCCGAGGGTATAGCAGCCGATATCGCCGGAAACGGTCAGTCCCAGCTTTTTCAGCACGTAGAAGGTGCCTCTGTGGGGGCATCCGGCGCACATAACGGGAGGACGGACGGGAATATTTTCCTCTGCCGCCGCAAACGGAGCGGCTTCCTCGCCGAGAACCGCCTTTCTGATCATGGCGGGGGTATATTCGCCGAGAAGGGTGAAGGCGTCCTTGCCCGCCACGTCGATGCCGAGCGCCTTGCAGGCGTTCTCGATGACGGGATCGAGCTCTTCGATGACGAATATCTTCTTATGCTTTTTTGCAAATTCAAGGAGCTTCTTCTTCGGAAGCGGGTATACCATGCCGAGCTTTAAGAAGTCCGCCTTGTCGCCGAGGGCTTCCTTTGCGTAGATATAGGCGATGCCGGCGGCGATGACGCCCACGTCCCTGCCGTTATCCTCAACCGAGTTGAGCTCGGTATTTTCCGCAAATTCCGCAAGAGCCAGCATCCGCTTCTCCACCTCCACGTGACGGAGGACGGCGTTGGCGGGGGTCATAACATTCTTTTTGATGTTCTTTTCATAGGGCTTCAGCTCGTCGCCGCTTCTCTCACCGAGCTCCACAAGGCTCTGGGAGTGGGAAACACGGGTGGAAAGACGGAGGAAGAAGGGGGTATCGAACTTTTCGGAAAGTCCGAACGCCGCCTTTGTGAATTCCTTGCATTCCGAGGAATCCGACGGCTCCAGCATCGGGATCTTGGACGCTTCGGCGTAGTGCCTCGAGTCCTGCTCGTTCTGGGAAGAGTGCATGCCCTGATCGTCCGCTACGCAGAAAACAAGACCGCCGTTCGTTCCGATGTAGCTCACGGTGAACACGGGGTCCGCCATGACGTTGAGACCTACGTGCTTGCAGCAGCTCATCGCTCTCGCTCCCGCCATCGACGCACCGATGGCGACCTCTGCCGCTACCTTTTCGTTGGGCGACCATTCGGCGTATATTTCGTCATACTTTACGATGTTTTCGGTGATCTCGGTGCTGGGCGTGCCCGGATAGGACGCTACAACACGTACCCCCGCTTCGTATGCGCCGCGCGCTACGGCGGCGTTGCCAAGAAGTAACTGTTTCATATTCTTTTTCCTTTCGCAATAATTATATGCGGGGGCTGCTCGCCCCCTGCACCCCATCGCCGCCTTTTGAAAAAGGCGGGCGAAAACTTTGAATAGTCAAATTCCTACCGGACTTTGACGGGGGATTTTTCGAATAAAGGGGAATTGCCTGCTGTCCGATGAAGTCAAGATCCGACTTCATCGGAGGTTTGTTTACGGTGCACTCGCAAAGTGACTCGAAATGAAAGTTTTCGAAGAAAACTTCAGCATGGAGCGAAGCGACATGTGAAGTCAAGATCCGACTTCATCGGAGGTTTGTTTACGGTGCACTCGCAAAGTGACTCGAAATGAAAGTTTTCGAAGAAAACTTTAGCATGGAGCGAAGCGACATGTGAAGTCAAGATCCGACTTCATCGGAGGTTCGTTTACGGTGCACTCGCAAAGTGACTCGAAATGAAAGTTTTCGAAGAAAACTTTAGCATGGAGCGAAGCGACATGTGAAGTCAAGATCCGACTTCATCGGGGGTTTGTTTACGGTGCACTCGCAAAGTGACTCGAAATGAAAGTTTTCGAAGAAAACTTTAGCATGGAGCGAAGCGACATGCAGTGCCCCCGCGGGCAATACGAGAGGAATGCACCGCACCTAAAACCGCGCCTCCCGATGCCCGAACCTTGTCCCGTTTGACCGCCATAAATCCGAGCGGTCAAACTCAGTAGTTATACTAAAAGTATTACGTAACCCCCGTCCGCTGAGGTCAAAAATGCCCCCAGCGGAAAGGATTGCCGAATATTGCCGAAGTAAAGCCGAGCTTTTTCCGCTTTCGGGAGCCGCCGCATATTGCCGGGGTCATACAGCCATTCAATAGCGGCAGTCACGGCTGCACGGCGAAGTCAGACGAACCGTTTAACTCCACACTCCACACTCCAAACTGCTCAGATCTTGATCCCTGCCTGCTGCGCCACGAGGTTCACGCTGGCGAATTTCTCACGGAGCTTCGGCTTTTCGATCTTGCCGGTGGGATTTCTCGGAATGTCTTCAAAAATGTATTTCTTCGGTCTCTTATACTTGGGGAGTCCCATGCAGAAATCGCCGATTTCTTCCTCGGAAAGCGCAAAGCCCTCCTTGACCTCGATGACAGCAAGCGGTATCTCTCCGAGTCTTGCGTCCGCAATACCGATGACCGCCGCATCCTTGACCGCCTCGTGACGGCGCAGGAAGTTTTCGATCTGAACGGGGTACAGGTTCTCGCCGCCGGAAATGATAACGTCCTTCTTTCTGTCTACGAGCCAGATGAAGCCGTCCTCGTCCTCCTCCGCCATGTCGCCGGTGTACAGCCACTCGCCGTGGAGCACCTCGTTCGTTGCCTTTTCATCGTTGTAGTAGCACTTCATGACGCCGGGGCCCTTGACACAGAGCTCGCCGACCTCGCCCTTGGCTACGTCGTTGCCGTCCTCGTCGATGATCCTGGTGCTCCAGCCGAAGCCCGCCTTACCGATGGCGCCGACCTTATGGATGTTCTCCACGCCGAGATGGACGCAGCCGGGACCGATGGACTCGGAAAGTCCGTAGTTCGTATCGTACTGGTGGTTCGGGAACACCTTCATCCAGCGCTGGATGAGAGACGGAGGCACGGGCTGTGCGCCGATGTGCATAAGGCGCCACTTGTCAAGGCAATAATCGTCGAGCCTTATATCGCCTCTTTCGATGCAGTCGAGGATATCCTGCGCCCACGGCACGAGGAGCCATACGATGGAGCACTGTTCATCCGACGCCGCCTTCAGGATCCATTCGGGTCTTGTGCCTTTCAGGAGCACTGCCTTGGCGCCCACGAGGAAGGAGCCGAACCAGTGCATCTTGGCACCGGTGTGATAGAGCGGCGGGATGCAGAGGAACACGTCGTCGTGGGTCTGTCCGTGGTGGTTCTGTTCCACCCGGCAGGAGTGCATGAGGCTTCTGTGGCGATGGATGATCGCCTTGGGGAAGCCGGTGGTGCCGGAGGAGAAGTAGATAACACCGTCGTCCTCGTCGCTTATCTCGATCTCGGGATCACGGGAGGAGCAGTAGGAGATCAGTCTTTCATAGCTGTCCGCAAAGACGGGGCAGTCCTCGCCCACGTAGAAGAGCTGCTTTGTGTCGGGGATCCGCTCGACGATCTCCTCGATACGTCCGGTGAATTCCGGTCCGAAAACGAGAGCGCAGCACTCGGCTTTCTTGAGGCAGTAGCGGATCTCGTCGGAGGTATAACGGTAGTTCAGCGGCACGGCGAGAGCGCCGGTACGGAGGATACCGAAGTAGATGGGAAGCCACTCGATGGAGTTCATGAGAAGCAGCGCCACGTGGTCGCCCTTCTTGATGCCTCTGGTGAGGAGAAGGTTGGCGAATCGGTTCGCCTTGCAGTCGAAGTCCTTCCATGTGATCTCACGGCGGAAGGGTTCACCGGGAGTAGGCTGTGTCAGCGAGTAGTCCTTCCAGGTAAGGCGGGAGGAAGGCTCAAATTTGGGGTTTATCTCGACGAGGGCTGTCTCGTCCGGGTACTTTCTTGCGTTTTCCGCAAGGATCTCTGTAATAGGCATGATGATTAAATCTCCTGTAAACTTATTGTATTATTCTTCTTTCGCAAACGCCTTTTCGACCGTCTCGGCGCCGAGCTTCTTGGTAAAGAGGCTGACGAGCGGAACGACGATGACGGAAACACCCATAGCGCAAACACCCATTTCGGGAGCGAGCTTTACGGCGTTACCGAAGCCGGAGGTGACGGTCATGATGAAAGTGGGAAGAGCCACTGCAAGAAGACCGGCAAGCAATCCGGCAAAAGCGCCTGCCTTGGTGATCTTCTTCGAGAAGAGACCCCAGAGGTAGGTTCCGAGGAAGGCTCCCGCAACGGCGCCCCAGGAGAAGGACATGATGTTGACGATGATCGAGAAGTTCATGGTCGCAAAGATGTAGGAGAGAGCCACGAAAAGGAGACAGAGCGCTCTCGTGGTGATCATCTGGGACTTGGAGTCAACCTTCTTTGTCACGGCGGGGATCAGGTCTACCGAAATCGCCGAGGCGGAGGTGAGTACCACCGAGGCGAGAGTGGACATGGAAGCCGAAAGAAGGAGCACGAGGATAACGGCAAGAATGATGACCGAGCCGGTACCGCTTCCGAGGGCTGTCAGAAGCACGTTCGGAATGACTTCATCGTGACCGCCGGCAGGAAGGCTGTTGTCGAGAACCAGTCTGGACATCGAGCCGGTGAGGTATGCGCCGCAGCCGATGATGGTACAGAAGACGGTGGAAATGACCGTACCTCTTTTGATAGCACCATCGTCCTTGATGGCGTAGTACTTTGTGACCATCTGAGGAAGTCCCCAGGGTCCAAAGGAGGTAAGAAGGATGTTGACAATGAGGAATCGCAGAGAAGAGCCGCCGAATATATTCGTAAGCTGTGCGCCGTCGATGCCGTCACCGTTATCGACTACGGCACGGAGTCTCGGGATGAACTGCGAAACGCCGCCGACAGAGTCGCTCTTCATAATGGCGAAAACCATAACGAAAATACCGGCGATCATGATGATGCCCTGAATAAAGTCGGTATAAGCCGTAGCAATGTAGCCGCCGAGAACGAGGTATACCGCCGTCAGCGCCGCAATGATGAGCATACAGTACTTGACCGATACGCCGGGGAACACGGCGTTGAACATGGAGCCGAGTCCCTTGTATACGCAGGCGGAGTAAGGAACGAGAAAGAGGAAGATGATGAGAGCGGAGAGGATCTTAAGGCCCTTCGAGCCGTATCTTGCCTCGAAAAATTCGGGGAGTGTTCTTGTGCCGAGAACTCTTGTCATACGTCTTGTGCGTCTGGCAAGGAGGAGCCACGGGATCAGACAGCCGAGGACGGCGTTTCCGATACCGATCCAGATACTGCCGATACCGATGTCCCAACCGTGCTTTCCGGCGTAGCCGACGAAGACCACCGCAGAGAAGTAAGAGGTGCCGTATGCGAAGGCGGATACCCAAGCACCGATGCCGCGGTTTCCGAGAAGGAAGCCGTCAATATTTTTTGTACGCTTGTAGCTCCAAACGCCTACGAAGGTCATAAGGAGAGCGAAGAGAACGATGGCGATGATGGTTGTTGTTTGGATGAAGTTCATAACAGATACCGTCCTTTCAGCGGATTTTTCGCCTTGATTTTGTTTTTTCGGATGCATCGGATGACGCACCGAAGTGCCGGGTTTGCTTTGAATGTGCTTTTTTGGGGGCTCCGGATGCAAAAGAAAAGCCCTCTGCATCCGCCAAACGGGAATACAGAGGGCGATAGAATCGCTGTACCACCTCAGTTTATCGCTCCCTCACGGGAAACGACCTCATCCGGTACTCGTCCTTTTGTACACAAGGCCGGTCATACCGTAGTGCTGTCACGGGCACACCCGTTGTGCTTCGGTGACTCTTCTCTGCGATGGCATCCGGCTGATGCCGCAAAGAAAGGTACGCCCCACACACTGCTCACGAAATGTATTCGGAAACCGTCATGCTGCTGTCTTTCACCAAACGACAGCTCTCTGCAAGTCATAAGCGGATCTTACTTCTTTTCGGTCAATGCATTTGTAATATTGGAACAGATTATAGCACTGTTTTTCTCTTTTGTCAAGAGGATTTTTCAGAAAAATCCACGAAAACAGCCGGAAAATATTCAAAATATTCAAAAACCATCGAAATTTTTCAAAAACTGCTCTGAAATTACCGGGAAATCGATCCGAAAGGCTGAAGGTTTCTTTGGAAACCGTCACTCAGACTGACTTGCAAGCACACCGAAAACAAAACTCCGATGAAGTCGGAGCTTGACTTCATCGGAGAAGTAGTAACTAACCGTTTATGCTGTACCCATGAGCTTTGCCGCTTTGATATATGGCGGCAAAGCGGGGATAGTTCCGGCCATCGGGGATCACGGTTTTGCCTACGGTGCAATCCTTTCGTATTGCCCGCGGGTGCTACCCGCTGGCGGCAAAGCGGGGATAGTTCCGGCCATCGGGGATCACGGTTTTGCCTACGGTGCAATCCTTTCGTATTGCCTGCGGGTGCTACCCGCTGGCGGCAAAGCGGGGCAATACCCGGGCATCGGGGATCACGATTTTGCCTACGGTGCAATCCTTTCGTATTGCCCGCGGGTGCTACCCGCTGGCGGCAAAGCGGGGCAATACCCGGGCATCGGGAATTACGTTTTAGTCCGGAGTGCAGTCCCCTCGATTTGCCTGCAAGGGCATCCCCGCTGCTCGCAGCGGGCAGCCCCCTGCAAACAATTTGTGCTTAATAGTTCTTCACAGCCTCGAGGAGGTCGAAGGCATCGGCGGAAGCCTGGTTGGGGAATACGCCCCATGCGGCGATGTCGGCGTACTTACCGTCATCGATGGTATCGCCCTTGATGCTGTTGCCCCAGTAGAAGTTGTGGATCTGTGTGGACTTGAAGGCGCCGTCGGGGAGCTTGTCGATCTTTACGGTGTACTGCTCCCAGGTCTCGTCTGCCTTCAGAGCAGCGGAAGCCGTGCCGCTTGCGGAGCCGCTCAGCTTTTCGCCTGCCTCATCGGTGATGTTGTAGCAGCTGACGGAGGGCTTTGCAGCGTAGTTGGTACGGATGAGGAGCTTGACAACGAACTGACCGTCTGCGAGGGGGATCGAAGGATTCAGATTGTAGCAGTCCATTAAGAACGCCGTAGATTCCTTGGCGGTGGTGATATGTGCGTACTTGAAGCTTTCGCCCTTGTCGGTATATTCAACGACCATAGCCGCACGCTTGTCTGCCCAGAGCTTTTCGTCCTTCGCATACTTTACGAAATAGGGCTCCTTGACTTCTTCCTTCACGGCGGGGGCAGTACCGGTGGTTTCGGCAACAACAGCGCTTTCGGCGCCGGTGGAAGCCTTGGCCTTTCTGTCATTGTCGTCTACGGGAACGACCTTGGCGGGCTTATAGGAGTATTCATAGTACGGGATCTCTTCTACGTAGAAGAGCGCGCCATTCTCGTCCTTGAGGGTATTGCGGACAGCCGCCATGGCGGTAAAGTCGTTGGTCACGGTCTTGCCGTTGCCGGTACCGTAAGAGCAGAGTCTGTTGTCGTAGCCCTGAATGTAGGTGTTGCCCTGCATCTGACCGAGGGTAGATGTATACTTGGAGTTCACCTGGAAGAGCTCGTATACACTGCGGTCGAAGATATTGTTCTTGATGACGTAGTTCTCGAATATGTTGTCGCTGGAGCCGCTGCGGATGTGTCTCTGGTTATGTCCGTCGGGACGGAAGGAACCGAAGCCGTAGCCGGCACGTCTGAGGATGTTGGAATCAAAGAGGACGTTCGAACCCTCTCTCTTGTAGGTTCCGCCGTCACTGGATGCGCCGAGGAAGTACTCGATGGAGTATACACACTCGGTGATCACGTTGTTGGAATAGGTGATGTTGGTCATCGAGCAGTTGCCGCTGGTATGCCCCGAAAGCTGGTGGGTAACACCGGCGTCGTAGCACTGGTAAACGTAGCAGTTGTCAATGGTGTATCTGTCGCATCCGCCGTAGATCTCCACGCCGTTGCCGAAGCGTGTCGCTCTGCCGTCGGTAGTGGCGTTGGCGTTGTAGCTCTGGATTGAGCCGCCGATCCAGCCGATCTCACAGTTGGTCACGGTGAGTCCGGATACGGTACCCGAACCGATACCGTGGGAGCCGCCGTACTTGATGCAGAGGTTGTCGATGGTCACGTCGGCGCCGCCGATGCCGATGATGTTGCCCTTGGTGTTGAATTCGATGGAATCGAATACCTTACCGGGGTTGCCTTCGTCACATCGGAAGTAAAGAGGACCTACCGCCGTGCCTGCGTCGATGATGCTGCCGTTGGTCTTGGAGTTTGCGCAATGGAAGAACTCCATGTCCTTGTCAAGCTCCTTCTTGTAGTCGAAGGGAACATCGGTAGTTCCTCTTACAAGGAAGTTCGCTCCCTTGGAGGTGGGGATCTCCTTCATGGTGTAGCCTTCGCCCTCGTTGAGAACGAGAGTACCTACGTCCACCATCTTTTCATTGGAATACTTCCAGATCTTTGCGCCGGTCTCGGCGTTTTCATAGTCGAGAGTCCACTTTTCGGGATCGGCACCGTTTTCGGGAGAACCGTAAACAACGGGCTTTGCGCCGGTGCCGTAAGCGGAGTAGGTCACGCCGCTCTTGGCGGTGAACTTTTCACGGAAGAGATCGCCTCTCTTGAGGAGGATGGCGTCGCCCTTGGAGACAAGACCGTTCGCCTTGGAAACGCTCTTCACGGGAGTGTTTTCCGTAAGACCGTCATTGGTATCGGCGCCGGAAGCGGATACGTAGATCTTCTTTCCGGTGACCTTGGAAAGGTTGGATTCGGCAGCGCGGATCTCGGCGATCCTCTGTGCTTCGAGAGCGTCAAGCTCAGCGACCTTGGCATTGCCTGCTTCGGTGTTGATGAGCGTGCCGATGTCAACCTTTTCAAGAAGGGCCTTGATGGGATCCCTGGTGGGATACAGCCATTTGCCGTCCCATTCCACGTGAGGCACGGATGCCTCGGCGATGTCGTAGAAGCCCCAGAAGGAGTCGTCCACGTCCATGAAGATCATGGTGTAATCGCTGGTTACCTGCTCAGCGGTACGGCTTCTGTCTCTTGCGCGGTTCACGACGGTCACGACCTCGGCTCTCGTGATGGTAGCGTCGGGCTTGAAGGTGCCGTCGGGATAACCCCTGATGAGCTGTGCGGAAGCAGCTGCCGCAATCGAAGCATACTTGGGATGAGCGGCATCCACGTCGGTGAAGGTCACGCTTGCTTCGCCTGCCTTGGCAAGACCAGTCAGATATACGAGCTCGGCAAATTCGGCTCTTGTGATATCCTTGTCGGGGAAGAATTCACCGGAGTAGGAGGGAAGAAGACCCTTGTTCTGGCAGAAGCCGATGTACTTTGCGTACCATGCGTCGGCAGCCACGTCGGTGAAGCTCGACGTACCGGCGATGTTTTCTTCGGCTTCGAGAAGTCTTGCGATAACGGTGCACGCCTCGGCTCTCGACATATTGCCGTTGGGCTTGAAGGTGCCGTCGTCGTAGCCCTTCATGTAAGCGTCATGGGTCACGAAATCCGGCTTTTCACGGAAGAACATCACTCTCGAGATGTACATGATGTCATTGGCGGAAATGCTCTCGAGCTTGGTGTTTCCGAAGGGACGCAGATGCATCTGACGCATGATGTGGTCGTTTGTGTCGGGATTCAGGAGCGCATCGTTGCCGGTAAAGTCAAAGAGGGCGATGGTCCACGTACCGGTCACCAGCTTCTCGGTGGAGAGAGCGGTGGGAGCCTTGGTGAGGACGTTGCCGTTGACCATGATGCTGATGAGCATATTGGTGTCGATGGGGTTCGGGGATTCGTACTTGTATTCAACGGCGAACCACTTGTACGCCTCAAGGTCGATGTTGGCGCCCTTGTAGGAGTAGCCGTCCACCGAGAGAAGCTTTGTCTGATCCTCGTATTCCTTGTTGGCGCTGCACATAACAACGGTTCTGCCGTCCATTTCCACGTCTTCAAGGAAACCGGTGGTGACGTGGTTCACGATACCGTTTTCGTAATCCGGGAAGGGAAGTGAAATAAACTCCTCGGTGTTTGCTTCGACTTTCCACTCGGCAGTGTAGACCACGTCGCCGTCGATGGCTTTAACCACATCGCCGCCCTGATAGAGCTTCTGGTCATAGCTGTTTCTCCAGCCGAGGAAGGCAGCGCTGGCGAAGGTGAAGGGGTTCTGGGGCACGGTGTATTCCTCGCCTGCCTTGAAGGTGAGCTTTACGGAATTGCCCACGGCGTCGGGATTGCCCTTTACGAACTCGGCGCTGGAAACAGCGTTTGAATCGGGATTGTTTTCATAGAAGGTATACTTGGCAACGTACAGAACGTCGTCCTTCGTAAGATCCGTGGGAGCGGTAGAGCCGAAGGGACGGAAGTGGCACTGGTTGATCCAGGGCTTGTCGGTCTCTTTCAGCTCCATAGTGGTGTTGAAGGAGAAGTACGCCTCGGTCCACTTGCCGGTCTCGATGGGGGCGGAGGAAGTCGCCGAGAGGCTTCCGGTGGCTTTGGTGCTGCCGGGAAGGATGTTGAAGGTCATTTTGCCGTCATAGGTGGGGTTCTTGCTGTCGTAGTAGTAGGTCACGCCTACATAGCGGTACTTGGGTACTTCGATTTTTGCGTCGTAGTTGCCGAGGGAGTAGCAGTCGATGGTGTAGGCGGTGGAGTCGGCAAGGTCGGGAGTGGGCACGAATTTTACTGCCTTTACTCCGTCCTTTTCCACGTCCTTCTCAAATTCGGCGGTATGTACGTGATTTACCATACCTCCGTTGACTACGTTGAAGTCGAAGGAGATATAGCCGTCTCCGACTTCGGGGGAATACTTGTCCGCCGCAGAGGCGCAGAACAGCATGGAGGATGCCGTAAGAGCCGCCGCAAGAACGGTCGCAAGGAGCTTTCCTGATTTCATAAGATGTTCCTTCCTTTCTGAAGTGCGGTCATTTTTCCGGCTGTGCCGAAAATGTACCGAAGCTCAAAACATAACATATACATTCTACTATAAACGAACCGAAAAGTAAAGAGTTTTTTGAAAATTTCACAAAAAAAACGGAAATATTGACCGGGATTTTGTTTTTTCGCACACAAGCGGAGACAGTTTGGAGTGTGGAGTTTGGAGTGTGGAGTGTGAAGTCGGAAACAGTGTGGAGTGTGGAGTGTGAAGTGTGGAGTTGATTCGCATATTTTTCGGTTTTGCGAACAGACGGGAGTAAAGGGCTTTCTCGAAAACCATCGGCTTTTTATCCCGTGGGTTCTGACGAAAATGGATAACGAAAAAGCGACTGATTCCGAATTTTCCCGTCCGTAGGAGCCGTTTCGGTTTTCGCCGCCAACTCCACACTCCACACTCCACACTATCGGAGCCGCTGCAGTGTACCCCAAGTCAAGTACAATTTTGATTTGTAGTGTTTAAATTTTTGAAATAGTGTGGTATAATGTTCTCGCTTTACCGATCGGGAGGATAAGGCAACGCTGAGGAGCGACCTGAGCGCCGGATCGGGTTTGCGGGAGACAGAGTACCGAGTGTGCACTGTCTCTTTTCTTTGTCTCCCGGAAACAAAAGCGTTAAACCTCGGGGTTTGGGGCAGAGCCCCAAGTCTTCAAAGGATAGATCCCGGTGGTAACATAACCGTAGTATTCCTTCGGAGACAATTTCACCAGATCCCACTGGTATCTGTCAAAGTTGTAATAATCTATCCAATCATCGATCTTTGCTTTGACCTCGTCAAATGTTTTCATCATGGCGATCTCATACTTGATCTCGTCCTTCATATGTCCGAAGAAGCTTTCCTGCGGGGCATTGTCCCAACAGTTGCCTTTGCGTGACATAGACTGTACAAAGTGATTGTCTTGTAATGCTTTGATGAATGCTTTGCTTGTGTAATGACATCCTTGGTCGCTGTGCACGATCGTTGTATTGTCAAGCGTGCTGCTATGCTTTTCCACAAGTTCTGCCACTGTTTTTAACACAAATGCCACTTCAAGACTTTCGCTCAATTCATAAGCAAGGATTTCTCTTGTAAATGCATCAAGTATCGTCGAAAGATAGCAAATGCCCGTATCGTAGAAGATGTAGGTTATGTCGGTAAGCAACACTTTTCGCACACCGCCGGCAAGAAACTTTCGGTCAACTTCGTTGGGAAAGACCGTGTTTGTCTTCAATGCCTTTGCCATTTGGCGGTAGGGATTCGGTCCTCTATATGGGCATTTTAAGCCGTATTTGTGCATAAGACGGCGTATCTTTTTCAGGTTCATCACTACATCGGTGTGTAAAAGCCGCATATAGATACTTCTTGCACCTTTGGCATATCCTCTGTGCTTGTATGCTTCAAGGATTAAGTCAAAGTCGGCTCTGTCGGCTTCTTCATGCCTTTGCCGGCACGGTTCCGCAGCTAGCCATTCGTAATATCCGGAACGGGAAACCTTTGCAAGCTCACACATCTTTGCGATGCTCAAAGCATTGTTGTCCCGGCAGGTTGCATTGTGTATGATTTCAAACTTTGACGATGTCATCACTTCGCACCGCCCCCTTTCCCACCGTAAGCCTCTACCACCGCTCGAATTTTTTTTAAAAAGTCATTTTCTTGTTCAAGATAGGCGTTTCGGTGTTCTAACTCTCTTATGCGTTTTGCCATTTGCGCTTCGGTGCTTTGTGCTTCCTTGCGACAGTTGTTTTTACGGCGATCTTCAAAACTGGAATTGGTTTCCGATTTTTCCAACAACTTGTTCCTGAAATTTTGCAGACGTTTGTCCCCGAGCATCTCAATATCAAATCCGGCGTCCGTGAAGATCTGACGCATACTTTTTCCGCCGTAGTATTCTTCGTATGCCATTTTCTTAAATTCCGGCGTAAAACTGACAGTCCATTCGGTTGCTTTCAAAACATACGGATGTTCCATAAGTTTTTTTACATATTCTTTTGGCATGGGTATTCTTGTTTGCATTTGTATCCGACCTTTCTGACTTGACCGGATACATTTTACCATAAATTCAGAAAAATTGATACTGTCTTGTTTTCGGGGTTTGCTTTTTGCTTTTTCGTCCGTTTTTCAGGGACGCTTCCCGAAAACACTACAATACACCTGTCCGTTTTTATGGGTACAGTTTAAACTGAAAACTGAAATCTGAAAACTGAAAACTGCAAACTGAAAACTGAAAACTGAAAACTGAAAACTCGTTGTGTACTTTTCCTAAATTATTGCCTGTAAATTTGTAAGTGAAAAAAGGTTATTTCTATTGAAATAAAACACAAATCTAATATAATTGAATTGTCAGAATTTTTGCTTCGTGCAAATGCGGTGCCCGCAGATGTGCGCGGCGTGAAACGGAGGATATATTATGGAAAAAATCATTAAAACCGGTATAATCGGCTGCGGCGGTATCGCCAACGGCAAGCACATGCCTGCGGTCAGCAAGGTTGCAGGTGTTGAAATGGTCGCGTTCTGCGATATTATAAGAGAACGCGCGGAAAAAGCTGCCAAGGAATACGGCACACCCGATGCAAGAGTTTACGAAAGCTATGAAGAGCTTCTTGCAAACGAGCCCGAAATCGAATCCATCCATGTTTGCACACCCAACCGTTCGCATAGCTTTATTACCATTGCCGCACTCGAAGCAGGCAAAAACGTTATCTGCGAAAAGCCCATGGCAAAAACATATAACGAAGCCCTTGCAATGTGCGAAGCTGCCGAAAGAACCGGCATGAAGCTCACCATAGGCTACCAGAACCGCCAGACCGCCGAAAATCTCTATGTTAAGAAGTGCGCCGAAGACGGCGAATTCGGTGATATTTACTATGCAAAGGCTCTTGCCATCCGCCGCAGGGCAGTTCCCACCTGGGGCGTTTTCCTCAACGAATACGAGCAGGGCGGCGGTCCGCTTATCGATATAGGCACACACGCTCTCGATATGACTCTGTGGGTAATGAACAACTACGAGCCCGCTATGGTAGTGGGTCAGACCTTCCGCAAGCTTGCCGAAAAAGAAGAACAGGGCAACGACTGGGGTCCCTGGGATCCCGAAAAGTACACGGTCGAGGATTCCGCATTCGGCTTCATCAAAATGAAAAACGGCGCAGTTATCAACCTTGAATCAAGCTGGGCTCTCAACCTCGCCACTCCCAAGGAAGCCTGCTATATGATCTGCGGCGACAAGGGCGGTGCCGATATTCTTGACGGCGTTCGCATAAACTACATCAAAAATCAGCGTCAGTGCATTGAAACTCCCAACCTTAAAGCGGGCGGCGCGGCATTCTTTGAGGGCGTTAAGAACGGCTCTCCCGCCGATATCGAAGCACAGAAATGGTATCGCTACATCAGAACAGGCGAGCCCACCGATGTTCTTCCCCGTCAGGCACTTTGCGTAACAAGAATACTTGAGGCTATTTACGAGTCCGCAAAGACAGGCAAGCCCGTTTATTTTGACGACTGATAAGGAGAATCACGATGAAATTTGCAGTTCAGCTTTATTCCGTTCGCGACCATATCAAAAACGGCGATGATATGCTTGAAATTCTCGGCAAGGTCAAAGAAATAGGCTTTGACGGCGTTGAATTTGCAGGCTATTTCGGTCTTTCCGCCGAAACACTCAAAGCCCGCTGCGATGAACTCGGTCTTGAGGTCGTGGGCACTCACATGGGGCTTAATGACTATGTTCCCGAAAATCTTGCAAAAACACTTGAATACACCAAAACTCTCGGCTGCAAATACATAGGTGTGGGCGGCGCTCCGCACGGTACCTATGAGGAAGCGCTCAACACCGGCGAGGTGCTCGGTGCGGCAGGCGTTGAGGCGAGAAAGCTCGGTATGGATACCTACTACCACAACCATACCGAAGAATTTGCCCCGCTTAAAGACGGCAAGACCGCCATGGATATTATAGGCGAACGCTGCAAGCTCGAAATAGATACATACTGGAGCTTCTGCGCAGGCATCAACAATGCCGAATATCTGCCCGCCAAAAAGGACGAGATAGTTCTCATCCACATTAAAGACGGTAAGGACAGAACGCCCATGGCTCTCGGCGAGGGCGAAAACGATCTCGGGAAGGTAGTTGACGGCGTTAAGGCAATCGGTCTTGACTGGGTCGTACTTGAAAATGACGATCCCGTTCCCTGCGGGCTTGACGATATTTCAAGAAGCTACAAATGGCTTAAAGCCAATTTCTGATAGGAGTATAGATTATGAAACTCGGCGTACTTACGAATTTACTCGCAAATATCCCTCTTGAAGAAGCACTTAAATATTTCAAATCACTCGGTATCGAGATGGTCGAAATCGGCTGCGGCGGCTTCCCCGGCAACGCCCACGCCAACCCCGATGTGCTTCTCAATGACGATAAGGCTCTTGAAGATTTCAAGGCACTGCTTAAAAAATACGATGTTGAAATAAGCGCACTTTCCTGCCACGG
>JAZRXH010000042.1:0-26654 GCA_045600125.1 Eubacteriales bacterium | reverse complement strand
CCTACGGCACCCTTCCCACCCCCACCCGCACCGGCTACTCCTTTGCCGGATGGTACACGGCGGCAAGCGGAGGCACACAGATAACAAGCAGCACCAATGTGACAATTACGTCAAATCAGACGCTGTATGCACACTGGAACGTAAATAACTACACCGCAACATGGAGCACACCGAGCCATTGCACGATCACCGTCAAAAGGACAAATTCCCCGGCGGCGGGCGCTTCTATCGGAACACTCGGGAGCGGCGCTAAGATTTACTATGCCGACGTGCTGAGCATCACCTACACGGCTGACTCCGGCTATTCCATCAGTTCAAAGGGCGCAACGAGCATCACCGTCAGCGGAAACGTCACTTCGAGCAATATCTATGCCTCGGTGACGGCGAATAATTACACCGTTACCTTCCACGCCAACGGAGGCGCACTTTCCACGTCGAGCAAATCCGTAACCTACGGCTCGACTTACGGCACATTGCCTACGCCTACCGCATCGGGATACACCTTCTTAGGCTGGTATACAGCGGCGAGCGGTGGTTCACAGGTTACAAGCGGCACGACCGTAACGACCGCCTCCAATCATACGCTGTACGCTTATTGGAAAACAAATACCTATACCATTTACTTTAATGCCAACGGCGGCACCACTCCCACGGCAAGCAAGACTGTCGCCTTCGGGTCGACCTTCGGCACGCTGCCCGTTCCCACAAGAACAGGCTATACGTTTGACGGTTGGTACGGTATGCAGACAGGCGGAGCAAAAATAACAGAGTCAACCGTTAAGGATGTTGCTTCGGATATAACCATATATGCGCATTGGACGGCGAGTAGTTTCACCGCAACCATTGACGCCGGTCAAGGCATTTACAACGGCAGCAATAATACCCTAACAGGAACCGCAAATTCCAGTGTGTCATTGAACACTTCATCCCGAGCCGGATATGAATTTATCGGTTATACCGTTGAGGGAAGTACCGTCACCGACTGTATAATGGCTCCCTTCGGCAAGCCGCTGCTCGACGATCCGTCGTTTTCGATTTCAAGGGACTCCTGTGCAATATACAATAATACCGGCAATGCAAGTGTAACTTTGACCTGCGTTGATAAGTCCGGCGACTGCAAAACGCAAAGCTCAAAAATGATGAGGGTCACGGTAACGGGAGAAGCTTCACCGGATCTCGGAGGATTTGTCCAAAAAACCGTTTCACGTGCGGGCGCAACGTTTTATCATGTCATTTATGCGCAGATACCGGTCGGATACAGTTTGGTATATCATTACAACAACTGCGGTGACGGTGCCGAGTTCAAATGGCTGACATCACACGAAGGCACGGGAAAATGGGAAACCTATATATATTCGGTTTCTTGTGGAACGACCGGCACTTTTTCTACATTCGGTCATGTAGCGATTCGCGGTGCCGCTGCCACGGAAAGCAATCCTGTTATATGGAACGTCGGATATGCAGAAATGTTTGATTCGACCGGCATATCTCCGACAGATCGATACATTAAATTCGGTATGAGCAACGTTGTGCTGACTGCCCGTTACAAAGAGGCAACCTACACCGTCACCTTCAACGCAAACGGCGGCACCACTTCCACGGCAAGCAAGACCGTCACCTACGGCTCAACCTACGGCACCCTTCCCACCCCCACCCGTACCGGGTACTCCTTCGCCGGATGGTACACGGCGGCAAGCGGAGGCTCGCAGGTAACGAGCAATACAACCGTTTCGACCGTCTCCGATCATACGCTGTATGCACACTGGAACGCCAATCTTCCCGGAAAACCGGTAGTAACCTTGAACAGCACGTCCATTCCCGAGGGCTCAAGTCTTGTGATAAGCTGGGATAATGTGACGTATGGCAGTTACTATGAAGTTCACGTCAACAATAATACCACCGGCGAACACAATTATTTTGTCGACTGGAAAACATATCAAAACACCGGTTATTCGATACCTGCTCTTCCCGCCGGTGAATACGATGTAAAAGTTTCGGCAATCAACAGCGACCTTCGTACAAGTGATGTATATTGGACGGTCAGTGATTCCGTTAATTTCACCGTACTGCCGGTTTACACCGTTACATACAACGCAGGCGGCGGCACCACTCCCATGGCAAGCCAAACCGTCGTCTTCGGGGCGCCTTACGGAACACTTCCAACCCCCACTCGTGACGGGTACAAATTTCTTGGCTGGTTTACAGAAGCTTCCGACGGAACAAAAGTAACAAGCGATACAACCGTGACGATTGATGGCAATCATATGCTATATGCACACTGGTCCGTTCGTAGTGATATTGTATACTTGAACGGCTCATCTTCCCTGACGACCGCCGACGGCAGTCTCGAGAACCCTTATGCAACTCTTGCTGATGCTTTGAACGCTCTCGGCACTTTCGGCGGAACCGTCGTTATCTGCGGTCCTACTTCTTTTACTTCCGCTTCCGGAGCACGTACCGGCGGCGTGGCGGGAGTCAATAATGTTCTTACCACCACCGACCCCGTCACCGGCATAGATTATGCCGCAACAGCCGGCGCATATGCACAGCTTAGCCGCGGTGTTATTCTGCAGACAAACCTTGAACTTAAAAACATCATCATTCAAAACACCACCAGTAATTATGCGTACTTCAATGCGTGTGGAAACGTGTTCACGGTAGGAGAAAATGTTCAATTCACTGAAGATTCCAAGCAGAAGCTTCTCTTACGAGGCGGCGGTGACGGTTGGAGTGGCGACAGTACGTATGTCATTCTAAAGAGCAGTGATATATACACACAGATTAACGCCGGTTCTCAAAGCTCCGGCATAGTGGAAGGCGATGTAAACCTCGTCTTTGAAGGAGGTTCACACAGCGGTTACATCAATCTCGGCTCCGACACTCCCGGATACAACAGTTACATCGGCGGTAATGTCAACTGTATCGTTAACGATTACGGCAGCGGCGATAAGTTTGTTACGAAGTGCAACATTCCAACCGTTAAAGGTGCTGTAAACTTCGTATTTAACAATGATACCTACGACGCTATCGAAACAAAATCCCTCAGCGTCGGCAGTGCAGATGTTGCGAAAGGCATCTACATCATTGACAGCTCTGTGGGAGGAATTGTTTCTCCTACCGAAGCAGCAGGTCGCTTCATCATCGAAACCCAAGAAGAATGTGTTTACATAAACGGCGTCCTTGCAGCCCCTGACTCAGATGGCCTTTACGTCCTCTCCGGTGCAACAGACTATTATTACAGAATAACCTATGAATCCCCTATAAATATGACCGTTACCTTCAACGCAAACGGAGGCACCACTCCCACAGCAAACAAGACCGTCACCTACGGTTCTACCTACGGCACCCTTCCCACCCCCACCCGCACCGGCTACTCCTTTGCCGGATGGTACACGGCGGCAAGCGGAGGTTCGCAGGTAACGAGCAATACAACCGTTTCGACCGTCTCCGATCATACGCTGTATGCACACTGGAACGCAGGAAAATACACCGTCACCTTCAACGCAGGCGGCGGCACAATGCCCACTGCAAGCATGACCGTCACTTACGGTTCTACCTACGGCACCCTTCCCACGCCGACACGGGAAAAGTATAATTTCCTCGGCTGGTATACGTCGGAAAGCGGCGGCACAAAAATCACAAGCAGTACCAACGTGACGGTCACGGCTGATCAGACCTTGTATGCACACTGGGAGCTTGCATTCGTCAGCGTCACCGGCATCACCCTTGACAAGTCCCTTCTTTCGATGCCCGTCGGTTCGTCGGTGGACATCATTGCGACTATCCTTCCCGAGGACGCCACCAATAAGGGCGTCACATGGCTGACCACCGACCCGTCTGTCGCTGCGGTAACGGACGGCAAAGTCACAGCCGTCGGCAAGGGCTCGACAACGATCGCTGCCATAACCGCAGACGGCAGTAAAATGGCGGTCTGCACCGTATCGGTAACAGCCGCATGGACAAGGGACGTAACGAACGACGGAAGCGTGGATCTGCGAGACGTCACGGCTCTGGCAGACTTCCTTTCCGGCAAAACTCCCGCCATTTCCACCTATCGCTACGACGTGAACGGCGACGGCAGCATGAGCCTTGCCGATCTCAATGCACTGATGCAGATAGCACGGAATATGCTGGAGAATGAACGCATCAACGCAAAATAACCGAATAAAACGGAACCACCCCGCTGCCGCTTTCCCAATAAGGAAGCACACGACAACGGGGTGGTTTTTTCTCGTTTTGTTTTTCGTTTTCGGAAATTTATCTGCCTTCTATCCTCAGCTCTCTCTCCACGGCCTTGCCGCCCCGGATATAGACTCTCGGCACACGCTTGGACACGGCGCAGGTGATCTCATACGGGATGGTGTCGGCGTACTCCGACATTTTTTCAAGAGGTGCGCCCTTGCCGAAAACGGTGATCTCGTCCCCCACGTCCGCCTGCGGATAATCGGTGAGGTCGATCATGCACATATCCATGCAGATACGTCCGAGGATCTTCGCCCTGCCGTAGGGCGTCATGACCTCGTAGCCGCAGGAAAGACGGCGGAAAAGTCCGTCCGCATAGCCGATGGGAAGGACGCCCACCCTCGTGCGGCGCTCGGTTCTGTACAGCCTTCCGTAGCTGATAGTCGTATCCTCGTCGTATACCTTGATGGTGCCGATGACCGTCTTTTCGCTCATGACGGGACGAAGCCCCAGCCGCTCGGCGTACTCGCCGTAGCCGTAGGTAAGAAGTCCCGGGCGCACCATATCGAGGTAGGTTTCGGGGTAATTGGCAAGCGCTCCGGAGTTTGCGCAGTGACGGATGGCGAACCTGAAGCCATGCGCTTCCACGCCGTCTATGACCTTCCGGAACAGTTCGAACTGCTGTCTTGTGTACTCCTTATCCTCTTCAAGGTCGTCGTCCGATACGGCGAAATGCGTGAACACACCCTCCGCTTCGAGATGAGGAAGCGTCACCGAGCGGTAGACCGCCTTCACGCACTCGTCAAAATGCGCTCCCGCACAGAGGAAGCCGAGGCGGGACATACCGGTGTCGAGCTTGATGTGGATCTTCAGCTTTGTGCCAAGCCTTGCACATTCGTTTTCGTATTCCAGCGCTTTTGCTTCGCAGGAAACCGTCTGGGTGATACCGAGACGGCAAAGTGCCTCGGTCTGCTCGCAGGGGGTATGACCGAGAATGAGGATCGGCGCTTTGATGCCCGCTCTGCGGAGCTCGCTCGCTTCGTCAAGGCTGGACACCGCCAGATAATCCGCTCCGAGACTTTCGAGGCACCTTGACACCTGCACGGCTCCGTGACCGTAAGCGTCCGCTTTTACGACGCCGAGAAATTTTACCTTTTCGCCGATGATACGGCGCAATGTCCTGACGTTGTGCTCGAGGTTGTCGAGATCGATCTCCGCCCACGTTCTTCTGAGCTCAGACATAATACTCACACTCCTATGTATCCTTCAAAAAAGCCCCCAAAGAATGGGCTTCCGTTTCATTTCGCATATATTACGCTTTACCATATGACCGCCGGCGCAAAAACATACTTACAACATTCCCTTGCCGTTTTCCTGCTTTTGGGGATCGGACAACAGCTCTGCGCTTCCCACTTCCCTGCCGCTCAGTGCGTTCATGCCGTATTTCAGCGCAAGGGTCGCCACACGGCGCTCCTCGGGAGATTCCGACAGAAGCATGGGCTCAAGGCATCGGTAGAATTCACCCCGGATGGAGAATTCGCTCTTCAGCTTTTCAAAGTCGAGAAGCGGGACCGTTTCGTCGACGACCTCGAGGTAAAACGGTTTATTCAGGATCCTTCGCACCGTTTCGACACGGAGATCGGTATTCTGCGCCGCCTGCCCGGTAAAGACGATCCGGAGGGCGGTATTTTCGCCAAAAGTCCCGGCTTCGGAAAGAAGGGTGTTCCGCAGGGTCTCCGGGTCATTCTTTCCGCTGACATCCACCGGCAAAATTTCAAAGCGCTTATCGGAAAATCGGCGGAAGGACGTTTTTACTCCGTCCTCTTTGGTGATCGTGACCTCATAGGCACCCTTTTCGCCGGTCTCGTCGAAGCCTCTTCCCACAAGACAGCCGCAGTAAGCCATCACGGTCTTCCCCGCGGTTTTCGGTTCGCTCCGGAGATGGATATGCCCGAGCGCCGCATAATCGAAGCCGCAGGCGGCGATCTCTTTGGAATAGAGTCCGCAGTATTCGGGATGGGGGGAGTCCAGTTCTCCGTGAGCGACAAGGACGTTGATCCTTCCGGGGTCGGCACCCTCGAAGCCCTCCAGCGGATCTGCCTCCACGCACCGTCCTTCAAAGCCGAAGCCGTAAAAGCAGGTATTGATCTCGGGGAAATCGAAGCGTGTCAGACACTCGGAATCAAACAGATAGAAATTCTCCGGTCTTTTCACTGCCAGATACGGAGAACGTCCGGAAAGTCCGTCGTGGTTTCCGGGAGCGGCGACAACCCGCACGGGAGCGGCTTTTCCGATCTCGGAAAACAGAAAGTCCGCCGTGTCCCCCGTCACGGTCTCGCCGTCGAACAGGTCACCGGCAATAAGCACAGCGTCGAAGTTCTCTCTTTTGGCATAGGAAAGCAGACTCGAAAACGCCTCTCTCTGCTCCCGGCGTCTCCGCTCCGCCTCCGAACGGGAAAGGGAGGCAAACGGCGAGTCAAGATGCAGATCGGCGCAATGGATAAATTTCGGCATCACAATGCCTCCTCCCTCACTGCTATTTTAGTATGGGGCTACTCGCCCCATACCCCCCATCGACTTTTGTGGGGCTACTCGCCCCACGCCCTCGCCGCCTTTTGAAAAAGGCGGGCGAAAACTTTGAATAGTGAAAGTCCATTCGGACTTTCACGGGGGATTGGAAGATTAAATGGTGATTGCGTACTGTCTGTTGCGGCATAAAGCGCCGCCGCAACAGAGGTAGGTTTTGAATTCAGAGATAATTCTGAGTTTTGCCGCTTTGATTTATGGCGGCAAAACGGGACAATATCCGGGCAATATAACTCACCGTCAAATCTGAGGTTGAGTCTCGATTTGCCCGCGGGGGCTCCCCGCAAGCGGAAAAACTCAGAATTACTTCAGCAAACGGAAAGACGATAAAAAGCGAGCGGCAAAAGCCTCGCTCCTGCCGCCCAAACCGTGCTATTTCACACAAATTACTTTGCAAGATTGAACTTCTTGTTGAACTTATCAACACGTCCGCCTGCATCAACGAGCTTCTGCTTACCGGTGAAGAAAGGATGACACTTGGAACAAATATCGACCTTGAGCTCGCTCTTCGTGGATCTTGTGGTGAACGTTGCACCGCAAGCACACTTTACAACTGCTTCTTTGTATTCGGGATGGATACCCTGCTTCATTTTTTACACCTCGCATTTCTGACATATTCTCGTAGTCTGCACGAAGTGCAAACATACTTTCATTATTCGCATAGGACAGTATACCACATTATTTCGTTTTTTGCAATAGCCGTGCGGGGTATTTTGTAAACAATTTATTTCATTACGGTGTATATTTTGCAAAATACATTGACCCTGCCCACAGATGCCGCTGTCACTTATGATACTTCCTGCCCGCATTGATGGAAAAGGCACGGTAGATCTGCTCCAGAAGCATCACCCGGAAGAGACGGTGCGGGAAGGTCATCTTCGACACCGAAAGACGGAAGTCAGCGCTCTTTTTCACGCTGTCCGAAAGTCCCTCGCTGGAGCCGATGACGAAGCTCACGCCGGAATATCCCTTTTCGGGAAGCGAGGCGAGAAGCTCGGCAAGCTCGGTGCTCGACAGCTGCTTTCCCTCCACGCACATGGCGATGCGGTAATTCTTCGGCTTCCAGAGCGAGACGATCCTCTCGCCTTCCTTTTCCAGTGCCTGCCGCACCTGATTCTCCGAAGCACCGTCCGGGAGCTTTTCGTCCTTCACGTTCTTTTCCGAGAAACTGCAGAAGGCGCCGAGACGCTTGATATACTCGGAGGCGGCTTCGGCATAGTCCTTTTCTTTTTCGGGACCGACGTATATGATCTCGGCAGAGAGCATGGGCTTTTCCTCCCTTATTATCCTTCGTTATCCTCTGATTGACCGTCTTTTCCCGTATCTTCGGCTATCCTCGGATATCTCAGCGATAGATCGGATGCTTGTCGCAGAGCTCGCAGACCTCACGGCGTACCGCTTCGGCGTTGCCCTCGAAGTCTCTGGCGATCCTGCCCATCATGTTGGCGATCTTCACGTAATCCCCCTCCGTAAAGCCTCTGGAGGTAGTAGCGGGAGTGCCTACACGGACGCCGCTGGTCACAAAGGGCGTTTCGGGGTCGTTGGGGATGGCGTTCTTGTTGACGGTGATATAGACCTCATCCAGCATCTTCTCAAACGCCTTACCGGTCACGCCGAAGGGGCGAAGATCCACAAGGCAGAGATGGTTGTCGGTTCCGCCGGATACAAGGCGGAAGCCCTCGGCAAGAAGAGCGTCGGCAAATGCCTTGGAGTTCTTCACGATCTGCTTTGCATATGCCTTGAATTCCGGCTTCAGCGCTTCGCCGAAGCATACGGCCTTGGCGGCGATGATGTGAAGAAGAGGACCGCCCTGGGTTCCGGGGAATATCGCCTTGTCGATGGCTTTGGCGTGTTCCTCCCTGCAGAGGATCATGCCGCCTCTGGGACCGCGGAGGGTCTTATGGGTCGTCGTGGTAACGACGTCGGCATACGGTACGGGGCTTGGATGCTCACCGGCGGCTACAAGTCCGGCGATGTGTGCCATATCTACCATGAAGATAGCGCCGACTTCTTTTGCGACCTTGGCAAAGCGCTCGAAGTCGATGATCCTCGGATACGCCGATGCGCCCGCAATGATCATGCGGGGCTTTGTCTCTCTTGCAAGGCGTTCCATTTCGTCGTAGTCGATAAGACCATCGTCGTTCACGCCGTAGGGCACGATGTTGAAGTACATACCCGATACGTTGACGGGGCTGCCGTGGGTCAGATGACCGCCGTGGGCAAGGTTCATGCCCATCACGGTATCGCCGGGACGGCAGAAAGCATTATAGACGGCAAAGTTGGCGCTGGCGCCGGAATGGGGCTGTACGTTGGCGTGATCGGCGCCGAACAGCTCGCAGGCTCTTTCCCTTGCGATATTCTCCACCACGTCCACGCACTCACAGCCGCCGTAGTATCTCTTGGCGGGATAGCCTTCGGCGTACTTGTTCGTGAGCACCGTGCCCGCTGCGGCAAGCACCGGCTCGGATACGATGTTTTCGCTGGCGATGAGTTCAATGTTTCTCGACTGACGGGCGTATTCCTTTTCGATCGCCTCGCCGAGAGCCGGGTCATAGCCCTTCAGAAAGTCCATGTTTTCTCTAACCATTGTCATTTACCGTCCTTTCGATCTCTTACATCTACTGATTTTCTTATTTTTCTCTGTTTGGTTTGCAAAGCGCCCTTCGCTTCACCGCCGCAGCAGCTGCGATGAATGAAAAAACACTTCGCATTGTACACTTCATTACGGAATACTATACACTATTTTTCCGCTTTTGTCAACAGGAAACGGTGTGTTCATACCGGAATTGCACAATAAATGCCCGAAATATGCAAAAAAACAGCACCGCAAAGATTTTTCCCCTCTGCGGTGCATAGATTGTATTGCTTTCATGCGGTACGTTCCGGATGTCCGGAACCCGGAAGCTCTCTTCCGTTCTCTGTCAGCGCTCCTTATTGATAAGAGAGATGCCCCGTGCTTACTTCAGCGCCTCCGAAACCACCTTTTCGCCCCGGAGAAGCAGCTCCAGGTCGGCTACGACCTTGTCCACCTCGTCCCGTCCCACGCAGAACTGACCGACGCCGTTGACGGTGAAGAACAGCTTTCTCGTGGTGAGATCGTAGAACTTGTATTCGTAGGTGTTGCCGCCCCGGGTGGTGATGGTGTAGGACAGTACCTCCACCGGCTCCTCCGGCGCTTCGGCGTAATCATCCAGGTTCACCAGAAGAATGTCGATAAAGGTCTGCCGGAAGGAATAGGTGTCCACCTTTTCACCGGTCGTTTCCCGGGTGACGGCAAGCTCCTTCTTCTCGCCCGAAAGGCGGAAGGTCTCGCTGTGCATCCGTGTGGAAAGCTTCACCGATTCCACGCTGTCGATACTCATCTGGAAGATATAGCTGTCAATGAATTTCAGAATGTCAAAGTCGATGAAATCCACCGATTCCTTCGGCACGGTGCAGAGCATATGCTGAGCGGTATTGAGGACGTAATAGCCGCTGCCGTCCTCGGTCTCCTTGCCGAAGATGACTCTTCTTTCCACGCCGCCGTACTCGTAAAGCAGCTCGTGGGAAGGAGAAGCGAAGCCGTAGTCGGCGATCACCGCATCCAGCTCCTCGGTGGTCACGCTGCAGTCGATGACCTTGTCCCCCACGAAGGTGACGAGCTTTGCAAGGATATCGTCCAACACCGCCTGATTGGCATTATAGCCGGTGGGATACGTCATCACGTGGGAAATGGCGGCGCCGGTCTCGTCCTTGTCCTCGCCGTTTGTGCGGGCGAAGGAGCAGACGAGCTCACCGTCCCGGGCGAGCCTTATATTGTCGACGGAATACCGGTCGTTCTCCGGCACACGCAGAGCCAGAATGGGAGCCACGTACACGTTCTCGTCCGCCATAACGCATTTTTCCACCATGGTATCCAGAACGTAGATGAACGGCTTGTCCTCCGCCTTCACGTAGTATCCGGCGCCGGTGGGGATCTTGTCGCCGACAAAGACGGTATGTACTTTACCGGAGTTTTCCGTGACCTCGAAATAGGTGCCTTCCCTGCCCTTTTCAAGACCGTACTCGGCAAGGTCGCCCAGTGCGTCCTGCACCTTTGCCATGGCAAGGGTGTTGCAGGTGTTCACGTAGAGATAGGAAAGCATCTCGGCGTCGAAGGACAGCTCTTCGCAGCCCTCGAGGACGAGCGTACCCGCCACGGTGTCCATATTGAAGCGGTATTCGCCGAGGTCGTTCTTCACGTAGATCGACTTCAGCTCCGACTGAGGGATCACGTCGTAGATATACGGTCTGTCACTGGTGCCGAGTCTGTCGCCGTCGGCGTCGAACTCCGCCTTTACCTCTTCGTCGGGCTCCTTCAGCATCGGTCTTACAAGTCCGAAGTACACGCCGCACAGAGCCAGCACGGCGACAAGAAGGATAATGATTTTGAGCAGTTGTTTTTTAAGCATGTTATTTCCTTTTGCCGGACAGAGGCGTCCGGCTCATGATTCTGACGCTTTCCCTGCAAAGCGTCCTTTATTTGTTCTTTCTTCTCAGCCAGAGGAGGATGCCGAAGGCAAGGATGACGATCGGGATGGCGCCGCAGAGGATCACGGTGCAGGTCGTGGCGCTCTTATTGGTGATGTCCATCTCGTTGTTGACAAAGGGCTTTGCGGGGATATCCACCGATACCGAGCTGTTTCCGAAGAGCTTCATGGCGCCGTACAAAAGCTCGGCGTTGCCGTAGGACGAGGTGGAAACGTAGGCGGAATCAAAGAAATAGGGCGAGCCGAATACCAGCATATTCGCTCTCTTCTCCTCGTTGTCCACATACCTGCCGTAGTAGGAAATGGCGGCAAGGCACGCCTCCGGCATTTCGGTCTTTCCGTCCCCGTTTTTGATAAAGGCGTTCTTCGACGCTTTGAGAACGGGAGCGGTATATTTGTTGCCGGTCTTCGACAGCGTCAGAGGAATATTGTAGGCGCAGATCGTTTTTGCCGAGGAACCGCCGGAGGATACGCTCTTATGGAGCTGATACTCATAGCTGTCGGCGTCGCCGCTGTAGGAGGCGATGATCTGCACACCGTCTGTGTCGATGGTGTTGGCGGCGCTGTCGTGCAGAACCTCACTGCCCGCCTCGTAGGTGATCCCCCACTCCGAAAGATACTCGGAAAGCTCGGGGAGCTCGGGGGTAGAGGGAGAAAGAAGCACAATGACCGAGCCGAATTTGTTCATCATGTAGTCGTTGAGGGCACGGATCTCGTTCTTTCCGCCGTTGTTCTCGGCGGCAAGTCCCGCAAAGTCACGCATGGGATTGGAAATGATGAGGAAGCTTGCGCCCTCGGGCACCTCGCCTCTTGCAAGATCCACGGTGCCGACCTCGTAGCCTTCATCGGCAAGCAGAGAATACAGCTTTGACGAGGTGCTCTCGTCGTGTCCCACGGTAAAATACGCCGTCGGCTTTTCGCTTCCCGTCACCTGAAGAATGTTGGCGGTAAGACGCTTCTCTCCGTTGAAGGCATAAGGAGTCCCGGAGGTATTCCCGTTCGAGTCCTGCATGAAGGTATAGAAACCGGCAAGCTGGATGATGCGGCTCTTCGAGCTTTCGGGACAGCTGACCACCACGGTGTCCTGCCTTATGACGTCCGAGCTTGTGACCTTATACCTGTTCGCCGCCGTGGGGTGGCTGATGAGGTCGATGTATTCCACCTTCACAAAGTCAAAATTCTTTTCGTACTCCTCGGCAAGGCTGTTCACGTAGCCGAGATAGGAGGACTTGGAAATGGTGTCCTTCTTGACAAAGAAGATGATCTTCACGTCGCTGTCGATGCCGGAAAGCTGCTGTCTTGTGGCGTCGGACACCGTATAAAGCTCTTCCTTCGTCATATCCGCATACAGCGGGTAATTCCGGGAAAGCGCCGAAAGAATGATATTCAGCACAAGCACCACGGCTATGAACACCGCCGAGAACGCCGCCGATACCGAGCCGTAGCGGAAGCGCTTTGAGCTTGTAAGTTTTTTGATATTCATATACTGATTTCCTTTCCGAACATATATCCAAAACCTTTTTGCAAAAGCCCTGTCAGCTCCAGCGTCTCTTCTCGTACACTCTTACCGTAAGGAAGAGGAAGATCACCGTAAGGCTTATGTAATACACCACCGACGCAAGATCGAAGATACCGGCGGTGAAGGGAGCGAACCGGTCCAGCACGGCAAGCCACTTCACACTGACCCGAAGAAGATCGTTTCCGATATAGCCCGCCACCACCGAAAGGAGGATCATAAAAAGGATGACGCCGATGGTGGAAATGGCGGCGATGATCTGGCTTTCGGTCACCGAGGAAAGGAAAAGCCCGATGGCGATAAACGCCGCTCCCACAAGGAGGATGCCGATGACGTTGCCGAGGATCTCGGCAAAATTCAGCGTAGCGGCGAACCGTGCGAGAAAGGCAAACTGCAGTATTTGCGAAAGAACGAAGGTAATGGCGAACATAGTGAACGCCGCAAGAAACTTTGCAAACACGATTCCCGAAAGGCTGACGGGAGAAGTCAGAAGGATCTGCTCGGTCTTGAGCTTACGTTCCTCCGAGAGGAGCTTCATGGTCAGAAGCGGGATCACGATCACGAATATCATGAGAAGCAGGCTGAAATAGCTCTGCGTGCTGCTCGTCTTTGCCATAAAGGTGGAAAGCGAGAAGAGGAGTCCCGACATAAAGAGGAAGACCGCCATGAAGATGTAGCCGATGGGCGATACGAAATACGCACGCATTTCCCGTTTGAATATGGCAAGCATCAGCCCTTCACCTCCCCGTTTTCACTGGCTTCCGTTTTCTCTGTTTTTTCCGTTTCCGCACTCCTCGTGCCCTTTTCCACAAGGCTTATGAAGATATCCTCGAGGCTGGCGTACGCCGGTTCAAAGGAGAGGATCGCCATATTCTTTTCGGCAAGACCGAAGAACACCGACTTTCTGACCTCCTCGGAGCTTGTGCACTCGATGCTGTATACCGAGCAGTCGGGCTCCGGCACGGCCTCCACGGACTTTTCCGCCCTCGTGATACCCTCTATGCTGCGGAGCACCGCCAGCACCTCCTGCGAGGGACCGCTGACCTTGAGCCGTATCCGGTTGGTATTCTCGGAAAGTATGCGCAGCTCCTCGGCGGTAGCGTTGGCAACGATCTCGCCCTTGTTGATGACCACGATCCGGTCGCACACCGCCTGCACCTCGGGCAGGATATGGGTCGAAAGGATGACGGTGTGGTTCTTTCCGAGGGAGCGGATAAGATTTCTTATCTCCACGATCTGCATGGGGTCAAGTCCCACGGTAGGCTCGTCGAAGATGAGCACCTCGGGGTTGCCGATAAGCGCCTGCGCGATGCCCACTCTCTGGCGGTAGCCCTTGGAGAGGTTGCCGATGATACGGTTCGCCACATGGGTGATGCCGATGACCTCACAGAGCTCCGCAATGTGCTTCCTGCGGTTGAGGGTGCATTTTTTCAGGTCGTAAACGAAGTTCAGATACTCGTTCACCGTCATTTCGGGATAAAGCGGAGGAATTTCGGGAAGATAACCGATTTTCTTCTTTGCCGCCAGAGGCTCCTCGAAAATATCGACTCCTCCGATACGGCACACGCCGCCCGTAGCGGAAAGATAGCCGGTGAGGATGTTCATGGTGGTACTCTTGCCCGCACCGTTGGGTCCGAGGAAGCCCATGATCTCGCCGTCGTTCACGGTAAAGGATATATCGTTTACCGCCGCATTCGTTCCGTAGCGCTTGACGAGGTTTTTGATCTCAATCATTTCGTCTTTTTCTCCTAAATGTTACTTTTACTTTTTACTTGCCTTTTCGGCGCTTTCTTGTGCTTTCCGGTCCGTTTCATGGCAAAAAGCCTTCCGCCGGCGCCGTCATTCCATAAACATACATAATAAATATAGCACCCGAATGTGAACCTGTTTTGAACGCGGAAGAAAAATATATCCTTCAGCAGGTGAAAGGAAGGAAAAACAGAAGGAAAAACAGAAGGGAAAACAGAAGAAATCTTCAAAAGTCCCCGTCTTTCCTTCGCTTTCACAAAATAACGCAAAAAACGAAGAGGGCAGTTAATATTTGCGATGTATCATATCAAAAAAAAGAAAACGGAAAGGCAAAGGGGAAAAGGAAACATGGTCGAGGTCGTCGCCGCTCTTCTGTGGAAGAACGGGAAGTTCATGATATGCAAAAGACCGCCGCACAAGGCAAGAGGACTTCTGTGGGAATTTGTGGGCGGTAAGGTCGAAAACGGCGAAACGAGGGAAGAGGCTCTTATCCGTGAGTGCCGGGAAGAGCTGGACGTGACGGTAGACGTGGGAGAGCTTTTCTTCGAGGTCGTCCACGAATACCCGGACATCACGGTGCATCTGTCGGTCTTCCTTGCCTGGATTGCCGAAGGCGAGCCGAAGATGCTGGAGCACGTTGCCATCGGGTGGATCACGCCGGAAGAAATCCCGGACTACGAATTCTGTCCCGCCGACGAGAGCATTCTTGCGGAAATCCGCCGGGTATACGGTAAAGGTGAAAAGAAATAGACGATTCTGCGGCTTCCCGAAAAAAGCGGGGAGCCGCTATTTGTTTTCCTGTCCCGCAACGCTCACCCGGAAAACCTTTTTATGGAAAAGAAGGCTGTTGACAAAACCGTTTTTCGGTGATAGAATACAGAAAAAGAGTTCTTGTCGAAAAATGTCGGCGCTTCCCCGGGCATGCCCGGGATTCCGCCGCTTTTCATGCTTTGCTGCTCATTCTCGCTTTTGATCCTCAATTCAGAAAGGGAGTACATCCATATGGCAAAATACGCCGTTCTTTACAATCCGAACGCCGGCAACGGGCTGTGTCTTGAAAAGGTGCAGCATCTCGACGAGGTACTGCCGGACTGCCGTCTGAAGCTCACGGACATGACGAAGATCGCCTCGTACAAGGAATTTTTCGGGGGGCTTCCCGAAGGGATGAAGATCCTCATCTGCGGCGGCGACGGCACGCTCAACCGCTTTGTGAACGACACATGCGGCATCGATCTTTCGAATCGGGAGATATACTACTACGCCTGCGGCAGCGGCAACGATTTTCTCCGGGACGTAGGCGAGGACGGCACAAAGCCGTTCCTTGTAAACAGGTACATCACGAACCTTCCCACGGTAAACGTGGACGGCAAGAGCTATAAATTCATCAACGGCATCGGCTTCGGCATCGACGGCTACTGCTGTGAGGTGGGCGACGAGCTCCGGAAGGTCACCGACAAGCCCATCAACTATGCCGCCATTGCCGTAAAAGGTCTGCTCGGCAAATACGCCCCGCGGGACGCTACGGTGACGGTGGACGGGAAGGAATACTTCTTTCCAAAGTCCTGGATGTCCCCCATCATGAACGGAAGGTACTACGGCGGCGGCATTATGCCGACCCCCGAAAGAGACCGTCTTGCCGCCGAAAAGAACCTGACCGTCGTGGTTGCTAACGGCTCCGGAAGACTGCATTCGCTCCTTATGTTCCCTTCCATCCTGAAAGGAAATCACGTTAAATACAAGAAATACGTCCACGTCTTCACGGGAAAGACCATTACCGTACAGCTCAGCGAGCCTACCGCCCTGCAGATTGACGGCGAAACCATCCTCGGCGCTACCTCCTGCACGGCAAGTGCCTGCTTGGAGGTTCCTGCAACGGTATGATTTCAGAGGGCGAGCAGCCCTCACATTTAATAATACTTTCGGCGTACCCTTCCGAGCTTTTCCAAAAACGGCTTTGCGGAAACAAAGAGGAAGAAGGCGGTAGAAAGGGCGTGAAGCGCATCAAAGGGGAGCCCGGCGAGGAAAACGGGGAAAGCCGAGGCAAGGCTCGGTGCGCTCTGGGTGAGGAGCACCGACGAAAGATTCATGATACCGCCGTAGAGGATCAGCGCCGAAAGAGCACCGAAAAGGCAGAGGGCAGGTCTTGACGCTTTCTCCGCTCGCCTTGAAAACAGTACGCCTGCAAGAGCGCCCACGATGCCGAAGGCAAACATCTGCCACGGCGTCCACGGTCCCTGCCCGAAGAAAAAGTTCGATATGAACGCCGTCATGCTTCCCACAAGGAAGCCGCCCTGCGCTCCGAAGAACGCACCCGCTACGATGACAAACGCCAGCGCCGGCTTGAACTGCGGAAGCATGAAGAACGCCGCTCTCGAGATCACCGCGATCCCGCACAGGACGCTGAGAAGCACGATCTCCCTTGCGGAGGGCTTCTGCTTTTCAAAGCGGAAAAGGAACACCGGGATCGACTCCGCCATCACGAGAAGACTCGTCAGGTAATACTTTCTGCCCGTAAAGAAGCGCATCCCGAGCAGTACCGTCAGCGGCACGATGATAAGAAGGAATAAAACCGTCAACACCGTGCCCGCTGCCGACTTCTTTTCCGTTTCGGGAGAGGCGGACGGGGGCGCTTGTCTTTCGCCTCTTCTTCCCGATGCATCTTTGAATGGCGGGGTGCTCGTTTGGCTCGCTTTATTTGTTTTTTCTGTTTTGCTTTGTTCCTTTGTGCCGACGGGAGCATTTGCACCGCTTGTATCCCCGGCATCTGCGCCGCTTGTGCCGTCCTGCCCGTCCGTGCTTTCGGGCACGAGCGATTCTGCGTTTCCTCCAAGGGCGAGGACTACGTCGGACACCGTTACCGCCGTCGGGATGACCGAACGTGCCATGCGGCTCGCCGCCGTCGTGTAAAAGTTCTTCCCGGCGAAAAATTCCCGAACCTGTCCTTCCGATGTCACCTCGCCGCCGAAAAGGAGCGCACAGCGGTCGGCGTATTCGGCGCAGAATTCGATATCGTGAGAGACCATCACCACCGTCGTGCCCCGCTCTTTCAGCCCGGCGAGGATCCCGGCAAAGGTGCGCTTGAAGTCGGCGTCAAGCCCCTTCGTGGGCTCGTCGAGAAGAAGGATTTCCGGCGAGCGCAGAAGCAGCTTCGCAATGGCGGCTCTCTGTACCTCTCCGCCGGAAAGATCGTAAGGATGGCGATCGGTAAGATTTTCGATTCGGCAAAGGCGAAGAACTTCGGAAAGCCTCTGCCTTTTTTCCTCCTCGGAAAGCGATAAAGTGGCAAGAGCGTCGGCAAGATCCTGCTCCACGGTGCTTTTCAGAAATACCGCATGGGGATCCTGCACCAGCATTCCCACGGAAGCGCCGCCTTTTACTGCCATTCCCCGCTTTTCCCCGAAGATCCGCACCGTGCCGCAATACGGCGTGGCGATGCCGCAGAGCACCGACAGAAGGGTGGACTTTCCGGCGCCGTTCCCGCCGACGACGGCAAGAAGCTCGCCTTTTCTTACGGAAAGGTTCAGCCCGTGCAGTACGTCCTCGCTTTTTCTTTCATAGCGGAAATAAACGTCACGAAGCTCGACGGCGTCCGGCAGTTCCGGAAGAGTCGGGCTTTTCGGCACTCTTTCGGGGAAAAATTCGTGCGTTTCGGTATATTCCGCAAGCCACCTTTTTCCGTCCCGCACATCCACCGGGCATTCCTTCCCGGTATCCCGGACAGAGCCGAAGATCCGCATGGGAGTCGGCAGAGCGCCAAACATCCCGTGTCCGCTGTCTTTCAGCTTTTCGTATATTTCGGAAGGCGTACCGAAGGCAAAAATGCGCCCCTTGTCGAGAACAAGGACTCTGTCGGAAATCGGTATGGCTTCCTCAAGACGGTGCTCCGCCAGAATGACCGTGGTGCCGAGTTCCCCGCTTACCCGCTTGACGCAGGCGAAGAATTCCCGTGCCGCAATCGGGTCGAGCTGACCGGACGGCTCGTCGAGAAGCAGTACCGAGGGCTGCATCACCATGACCGAGGCGAGATTGACCGTCTGCTTCTGTCCGCCGGAAAGGGTGGAAACGTCACGCAAAAACAGTTTCTCTATGCCGAAAAACGACGCCATCTCGGACACTCTCGCCCGTATCTCGTCCCGTTTTATCCCGAGGTTTTCGAGACCGTAGGCAAGCTCGTGCCAAACCTTGTCGGTAACGAGCTGATTTTCGGGATCCTGCATCACAAAGCCGATTTTTTCCGCCCTTTCCCGTGCGGAAAGCGCCGAAAGCGGTCTGTCGCCGAAGAGGATCTCGCCGCTTCTTTCCCCGCACGGGGAAAGCTCAGGCTTCAGAAGGCGCAGAAGGGTGGTCTTCCCGCAGCCGGAAATGCCGCAGACCGTTACGAATTCCCCGGGCTTTACGGAAAAATCGACATTTGACAGAGCTTCTTCCCCATTGGGGTAGCAAAAGCTCAGATCTCTGACTGTAATGCCTTCCATCACAAAACCATTCCTTTCACGTAAATTACATTTGTGCCGGTTTTTCTTTGCAACGCAAAGAAAATACAAAGTCGGATTTATGCTTCGAAAGGCACAAATGCGGTTTGAAAAAAGAATTCTTTTTCAAACTCTCACCTCCGACAGATCAAGCAATAGCGGAAGCATACACAAAAGGGCGTATGCCGCAAAAATACAAAAACTCAAAGTGCCGGTACTGCCGGCTTTTATTTTCGGAAAACAGTTAAAAGAGAGCGCTCCGCAGACGCTTCCGGCGATCACGCCCGCCGAAAGAAGGAGCACCAAAGCAAGAGTCAGAAGATCGCTTCTGCCCATCCGGAAGGTCGAATAAGAGGTCTTTCCGGGAAGGTCGCTTCCCCTTGCACGCATACTGTCGGCGGTCTCCACCGAGCCCTCCAGCGCCCACGTAACGAGCGCCGAAAGAAGGGTGATGCCGTAGGACGCTTTTTGAAAGAGTCCCCGGGAGGACGCTTCCTTTCCCATGGCTTTCTGCGCCGTGTCAAGCTCGGAAAGCTTCTCTTTGAATCTCGGAACGAACCGGAGCGTCATGGAGAACACGAGGGACAGCGCCGGGGCGAGCTTTCCGAAAAGGCATCCCAGCCTGTCGCTCGTCATCACCTCGCCAAAGCAGGAAAACCACAAGATCACCGCCGACAGCATCAGCGCCGACAAAATGCCGTATACCGCCGATTCCAGCGTCAGCGGGTTGCCGCCGGGCAGATAACACAGCACCGTAACTCCCTCGTGGTTAAAAAGCGGATTGACAATGCCGAGAAGCAGCGACGCCGGAAGGACGTACACGGCGCTCCGAAACGCCTTCCTGCCCTTCAGGCGCACAAGATACGCCAGCGCCGACAAAGCGGAAAGCGCAAGGCATACCGGGTGCATTATAAAGCAGGAAAAGCACAGCACCGCCGCAAAATAAACAAAACTCACCGCCGGGTGAAGATCTTTCAGTTCTCGCATAAAGATTTTCGGGTTTCGAACAGATCGAAGCCGTTCCTCCGCATTTTCATTTCATTTTTTACCTTTCGGATCCATCAAAAAGGAGCTGCTCGGCAAGGGAAAAAGTTCCCACGTCCCTTCCGAGATTGCAGGTATATACCCATTCGATCCTTGAGCCGTCCTTCGGAAAGATTTCCGAACAGCCCTTCGTCGGCGTTTCTCCGTCAAGGCGGAACATCCACCCGGACAGCTCGCCGCAATCGAATTCATAGAGATTTCCGATCCCCTCAATGTACACGTTCCCGAAAGCGCCGGAGCCGGAAAATTCAAGATGGATGCCGTTTTCCCGCATACTCTTTCGCAGCACGTCGAAAACGCTGTCTCCCTCGGAAAAGGGAACCGCTTTTTCGGCATAGAGCATACCGTCCGCCGGGAGCAGCTCCCGCTTTTCCTTTGGCAGCTTATCGATGTTTTCAAGCGCCGTCGCACAGGATACGGACAGATAGCAGACCTTTTCGCCGTCGTTTTCTTTTGCACTGCCGTCTTTCGTCCTTTGCCCGCAGCCGAATAAGGCAAGTGCCGTAAGCAATAAAAGAAGAAACGGCAATACACGGGTCTTTATGGTTTTCTTATGATCGTCAGCCATCGCTTTTCACCCTTTTCGCCTTATATTTTTCCTGCCGCAAGAAGAAGCATATAGAGAGAAACAGCCGCTTCTCCCCGCGTGGCTTCTTCTTCGGCACGGAGCCTGCCGTCCTTTCCGCAGAGAAGTCCGCCGTAAAGGCAGAAGGCGAAGTCATCCTTTGCGTAGGCGGGGATACTTCCCGCATCGCAGTAAAAGCCGAGGATGGTCCCGCTTCTCACACTTTCCCGCAGCGTATCCGCCCCGCATGATCTCGCCGCTCTTGCCAGCATGGCGCTCATCTGCGCCAGGGTGATGCGTCCGTTCGGATCGAACCGATCGGAAGACACGCCCTTTATAAGCCCCGCACGGTATGCCGCCCCCACACTGCCGCAGAACCAGTCGTCCTTCCGGACGTCACGGAAAACGTCGGTGCTCCTTTCGGTTAGCCCGAGTCCCCGCACGAGAAGCGCCGCAAATTCTGCGCGGGTGATGCTTTCCGAAGGATCAAAGCGTTCGGAGGTCTTTCCCTTTACGATGTTTTCGGAGGAAAGAACGAGGACTGCTTTTTCGCATTCCCTTCCGGCTATATCGGCAAATTTTTTCCCCGTGCTTTCGAAAGTCCTTTTTCCCTCTCCGTACCGTTCCGCAAAGGCACGGGAAAGGCAGAAGCCTCCGGTCTCGCTTTGCATGGAATACAGGGAGTTTTTCCCCTTTTCAAAGCGGGAAAGCGATGCAAGAGCGTACAGCGCCTGCTCGGTGGACATTTTGTTGACATTCTTGTCCTGCTTTTCATGCAGGAACCCTTTACCCTTCACGTAATACCCCGAAAGCATCGTAAAGCAATCGGTTTTACCGATTCGGAAGCGCTCCGAGCGGGGCGATATCCCGAGCTCGCACAGCGCCGTGATCAGTTGAGACAGACTTTCCGAGTTTTTTCCGATCGCACCGCTGCTGCACTGCGCCGAAAGAAAGGAAAGGGCTCTGTTTACGGCTCCGTCCACGTCTTCACGGCCTCTGTAACGGGAGAGCGCCGTCAGCACCATCGCCGTAAGGTCGGGGTCGGAAGCGCTCTGCGAAACGTCAAGAGCCCAACCGCCGTCCTTTTTTTGCTTTTCGAGAAGATAGAAAACAATTTTTCCTCTTACGTCGGACGTCCCCGTTTTTTGGGGGATCGCAAAATCCCTGCAATCGAGGGCAATGAGAGCAAAAGCGGCTCCGTTTCCTCCCTGCTTTACCGCAAAATCATAGTCCGAAAGCACCGAAAGCAGGTCAAAGGAGCTGCCGCCCGCCTTTTGCGGATCCTTCCCGATGGCACAGAGGGCAAGGACGATTCTTGATGCGTCGGTGCTTTTGGAAAGACCTTTTTCGCCAAGGCTCTCGAAGTATCGGGTAACGTTTTCGTAATACCGTTCGAAGGTTCCGGGCGGTACCTTCTCACCGCTTCTCGCAAGACCGAGAACCGCCCACTCGCCTCCGACCGAGCCGACAGACGGCTCCGGCGACATTTGAAGCACGCAACGTGCCGTGTCGGCAAGAAGCCAATCTGTTTCGGTCTGTGCCGCTCTGCATACGCCGGGCAAGGCGAGAAGGAAAGTCATAACGGCAAGAAGGACGGCGCAGAACCTTTGATGGAGGAGCCAGAGGCTGTTACGCCGACCTCCCGTTGTACAAAATGCGTTTTTATCTGTTGAACGTTTTGTCATTTTGTATTTTTCGCCTTCTCATCGGGAAGCGTTTTTTCAAAGGTGTCAAAGAGAAAATTCGTTTCACCCTTTGTGAGGACGGTCTTCGGAGAAAGCATCTTTTCGGAGGGATCAAAAATGAGTCCCTTCCGAAGCGCCCACAAAACGGCGTCGACTGCGTATTCCGAAACCTCGGAAGCATCGCCAAGCTCTGCTTCGGTCTTACCGTTTTGCGCATTTACCGCACCTTGCGAAGCGGCATAGCGGTAAAGGATGGTTGCCGCCTGCTCCCGTGTGATGCCGGAATCCGGCTCAAAAAGTCCGTTTCCGCAGCCCTTTACCAGTTTTTCCGACGAAGCCCAGCGAATAGCCTCGGCGGATACTTCGTCCTTGTTCACGTCGGTAAAGAGAAGAATGTAGTTTACATAGGGACTTCCCGCTCTTTCCCAGAAGGACGTCACGAATTCCGCGCGGGTCAGGTGTTTTGCATTTTCTTCCTTTTCGGCGTCTTCCGAGCCGCCATTTTCATCCGGCACGGCTTCGTTCTTTCCTTCGATTTCGTTCTTTTCGTCCTTTTCGGTTTCGTTCTTTTCCGGCTCGGTCTTTACAGGCTCGTCCTCTTTTGCCGTACTCATTTGTTCCCACTCCTCGGCAAACTGGGTGCTGCGGATATTGTGGAAGGTCTTGCTCCTTTTCACTGTGACGGTGGGAGCGGAGAACTGCTCCATAAAGTCATCGGTATAGAAAAAGACGATCTCGTCCTTGTCCTTGACCGGCTGTTCGTTGGCGCCGAGCATCGGCGATGTTCCGTTCAGATAGTACATCCATCCGGACATTGCTCCGTGATCCATTTCGGAAAGTCCGCCGATCTCCGAAATATAGCCGCCGCCCACGTTCGTCCAGCTGATATCTGCGCTCGTCAGTGCCTTTTCGAAAACGTCAAGCACTACCGATTTCTCCGGTACCTCTATGGCTTTTCTGGAAAACCATATCGGGCAATTTTTCATGCTGCCGGGGAAAACGTGGCAAACCTCACTTCCGTGATCGGTATCGCCGTAAAGGGTGAAATACACACGGATATTATTTTCTTCATCGCCGCCTTTTGCCGAAGCGGCAAAGCAGAATGCCGCTCCGAGAAGCGCCGACAGGGTGAGAAGAAGGCAAAGTATCCTTGCCGTTCTGTTTGTTCTTGTGTTTTTTGTTCGGTTCATCGTCAAAAGCTCCTTTTTTACGTCTTTGATCTTTTCTTCTTTTTTCGCTTGCTTTGACGCTTTTCCGACACGGGCACAAGACCCGCCGCCTCCAGCGCTCTCGGCCAGGGACCGAGGCTTGCTTTGATCCGGGATCTTGCCGCATCGTCGAAATCGTCTTTTTTCGGGATCCTCCCGAGTTCCGAATACCTGGTTATCAGCTGTTCCCTCGCCATGGCAGCCTTTTCTTTCTTTTCAGATTCGGACATATACGACACCCCCCCTCTCAGATCAGAATAAAAAAACTCTCTTCCGCTATAGACAGCGGAAAAGAGTACAACCGATTTGCGGTACGGCACCAAAGGGGCAGAAACACATGGCACAAAAAAAGAGCGCCGAAGGCTTCTGCCCCGAATAAGGTGACAACGTAAACCGACTGCACTCTTCACGCCCAATTATGGAAGTCTGTCAAAAACTGCGGCAGGTATCCTGACTTATGCTCTATGCGGCGTGCAGCCGCAAAAACAGAACGCACCTTCTCAGAGTGCCCGCACGGGAAGTCCCCGTAAAAGGGGCTTTTTTGCACGGCGCAGTTCCAATGGCATACAGCGTTCCTTCTGTCAGCAAATACAGTAATGGCGGTTGTTCCGGATTCCGACCGGATTCCCTTTTGCGCCTACTCGGTCTTTTTACACAGAGAAAGACTTTTCGGACCACAGCTTCTTACGATATTGAGTTCCCGTATATTGTACCACATTCCCGGCGCTTCTGTCAAGGACAAAATATCAAAAAGAGAGCAAAAAGGGAGCAGAATAGAAAAAACTCCTAAGACGGACAATAAACCCGCCGTAGAAGTTTTTCCATAGGCTCCGTGTTATTTTGTCATTCTGGCGCCGGTAAGATGGCAATAACGGTAGCCGTTTTCGATATATGTGTTGAACTCACCGACAACGGTGATCTCCGAGCCGAGAGACGGATAATCCCCGGGATATTTGTGCTCGCCCTCAAGGACGAATTCAAGTCCCTGACTGCAGCAGGCTGTGGCGTCGGCGATCACGCAGGCGAAATACCTGCCGTTGGGGAGCAGCTGACCTTTGTCATCGGTCGCTTCGTAAACGGAGAATTTTCCGTTCATTTTCACGGTTTTCCCGATGTAGGATTCGGGAGCGGTCATCATGTTGTAGACCTCGGAATACACCACGGTACTGCTGAGCTTTGTCAGATCGACGTCGATCCCGGACGAAGCAGCGTCCGCTTGCTTTGCACCGTCCTTCGGCTTTTCCGAAGCGTCCTTTTTTTTGGAAGAGGCGGCAGTGCCCGCACCTCCCGCATCCTCCTTTTTCATTTGCTCCTCGAGAACACCGGAAACAGTATTCCCGGTACTGCCGTTGGGTCTTGCGCCCTCGTTTCCGCATCCGGAAACGGAAACAAGTATGAGAAGAGCTACGAGCACCTGTAATGTCTTTAATGTCTTTAATGTCTTTTTCATATCTGAATTATCCCTTTCATATAAAATTTACCGCTCCGGTGCCGTCGTCACACCGTGACCGCATCGGAGAAAAAACAGTTCATTTTCTTGTGCCCGCTATTCTTCCGGCAAGCGAAAAAAGCGCAAATACCGCAATATCGGCGGCAACGATGGTCGAGCCGACCGGCGTTCCGGCAAGAATGGAAATCAGAATGCCGACAGCAGAACAGAACACCGACACCAGCGCCGAGCAGACAGTCACCGAGCGAAAGCTCTTGAATACCCGCATGGCGGACAAAGCGGGGAATATGATCAGAGCGGAAATAAGTAAGGAGCCCACAAGGTTCATGGCAAGCACGATGATCACGGCGATGATGATCGCAAGGATCAGATTGTAAAGTCCCGCTTTGGTTCCGGTCGCCTCGGCAAATGCCTCGTCAAAGGTTATGCAGAAGATCTTATTGTAGAAAAAGACGAAGGCAGCCGCTGCGGCAAGAGACAGCACGGTGCAGAGAATGACCTCGGCACGGCTGAGTGTCAGAATGGAGGTAGAGCCGAACAGCGTAGTGCAGACGTCTCCCGACAGATTGGACGAGGTGGAGAAAATATTCATCAGAAGATAACCGATCGCCAGCGATCCCACCGAGATCATGGCAACGGCGGCGTCGCCCTTGATCTTTGCATTCCTTCCCGAGCGCAGAAGAAGCACGGCGCTGAGGATCGTAACGGGAAGGACGAGCAGCATATCATTCGTGAGTCCCACCACGGCGGCAACAGCCATGGCGCCGAACGCCACGTGGGAAAGCCCGTCACCGATAAAGGAAAAACGTTTCAGCACCAGCGTCACGCCGAGCAGAGAGGAACAGAGCGAGATCAGCACGCCGACAACGAGCGCATAGCGCACAAACGGATACACGAAATACAGAGCCAGCTTTTCAAAAAGCTCCATTACCGATCACCGCCTTTCACGCCGAATCCGTTTTGCGCGCCGCTTGCGAGATATTCGGCTTTTGTTCCGAAAAACACCGTATCCCCGATGTGCAGAATGTGACTGGCATAGGTAAAAGCGGCGTTCAGATCGTGGGAGATCATGATGACGGTGATGCCGTCCTTGTTCAGCTTTTCGATGAGCGCATACATTTCCGAGGTGACCTTCGGGTCAAGCCCCGAAACCGGCTCGTCGAGAAGCAGCATTTTCTTGGTAGCGCAAAGGGCACGGGCAAGCAGGACACGCTGCTGCTGACCGCCGGAAAGCTCACGGTAACACCGCTCTGCAAGATGGGTGATGCCCATTTTTTCCATGTTGCCGGCGGCAAACTGTTTTTCCTCTTTTGTATAGAACGGGCGCAGTCCGCACCGTCCCTGACAGCCGGAAAGCACGATCTCCCACACCGCAGCGGGAAAATCCTTCTGCACAACGGTCTGCTGCGGCAGATAGCCGATTTCGTTCTGCGTAAGGCCGTCACCCGTCAGGACTTTGCCGGACATCGGCTGCTGCAAGCCGAGAACCGTTTTCATCAACGTGGATTTTCCGGAGCCGTTTTCTCCGACAATGCAGAGATATTCGCCGGCACTTATTACAAAATTGAGATTATGCAGGATTTCTTTGCCGTCGTATCCGAGGCAAAGATTCTGGCAGGTGAGCAGAGCCATATTCTTTCCTCCTTACTTCAAAGCGTCTATCAGAACATCAAGATTCTTTTCCATAAT
>JAZRXH010000041.1:0-30249 GCA_045600125.1 Eubacteriales bacterium | reverse complement strand
CAAGCCCCGGAACGGAGTTGAGATATACGGTCTCCTGCAATGCGTTCCAGTCGTCCTCCGACAGCAGAACGGCGTTTTTGCCCTTGCTGTTGGTAATGGTTATCGGCATACTGTTCGTGTTTACGTCCGAAATGAGCTGATACAGATTTTTCCTTGCGTTCGTTGCATTGATTGCGGTCATAAAATCGCCCCCTTACCGTATACTATTATAGCGTACGTTTTTGCGTTCGTCAATAGATTATTGTGACAGTTCATCAAATCTTTTCATTTTCATTTTCTTTTTCTTTTCTTTTTCTTTTCGTTTTTCTTTTCGTTTTCATCCCCGCCTGTTCCGGACTTCTGCTATTTTGCCCGTTCTTTACGAATCCTTGCAGGCTCGTTTGCCGTTTCAAAGGAATACGCAAAAAAAGACTCCCGGACACAGGAACCGGGAGCCTTTATGATGCCGTAAAATGTCTTGCCTGCTTTTGCTTACCTCGACGCTTCCTCAATGGCAACCGCTACCGCCACGGTCATGCCGACCATGGGGTTGTTGCCGGCGCCGATAAGACCCATCATCTCAACGTGAGCGGGTACGGAGGAGGAGCCTGCGAACTGTGCGTCGGAGTGCATTCTGCCCATGGTGTCGGTCATACCGTAGGAGGAGGGACCTGCCGCCATGTTATCGGGATGGAGGGTACGTCCCGTGCCGCCGCCGGAGGCTACCGAGAAGTACTTCTTGCCGTTCTCGATGCACCACTTCTTGTAGGTGCCCGCAACGGGATGCTGGAATCTTGTGGGGTTGGTGGAGTTACCGGTGATGGAAACGCCTACGTTCTCGAGTCTCATGATCGCAACGCCTTCCGGTACGTTGTCGGCACCGTAGCAGCGAACGTCGGCTCTGGGTCCCTTGGAATAGGGAGTTTCGGAAACGATGCGTACCTCTTCGGTCGCATAGTCGAATTCGGTCTTTACATAGGTGAAGCCGTTGATTCTCGAAATGATGAACGCTGCGTCCTTGCCCAGACCGTTGAGGATGACACGGAGGGGCTTTGTTCTTACCTTGTTGGCGTTGAGGGCGATCTTGATGGCGCCTTCAGCGGCTGCAAAGGATTCGTGACCTGCCAGGAAGCAGAAGCACTCGGTGCTTTCCGAAAGAAGCATGGCGCCGAGGTTGCCGTGGCCGAGACCGACCTTACGGTTCTCTGCGACCGAGCCGGGGATACAGAAGGACTGAAGTCCGATACCGATAGCGGCAGCGGCGTCAGCAGCCTTGGTGCAGCCCTTCCTGATGGCGATGGCTGCGCCTACGGTGTATGCCCATACTGCGTTCTCGAAGCAGATAGGCTGGGTGGAACGAACGATGTTGTCCACGTCAATACCCTTTGCGAGGGTGATCTCCTTACATTCGTCGATGGAGGAAATGCCGTATTCCTTGAGTACGCCGAGGATTTTCGCCTCACGTCTCTCGTAACCTTCAAACTGTGCCATTATTCTACTACCTCCACTCTCTTATTCTTTACGGGGATCAATGTACTTTACGGCTTCGTCAAATCTGCCGTAGGTACCCTTGGACTTCTCGTATGCTTCGTTGGGCTCCATGCCCTTCTTGATAAAGTCGGTCATCTTGCCGAGGGAAACGAATTCGTAGCCGATGACCTGATCGTCGGCGTCAAGAGCCATGCGGGTGCAGTAGCCCTCGGTCATTTCGAGGTAACGCACGCCCTTTGCTTCGGTACCGTACATGGTGCCGACCATGCTTCTCTGACCCTTGCCGAGGTCTTCCATGCCGGCGCCGATCACGAGGCCGTCCTCGGAGAAGGCGGACTGGGAACGTCCGTAAACGATCTGGAGGAAAAGCTCACGCATAGCGGTGTTGATGGCGCCGCACACGAGGTCGGTGTTGAGAGCCTCGAGGATGGTCTTGCCGGGAAGGATCTCGGCTGCCATAGCGGCGGAATGGGTCATGCCGGAGCATCCGATGGTCTCCACGAGCGCTTCCTTGATAACGCCTTCCTTCACGTTGAGGGAGAGCTTGCAGGCGCCCTGCTGCGGTGCGCACCAGCCCACACCGTGGGTATAAGCGGAAATATCCTTGATTTCCTTTGCCTGGATCCACTTGCCTTCTTCGGGAATGGGAGCCGGACCGTGGTTCGGACCCTTTGCCACGCAGCACATGGACGCTACTTCACTTGAATAGTTGATCATGTCTTTCTATCTCCTTTACACAGCGTTGCGGAAACGAAAAGCCTCCGATTTCCGTAAAGAACGGAACGCTCCTCCTATATCCGCAAAGCCAAATTTTACTTTTTTGAATCCTGCCGCCTTTTACTTTACGGCGCCGGAAATGATGAGGTCGGAAATTCTCTTCCCGAGAACATCATCCTCTGCATTCTGTATTACAAACGCACACCTTCCGCAGGTATTTTCATGAAAGACGGAATAGCCGTCCTCAAAATAAATATCCGCACTCCCGGAAAGGCGGTAGAAGCAGCCTTCCCCGTTTACGGCGAAGTCCACCGTCAGCGGATCCCAGCTCTCCCGCACCATAAACGGATAGCCCGGACGCTGAAAACGGCAGAAGTCACGGTAAGCGCCGATCGCTTCGTCCTCCGAAGCCCGAACCGAAATGAGATTTGTGAAGATCCTGTTCCCCACCTCAAAGCCGGAGAAGAGCATACAGCCGCCGTAGTTCTTCGTGAAATGCTCCGCTTCCTCCTTCTGCGAGTAGGTCACGTTGTATTCCCGATAGCCTTCCTTATAGAGGAAGGCGCCCGCCATAGCGACGACGGTGCCGACCTTGCGGTCGAAAAGGGCGGGAGAAGCGTTTCTCGCTCTGTCGAGGTTTCCGAAAAAGCCCACCGAGATCACCGTCACCGAGCCGTCCGGAACGCCGGAAAGCACCTCGGCATACAGCTCTTCGGGAGTAAGCGCCCTGACTCTTTTCTTCTCTTCCTCGGAAAGTCTTTCCGCAAGAGAGGCAAGATACGGCGCACCGTTGTTCGACGTGACGTTTCCCACGGCGATGGGGGTCTTTTCAAGGGCGCGGGACGAGAGAAAAGCGTACACCGCCTCGGCGCTGCGGTTTCCCTCCGGGTCCTTGTCGTTTACCGAAATACCGCCTATTCTGAAGCCGTATTCCTTTGCGTAAGCGAGAAGGATCGAAAGAGCGCCCGCATCGTCCACGTCGCCCCGGAAATCCGTTTCAAAAATGACTGTTTTTTCGGGACAGTATTTAAGAGGTCTGTAAAACATCGCTTCACTCCCCTTTCCCTGCATTCCCGCAAAAAAGGCACGGGAGCACGCAGATCGCTTTAACGGAGCCGTCCGTGTCAGTCGGCGACGATCTCAGCCACAAGACCGGGAGCGGCGCAAACGGCGTTGGACTCGTCGGTGTCGATGTGCATGGCGGGAGCGTACTTGTCGGAAACTCTGACAACCACGTCGCCGAGGATGGCTTTTCTGCCGTCGGTATCGAACTTTACCGAAACGATCTGCTTGTCGGCAAGACCGAATTCCTTTGCGGTCCTGGTATCGAGGTGGATGTGACGCTTTGCGGCGATAACGCCCTCGCTGACAGTCACCTCACCGCAGGGACCTACGATGGTGCAGGAGCCGGTGCCCGCAAGGTCGCCGGATTCGCGGACGGGAGCGGAAACGCCGATGCTTCTTGCGTCGGTGAGGGAAAGTTCAACCTGTGTTGCGGGTCTTTCGGGACCGAGGATGCTCACGCCGGCAAGCTCCTTCTTGGCGCCCTTGATCGTAACTCTCTCCTCGCAGGCGAACTGGCCGGGCTGGGAGAGGTCCTTCTTCTTTGTAAGCTGATAGCCCTTACCGAAAAGGGTATCGAGGTCTTCGCGGGTAACGTGAACGTGACGTGCGGAGGTTTCCACAAGAATGGCAGCCATAATTTTTTCTCCTTATCTTTTCTTTTGCGGCGTTTCGGGCTTTGCCTCTGCCGCATTTTTTACTTATTTCGGGATAAACCCATCCCGACATTTTATCATAGCATACGGGGCGGCGAATGTAAAGTTGAAATTGTTAAATTTTTTGCAAAGGTCGTCCTTTCGGCGGCATATTTTACGAAAAAGCCCTCAAAAAAGGGGGAAAACGCAAAAAGCACCGCAGAAGCCCGGCTTTACCCGGAAGCCTCTGCGGTATCTTCCGTCATTCTGACGCTGTTTATTCCGTACTGTTTATCCTACTGTTTATGCTGTTTACCGTGCCGGAAAAAGGCGCTCAGTCCTTATCCGACGCCTCTGCCATGGCTTCGGCTTCGGCTTTCTTTTCTTCCGCGGTCTCGGTGTGCTTGCGGTAGCCGAGCACCTTCACATCGCTGCACTTATAGGGAGTGGGAAGCGTGTCGTTCTTATCGTCGAGGAGGACCTTCACGGTGCCCTTCAGGGCGTTGCTCTCCACCACCACGCCCTTGCCGTCCGGCGTTTCCACGATGGCGTCGATTTTGGGGGTGCGCTCGTATTCCTTCTGATAGACCTCGTCCTCGTAACGGATGCAGCACATAAAACGCCCGCAGGTACCGGCAATTTTGGAGGAGTTGATGAAGAGGTTCTGATCCTTCGCCATCTTGATGGAGACCTGTGCGAATTCCGAAAGGAAGGTCTTACAGCAGACGGGTCTGCCGCAGATGCCGAGACCGCCCACGATCTTCGCCTCGTCCCGCACGCCGATCTGACGAAGCTCTATCCTCGTATGGAACGCCGATGCCAGCTCCTTTATCAGCTCACGGAAGTCCACCCTGCCGTCGGCGGTGAAGTAGAACATGAGCTTGCCTCTGTCGAAGGTATATTCCACGTATACAAGCTCCATCTCAAGTCCGAGAGCGGCTGCCTTTTCACGGAAGATCTTCGCCGCCGAGGGCTCCAGCGATTTGTTCTCTTCGTATCTTGCGGCGTCCTCCGCCGTGGCAAGTCTTGTGATCTCCTTGAGGGGAGAAACCGTTTCGCTCACCGGTACGTGACGGTTGCCGATGGCACAGATGCCGTACTCGACGCCTCTTGCGGTCTCCACGATGACGGCGTCGCCCTTTTTGACGCTTCTTGCGCCGGGGGCAAAGTAGTAGATCTTACCGGCTTCCCTGAAACGGATGCCCACGATCTCCACCTTTTCCCCGTTCTCCGGCGCCGCCTTTTCGTAGGTCTTCGGCTTTTCCGCCTCGGCGATCTGCTCGGCGAGGGGTCTCGACCTGTCCACGAGAACAGGCTCTTCCCCGTCGGTCAGCGAAGAGGTGCTTTCGCCGAAGCCGACCTTGGCGCTGCGCCGGAAGAAGCCCGCCGTACTGCCGGAAACGAGTCCCGCCCTCTCGACGATGGGCTGGTTGAGTACGCCGTCTCCGCCCTCCGAGGGCACGGAGGAGGGAACGAATTTTTCCTTCTTGTGCTTGGGTCTTGCTCTCTTGTCGAATTTATCGGATTTATCGGATTTATCGGGTCTGCCGGACTTGTCGGCGCCGTCCTCCCGGCGCTCTGCGCCTTCGGGTGCGCCGCTTTTGCCGCCGAAGGAGCCGTCTTTGCGGTTTCCTCTGCGGTCGTCACGTCCCCTTTTGCGATCATTTGAAGCGGGCTTTGCACCGTTATGAGCGCCCGCGCCGCTTTCCGATGCGTTTTCCGTCTTTCCGTTTTCATTTCCGGCGTTCCGGGCATTCTCCGGGTCGTTCCTGCGATCCCTGAAGCCGCCTCGTCTGTCGGAGCCGTTGCCTCCCTTGCCGTTTCCGTGGTGAGGATTCTGCCCCTTGCCCGGCTGGGTGTGGGAGGGACGGCTCTCGGAAGCGCCCTTTACGCCGGAGGCTGCGTTTTCCGCCGTTTTTTCGGCATTTCCGGCATCACCGGAGAGGCTTGCGGGTCTGTCGGGGCGACCCTTTCCGCTCCCGTTTTTGCCCTGCCCCGAGGGACGGCTCTTGCCGTGGAAATTCCTGCGGTCGTCACGGCCCGCATTTTCCGGATTCGGATTCTGATTCTGATTCGGATTCTGATTCGGATTTGGATTCGGATTCTGCGGATTCCGGTTCCTGCTCTGCGTTTCCTCGCTGTTTTTCGGCTCCCTTGCGGGAGAAGAAGAGGGACGCTCGGGACGCTCCGGACGGCTGTTCTGCGCATTCCCGGCGTTCTGCCGGTCGCCGCTTTTTGCTTCCTCCCCGGCATTCTTTCCGTGACCGGGACGGAAACGGTTCTTCTGGTTTCCCGTCTTCCGCTCTCCCTCCGGTCTTTCGGCTCGTCCTTCGCTCTTTGCGTTCTTTTCGCCGGAGGGATTCTGTCCTTCGGCGTTCTGCATCGCCTTGCGTCTTTCGCTTTCCAGAAGGGGATTTCCGCCCTTGTGCGCCTTCGGCACGTCGCTTACGAAGAAGGCGCCGCCGGATACGATGCTCTCGTCTCCGGGCTTTTCGAAGCTGTCCCTCTTTCTGCCGAAGCGGAAGGGGCTCTTTGTTCCGTTGTTTTTATTGTTGTTATCGCTCATACAGTCAATATTTCCTTTCGTGTGTCAAATCGTGTGTCAAATCGTGTGTCAAATCGTATGGCAAATCGTATGTCAAATCGTATGGCAGACGCTTCCCGGCGATCATTTGCCGCTTCGGCGTTCCTTTAACGGTTATCCGCTGTTCATTCATCGCTTTTGAAGGATCGCACAGCGAAGCAAGGCTGCCTATTCTTTTTTCTTTTCCCTCTTCCGTCTTCTCTTCCCTACAGCTCGCTCCGCATATACGCCGCAAGGACGTTGAGGTTCGCATTGGCAAGGAGCATGTCACAGCTGCGGGAAAACAGCCCGTACAGCTCGAGCGTCCTTCGCAGGGTAAGTCTCTGCATGGCGGCGGACGACGCCCGTTCGGACAGAAGCATCTGCTGCGGATCGGGACGTACTCCCTTTTTTTCCTGCGCAAGCTGCGATGCGCAGACCGCCGCAAGACGGAGCGCCGTGCGGAGCGTGCCGTCGTCCTCTCTTTTTTTCGGGAAGACCGAATAATCGAAGGAGCCGTCTGCAAAGAATCCGTCGCAGACGCCGAGGGCGTTTTTGATTATCTGCGTATTTTCCGCACTGAGCTCTGTGCCCTCAAGGAACAGAAGAGCCGCACAGACCCGTTCCCGTGTCTCCCCGCTCTCTCCCGGCATAAGAGCGCTCAACGACTTCATCCGCTCGGACCGTGACATTTCGCCGAGACCGAAGGAGGCGCACCTTGAGCGGACGGTGGGAAGAAGTCCCTGCGCCGAAGGGGTCAGGAGCATGAAATACACGTTCTTCGGGGGCTCCTCGAGGATCTTCAGAAGGGCGTTCTGGGACTGGACGTTCAGCTCCTGCGCTTCCTCGAAGATATAGACCTTGCATTCCGCCTCGAAGGGGGTCGCAAAGGCGTCGCTGCGGACGCTGCGGACGTCGTCCACCGTTATTTTGTCGGTAAAGGGCGAGAGGAGCCGCAGATCCGGGTGGCGGCAGGCAAGCGCCTTTTCGCACTCTTCGCATCCGGTGCAGGGGCGTGCCGCCGTGTCGGGGCAGGTACAGAACAGTGCCGCCGCCATAAGGAGCGCCGTCTTTTTCCTCGCTTCGGTATCTCTGCCCTCGATGACGCAGGTATTGGGGAAGGTTCCGCTCTTTATTTCCCCGAGCATGAGAAGGGCTGTCTGTCCGTATTCGTTTATCTTTTCCCGGTCCATGATGCGCCTTCCCTTCTCTTTTTCACTCTTTGCTTATCCGCTTTTGCCGCCCGTCCGTTTTTCCCGTTTCGGAAAACTTTTTCAGACTCTCTCGAATCTTTCCACGTTCATGACGAAGATGGTGCCGCCGCCCACGAGTACCTCGGAAATGGAGGCGCCGGAGGCGTCGGTGTCGCTGACGTGTCCCATGCCGTTGTGGGAAACGGTGGGCTGGAGACGCTTGCGGCTGAATTTCGAGATGACGTCGATGACTTCGTCCACCTTTTCGTCGGAAACGCCGGTGATGAAGGTGGTGTTGCCGGACATCAGAAAGCCGCCGGCGGAGGCGATCTTGGTGGTGTTGAAGCCCGCCTTCGTCAGCTGTGCCGTTACGATGGGGGCGTCGTCGTTGTTTATGATGGCGAGAATGAGTTTCATGTGCAAAATTCCTTTCTTTGAAGTCTTTTGAAGTCTTTTGAAAACTTTTGGAGTCTTTTGAAGTCTTTTGAAAGCTTTTGGAGTCTCTTGAGGTTTCCGGTGCTTTTTGAAATGTAAACTCAAAAAATCGGGGATATTCAAAAATATCCACATTATATCTATGATAGTATAACACAAAATATCCGTTTTGTCAACTTGTATTTTCCGGCACGTTTTTAAGCGGGTGTTCCGGCACGTTTTTAAGCGGGCAAAAGCAAAGCAGCCGCCCCCGGCAAAGGAGGCGGCTGCCGCTTATTATTCGGTTCGTTTCATTGCGTTTCCGCACGCTTCCGCACGCTTCCGCACGTTTCCGCACGCTTCCGTTCCATACGTTCCGTTCGTTTGCAGGGAATGGCAGAAACGCTCCGGCGCAAAATCTTCGGCACAATCAGCCGTTGGTGTTCTTTCCGACCTTATACTCCGCAAATCTGTCTTCTTCGTTATCGGGGGTCTCAAGAGCGGGGAGCTTCCGCATACCCTGACCGAGGTTGACGCCGTTCCTGTCAAGCGTTCTCTGAAGGAGCGCCACGTCCAGTTTTCTCGGGGTCACGTTTTCACGGATGGAAAGAGCCGCCGCCGTGCCCGCCGATTCGCCGAGGGTCATGCAGCACATGATCAGACGGGTACCCGACTGACCGGGAATGTCCGCCGAGATGTTTCTGCCGGCGGCAAGGACGTTCTCAAGGCGCACGGGAACGAGGGAGCGGTAGGGAATGTCGTAGCAGTACTCACCCTCGGGACAAAGCTCGACCATGTTGACTCTGGGAAGCCCGTCATCCGGCGGAAGCTGGCTGCCCCAACCGGCTCTGTTGGCGATGTAAGCCTCCCGTCCGTCCGGGAGCGTACCCTTGAACCACTTCATGTTGCCGGAGCGGGTGAAGCCGTGGAGGTCGAAGCCGTGCTGGCTGATGGCGATGACGTCGTCCTGCTTTCTCGCATAGGCGATGTCCATGCCGGTAAAGATATATTCACCGACGATCCGGCGGCTTTCACGGACGCCGAGAAGCGAGCCGGTGCAGCTGAGGTAGGAATCCTCGAAGCCCGGGATGTTTTCTCTTATGAACTGTGCGAGGAGCGCCGCCTGCTCTCTGCCCTCGATGTACATACGGGTCAGGTCGGCGTTATCGGTGGGACGGCAGCTGCGGGAATGAGCGAAGCAGATGCTCACCTCGTCCTTGCCGCAGTTCTCGGGTCTTCCGGGGATGTGGGTCATCCAGTTCAGATGGTTGTCGATATCCGGAAGCTTTCCTTCCTCGATCGTCTTTTTGAGGAAGAGCTTCCACTGGGGGTCGTCCTTGGCAAGGTCGCTGCTCTTGTAGGCGGCAAAATCCACGCCGCCGAGGATGAATTCCATGGAGCAGCCCATGGAGATGCCGTCCTCGGGTCTGCCGGTCATGGTCTCGCCGCCGGCGAAGTACACGAGGTCGGAGTCGCCGCTGGCGTCCACGAAGCGCTTGCCCAGCACCGCCTTTTTGCCGGTCTTGGTGTGGATGATCACGCCGACGACGGTGTCACCGTCCACGACGGTGTCGATGAGGGGGGTGACGAGAAGCACGTCCACGCCGTATTTTTTGATCATTCTGTCGAAGACGAGCTTGTGCTTTTCGGGGTCGGAGTTCCTCCGGGCAAGACCGCCCATGGCGGTGAGATCGTCGAAGAATTCCTTGCCGACGCCGGATACGAAGTCCAGCGGGATGTTGACAAGGCCGTTCGTCACAAGTCCGCCGAGAGCGCCGGTGTTTTCGATGAGGATGGTCTTTGCGCCGTTCTTGGAAGCGCCGAGAGCCGCACCCACGCCCGCCATGCCGCCGCCGACAACGACGACGTCGTATTCACCGTATACCGGGATGCTCTCCCGTTCGGTGGCGAGCTTTCCGTTTTCGAGTCTGAAGTTCTGCATACCTTGATCTTCCTTTCACAATAAAAGCCGCAGAGGAGTGCCTGCCGTATTTTCCGGCAGAGCTCTTCCTTTGCCACAAAATTTTATCGGGTTGTATGATAGTATCATTTGCGCATCCTTTCCCCAAGCCTGCGGGAGCGGCGTGCAAAGGACGTGCCTTCTTATTCCGCCTTGACCTTGACGATGGCTTCGGAGTAGCAGGCGTTATAGCATCTGCCGCAGCCGATGCACTTGTCGGCGTCGATCTTCGCCGACACGTTTTCGATGATGCCGATCGCCCCTGCCGGGCATTCCTTCACGCACATGAGGCAGAGGACGCAGCCGCCGTCGACCTTGTATTTTACCTTCATCCGGGCTTTCTCCTTTCGTGAGCCTCCGCCGCACAGAGCGAAGGCGATTACTGTGTATATCATAGCACGGCGGGAAGGCTTTGAAAATAGCGAAAAACAGCATGGTTTTGCACGATACTATCCTTTTTCCCGTGATTTATCCTTGACATTTCCCGCAAAGCGAGGTATAATGGATCCGTGACCGATGCCTTGCGGCACGGTGAAAAATGCAAAACTGCAAAGGAGGGGCTCCGAACAATGAAGGCGGTGGATTTTTCCGAGCTCTGGAAGCACGACCTTGCGCTTTCCGAGATCTCGGTCATATACCAGTCTCCCGCGTGGAACGTACTGGGACAGTCGGCAAGGCTTTTGAACGGCTTTCTGCTCATCGACAAGGGAAGCTGTCTTTACGAATGGGAGGAGGAAAGCGCAAAGCTCACGCCGTCCTCTCTCATCTATCTTCCGAGAGGCTGCCGCAAGACCGTGACGGTGCTGGAGCGTCCCTTTTCCTACTATCGCATCAGCTTCGATATGACCGACGTCGCCGACGGAGAGGACACGGTTTTCTGCCGCACGCCCTGGGTCGTGACCACCGATGCGGGACGGCCGTTTTACGAGCTTGCCGAGAGCCTTTTGCGGTCCACCCTCTCAAGGCGGGAGCTTTTCGGAAGCTCGGCAAGGCTCTGGGAATTCTTCGGCGTCATGCAGAAGAAGCTGGAAAAGCCCTCCGACAGCCGCGTTGCCCCGGCGCTGGAATACATCGAGACCCACTACACCGAGGAGATCCCCATCCCGCTTCTCGCCTCTCTGTGCTACGTCAGCGAGCCGCATCTCTTCCGGCTTTTCAAAAAAGCGGCGGGATGCTCCCCCGTGACCTACCGCAACCGTCTGCGCATCGAGCGGGCGAAGGCGCTTCTCTCCGGCGGCGAGTGCAGCGTGGGAGAAGCGGCGGAAATGACCGGCTTTTCGGAGGTCTACTACTTCGACCGGGTCTTCAAGAGCGTCACCGGCGTATCCCCCGGCGCATGGGCGGCAAAATAAAGCTTGGGCGGGCAAAAAGCCCTGCGGCGGCGTCCTTCGGGGCTGTATTCGGGCTGTATTCGGGGCTGCATTCGGGGCTGTATTCGGGGCTGTATTCGGGCTGTATCGGAGAGAAAAGCGCCGTAGAAAGCAAAAAAAGGAGCCCGTTACCGATGTAACGGGCTGTCTCCTCAGTGACTCACCGGAGATTCGAACTCCGGACCCCTTGATTAAAAGTCAAGTGCTCTACCGACTGAGCTAGTGAATCGTATCTTTTCGGCTGCTTCCCACAGCGCCGAATAAGTATAGCATACTTTTTCGGGTTTGTCAAGAGTTTTTTTGACATTGACGGGCAAATTCCGGGCAAATTCCGGGCAAAATTCCGTCGGCGTGCCGAAAACGCCGAAAAAAAGCAAAATCGCCGGGAAGCCTCCGGCGAAAAAAAGAGATACCGGGGGCTGCCGCCGCAGGATACGCCTCTTTATGCACGGGGTATGCAGAATTATTTACAGTAGGTGATTGACATGTGCAGAAAAACATGCTATAATGTCAGATGTGCAGAAAGAGCGCCGGAGACGGAGCGGCGATCCCTCTTTTCCGCTTCCGGGTATGCTTGTTTTTGCATAAATTTCACATAAAGCAAAGAAATGTGAGGAAGAAGTCTGAAAAAAGGCACTTTTTTCAAGTATGCATCGGTGCCCCTCGGGAGCATAGATGCGACTCCCGGATTTTCTTCGCCGTGTAACGTGTAAAGAAAGCCGGCACAAATGCAGCCTCACAGAAAGGAACGGTCATAATCATGCTCGAAATAAAAAAAGTGACAAACGGCTCCGAAACGAAGGTCGGACTCGTCGGCAGACTGGACACGTCCAGCGCTCCCGAGCTGGAGAGCGCTCTGGCGGACGTCGACGGCGCCGCAAGGCTGACTCTCGGCTTTGAGGGACTGGAATACATCTCCTCCGCCGGTCTCCGGATCCTGCTGATGCTCCACAAGAAGCTGTCGAAGGCAGGAGGAAGTCTTGCCCTGACCGGCGTGTGCGATTCGGTTTACGAGGTTCTCGATATCACCGGCTTTTCGGATATCCTCAGCATCGAAAAGGCATGACGGGGAAAATCCCCCGTGCTTTTCGTGCCGAATTCATTTTCCCAAAGCGGAGAGGTACTGATTTGAACAAAAACGACAAAAACAAAGGAAGCAGCGACAGCAGGGAAATCGCCGGGACCGACGGCGGGCTTTCCGGCGCAGAGGCTTCCGAAAAAACCGAAAAGTCCGGAAAGTCCGAAAAGACCGGAAAGACCGAAAAGTCCGGAAAGACCGGAAAGTCCGGCAAATCCGTAAAGAAGGGCGGCGGAGAAAAAGGCACAAGAGCGCTTTTCTCGCTGCGCCGGCTCAGCACGAAGGTCGTCCTTGCGGTGCTCATCGGGGGTCTTTTGCTTCTCGCCTTCTTCGGCTATTTCTTCAAGAACACCATCAACGACACCGAGATCGAGCACATGCGCTCAAGGCTCACCTCGGACTGCAGCTATATCGAGGATCTGATCGGCGACGGCAGCTGGAGCCTCCGGGACGGGATGCTCATAAAGGGCAGCCTTCCCGTGGGAGACGGCAGAGCGGAAAATGCGGACAATGCGCCATTCGAAAAGTTCCGTATGCGTACCGTCGGAGAAGAATGGGGCGGAGCCCAGTCCTTTGCTCTGGTCAAGGTATCCGACAAGGGCATCGCTTCCCTTGCCGACGAATACGGCTATGCTCCGGGGCATTACGCCGTCTGCGCCGAGGGACTCACCGACGAAAACGAAGACAGCATCGTCGGCGTTCTTACGGAAAGACAGATCGCCGACGCTCTCGACGATGTGGGCGTCTGGTTCGGCGAGGTCACCTTCGGGACGAAGACCCTCTTCTGCATGTTCCGCCGCCTCTGCGACGACAGCGGGGAGATCGTGGGAGCGCTCGCCGTGGGAAGAGCCCTCAGCGGCGTGAACGCCCATACGGCGGGGATCACCGGAAGAGCCGTGGCGATCATCATTGCGGCGATCATCATCCTCTGCCTCGCTCTGTCCTTCGTCATTTCCTCCTGGACGGAATCCATCACGAAGATCCGGCGGTACCTTTCGCGGATCGCCGACGGCGAGCTTCCCGCCGAGGCGCTGCTGGTGGAGTCCGGGGATGAGACCGAGGACGTGGCGGAAACGGTGAACCGCATGGTGAACGTCCTGCGGGAAAAGCGGCGCATCGACGCCGATATCGAGATCGCCAACAAGATCCAGTCCAATATGCTGCCGGGAACCTATGCGGCGCTTCCGGATATGCAGGAGCTGGACATCAGCGCCTTCATCCTGCCGACTCTCGAGGTCGGCGGCGACTTCTACGACTTCTTCAAGGTCGGGGACGGGAGGGTCGCCCTCGTCATCGGCGACGTTTCCGGCAAGGGCGTCGGCTCGGCGCTGTTCATGGCGATCACCAAGACGCTCATCAAGAACCACGCCCAGACGGGCAAGGATCCCGCCGCCGTATTCGAGGCGGTGAACGCCACTCTCTGCGACGGGAACGACGCCGGTCTTTTCGTCTCGGCGTGGCTGGGCGTATTCGATACCGCATCGGGACTTCTGACCTATGCGAGCGCCGGACACAGCGCCCCTCTCGCCATGCAGGACGGGACCTGCTTCGAGTTCCTCGCCGGCAAGAGAGGTCTTATCCTCGGCGGCATGGAGGACACAAGGTACCGCAATAACGAGCTGACACTGAAAAAAGGCGACAAGCTGTTCCTGTACACCGACGGCGTGACCGGAGCCCTTGACCCGGGAGCCGCCCTTTACGGGGAGGACAGACTGTCAAGATATATCAACGAAGCAAAGCACCGTCACATGGCGTCGAAGGACGTGATCGAAAGCGTCCGGGAGGACGTCTTCGCCTTCATGGCGACCGACAAGCCCGCCGACGACATCACGATGCTGATGATGAGCTACTGACGCGCGCTCTGCCGTCAAAGAAGCCGCCCTTTGCGGCATTACGGAGTTTATGGAGACTGCTATGACTGAAAAAACATTTCCCGCCTCGGATGAGGCTCTGCCCGAGGTCATGTCCTTCGTGGAGGAGAAGCTGGAGGAATACGGCTGTACGATGAAGGCGATCATGCAGATCAGCGTCTGCGTGGAGGAGATCTTCGTGAACATCGCCCATTACGCCTACGGCGAGGGGATCGGAAGCATGACGCTTTCCCTCTCTTCGCAGGATAACAAGGTCTGCCTCGTCTTTTCCGACAACGGCGTGCCCTTTGATCCGCTGGCAAAGGAGGATCCGGACATCACCCTCTCTGCCGAGGAACGTCCCGTGGGCGGTCTCGGTATCTTCATGGTCAAGAAGGTCATGGACGAGGTGGATTACGAATACAGGGACGGAAGGAACGTCTTCACCATGAAAAAAAACGTGCTCTGAGCCGGAAGCGGCAGACAGGAAACGCAGAATAATGCAGAATAACAGAGCAGAATAACAGAGCGGAATAACAGAAAGGAAACGACGAAATGACACTGTTCGAAAAATCAGTGGTATACGCCACCGAGAAGCATTCCGGGCAGCTCCGGAAGCTGACCTACACCCCCTACATCCTGCACCCCATGGAGGTCGCCGCCATCGCAGGCACCATGACAAGCGACGAGGAGGTCCTCTGCGCCGCCATGCTGCACGACACCGTGGAGGATGCGGGTGCGACCCTTGAGGAGATCGGAGAGCTTTTCGGCGAGCGGGTGCGGTATCTTGTCGGCACCGAGACCGAGGACAAGCGGGAGGGCTTGCCGAAAAACGAAACGTGGCTCGTCCGCAAGGAGGAAAGCCTCGAGGTGCTTGCCGCTGCCTCCGACATCGGCGTAAAGCAGCTGTGGCTCGGCGACAAGCTGTCCAACGTGCGCTCCTACAGCCGTGAGTATCTGAAAAAGGGCGCCGCCGTCTGGAACGACTTCAACGAAAAGGACCCGAAAAAGCAGGAGTGGTATTACCGCACGGTGGCAAAGCACACCGAGGCGCTGAAGAGCACCGCCGCCTTCCGGGAATACGTGAATCTTCTGAATCTCGTGTTCGGAAACGTGTGATAAGGACAGATACCGGCATATACATACATATACATATACATATACGGAAACGGCGAAAACGGAAAGCCGTGTTTCGCAGAGCAAAAAAGAGCAAAAAAGAGCAGAAAGGAAAGGTCATTCTATGGAATTCAAATCGGAAGCGGGAAAACTCACCGTCTGTATTTCCGGGAGGATCGACACCTCCAACGCCGAAAAAGCGGAAGCGGAGCTTGCCTCGATCCGCACGGCAAATCCCCACACCGCACTCGTGCTGGACCTTCAGGGTCTTGAGTATATCTCCAGCGTGGGACTTCGGTTCATTCTCCGGGTCAAGAAGGCGGAGAGCGACATGAAGCTCATAAACGTATCCCCGGAGGTCTACGACATCTTCGACATGACCGGCTTTACCGACATCATCGACGTGGAAAAGGCGTTCCGTGTCTTCTCGGTGGACGGCTGTGAGGTCATCGGTGAGGGAGCGAAGGGCACCGTTTACCGCTACAACGGCGACACCATCGTCAAGGTCTACAAGGACGCCGACAGCCTTCCCGCCATCAAGCGGGAGAGAGAGCTCGCCAAAAAAGCCTTCGTCCTCGGCATCCCCACGGCGATCTCCTACGACGTGGTAAGGGTGGGAGAAAGCTACGGCTCTGTCTTTGAGCTGCTCGACGCAAAGCCCTTTTCAAAGCTCATCGCACAGGAGCCGGAAAACATGGAAAAATACACGGCGATGTCCGCCGAGCTTCTCCGCAGGATCCACGAGACCGAGGTAAAGCCCGACGATATGCCGGACATCAAGGACCTTGTATGGAGCTGGGTAAAGACCGACGAGCCGTACCTCGGCAGGGAGCTGACCGAAAAGCTGACAAAGCTCATCAAGGAGACCCCCGACACCATGAATATGCTCCACTGCGACTACCACGTGAACAACATCATGATGCAGAACGGGGAAGCCCTTCTCATCGACATGGACACCCTTTCCCACGGACACAAGGTCTTCGAGCTGGGCAACGTCTACATAACCTACGTGGGCTTCAGCGAGATCGACAGAACGGCGGCGAAAAAGTTCCTCGGTCTTGAGGTCGGCGTCACCGAAAAGATGTGGAGGGTATTCCTCAAGACCTACCTCGGCACCGACGACGAAGCCCGTTTTCGTGAGGTGGAGGACAAGGTGAAGATCGTCAACTACACAAGACATCTGCGCCACGTCATCCGCAGAGGGCAGGCAGAGACCGAGTACGGAAAGCAGGTCGTAGAGCTCTGCCGCACAAAGCTCGCCGAGCTTCTTTCAAGGGTCGATTCTCTCGATTTCTGATACGGTAAAGAAAGCGCCGCCGGCAAAAAAGTCGGCGGCTGCTTCGGCTATCGGGGCGTCGGCAGTCCTTTTCTCCGGGCGGCAAGGATGAACCATACAGCCATACCGACCGTATGAAGGCATATGAAAGAACGAAAGGCAAAAGGCTATGAAAAGTGATTTTCCTCCCTTCCGGATCCTTGATAATCTGTATTACGCAGGCAGCCGGAAATACTCCTGCCACCTCCTCGACACCGGGGACGGTCTTATCCTCATCGACACCGGCTATGCCGAGGATGCGGATCGGGTCATCGAGTCGGTGAATCTTCTCGGCTTCCGCATAAAGGACGTAAAAATCATCCTTCATTCCCACGGTCACCTCGATCACACCGGCGCTTCGGTGAAGATCGCAAGAATGAGCGGCGCAAAGACGTTCCTTTCAAAGAAGGATCAGCGCTGCGTCCCCTTCGTTCCCGACTTCGATATTCGGGACGGCGACGTGATAAGGCTCGGCAATACGGCGATTGAGTGCGTCGCCTCCCCCGGGCATACCGCCGGAACGATGTCCTTCTTCTTTGACGTAAGAGCCGAGGACGGAAGAGTCCTTCGCGCGGGGATGTTCGGCGGTGCGGGCGTGAATCAGCTGAGGAGCGGCTATCTGCGGGACCGGGGCATCTCCCCCTTCATGCGGGCGGAGTTTTACAGTTCCCTCGAAATGCTGAAAAAATATCACGTGGACGTGATGCTCGGAAACCACCCGTATCATGCGGGGACTTTTGAAAAATATCAGCGTCTGCGCGCAGGCTGCCGGGAAAACCCCTTCATCGACCCGGAGAGATGGGGAAATTTCCTCGATGAAACGCAGCGGAAAACGGATGAAATGCTTCTTTCGGAAAGCCGTGCGAATTTCGTAAACTACGCCCACCGGGGCGCCAGTGCTGCCTGCCCCGAGAACACCTTCCTCTCGTTCAACACGGGGATTTTTATGGGCGCAAATGGTATTGAGACCGACGTGCGCCGTGCGAAGGACGGGACGCTTGTGCTGTTCCACGACGACACCATGGAGCGCACCTGCCATGTCATCGGAAGCATCTCGGACTATACCGTGGAGATGACGAAGCAGCTTCGGGTACGGGGCGGAAGCATGGGGCTTGAGGACCGGATCTGCACCCTCCGGGACTTCCTCGACCATTTCGCCTATCGGTATCTGTATCTTGCCGTCGAGCTGAAGGAAAAGGGGGTTGCCGAAGAGACCGCCGACCTTTTGCGGGAGTATAACCGGAAGAACATGACGGTCGTCACCTCCTTCGACCTTGAGGAGCTCTGCGCCTTCAAGAGATACGCCCCCGAATTCCGCTGCGGTTATCTCACAAAGGACACGGGCGACGAAATGCTTTCCCGCCTTATGGAGAACGGCATCGAGGAATACTGCCCTCACGCCGGAAACGTGACGGAGGAAAACGTCCTGAAATGGCACCGTCTCGGCTTCAACGTGCGAGCCTGGGGCGTTGGCAATGAAGAAATTATGAAGAAGTGCGTCGATTCGCACTGCGACGGCATGACGGTGAACTTCCCGGACAGGCTGCAAAAGTATCTTGAAGAGAAAGCGGAAAGCGGAGCGGCGAAGGCTTCTCCTATGAAATAACCTTTCCTCCCTCTCTTGAACTGCATAAAACTGCCTATAAAAATACGCCCGCCGGGGCTTCCGTTTTTTCGGGAAAGCGCCGGCGGGTCTTTTTGCGCCGTTTTTCGTCTTATACGGAAGGAAAAGGGCTTCCCCCGGCAGAGAGGAATGCGGCGGCGGAAGGAGGAAGACGGCGGCATTCGTAGGGATATTGTACACATTTTCGATAAATCGGACAGCAAAAATGACAAAATTGCACAAAGCTCTTGCAAATGAGGATGGGATTTGTTATAATGTTAATGTAATTTTGCACGGGAAGACAAGTCCTCCCGGCGTCAGCGAAAGGAAAGTGTACTATGAAAGCAAAAAAACTGATTTCAATGGCTCTTGCCGCTTTTCTCGGTCTGCAGCCGCTTATGATCACCGCTTCGGCAGAGGCGGATTTCGTGGGCGGTCCGTACGCCGACGTGAACAACAAGACCGTTGTGGCAAACATCGACAACTGCGTCCTCGAGACCGTCACCTTTGAGGGCAAAAAGGCGCTGAAGGTCACGCCCAACCCCGACACCGAGGCAAAGGGTGAGATCGCCCTCGACTCCTACAACATCACCTCGAAATACAAAGCGACCTACGAGGATTATCACTACATCTCGGTGGACTATTACTACGACACCGACGCCCCCACCTTCAAGGGAAAATTCCGCATCAACCTCAATAACTCCAACAAGGTCTTCATCAAAGCCGTTCCCGCTCTCTACGACACCGAGACCATCGTGACAAGGCAGTGGGCGACGGCGTACTATGAGGTGGGCACCTACACCGAGGGCAACCTCACCGAGGACATGGCTGAGCATCCCATCAAGCACATCTCGGTCCGTCCCTTCGACGGCACCGACGCCAAGGCTCTGAAATCGAGCGACGTCATCTACATCGGCGACATAAGGTTCTACAAGGACAACCCCGCTCCCGGAAGGCTTGCGACCTACGTGCCCGGCGGCGCTTCGGCTCCTTCGGCTCCCTCTGCGCCTTCTTCCGGAACGACAGCTCCCGCCGTTCTTGCCGAGGACGACCACGTGCGCAATGAGGGCAATTCCGCCTCGGTCACCGAGTCCCACGACGACGATATCGTAGTGGACTACTCCTCCGTGAATCCCTATTACCACGATAAGCAGAACCCCGGCGTTCTCACCGTGGGCGATACGGTGGACGGAAGAAGCGCCCTGACGATAAGGCTCGACAACAAGTCGCAGGACAGCATGATCTCTCTTGAGACCAACTTCTCGAAGCTCCCCGTCGTCCCCTCTCTCGATGACGGTTACCGCTTCATCAGCGTGGAGTACAAGCTCATCACCGCCTCCTCCGCTTCCTACAACATGGGCATCTATATCAAGGGCACGCCGAAGATCTTCGCCTCCGGCGGCAAGAACCTCACCTCGCAGAACAAGCTCCGTGCGGGCGAGTGGGATATCGCCTACTTCATCATCCCCGAGGACTGGCTCGCAGATCTGAACCCCGAGGTGACGCCCCACAATCTCTCGAATATGCACTTCCGTCCTCTCGGCATCAGCACAAAGCCGAACAGCACCGCCGACGGCGATATCATCTGCATCGGCAGCGTGACCTTCTCGAAGGAAAACCCGAACCCCAAGACCTCCGTTCTTGTCAGCTTTGACAAGGCGTTCAGCGCCGTTGTCGGTAGCGTCCCCGCTCCCGTCACGGTGAAGCTCGGCGAAAGCTGCATCCTCCCCGCTCCCGAGCTGACCCTCGAGGGCAGTACCTTCGCAGGCTGGGTCCGTGCGGGGGACGGCAACGTATACAAGCCCGGCGACTCCTTCCTCTGCACCGGTGAAGACGACGTGATCTTCCAGGCAAAGTGGAACGAGGTCGGCTCAATGGCAAACGCCTTCTCCGCTTCCTTCCCGGAGGTCTTCTCCGAGATCTGCGACAAGAAGGACACCGCCTTTGCGGAAAAGACCGTTCTGGACGGTCTGAACGTCGTGAGAGCCGTGCCCAACACGGCGTCGGAAAACGACATCGCCATCATCCTCGACACCTTCGGCTTCAACAGCAAGTGCAAGGTGGATCTTGACTTCTACAAGTACATGGCAGTCCTCTACAAGTACGAGAGCGACGCTCCCTCCTTCACCGGCGACATCAAGGTGAACTTCACGAGAAACAGCGGCATGTTCACCACAGGTCCCTCCCTCGTGCCGATAAACGCCAAAGCTGTCACGAACCGATGGGCGGTCGCAACATTTGAAATTCCGGAGCTTGCCGACCGTTACACCGACCCCGCCGGCAGCCACCTTCTCAAGCAGTTCCATATCTACCCCTTCGGAGGTCTCAAGACCTCCGAGCTGCAAAGCACCGACGTATTCAACGCAGCCACCGTGCTCTTCTTCCCGGAAAAGCCCAACGTGGGCTATCATACCGCCTATATCAAGGGCTACAGCGACGGCAGCTTCGGTCCGAACAAGACCATGACGAGAGCCGAGGCGTGTACCATCGTGGCAAGACTCTTTGCCGGCGGTGACGCCAACATCGAAGAAGCCGCCAGCGCCTTCACCGACGTTCTTCCCGGCGAGTGGTACACAAAGTACATCGCTCTTTGCGAAAGCTGCGGCTTCCTCTCCTCCTACAGCGGCGCCTTCCTTCCCAACCAGAACATCACCCGCGCCGAATTCGTGGAGCTTGTTTACAACATGGGACTTCTTGAGGGCGGCGACATCGAAAGAAGCTTCACCGACGTGGACGCTTCGCATCCGAGATATTCGGTCATTTCCGCTGCGGCAAGGTCCGGTCTTGTCGGCGGCTATAAGAACGAGGACGGCGTTTCCTACTCCTTCAAGCCGGACAACACCATCACCCGCGCCGAAGTGGTCAAGGTCATCAACAACGCCTATGGCAAGGTCCTGACCAGGGATTCGATCACCTCCGAATATAACAGCAAGTTCACCGACGTGGACGACACCTTCTGGGCATACGCCGACATCATCGACGCCTCGGTAGACCATCTGGGCTTTGTAGACGGCGACCACGAGGTATGGCTCAAGACCACCGGCGAAGAGGTATACGACACCGAGCCTTATAACGTCGACACCGCCGCCGGCGCTGCAAGGATCGCCGAGCTGGACGCCGAATTTGCCAGCCGTGCAGCGGCGATCCGGGCAACTCCCACCGCCGTGACCGTTTCCGGCACCAGCTACTACGTTTCCTCCTCCTCCGGCAATGACGCAAACCCCGGCACCAGCCCCGACGCTCCTCTTGCCTCCTTTGACGGCGTGAAGAGGCTGGCGCTCAAGAGCGGCGACGGCGTGTTCTTCAGGAGAGGCGACACCTTCCGGGGCGTTTCCTACCAGTGCGTCAGAGGCGTGACCTACTCCGCCTACGGCGAGGGCGCAAAGCCGGAGATCTGGGGAAGTGAAAGAAACTACGCCGACGCATCCCTCTGGGAAACCACAGGCGTTCCGAACGTCTATAAGCTGAACGTTCCCATCACCAACGACGTGGGTCTCATCGTCTTCAACGGCGGCGAGGCTTATACGCAGAAGCGCATCAAGGGCAGAAGCGACTTCGTTTCCGGAAATCTCGCCGACCTTGACTGCGACCTCGCACTCTGGCACGACGTTTCCGCTCCCACCGGCGTTTCGGGATTTGTTTACCTCCGGAGCGACCTCGGCAACCCCGGCGACCGCTTTACCGACATCGAGCTTGCCGCCCGTGCCAACATCTTCAGAGCGACCGACGGCAACACCTTCGATAACCTGAGCCTCAAGTACACCGGCGCTCACGCCATCGGCGCAGGCACCGTCAGCAGCTTCACGGTGCAGAACTGCGAGATCGGCTGGATCGGCGGCTCCTGGTTCCGTACCGACACCCTTTCGAGATACGGCAACGGCATCGAGGTCTACGGCGGCTGTGAAAACTACCTCGTACACAACAACTATCTGTATCAGATCTACGACGCAGGCATCACCCACCAGTATTCCAACGCCGACAGCAACATCATCATGAAGAACATCGAATACTCGGACAACCTTGTGGAATACGCTTCCTACTCCTTCGAGTATTTCAATGCGGCGCCCGAAACCGGCTTCCGTCATTCCATCGAAAACTGCCATTTCGTCAACAACTTCCTGCGTCTTGGCGGTTACGGCTTCGGCGATCAGCGTCCCGACAAAACGGCGGCGGCGCTCATCAAGGGCTGGGATCACTGGAACGAAGCGTCGGACTACACCGTAGAGAACAACATTTTCGACAGATGCAAATATATGCTTCTCCACATCGGCGCCTCCTACTCCGCATGGCTTCCCGTCATGAGCGGCAACACCTACGTGCAGACCCTCGGCGGCGACTTCGGCAAGTTCGGCACCAAGCACCCCGCCTTCGATGCAAAGCTCTCCGGCATCATCGAAAACGTGCTGAAGGATGAAACGGCGTCCGTCTTCTTCGCTCCCGCACAGTAAACGGGGATCGGCGAGCCCCGCACGGTAAACAAACAATAAGCAGAAAAAACGTCCGCAGCCGACCGGTGAAAAAGAAAAGCCGTGCGGCTGCGGACAAAACATATGTGTGCGCCGAAAGCATCGTCGGCACATTGGTAAAAAGTCAAGACATATCGAAACACATCGAAACACATCGAAAACACATCGAAATACATCGAAACACATCGAAACACATCGAAAATGTATCGAAAGGAGCCATGACCATGGCAAACAGATTCATAAAGGATAATAAAAAGACCGAAGAAATGATTGCCGAGATCGACCGCCGGGCGGCGTTTCTGAAGGAGGAGATCCTCGGTGGGAAGAACCCCGTGCCGTCGGATTTTTCCGGCAGGGTGTACTATGTTTCCGAAAGCGGCGACGATAAAAACGACGGTCTTTCGGAAAAGTCCCCGATCCGAACCCTTTCCGGCGTTGCCGCCCTTGCACTTTCGTCCGGGGATGCGGTGCTGTTCCGTCGGGGCGACACCTTCCGGGGCTCGGTGAAGTGCGTGAGCGGGGTGACCTATTCCGCCTACGGCGAAGGCGCAAAGCCGAACATTTACGGCTCTCTCCGGAACTACGCCGAGGAGGACCTCTGGGAGGACACCGGAATAAACAACGTGTGGAAGCTGAAAATTCCCCTTCTCCACGATGCGGGCGTTGCCGTCTTTGACGGCGGCAGGGCGCATTCCGAAAAGAGGATAAAGGGCAGAAGCGATTTCCCTTGCGGCGGCATCGAGAACCTCGACTGCGACCTCTGTCTGTGGCACGACGTACCCGCTCCCACAAACGAAGAGGGTTATCTGTACTTAAAGAGCGATGCGGGAAACCCCGCCGTGCGCTTCTCCTCCATCGAGATCGCCCGCCGGGAGAACATCTTCCGGGTAGGCAATGCGGCGAACGTCACCATAAATAACCTCTGTATCAGGTACGGCGGAGCCCACGGCGTCGGCGCCGGCTCCTGCGAGGGACTCACCGTTTCCTACTGCGAATTCGGGTGGATCGGCGGCTCCTGGTTCCGCACCGATACGCTGTCGAGATACGGCAACGCCATCGAGATCTACGGCTACGCCCACAACTACGTCGCCGACCACAACTACATCTATCAGATCTACGACGCAGGCATCACCCATCAGTTCTCGAGTCCCGACGGGGAAATCGTCATGCGGAACGTGCGCTTCTCCTGCAATCTTGTGGAGGACACCTCCTACTCCTTCGAGTATTTCTCGAAGCATCCGTCGGAAGGAAGCGACCACCACGCCGAGCACGTTTACTATATCCACAACATCCTTCGCCGCTCGGGTTACGGCTTCGGGGATCAGCGCCCCGACAAGACCGCCGCCTCCCACATCAAGGGCTGGGATCACTGGAACGAGGCGTACGATTTCATCATCGCCGACAACATCTTCGACCGAGGAAGATACAATCTTCTCCACATCGGAGCGGAAAAGGCGGAGTGGCTCCCGAGAATGTGCAATAATATCTACGTGCAGAAAAACGGCGGACTTCTCGGAAAATTCGGCACGCCCCCCGCAAAGCTCTATTCCTATGACGAAAGCCTCGAAAAGACGGCAGAAGACGTGATGCGGGAAAATGATTCGGCGTTTTATTTTGAAGACTGACAAAACGGCTGTGAGGTCTTCGGCAGCGGCGCTGTGTCAGGGTCTTTCATAATTGCAGGCAAAAAAGGACGCAAAAAAAGGATAAGAAAAAGAAAAGCTGTGCCGGGTTCTTTGCTCCCGACACAGTTTTTTGGTACACGGTCGGCGCACGGTCGGCGCACGGTTGGTACACGGTTGGCGGACGGTTGGCGCACGGTCGGCGCACGGTTGGCGCACTGAATAAAGGCGCAAACGGAAAAACGGCGCCTCCTTTTTTACTTTATCCCCACGTATCCCGCTCTTTCCACCGTGGTCTGCCCCTCCTCGGAAAGGAGCCATTCGATAAGGCGGGGGATATTGGGATTCCTGTTGTCCTCCCGATAGACGGCATAAAACTCCGAGACCGCCGGGTATTTCCCGCTCCTTATGTTCTCGGTCGTCGGCTCGATACCGTCGAGAGACAGCATCTTCACGTCCTTCCCCGCCGCCATGCTGCCGAGGTAAAAGCGGAAGGAATAGCCGAGAGAAGCGCCAAACAGCGCAAAAGGCGACTTTTTGCCGTAAGGGGCGTCCCCCATGAAGGCGTCCATTGCCGAGCGGCTTCCGCTTCCTTCGATCCGGAAAACGGGGTCGATGGGACGGTTTACGCCGCCGACCTCGCTCCAGTTCCGTATTTTCCCGCCGTAGATGTCCCGTATCTGCCCGGAGGACAGACCGTCCACGGGGTTTTTGGCGTTCACGAAGAACACGAAGGCTTCCCGCCCGATAGGGACGAAGACGAGCTGCACGCCCTTTTCCTCGGCGTAAGCCCTCTGCTCCTCGGAAGGTGCGGCGCAGAACAGGATATCGGTCTCGCCGTCCACGACGGCTTTATAGCCCCGGACGGTATTTTTGTACTGCATGGCGCTGCTTTTCGCAAAATTCTCGCCGTAGTAGTTATCGTCCGAAAAGCTCCCGCCCTCGTAGGTCACACAGCCCTCGGGGTACACGCTGTCGATGACCGAGGCGTACACCGGGAGAAGCGCCGCCGCTCCGTCCAGCACCGGAAGCTCGTCGTCTATTGAAAAACGCAGAGAAGACTTCACCCTTGCAAGCTCGGACGCCTCTTCAAAGGGCAGGTACCTTGATACGTCCGCCATCCGCAAGGTGGACGAGGGTCCGAAGCCGGTGCCGAGCTTTGCCGTGAATAAGGCGTAAAAGCAGAAATTGAGAAGTGCGAAGGCGGCGCAAACGCCGAAAAGTGCCGCCAGCTGTCCGAGGAGAAGACGGCTTTTGTTTTTGTTTTTCATCCCGGTATCACTCTTCATGTCACCACAGCTCCTTTGCGATAAAACGGACGATCGAGCTGTTGGGGTAGGCACGCACGGCGTAGAGGATATGGGCTATGCTGAAAAGGACGCCGAGGACAAGAAGGCTGTAAAGCAGTCTCTTAAAAGTCTTTTCGCTCAAAACCTGTTTCCTTTCTGAAAATCACATACTCGCCAGCGCAATGACAAAAAGAATCGAAAAACCGATGCAGAACGCCGCATCGAGTCCAAGCAGCACCGCCGAAACGATGAACACGGTTTTCGCCGTCCTGCTTCTTTTTCGGCAGACTTCAAAGGGAAGACGCTTCGCATCCTTTGCGGAAAGAATATAAATCCACAGCGATGCGGCAAAAAAGGCGGGAACGGCGAAGAGGAGGGCGAACAACAGTCCCAAAAATAACAAAGCTCCACCGTCGCCTAAGCCGAAAAGCAAGGCAAAGGCGAGCGCCGCTCCGAGAAGGATTGCTGTCAGTGCCACCGTCCAGACAGCGGCGCCGTCCCTTCTGTCGGCGTATGCGCAGTAAAGCGCCTCGTTCCGGCGTATCTCCTCCATGCCGTACTGCCTTTTGATTTTATTCATCTTCACAAGAGAAAGAATAAGGCAAAGTGCCGATACGACCGTCAAAGGAATGACCGTAAGCAAAAAAGCGGGTGAAGTAAGGTAAACAGCATTCAAAAATATCATGGGGATCCTCCATAATTTTATGATAATTTTATGATAATTTTATGATAAAAATGCGGATAAAAATGTTATACTCGGATTCGTGCCATCACGAACCGGCTTCCCATACTCACCAGCGCCGGTTCGGCTCCGCTGAGCCAATTCTTCAGCCAAATATTCAAAAGGATCGGAAACCCGATGCAGAACGCCGCATCGAGTCCAAGCAGCACTGCCGAAACGATGAACACGGTTTTCGCTGTCCTGCTTCTTTTTTGACAGATTTCAAAGGGAAGACGCTTCGCATCCCCTGCGGAAAGGAGAAAGATCCACAACGAGGCGGCAAAAAAGGCGGGAACGGCAATGAGGAGGGCGAACAACAGTCCTAAAAATAACAAAGCTCCACCGTCACCTAAGCCGAAAAGCAAGGCAAAGGCGAGCGCCGCACCGAGAAGAAGCGATGTCAGTGCCACCGTCCAGACAGCGGCGCCGTCCCTTCTGTCGGCGTAGGCACGGTAAATCGCCTCGTTCCGGCGTATCTCCTCCATACCGTACTGCTTTTTGATTTTATTCATCTTCACAAGAGAAAGAATAAGGAACAGTGCCGAAAATACCGTCAAGGGAATGAACGCAAGCAAGGTGACGGCAACAGCATTCTGAAATAACATAGAGCTCCTCCGGTTTTCATCCTGTTTTATCCTGTTTTATCCTATTTTATCCGGTTTCATCCTGATTTCATCCTATCATATCAATATTGCCCCGGCATGAACAGAATGAAAAAAACGGGAACGGAAAAGCTCCGCTCCCCAAAAAAAGGTTTATTCTGTCTGTGCGTCCTTCTCTCTTCCGAGCTCGTACGCCACCGTCATATTCACCGTCATGCCGTAGCTCCGTATGCCGTCCTTTTCGCCGTTGAGCCTGAGATATCCGTCGTTGAGGGCGTCGTTCACGGCGGCGGCACGGGAGGTGCGGTATTTTTCAAAGAAGGCGGAATACGCCCGGTTCTCGCTCCGAAGGCAGGGCGGCGCTTCGGAAAGAAGCGCGGAATAATACGCAGGCTCTTCGGCGACCAGAGCGGCGAGGATATCGGGATAGATCGACAGGATGCCGCAGTACTCGAGGTAGTCGTCCCCGCTTTCCCGAAGGACGAAATACGCCACGAGGTTCGCCTCGTTCTCCGGGGCGATGCCTCTGCCGTGGGCTTTTTCGTGGGCGACGGTATCGGCAACGACGAAATGGGGGTAGTTGGTATTGATATTCGCCTCGCCGGTGAACTGGGTATAGATGCCCGAAAGGTGGGTATAGGTCAGATACTCCGAAAGGGCGATCGGCTTTGCCCTTGTCTTATAGGGTGAGAGCCACGGATTTTTCTCGCAGTATTTCGCATAGGCTTCGTCTATTTTGTCATTCAGCTCCCCGAAGGAATAGGGACAGACAGCCGCTTCGCCGGAAAAGGTCATCTTTTCGGAGAGCTCATCCAGCCTTTCGGCAAGGATCGTTCCCGTTTCGTAGATCTCTTCAAGACCGATCGGCTCGTCGGCGATCCCAGAAAGCTCGGAAAGCGGCGGGCGGCAGTACAGCATGGAGAGGTTTAGGAGATAGTTTGCAAGGTAACAGCCGGCAATGCCGAGGCAGACAAAAAGAAGGGTCTTCGCCTTTGTATACTCCCTTTGAAAGAGGAAAACGAGGTACGTGACGACAATAAGGAGCACGGCAAGGGGGAGAAGGAGCACCACCGTTTCCCCGAGAGAGAACGGCAGGCGGGCGCTGAGGAAGGAAAAGCCTGCCTGCAGGTACTTTGTGACGTGCTGATAGAAAAGCTCTCCGCCTTTCGTGAAAAAGGGAAGCACGAGCCGCAAAACGAGAAGGACGGCGCAGACAAAGAAAGCAGCGGTCACGAAAATCTTGGAGGCACGGTAGGTTCTTGATGTTTTTTCGGGCATGATCATCACCAAAAAGAAAAAGTCACAGTCAAATCAAAGGTGCCCCGCAAGGCTTATATGCGGGGCATTCGTAGGTTCTGCCTGCTGTTATTATATGCATTTTCGGCATACACAGCCGCCTTTAATAAAAGATATCAAAAAGATATCAAAGGATAATCAAAGGCTGTTTTTTATTCGCATAAGCTCGGCGCCCATGATGGCGGCGACCGAAGCGGAGGGCAGAGAATAACGGATATCGGGGGAGGCGTAGGGGATGTGGAGGATTTCCGAGCCTTCCATGAATTCCGGGGAAATGCCCCGTTTTTCCCCGCCGATGAAGAGAATGAGCGGGAAGCCGGAGGCATAGTCATAGATGGGGGTGCTGGCGCCCGACACGGCGGCGCAGGCACGGTGGATGCCCGCCTTGTCGCATTTTGCGGTAAACGCAAGCCTTGCCTCCGATTTGTCGCTGTCCGAAAGCTCGGAAAGGAGAACAAGCTCGCTGGCGCCGGCGGAGCTTCTTGCCATGACAGACGTCATGCCGCTTCGGTCACGCCTTGGCAGGATGATGCCGGACGCTCCGCAGGCATACAGACAGCGGATCGCATAGCCGAGGTTGAAGGGGTCCTCCACGCCGTCGAGATAGACGCAGAAGCCGTTTTCCTCCCGCACCTTCAAAAGCACCTCCGATACGTCGGCGGTCTTTCTCTCCCCCACCGCCGCTGCGACGCCGCCGTGGGTATTGCCGGCGCCCTCCCCGAAGGAGGCGACAAAGGAGTCGATGACCTCCCGCTCGCACATCTGCGCCCGTATTCCGTTTTCGGTCAGAAAAGTCAGGAAGGACATCACCTTCCGGTCACGCTTGCGGTACTTCTCCGAGTCTACGTATACTTCATAGATCTTTCGGCTCCGACCGCTGATCGCCGCCTTCACCGACAGGATCCCTTCCAGGATCTCACAGTTTTCTTTCATCATTCTCCATCTCTTTGCAGGGCTACTCGCCCTGCACCTCGCCGCCTTTTGAAAAAGGCGGGCGAAAACTTTCAAAGAGTCAAAGTCCATACGGACTTTGACGGAATCTTTTTAGAATAAAGGATAAGTGCCTACCGTCTGTTGCGGCAGGAAAGCAGTGCCGCAACAGAGGTATATTTCATGGTTTTGGAAAACTTCTGAGCTTTGCCGCTCGGATTTATGGCGGCAAAGCGGGACAATATCCGGGCATCAAAATTCACTGTTCTATCTGAGGTTGGGTCTCGAATTGCCCGCGGGGGCTTCCCCGCAAAAAGGCGGGCGAAAACTTTCAAAGAGTCAAAGCCCATACGGACTTTGACGGATATTTTTTTGAATAAAGGATAAGTGCCTACCGTCTGTTGCGGCAGGAAAGCAGTGCCGCAACAGAGGTATATTTCATGGTTTTTGGAAAACTTCTGAGCTTTGCCGCTCGGATTTATGGCGGCAAAGCGGATGATACTCGGGAATCGGCGCTTTTGTTTTTTGCTAAAGTGCAGTCCCGAATTGCCCGCGGGGGCTTCCCCGCAAAAAGGCGGGCGAAAACTTTCAAAGAGTCAAAGTCCATACGGACTTTGACGGATATTTTTTTGAATAAAGGATAAGTGCCTACCGTCTGTTGCGGCAGGAAAGCAGTGCCGCAACAGAGGTGAGATTGTTTTTTGTGCAAGCAATGAGCTTTGCCGCTCGGATTTATGGCGGCAAAGCGGGACAATACCCGGGTATCTGCGACCCCGGTTTTATCCGAGGTGGGGTCTCGATTTTGCCGCGGGGCTTCCCCGCAGGCGGGCAAACGGGACAATACCCGGGTATCAGCACTCACGGTTTAGTCTGCGGTAGGGTCTCGAGTTGCCCGCGCTGGCTCAGCGCTGCCCGCAGGGGCTTCCCCGCCATCCCCGCAGCCTGCACCAGACGGCTACCCTACGATGAAGTCGGAT
>JAZRXH010000040.1:0-5364 GCA_045600125.1 Eubacteriales bacterium | reverse complement strand
GCCATCTGGCTGAGTGCGAGGCAAAGCTGAATGTAGCTCTTGAGCTGTCCGGCGTGAAGTCCGTTCTGCCTGTCACCGAGCGGCGCGTCAAACTGGAAAAGCCGGAACTCTATCGTGCCCTTGGTGAAGGTGGCGTGGAGGTTCAGCATATGGTAGCGGCTGTCGTTGTAGTGGAAGCCTCGATTGTCATCTGCATTGTTGCCCTCGTACCAAATGTCGGCAAGCTGGCTCATGCTCGTGGGCTTGCGCTTGTTCAGCATCCGGAGGAAGTCGGGGTCGACCGTCCGGCAGTAGCGGTCGATGCGGTGGTAGTCGATGCCGAGGGCGGCGATCAGGAGGCTTTCGTGGCTTGCCATGATGTTGGCGAGGTTTCGGAGGCTCTGCGGGGTGTGACCCTTGGCTCCGATGTGAATGTGAACTCCGCAGCCCCTCGTGGGGTCGCTCTTCGCTCCGGCTCTGCGGAGGCGGCGGATAAGCTCCTGCAGGGTGTCCATGTCGGCGTAGGTCAGGATCGGGGTGACCATTTCGCATTTGTGTGCGTCATCGCCCCGGATGCTGACGTCGCGCTGAAATTTCCATTCGCGGTTCTGTGCGTCCCAGGCTGACCAGGTGAAGTAGCCGTTGCGATAGGCGGTGTCCTCAAAGCGTCCCGTGCCGAAGAAGTCGGCGGCGAGCTTTGCGGCATCCCGGCGGGTGATATTGTTCATTTCCACCTCGACCCCAATGGTCTGCTGCTTCATTTCGTTGATCTGGTTCATGGTCTTGTCGTTCATGGTATGTTCCTCCGTTTTGTCGGTGTATTTCCTTTCGGTAGTGTATTAATCACTCTAAAAGGCACATATATCAAGACAATTCGGAGGCATATATTCGACAAAGATACACGCAGATTACTGTGTAATATGTAGCTTTTTACTCGCTGATTTTTACCACATGATCCTCGTAATATACGATGCCGAGGTGACTTCCGTTGCTCCAAGCCGGGAATATCGTGCCGCAGTCGTTCACATACTCGACCACACCCGTCAGTCCGGGCGGCATATCGCGGTAAGGGTCGTTCATGCTGACCAGCTTCACCTTCGTACCCTTGGGGTACTCGCGCTTAATGCGGTCGACAACTTCCTTCGGAGGAAAGAACATTACTGCTCACCGCCCTTCGTGCCGCTCTTGAAGGCGGCAGAACCGGAGAGGTTCCGAAGCAGGAACTTTCTCTGCCACTTGAACTCGTCCCCGATGAAGCCGAGCCGGAGAAGGAATCACCGGAAAGCGTACTTCTCATTGTCGACTTCTTTATCCTGCACGGAGATGCGTTTCTGCTCCCTCGCCATCGCAGCGATGGCGGTCACAAGGTGAAGGTAAGCATCGTGTTCGTCCGTGGAAGCAATGCCGCTAAACCAGGGGAACTCGACCGTATCCTCGGTAACGATGACCGGAACGCTGTCCGTGCCGAGCGCCTTTTTCAGAAGGCTTTCCTTACCCTTGACGAGCTTTCGCAGGTTCTCAATGGCGGTGTCCGTGAAAAGGCTTTTCGGAAGGTTGACGGTAAGGTCGTAGGTGTCATCGTCTTCCATGTCCGTTTCGGCGGATTTGAAAGTCTCGGCTTCCGACTTGTTCTTGGGTGCTTCCTCGCACTCAAAGCCCTCATCGTAGAGATGCTTAAGCAGGCGTTCAATTACCTCGCTGTCGGCGCGGTCATCGAAGGAAAGGCAGCCGTTCCGGTCGACGGTGAAGTAGTCCACCTCGTAGGCGAAGCTCGGGGCTCCGCAGTATTTGATGTCTTCGCCGAGCCATGCGGCGACGGTCTTTACAAGCTCCTTGCGCTTGTTGCCGGGGACGTAGTATTTGATGGTCATATTGAAGTCCTCCTTATATTCTGGTGTAGTGTATTAATCACTCTGAATGCCCGAAATAGCAAGGAGTTTCTGCACATATCCATAAAATATATAGTACAAATATAGGAATTAATACAAGCCTCTTTTCGCTCCTATTGACAAATGATGAGATAAGAACCAAACATTTATACATTTTAAAAATATGTGAGGCGCCACTTGTCGAACTGCGAAAAAACGTGCTATAATCTATTTGGCGCTATTTATATGAAATACTCATTTTGGTGATAAGGAGAACGAAAAATGTCATACAATGTTCGAGCCTTTAAGGTGTTTATTGCGTCACCTGGAGATGTATCTCGTGAGCGAGAGATAGTTCGTTCAGTAATAGAACGATGGAACAGCGTTAATTCCGAAAGTACAAAGATTATTCTTGTTCCTATTGGGTGGGAGACTAATGCTGCACCCGAGATGGGACGAACCGCTCAGGATTACATTAACATGGATATATTAGATTCATGTGATGTTGTAATAGGAATATTTTGGACAAGAGTTGGTACTCCAACAAGAAATCATGTTGGAGGCTCCATTGAAGAAGTTCTCAGACCTTCAGAGAACAGGAGACTTACGATGTTGTATTTCTCTAATAAACTCATCCAGCCTGATTGCATTAATACAAAACAATACGAGCAACTGATAGACTTTAAGGAAAAAGTAAAAAAATGCTCTCTGTATTCTGAATTTAGTGATGAACGAGATTTATCCGAAAAATTATATCAGCACATTCAAGTAAAAATTAACGAAGGAAAATTTCGCGTAAAATGGGACTCTGATATTATTGCTGCTATTGATGATGATAACTTGATGGCACAAGAAATTAGAAATCATTTTCCTCTTGTAGCAGAGAATGTCTTGAAATCCATTATTTACCAGCAGCATTCCGATGAAGTCTGGGATGCTATTGTTGAAAGACTTTCAGTTTCTCCTCCTAGATTAAGTGAGAGTCTATTGTTTATTGCCCGTATGGGAGCTTGTAGAAATATTGTTTTTGCCAAAGGTTGTCCCAAATTAGCCGAGACAAATCAAGCTGAGTTCTGTGTTTTTTTGAATAATCTCTACTCTATTAATAGATATGAATTTGGACGTTTGTTCGACAGTGGACTTCTCACAGACGTGAATTACATGAATTTTTTGAACGGAGTAATTCAAAGTGAAAAAGAAATCTAAATATGATGTGGATGCGATCCGCCCAAAGGAAAACCCCCGGAGCCGTCAAACAGGCTTCCGAGGGTCAGGGGCATATTCTGTTCCGTTGGTGACCTCCTCATAGCTGAAGGTCTGACCGTCACGAAAGACGGACACCTTTTCGGCAGTTCCGACCAGTTCGATATACCGATTCACGATGACGTCACAGAACTTTTCGTCCAGTTCAATGGTGGCACAGCTCCGGTCGGTCTGCTCACAGGCAATCAGCGTACTGCCGGAACCGCCGAAGGGGTCAAGCACGAGGGTGTTCGACATAGAGCTGTTGGTGATGGGATAGCAGAGGAGCGGGATCGGCTTCATGGTCGGATGCTCACCGTTCTTCTTGCTTTTCTCGAATTCCCAGATGGTGGTCTGCTTCCGGTCGGAATACCACTGATGCTTGCCGTTTTTCTTCCAGCCGTACAGCACGGGTTCGTGCTGCCACTGATACGGAGAGCGTCCGAGAACGAGACTCGGCTTCTTCCAGATACAGCACCCGGAGAGATAGAACCCGGCGGCATCAAATGCCTTTCGGAAATTCAGCCCTTCGGTGTCGGCATGGAAAACATAGATGGAGGCATCGTCCGCCATGACCTTCTCCATGCAGGAGAAAGCATCGAAGAGGAAATCGTAGAACTTCTCCGATGCCATATTGTCGTTTTTGATCTTCCCGGCGGTGCCTTTGTAGTCCACATTGTACGGAGGATCGGTCACCACGAGGTTTGCCTTCCGACCATCCATGAGGACTTCGTAGGTTTCCGGCTTGGTGCTGTCACCGCAGACGAGGCGGTGCCTGCCGAGCGTCCACACGTCACCCGCCTTGCTGAAGGTGGGCTTTTGCAGTTCGGCATCCACATCGAAGTCATCATCCTTGGCTTCCTTGCCGTCATCAAAGAGCTTCGACAACTCTTTTTCATCGAAGCCTGTGAGGAGCGGGTCGAAGTCCATGCCTTGGAGTTCTTCGATTTCAATGCGGAGAAGCTCCTCGTCCCATCCGGCATCGAGAGCCATGCGGTTGTCAGCAATGATGTAAGCCTTCTTCTGGGCTTCGGTAAGGTGGTCTGCAAACACGCACGGCACTTCTTTGATGCCTTCCTCACGAGCCGCGATAGCTCTGCCGTGTCCGGCAATGATGCCATAGTTGCGGTCGATGATGACGGGGTTGATGAAGCCGAACTCACGGAGCGAAGAGCGGAGCTTATTGATCTGCTCCGGGGAGTGGGTACGGGCATTGTTTTGATAGGGTACCAGTTTGTCCAGAGGTACGAGCTGAAGCTCGGTGGTGGTGATCATCGTACCAGCCCCCATTCCGCGAATTTCTCGAAACCGCCGATCTTCTTAATGTAGGAGCGGGCAATCTCCACGATCTCACCGTAGGGCTTGCCGTCTACACTCGTATCGCCGATGCCGCAGAAAAGCTCCACGGGCTTGCCAATCTCCTGCGCTTTGAGGAAAGCGTAGGTGTTGACGGACACATCCGCTTTGGAGAGGTCTTTGCCGTGCAGACCGCCGCCGGTCACACCGTCAGCCATATCGCTGCCGAGCTTGCGGTTGGTAGCACCCGTGTCAACATTGGTGCCGCCTGTCCAGTCACCGAGCGGGTTGACCGCCGCGTCGGGGTACATCTTCCGCAGAGCTTTGGAGGGAACATTGGACTGGCAGACGATGAGGTTATCGCCGTCCAGAATGTACTTTCCATCAAATGGATAAATGCCGTACAGCTCCTCGGCGATGTCGGCGAGCTTCTTCTGTTCCTCTGTAACGGGGACACCCTTGAAGATGCCGTTATCACCGCAGCGGATGCTGTTCTTCTGATTGCCGGAGAGATGTTCGTCCTGGGCATTCTCTCTGTAGTCCACACGAACTCTGCCGGCGATGCGGCGTACAGCGTTCCGAACCTCCCGGCGGTTCAGCCGGACGGTGGTTTCGGTGATGATGTGGCATCTGCCGTGACCGATGAGGACTTCGACCGCGATGGTGGGGTTCTTTTTTTGAGCGTATGCCATGTCCACAAGGGCACCGGCAATACGGTCAGCCACCTTGTCCGGATGGCTCGGATTTACTTTTTCGTACATAGTTAGAAACCCTTTCTCTGATGCAGAATTTTCTCCAGATCGTCGTTTGGGTTTGCTCCTGTGAAATCTACGGAGCAGTTCTCCTTGACGGTCTGCATTATGGCGTCCCACTGACGAGCCGCCTGGTTCATATAATTGATGGCGATGTTGATGAACGGCGAGGTGATCGGCTTTCCGGTCGTGGGATGACGGGAAAGAAAGCCAAGTTCATTGGTCAT
>JAZRXH010000039.1:0-4063 GCA_045600125.1 Eubacteriales bacterium | reverse complement strand
ACAGCAAATTCAAGGACATCACCGTCTACTATACGATCGAAGACCACGACCACGATTTCAGCGTGAACGCCTCCGACAACGGCGACGGTACCCACACCGGAGTATGCCGCATCTGCGGTATCACCGGCGAACAGGCGCACGATTGTACGCTGGAGGGGGTGGATAACGGCGACGGTACCCACACCGGAAAATGCAGCGCCTGCGGTGCAGACAGTACGGAAGCGCACAGCATTACGGTGGACTGCACGGATAACGGCAACGGTACGCACTCGGGAAGATGCAGCGTCTGCAATGCGGCTGCCGATGAGGAGCACGTTTATACCTATACCGACAACAAGAACGGCACCCACACGGGAGTATGCGTCTGCGAAAACGTCAAAACCGGAAACTGCAGATTTGTCAATCACTTCTGCGTCGACTGCAGCGCACAGGAGGCTCTGACGGAGAAGCTGACCTTCAGCACGGGCAGTATCAAAGCAGACAATTCCTACGTATATGAAACGCAGAATTTCCGCGTTACCGCCTACGATCCCAGTGCGAACGGTATGCCTGCCGGCGCCGAATACGAGATCCTGATCGAAGCGAAGCGGAAGGACATTACCATCCGTTCGGTAGACGCTGTTGTGTCCGAACGTGGAGCTTATTATTCGTCCATTCAATACGGCAGGGGCACAAACATGCAGCGGTGGCAGACGGTTCCCGACGGCTCCACCGTCACGGTGACGGAGATCGACTCGGATTCCCTCCGTATATACGGTATGCACGGAGATTGTCGGTTCAAGGATTTCACCGTTTACTACGTTGTAGAGGATCACGAGCATGATTTCTCTGTGACCGCCGAGAACCAGTGGGATAACCTCCCCGGATTCCATACGATGAAGTGCAGAGAATGCGATACGGTTCGTGAGGAACGGCACAGCTTTATCATTAACTGCACGAACAATCACGACGGCACGCACACGGGAACCTGCGTGTGCGGAAAAACAAGGACTGCGGCGCACGATTTCAGCGACCGTACCGATAACGGCGACGGCACCTACACCTTCCGGTGCCCCTGCGGCGAGACGACCCTCGGCGAGGTGCTGAAATTCAGACCCGCAAACATCAGCACCGACGGGAATAATACCTATACGTATCAGGGCAAGAACTTCAAAATCACGGCAGACTGTGCCAGCTCGAAGTATGGCATAGAGCTGGATGACTATTATTCCATGAAGATTGAAGCGACGGCTTCCTATGCGACCATCACCCGTATCGACGCTCTTCTCAGCTACTACGGATTCTATTACGATTACACCGGGCCCGATCACGGCAGAAAAGCACCGACGGAGGAGATCTATACCATCAACGGCAGATACATGAGCATCATTGATGTCGACTCCGATAACTGTACTCTTGCCTATTTCGGCAACGACTATCACTACTTCTGCTACCTGAGGGATTTCATCGTGTATTACACGGACGACGGTCATTTTCACGATTTCAGCGGCAGCTATGCGGATAACGGAGACGGTACCCATTCGAGAGAATGCCGTTACTGCGACAAGCGCAGCGGCGACGCCGAAGAGCACGCCTTCACCGGAAGCTGCGTAAACAACGGGGACGGCACCCATACGGGTACCTGCGTCTGCGGCATCAGCAGCACCGAGATACACCGCTACGAGGACGGCGTCTGCGTCTGCGGCGACGAGGTCCTTGTCGAAAAGCTGGTTTACTCGGATGCGGGTATTAAAGAGAACAACAGCTATGCCATGGAAAGCGATCGTTTCGCAGTCACCTCCAACTACGGCTACGGCTGCATGCACGCAGGCGGAAGCTACTGGACGATGATCATGGCAAAGGATCCGCACATCATTATTTCCAGGGTCGATACCAATCTCTCGATGAACTGGAATCGTTACGACATCGTCGGCGTCAGCTCGGGTACGAAGGTCCAGCCGGAATCGCTGCGGTTCGGCGATATCGCCAACGTCATCGGCGTTGATTCCAACTACTTCGCCTACGAAGGCGGCGATTACTACTTTATCGGTATCGAGGATATGACCGTGTACTACAAGGTCGTTGACTGCGATCACGCATTTGCGCCCGAAAACACCGTGGACAACGGCGACGGCACGCACATGGGAGAATGCACGGAATGCGGTGCGCTGATCCGTTTGGCGCACGATTATGCCGTGGGCATCACCGATAACGGCGACGGCACCCATATGCGGAATTGCATCTGCGGCGCATCGGATACGCCGGTAAGCCACGATTATACCTCCTATGCGGATAACGGCGACGGCACCCATACGCCGACTTGCGTCTGCGGCGCATCGGATACGCCGATGAGTCACGATTATACCTCCTATACGGATAACGGTGACGGCACCCATAACGTCACCTGCATCTGCGGCAATACCGCAGCGGAGGCGCATGAGCTCTCCTACGCCGACAGCAGCGACAGCTTCCATACGGCAAGCTGTGTGTGCGGCTATGAAGCGGAAGAAGAACACGCCTATACCGGAATTCTCAAGGATAACGGGGACGGCACCCATTCGGATGCCTGCGTCTGCGGTCATCTCGTTGCGGAGAAGCTCCTCCACGTCTTTACGGGCGGCGTCTGTGCCTGCGGTACGGAAACCCGCACAAGGAAGTACGTATTTGACGAGAGCTGCTTCAACGAGGGAGACCTCTCCTACCTGGCAACGGATGAGATTTTCACTGTCAGCGCTTCAGCTGCGGCTGCATGGAAGAAGGTTCTGTACGGCGGCGATAACGAACATCTGATAACGATCCGGGCGGCAAAAGCAGGTGTGACCATTACCCGTGTTGATGCCGTGATTGCGGATTGGGGAGATAGTTACGCCAAGGTCGGTGTCAGCCGGGGCAGAAAGTTCCAGGAGGGTAATGCCAGGAACGGTTCGACCGTCAACGTGATCGGAATCGATTCCGACAGCTTTGCCTTTGCGGGCGGCAGCGATTACGTTGCCTTCGGTGACATCATCGTTTATTATACGATAGAAGGCGACGATCACGAGCACTCCTTCGAAGACTTTGCCGATAACGGCGACGGCACCTATACGGCAGAATGCGAATGCGGCGAAGAGCTTACCGTCACGGCTTCCTATGAATACTATTTTGTAAACGATCAGAAGCCGGTAGCCGGCGGCGAGAACGGACTTGTCAACAGGCGTGCCTATTACGTCGATAAAAACGACGAAAAGATTGAGCTGGAAAGCGGACTTCTCGGGGAAGACCTTGAAGTCACCTTCGCCCAGTGGTACCTGCGCACCTCCGTGCAGTTTAAGGAAAACGAGGACGGCGGCGTGAACGTGCGCTTCGTTTCGATGCTGGACGATTCTCTTGACGATTATTATGAAGCGGGCTTCACCTACACCGTAGGCGGTGCGGACTCCTTCGATCCGCTCACCACGCAGATGGGCAACACCTCCTACATCGTAGACGGCAAGACCGTGAAGGTCGGCGACTTCGGACTCGGCGAAGAATACTTCATCCTCCGGGATGTGGACTTCGCAAAGGATGCCGTTGAGGCAAACCTTGAAATCACCGTAACGCCTTACGTCCTTCTTGCCAACGAGAAAACCTACCTCACCGGTGAACCGATAACCTTCAGCCTCGGCGACCTTGCGGAAGCCGCTTAACGAACAGAGGAAGGGAGATAGAATTATGGAAAACATCAAGAAAAAATCCATGCCGAAGCCCACGATTGAAGTCATTGAGATGAAGAAGGGCGAGGACATCATCCGTACCTCGAATGCGCTTCTGTCCTCCATGACAGACGGCGGAGCCGATACGGCGACGGGGTATAAGTCGTACAGTCTGTTCAATTATTGAGTAGTTTCTGCCGAGAGGCAAAATAAAAATCATGCAAAACGGGGCAGCCGCAGACAGCGGCTGCCTCAGACTGTAGACAAAGCAGGTTTTCTAAGCAAAAAGGAAACTTGCTTTTCTGCATTTATGGACCATGTAATCTTCCCATATATGGCGTGTTACTACCTTTACATGATTCTTGCTTTCCGTACACTTTGACAGATATGGGCAGCCCTCGCAGTCTCCCGGA
>JAZRXH010000038.1:0-2977 GCA_045600125.1 Eubacteriales bacterium | reverse complement strand
CTGCATTTGAATAAGTCTGCCTGCCCATCGCCCGGTTCGGTTGGCACCATAGAACTGGAACATTCCTCTGGCTCTGCCGTCCGAACACACAGCGTTCCGCATCGCCTGATACTTCTTGACCGAGGACTTGGCAAGCTGCTGACGGAGAACAAGAGCATCGGCGAGTTCCGGCGGTGCGGTCTTCAGCATTTCATTGACCGCCTTTTTACCGAGGGTATCCGTTTCCAGACCGTTGTCGGCAAGCCATGACCGCATCTGCGATACGGAGTTGGGGGTTTCCAGTTCGGTGATCCGGCGCATATCCTCCATCAACTCATGCCTTGAGTCGGCATCCATGCGGATGGCTGTATCTACGAGGGGGATATCCAGCCGGACCCCGCGATCATTGATTTCCTGGTCAATGTGGTATTCATCCCATACGACCTCCGGCACGGGAAACTTTGTGAGCTTCTGCTGTATGCCCATCTCGGTCTCAACATCACGGAGGTTATAGGACTTGAAGAGCGACCACTTCTCCGGAGCATCCTCCGGGCGGTTACGGGTCCTGCCGCCGTTGATCTTTGTCGGTGCGCAGGGGGAGCAGAAATACTTAATAAGCTCTTTACCCTCGGACAGCTTCTGTTTGTCGAGGTTCAGCACCGCACCCACACCCTGCAGCGAAAGCGGCAGTCCCATGTACGCCGCCCACACCATCGTGCATCGCCATGAGGACGGGTCGATGTATTCGCCCGTGGGCATTCCGAGATGTCGGGAAAGACAGACTCTCTCAAAGTTGGCGTTGAAGGCATATTTCAGGACACCTTCATCGGTAAGCGAGGCAATGACATCCGCCGGGATTTTTTCGCCGAGTGCCAGATCGACCACATGAACTTCGCCGCCGTCAACGGCATAGCCGAAGAGGAGTACCTCGAAGTCCGGAGCTTCCGTGTATTTGTAAACGCCGCACTTGCCGAGGTCGGCGCTGCTATATGTTTCGATATCTATACTTATGGTTTTCAAGAGTTGTCACCTCGCTTTGCCGTGAGGGGCGGCAGGATCGCTCCCACCGCCCGGACACGGGTTTTATGGGATCAGGATAGGAAGTCCTCATCGTCATCGGTGTCAAAGTCGGATTCAGCCGAAGCCTTGCCGCCGAGAGGTTCGCCGTCACGGATCTTCTGAAGGTTGTTCAGACCGCAGGCGATACCGCGATTGCCATTGCTGTTGAAGGCGTAGAAGTTGATGGATGCTCTGCCGTATACGCCGGAGTAAACCTCGCTGCGCGTGAGGATGGGATTACGGTCAACATCCACGATGCCGGGAGCGGTGGTGGAGTTGGCATTCACGAAGTAGCATCCTGCATAGGCGGGATCATCGGGGCGTTCGGTATCGCCGTCACGCAGAGGGGTCTTGATGGCAGACAGAGCCGGGACCGACTTGCCGTTGCCCTTCAGCTTCGCCTCGCCCTCATGGTAGGCAGCTTCAATCGCAGCCTTGATCTTCCGGACGGTGGCGGTGTCGGACTTGGGGATGATGAGGCTGACGGAGAACTTGGGTGCGCCGCCGTTGATGCTCTTGGCTTCCCAGACGTTTGCGTAAGACCAGCGAGTGTCCTTGCCGGTGATGACCTTCATGGGGTTATTGACCTTGGTGGTGTTGTTAGACATATCTTTTTTCTCCTTAGTTTTCAAAATCTGATGCCGCAGTGTTCATTGCCGGACGCTTGTCGGACATCGGAACGAGCGTGGGCTTTCCCTGGGGCTTCGTTATGAAGCGTCCGAGAATTTCGTCAAATTTTGCCTTGCCGAGCGTTTTCTGCATCTCGGTAATACCGAGCAGTTTCTGTTCGTAGGGGTCGTGACCGGCGGCGATGACCGCTGCGGCTACAAGCCTTTCATCTGTGTACTTGCGGTTGGAGCGTCCCTCGACGACCTTCCATCCGTTCCACTCCTTACCGCTGACGGCGGCCTGCAGAGCGTATTCCTTGATGTCGTTTGCCCAGGAGACGAGGTCATCGACCTTGGCGAGAACATCTTCGACTTCCTCATCGGTGAGGAGTGGAGGTTCGGCGAAGTCATAGGCGGCGAGGGACATATTCGCCCTGGCGCGTTCACGGCAGTCGGCTTTTGCCTTGCAGAACTGACACCACTCGCCGCAATGGAACTCGCCCTCGCCCTTGAAGGCAAGCTCGGCGGTTGGGACCAGTACGGTCTCCGCCCATTCGAGAAGCTCGGCGGTGGAAACGGTGTAGGTGCTGACGTTGGCGCGGCGCGGCTGATAGATGGTCATCGTGACCGTGTCGATGTCGTAGAGGGCATCGAAGATCTCCAGAGCGCCGAGGGCGTACAGCATCATCTGCGGATTGTGGTCTGCGGAAACCTCCACGCCCTTGCCGTGTTTGTAATCCACGATGTTGAGGGTGCCGTCAGCGATGAGGACGCAGTCCCCGGTGCCAAAGCCGCTCTCGACATATTTGGAATAGTCGAGCCGCTGCTCGATCAGCGCGATGGGGTCGGTCGTGACCTTTTTCGCCTCGGCGAGGAGTTCAAGCACATAGGCGGCATAGCCGCTGGCGCATTCCTCCATCTCCTCGTTGTACCAGGTGAGATTTTCGGTGGGGTCTTCGGACGGGATGCCCAGAGCCGTTTTGAGCTTGTGTTCGCACAGGCTGTGGGCATCCGTACCCTCGGCGGCGAAGTCGCTGCCCTTGTCCTCATAGTTCTCACCGAGCCTTGCGGACGGCGGACAGTTCAGCCACCTGTGGGAAGAGGAAGCGGAAAGCAGAGCGTGATTACCCATTTTCGAGTCCCTCCGCATCCTTGATGAGGGCGGCATACTCCGAAGGGTCGATGCCGGAGAGCGTTGCCGCACCGTGCTGACGGAGCAGTTCCTTTACCTGGGCGGTGAAGCCTTTACTGGACATCTCTGCGAGGATCGCACGGACGTCTTCTTTGGTAGGAACCGGCTCGGTCGGTGTTGCCGGAGCTTCGGCGGTCTC
>JAZRXH010000037.1:0-7689 GCA_045600125.1 Eubacteriales bacterium | reverse complement strand
AATACCAAACTAAATGATTGGTACTTAACCCGTAACGCAAAACAAAAAGGTGTTTCTTGGCATTTCTCAAATTCCGATGCCAGAATCAAACTGAAACATTTATACCCAAGCATAAAGTTTTAAATGTTACAATGTACTACTTTCGCAAGCGGAACCGCCACGGTTTTCGCCGCCAACTCCACACTCCACACTCCAAACTCCACACTGCCATCGTCCGTCGGAGCCGCTACGTTTTTTGCCGCCCAGCTCCTAACTCCTAACTCCTAACTGAAGAGGGTTATTTATATGACTGATTTTTCTCACTGCAGAACAGACCTTGAAAGAAAAGTTCTTGCCGAGCTTTCGGCGCTCGGTGAGGAGAAATATGCGGACTTCTGCGCAAAGCTGACGCCGAGCGTTCCGAGGGAGCGTTTTCTCGGTGTGCGGATGCCGAAGCTGCGGGAATATGCGAAGGCATTCGGAAAAACAGCGGAAAGCCGGGAGTATCTCGGGCTCCTTCCGCATTATTACTATGAAGAAAACAACGTCCACGCTTTCCTTCTCGAACCGATCAAGGATGCGGAGGAGCTGGTAAAACAGTTGGACGCCTTTCTTCCCTGCGTTGACAACTGGGCGACCTGCGATTCCTGCCGTCCGAAGGCGCTTGCGAAGCGGCATGACATAGCGGCAAAGACGGCAAAAAGATATGTCCGCTCGGGGCACACCTACACCGTGCGCTTCGGCATCGACATCTACATGACCTATCTTCTCGGCGAGGATTTTCTGCCGGAGTATGCCCGGGACGTATGCGATATCCGCTCGGACGAATACTATATCAACATGATGCGGGCATGGTATTTTGCCGAGGGGCTCGTGAAGCGGCACGATGACATTCTCCCCTATTTTACCGAAAAGCGGCTTGATATGTGGACGCTCGGAAAGGCGATTTCCAAGGCGTGCGACAGCTGCCGGATCGGCGATGAGGAAAAAGCGCTTTTGAGGAATCTGCGCACCTGAAGTCGCCGCATCCCATTTATATTTTTGATTTATGAGGATTCCCCTGAAGGATTTCCTGCTTTTGATGCACCGTTAAGTTCCGTTTGAACAAAGGATTGCAAATGAAGCAGAAACAAAACGGGACAGAACGGGAAAGAGGGACTCCCCCGCATGTGCGGAAGCCCCTTTTTCGTTTACGCCCCGCCGTTCAAAGCGGGGGCGTGTGTCCTTGCTCTGCACCCTTCCGCATTCTCACTGATTTACTTTTTCGGCGTCTTCGCAAAGCGCGCCAAAGCATGGAGCCGGGAGCGGATTTGTATATACTATACAAATATTCAACTCTGTTTTTGTGCAAACGAGAAAATCTCAAAATCATGGGAAAACTCGTTGATTTGGACACAAAATCGTGGTATAATTGACAATAGTTTAATATGGGTCGGGTATATCCTTATCGATCATCGACCGATACGTGCGGCGGAAACGGGAACAAAACGAAACCCGTGTCCCCAAAGCGGTCGGACAACTATAAGGCCCGGTGCGTTATCACCGTTTTCCCATGTTTTTCCCATAAAGAAAGGACGGTTCTTATGAAAAAGTTTTTATCGCTTCTCCTTGCGGCGGCGCTCTGTACTACCGTGCTCACCGGATGCGGAGAAAAATCAAAGGATGATGAGACCCTCGAGATCGAGGAAGAAGACAAGGGCGCCATCATCGATATGTACTTCGGTCAGATGCCCGACAGCCTTGACCCGACACAGTTCTCGGTCAATTCCGATAAGTATCAGATCACCTCTCTTCTCTTTGAAGGACTCACCACCGTCGACGCCAAGGGCAACGTAAAGGGTGCCGGCGCTTCCGACTGGGAGTATGAAGTGGACGAACGTGACGGTGACCTGAAGCTCTACATCAAGCTCAAGAGCACCAAGTGGTCGGACAGCATCCCCGTAAGAGCGGACGACTACGTTTTCGCCTGGAAGAAGCTCCTCACTCCCTCCAACAGCAACCCCGCCGCATCGCTCCTCTACCCGATCCGCAACGCCCGCAAGGTAAAATCCGGTGAAGTCACCGTGGCGGACATCGGCGTGAAGGCGGTTTCCGAGAGCATCCTCGAGGTCATTTTCGAGGAGGACTTTGAAGACGTCAACTACTTCCTGCGCTGCCTCGCTTCCCCCATGCTCGTTCCGCTCCGTGAAGACAAGGTAAAGAACGATGAATGGACAAGGCAGCTCGACCTCCTCGTTACCAACGGTCCCTTCTGCGTAAAGTCCATCTCCGACGGCAGAATCATCATGGAGCGTTCGACCTATTACAACAGCCTTCGCACCCGTCAGAAGCTCGATACCTATGTAAAGCCCTTCCGTATCATCGCTTATTTCGGCGATCCCGATGAAGCACTCGGGCACTACAACGATCCCACCGACGTGGATACCTACCGTTATATCGGCGAGTTCTCGAAGGAAAGCTACACTGCCAACGCTTCGAAGCTCACGACCGTCAGCGACCTTACCGCCTATACTTACTTCTTCAATACAAAGAACCCCCTCCTTGCCGACGCAGAGACCCGTAAGGCTCTCACCGCTGCCCTCGACAGAAGCAAGATCGCCGAGATCCGCGGCTGCGGTGCCGAAGCGGCGACCGGACTCGTTCCCACCGGCGTACATGAGAGCGGATCCGCCAAGGACTTCCGTGCAGCCGGCGGCAACGTGCTCCCCACAGGAGATTTCAAGGCGGGCAAGGGCGGAACCATCACCCTTATTTACAACGCCGACAGAGCTTATGAAAAAGAGATCGCCGAGTACGTCAAGGAGACCTGGAAGGGTCTCGGCTTCGGCGTAAAGCTGAACCCCGTTACCGAAACGGAACTTGCCACAGCTATGAAGAACGGCGAATTTGACGTAGCCGCCGCCGATTACATTTCCTATACCGATGACGCTTACGGCTTCGTAGCTCCCTTCGCTCTCGAATTCTCCGGCTCCTACGTTGACGTGACCAACCCCGACGTATTCTTTAACCCCCACTTCACCGGCTTTGAGGATGAGGAGTACAACGCCCTTGTCGAATCGCTCTACGTTGCCGACAAGAAGGACAGAAACACCATCCTCCACAACGCCGAGAAGGCTCTCATGGATGCCTGCCCCGTTTGTCCGCTCTTCTTTGAGAAGACAAGCTACATGGCAACCAAGGATCTCTCCAAGATTGCGGTAGATTACAGAGGCGCCAAGGACTTCAAGAATACTTCTCTCAAGGGTTACAAGAAGATCAACGAAGCAAAGGACGAGGCGGAAAAGGCTGAGAACGAATCGGCAGAGCCGACAGCCACAGCCGAATAAGCCACATACAGGAACGCTGGCAGGGGGTGTTTTTCGGCATCCCCTGCTTTTTTGGAATCGAATAATTAAAAGAAATACAGATAATATAAGTAAATAAAAACAAAAAGGAGAAAGAAGTATGATCGGAATCGTCATTATTTTAGTGCTGGCGGCACTCGTTCTTTTTATTGCGGGAACCGCTTACAGCCGTCAGGGAGCGAAAATGCTCGCCGACAAGGACAATGCGTACAAGAAGGAGGAGGGCAAGTCCTCCGTCAACATCGGCAGAAAGCTGAAGTTCATCGCTTTCGTTCCGTTTCTCATTGCGCTCGTCGCCGTATTTTTCTCGTCGGTGCGCATCGTGGACTCCACCGAGGTGGGCGTTGTCCGCAACTTCGGACAGATCTCGAGGACCATCGACGGCGGCTTCAATCTCGTGAACCCCATCACCGAAACGGTGACCATGTACGATTTGAAGGTACACGTGAAGGAAGCGGACTTCATGAGCTACTCCAAGGACGCACAGCCGTTGGAGGCTGTCTGCGAATATCAGTACCAGATCGACCCCGCCTTCGTTATGGATATCGCCCAGAAATACGGCTCGCAGGAGCAGATGGAAGGCAAGCTGACAAACGTGGTGGAGGAGCGTGTGAAGATCGTGTTCGCCCGCTATTCCGCCATGGAGCTGATCGAAGCCCGTTCCACGCTGTCCTCTGAGGTCGACAACGAGGTCACCAACGTAGAAGAGCTGTTCCACGTGACCTTCACTTCGGTCATCGTCCGTGACATCGACTTCTCCGACGCCTTCGAGAAAAGCGTGGAGGAAAAGATGATCGCTTCGCAGGAGGTACTGAAAGCCGAGCAGGAAAAGGAAAAGGCAATCATCGAAGCCGAAAAGGCAAAGGAAGTCGCCGAGATCAAGGCGGAGGAAGCCCGCATCGCCGCACAGGGTGAAGCGGACGCTCTCATGATCACCAAGGAAGCCCTGGAGAAGATGCCCGCCAACTACACCGAGCTGCAGTATCTCGAAAAATGGGACGGCAAGCTCCCGCAGATCGTTTCCGAAGGCTCCGGTCTTATGCTTACGCCGAATATCGGGGACTGAGAAGAAAAAACGGAAGCAAAAAAACGACTGCTCCCATAATAGAACAAGACCTTGCGGAAAACGAATCTGCAAGGTCTTTCTTACTCTTCTGTATTTTCATTCCCCATGCAGGGAAATGACGGTCACGCATACAGAATCTCCCTTCCCGCCTTCTCGGCATACCGCACGGTATAGGCGGTGCCGCTGCGGAGTCCTGCCGGCTGTTCCAGATAGGCGATGACACGGGAGGAGGCGTCCACCATGCTGCGGTCACGCTTGAGATAGGCTTCGCTGCTGCAGGTCTCGTCGATGTATACGACCCCGTCGGCGCAGCGCAGGATACGGTCGTAGGTGAGCTTATTCGCTTCGTTCCACCGTGCCGTCTGATTCTTCCCGGGAAGGAAAAGAATGAGCCGTATCCCCTTGTCCGGCATGGATGCCTTGAGGCGGAGCACGCAGAGGGCGGCAAGGCAGTCAAAACCGACGGCACCGCCGGCGATGAAGGTGCGATATCCGTCCTCTACGGATTTTTCGATCAGGCTCACGGTGCGCTTCTCCAGCTCGGCTCTGTCGGCTTTTATGTGCCGGTGACCCGTAAAGCAGCAGGCGGTGTTTTGTTCAATCAGCACAGGACGGTCCTCCCCTCGTAAATAACATAAATAATACCAAATATCTGCAACGGAGGATATTGTACACCAAGATTATAGCAAGCATATGAATTTGAAGTTAATTCAGCGGCGAATCTGTGCAAAATACAGACAGAAAAGCCCCTCCCTTTGGGTGTTCAGCATTTTTTCACTTTTGAGTAACCACAAATCAACACTTATATAGTATGATGATACCGGAGCATTTCCACGTGGAAATATACCGGTCAAAAGACATAAAAGAAAGAGAGAAAAATCATGCTGGAAGCAAGAGCCATCCGAACGATAGAAGAACAGAAGGAATGCTGTAAAATCTGCGGCATGGAGCACGATGCGGATCTTTTATATTATGCCATCTTCGAGAACGACACCGACTGCCTCGGAACCTGCGCTTTCCGCTTCAAAGGAAAACCGGCAGAGCTCATCGACATAAAGCCTCAAATCGGCACCTACGACGACGAGGCGATGTACATTCTCGGCAAGGCGACGCTGAATTTCATCGACCTTGTGGGCTTCAAGGAGGTACACTATCTCGCAGACGACGAAAAAATGGCGAAGCTCCTGGAATTCTACCCGAAGGACGGGAACTTATACGTGAATCTCGAGGGCTATTTTAACGAGCCCTGCAAGCGCAAAGATAAAAAAGGCGAGCAAGAATAAACTAAAATGAGTCACGTTCAGGACGGAGGCGACAGCGAATGCCCGGATACACAGACGACGGTTTTGAAAACTCGGTGAACATACCGGAGATCCTTCTTGCGCACAAGTGCACCTATCGCCCTTACGAGACCTGCCGTTCCTACGAGGAAGGGCGGAGCTTCTGCGGCTTTGTCCTGCCGCTGTCCGGAAGTGCGGATTACTTCGTGGACGGGGTGAAGCGCTTCACGGCAGGCGTAGGAGACGTATTGTATCTTCCCGCCCGGTCAAAGTACGTAGTAGTCGCCTGCGAAGGCGGCTTCGTACACTACACCGTGAACTTTCTCGCCTCCTGCCACAGCTTCGAGCGCAGCTTCAAGGACGGTCTGTACCGCCTTTTTGCAGACGAGCCGACGCTTGTAAAGTCCGAGAATTTTGACGGCATGAAGCGGCTGATGTCCGAGATCGTAGCGCTTTTCTCCTCTTCGGACTACGGAAGCACCCTTCTTTGCAAGGCAAGGCTGTTCGAGCTGACCTATCTGTTTTTCTCCGAACTGCAGAACCGTGAGTCGGTCGGTGCCGACTACGCCCTTCTGGAAAAGGTGAAGGGCTACATTGATGAAAACTACGCAAGACCCATCACCTCCCGGGAGCTTTCCGCACTCTCCTCCATGAGCGAGACGAACCTGCGGCGGAAATTCCGGCGCTACACCGGGCTCCCGCCTCTCGACTACCAGTCCGGGATCCGCATCCGAAAAGCCAAAGAGCTCCTCCTCTCCCGGGAACTCCCGGTCGCCGAGGTCGCCCGTGCCGTCGGTTTCGAGGACGCCAATTACTTCTCCCGCTTCTTCAAAAAGCGGGTCGGCATCTCCCCCGCCGAGTTTGCACGAATGTGATTTTTGGGGCTGCTCTGCAGGGAAGCCCCCGCAGGCACCTCGAGACTGTACCTTAGACAAAATGCGGGAGTGCAAATGCCCGGGTATAATCCCGTTTGACCGCCGCAGGGAAGCCCCCGCGGGCACTTCGGGAATGCACCTCAGATAAAACCGGAGGTGCAAATGCCCGGGTATAATTCCGTTTGACCGCCGCGGGGAAGCCCCCGTGGGCACTTCGGGAATGCACCTCAGATGAAAACCGGAGGTGCAAATGCCCGGGTATAATCCCGTTTGACCGCCGCGGGGAAGCCCCCGCGGGCACCTCGAGACTGCACCTCAGATGAAAACCGGAGGTGCAAATGCCCGGGTATAATTCCGTTTGACCGCCGCGGGGAAGCCCCCGCAGGCACCTCGAGAATGCACCTCGGACAGAATCGGGAGTGCAAATGCCCGAGTATAATCCCGTTTGACCGCCGCGGGGAAGCCCCCGCAGGCACTTCGGGAATGCACCTCGGACAGAATCGGGAGTGCAAATGCCCGAGTATTGTCCCGTTTGACCGCCGCGGGGAAGCACCCGTGGGCACCTCGAGACTGCACCTCGGACAGAATCGGGAGTGCAAATGCCCGAGTATTGTCTCGTTTGACCGCCGCGGGGAAGCCCCCGCAGGCACCTCGAGAATGCACCTCGGACAGAATCGGGAGTGCAAATGCCCGAGTATAATCCCGTTTGACCGCCGCGGGGAAGCCCCGGCGGGCACTTCGGGAATGCACCTCGGACAGAATCGGGAGTGCAAATGCCGGGTATAATTCCGTTTGACCGCCATATATCAAAGCGGTCAAACTCAGCAAGTATCGCCAAAAGTCACTCGAAATGAAAGTTTTCGAAGAAAACTTTAGCATGGAGTAAGCGCCAAGGGAGCGCTTACGACAGGCCCTGTCCGCTGAGGTCAAACGCCGACCTCAGCGGATTTTGTTCTCAATTTACAACGCAAAGATATTGCGGGTGAAAGTTTTCAAAGAAAACCCAAAGAAAACTTTATCGCTGTCGCTGCAAATAGCCCGCCGCAGAAAACTGCGGCGGGCTGAGCATTTACTTTACTGAAGTGTGAGCGTCAATCAGTCAGCAAAACCCATCTCTACGATGTAAGCCATCATAGCGTTGAGGT
>JAZRXH010000036.1:0-3697 GCA_045600125.1 Eubacteriales bacterium | reverse complement strand
CAGTAGTTTGAGCTTTTGCTCTTTTACTTTGGTTTCTGTTTAGAAACTTGCAGTCATCTGTACAATAACTGCGGAATTTTCGAGTATAATATGCTTTGTTTCTTTCGTCTTTCGTTGTTCAATTTTCAAAGTGCAAGTCGCCGTCCGTTGCCGTGACAGCCTGTTCATTATATCACAAGCCGTGGCATTTGTCAAGGGGGTTTTGAAAGTTTTTTGAAGTTTTTTCATAAAACTTTTTTGACCTACTCGAGTAACTCGAACGGCGCTGAGCGCTGCCTCCGAAGATCTTTTCGTTTCGATGAACGTGTTCGGCGGCGCACCCGGCGGGGTTCTCGTTCTCTTTCAGCCGCCCCGTTTGGGACAGCTTCGCTATTATAGCACCCCGGAATGCTTTTGTCAAGAGCTTTTTTGCGTGTTTTATCACATTTGTTGAAAGTGGTACTTGCCCACACGGTTATCCACAGGGTTTGTTGTCAAAATGCACGACCGAAGGCGTTCTTTGCAGAATATTCTCTTGATTCCGGGGCATACTTTTAACGGACAAAATGCGGCAAACGCCCGCAGGACGGGGCTTTCCCGTTTTTCCGTACTACGCATTTACGGCACGACAAACACCATGGAGGGCAGGATGCCGACGGTATTTTTACGCACGTTACTACTGTATTTTACGATCCTTTTCGCCATGCGCCTGATGGGCAAGCGGCAGCTCGGGCAGATGGAGCTGTCCGAGCTCGTGACGGTGACCATGCTGTCCGAGCTTGCTTCCTATACCATTATGGACTCGGACGTCCCCATCTTTTACAGCATCGTCCCGGTGGCGGTGCTGGTCTGCCTTGAGGTGACCATCTCTTTTCTCACCATGAAGAGCCGCCTTGCCTCCCGGCTTTTCGACGGGACGCCCTCCCTCATCATCAACGACGGCGTGCTTGACCAGAAGGAACTGCGCTCCTCCCGGCTGACCCTCGGCGAAATGGTCAGCGCCCTGCGCTGTGCGGGACTTTACTCGATCTCGGATTGCCGCTATTTCATTCTGGAGCCGGGAGGCAAGATCTCCGTTGTCCCGAAGCGTTCGGGTCAGGCGCTGACGCCGGAGGATCTCGGGCTGTCACCGCAGGATCCCGGCATCGAGCATGCGCTGATTCTGGACGGAAACGTGATCGGTGAAGGGCTTCGCCGCATCGGGAAGGACCGTACGTGGCTTTGGGGTGAGCTGTCCTCCCGGGGACTTTCCGAAAAAGAGGTCTTTTATATGGCTTGCGACGATGCGGGACGTCTCACGGTGATCCGGAAGGAACCCGGAAACAGCGGGATGGGAAGCGGGAAGGGAGGCGTGAACGGAAAATAATGCGGAGTTTTTTTGTTTCCCTGACGATCCTCGCCTTTTCGCTCTGCGCCATCACGGTCAATTCCTTTGCGGTGACAAGGAGCCTCGATGAAGCTCTGACCGTCGTTTCCTCTCTTCCGGAGGAGGTCTCGGAAAAGGATGCTCCGGACCTTCTCCCGACCATCGGGTTCTTATCGGCGCTGTGGCAGAAAAAGCTCCCGCTTCTCGAGCTGTCGCTGCGCACGGAGGAGCTTCGGGAATGCACGGCGCAGATCACGACGCTTTCGGGCTGTGCTTCGGCGGGCGACTCCTCGGGGTATGCGGCAGCCCTTGCGGCGCTGAAGCCGGAGCTTGTCGAGATGCGGGAGCAGTCTTCCTTCAATATTAAAAACGTGATATGAGGGATGCCGATTCGCCGTTCGCAATTCCGGATTATTCCATGCTTTTTTCGCCGCACAAAAGAAAAAGGGAGCTTTCCGAAAACGGAAAACTCCCACCTGCCATTGTCACAAAACTCACGCCATAGCGTTGAGCTTGAGAGTAAGCTGGCTCTTCTTTCTTGCTGCGGCATTGGGATGCATAAGTCCCTTTGCAGCTGCCTTATCAACCATCTTTACAGCATTCTTGTAAGCTGCCTCTGCGGCTGCCTTATCGGCGGCAGCAGCTGCTGCCTCGAACTTCTTGAGAGCGGTCTTAAGAGCGGTCTTGAAGGTACGGTTGTTGAGTGTCTTGACCTTTGTAACCAGTACACGCTTCTTTGCGGACTTGATATTCGGCATTGCTTTCACCTCCCTGTCAACATTCCATATTCGGCTCATTATAACATATTTATTTTGCAAAATCAAGAGTTTTTGCAAAAAAATTATTTTTTTCACAAAATTCCCGCAGAAGCACCCCTGCCGTCCTCCCCGTTCCGGCGTCATCCGGGCGCCGCTCTTCCCCCGAAGCGCCGCTATATATACTATATAATATAGGAAGGAAACACAACATGTACGCACCAAACGAGAACTGCCCCGCATCCGTCACCCGCCGTACCGACCTTGCCTCGGAGCTTAAGGAAATGCAATGCGAAGAGGAAAACTTCGACCTCGACGGCGTCGAATCCCGGGAAGAAACGCTATTCGGCGTCAAAGTCGGCACCATCCGGATCACAAACCGTGCCGGTTCCGAAAAGCTGTCAAAGCCGCAAGGGACTTATATCACGCTGGAGACCGGACTTCTCCGCAGGCTCCCGCCGGACCGGTTCCGTGCCGTATGCGATGCGCTGTCGCTCTGCCTCGGAAGGCTGATCCCAAGGAGCGGAAGCTGTCTTGTGGCGGCGCTGGGGAACCGGGCGATCACCGCCGACGCCATCGGACCGAAGACGGCGGAGAAGGTCCTCGTCACCCGCCACATCCGCAGCGCAAGCCCCGGGCTTTTCGGGACAATGGGGCTCAGGGACAGCGCCTGCGTGGCGCCGGACGTGATGGGAAATACGGGCGTCGAGGGGGCGGACATCATCCGGGGCGTCGTCGAGCGGATCCGTCCGGATTTCGTGGTGGCGGTGGACGCTCTCGCCTCGAGGAAGACCTCCCGGCTTTGCTCGACTCTCCAGCTCTGCGATACGGGGATCTGTCCCGGCTCGGGGATCGGCAATCGGCGCATGGCGCTGACGAAGGAGACCCTCGGCGTCCCGGTGATCGCCGTGGGCGTCCCCACCGTTGTGGACGCCGTGACCATCGGGCTTGACGTTCTGACGGAGTACGCCGCACTCTCCGGCTCCGCCGAGCTTTCCTCCCTCAGCGAAGCAGCGCTGCGGCGTGTGCTTTCCGACGATATGCTGAACTACTGCGTCACCCCCAAGGATGCCGACACGATTATCGCCGAGACCGCATGCCTTATCGGACTTGCCCTGAGCAAGGCGCTGAACCCGTCCCTCAGCTATGAGGAAATCAAGGATCTGATTTGACCCTCACGCTCCCTTCGAGACCCCGCTTCGCACAAAGCTGCTCTGCGTGTACCTAAAACAAACATCCGATGCGGCGCTGCTTTCTCGCCGCATCGGACAGTGCCTGTCGCTTCGCTCCATGCTAAAGTTTTCTTCGAAAGCTTTCATTTCGAGTGACTTTTGGAGATACTTTCCGAGTTTTGCCGCTCGGATTTATGGCGGCAAAGCGGGACAATACTCGGGCATCTGAATTCCCGTTTTAGTCTAAAGTAGGGTCTCGAGGTGGCAGCGGGGGCATCCCCGCCTGTCGCAAGCGATCCCTTGTCGCTTCGCTCCATGCTAAAGTTTTCTTCGAAAACTTTCATTTCGAGTGACTTTTGGAGATACTTTCCGAGCTTTGCCGCTCGGATTTATGGCGGCAAAGCGGGACAATACTCGGGCATCTG
>JAZRXH010000035.1:0-2052 GCA_045600125.1 Eubacteriales bacterium | reverse complement strand
CATCCCGTAATTCTTGCCGCCCGCTATGTCCGACGTGAGCGAATCGCCGATGATCATGATCTCCTCCGGCAGAAGCTCGGGGAGCTTTTTTTCTCTGAGGCAACGAATGCAGGCGTCAAAGAATGCCTTGTCCGGCTTTTGCGCTCCGATTTTTTCCGACACAAAGAAATAGTCGAAATAGCCGTACAGTCCTCCGACACGGAGGCGGTTTAGCTGCTGATCATAGGGACCGTTGCTTGCGGCGCATACGACGTATTTTCCCTTCAGATATTTGAGAAGCCCGACTGCCCCCGGCTCCACGACGGCGCTGTCAAAAAGGCATTTCCGGAAGTATTTTTCAAAGACCACTCCGTCAAAATCAATCTTCAGCTCTTTGAAGATCCTGTTCCATCTGAATTTCATCAGTTCCTCGAAGGTCAGCGTTCCTTTTTCGATCTGCTTCCATAAGGCGTCGTTGATCGTTTTGAATACCGCATACATGGCGTCGTCGTATTCGGCAAGACCGAAGCGGGAAAAGCCCTTCTTCATGGTCTCTTTTACGTAGCCGGAAAAACTGAGAAGTGTGTCATCTATATCCAGCAGTACGACTTTGATCATAACTTTCCTCCGAAAATCAGAATGCTCTTTCTTTCACGAACCCTTTCGGTACGCCGAAGGAGATACGCCCACGGCTTTTGTAAAATATCGGCTGAAATACAGCCCATCGTCAAAGCCGCAGAGAGAGGCGATCTCGGCGATGCTCCGGTCGGAGGCTGTCAGCATATTTTTCGCTTTTTCAAGACGGATCGAGAGGAGGTAGGAGTGTGCCGAGCTTCCCACGGCGTCCTTGAAGGCGTGCATGAAACGGGAAGGGGAGAGCTCGCAAAGAAATGCCAGCTCCTCCACGGTGATCTTATCGTAATATCCCTCGTGCATTCGCTTGATGGCGGGATAGAGCCGTTCCTTTTCCATCTGCTTTTCACTGCCGACGCCCGGACGGCAGGAGGCGAGAACACCGAGCAGCTTTACAAGGAGTCCCTGACAGATCAGCTCATGCCCGGGTCTCCTGAGACGGAATTCCTTTGTCAACTCCTCAAAGGCGGCTTCTATCCGCCCGTCCGACAAAAACTCGATACCGCCGTCAAAATAAAGCCCTGCCTTTTTCAGAACGTCCTCGCTGCCGGTGCCGGCGAAATGTACCCAGAATCGGGAGGCATTTTCTTCCGACGCCTTCCGGTAATACTGCATGGTACCGGGGAGAAAGATATAGCCGTTTCCCGGCAGGAGTTCACTTGCCGTATCACTGCCGACGATTTCGTATTTTCCTTCGGTGCAGTAGAGAATGTGTACGTCCACACGCCCGTTGGGACGGTAGATCTCCCGCTGCCCGACCTCGGTTATGAAGCCGGCGCTGTTGACGGTGATGTATTCGTTCGATATGAAATTCGTTTTGTCACGGTAGGGCAGAGGCATAGAGATCCTCCCATCGCTTTTTTTCAAATTATAGCAGTTTTGTCCATGCAAAAACAGTTTTTTCTATTGCCACTTTGTAAAATCCATTGTATAATCATCCGTGAAGGGCAAAAGAAAAAGAAAGACCTTTGCCCGATCACAAGATCCGAAAAGGAGAAAACAAGCCATGAAAAAAATCGCTTTTATCGGAGCCGGAAGCTTCATATTCACCAGAAACATCGTCCGGGACCTTCTGACCTTCCCCGCCTTCGAGGATGCGGAATTCTGCCTTATGGATATTGATAAGGACAGACTTGCCGGCATCGAGTCCTGCGTCCGCCTCATCGTGGAGAAATCCGGAAAGCCCGCCAAGGTCACCACCACCCTTTCCCGCCCGGAAGCGCTGGAGGGGGCAGACGGCGTCCTCTGTACCGTTTTCAACGGCGACATCGACGTGTGGCGCTACGATATCGAGATCCCCAAGAAGTACGGCGTGGATACCAACATCGGCGACACGAGAAGCGTTTCCGGTATCTTCCGTGCCCTTCGCAACATTCCCCTTATGCTGGATATCTGCCGCGACATCGAGAAGTACTGCCCGAAGGCGGTGTTCCTCAACTA
>JAZRXH010000034.1:0-2053 GCA_045600125.1 Eubacteriales bacterium | reverse complement strand
TGAGTGTCGGTTATATCAAAAAGTAAAGGCTTCGCCATAGCAAACGCCTTTCCCGTGGGAAAAAATAGCCCCCGGCGTTGCCGAAAAGCAATAGTTTTTGCAAACCCAACTCGGTTACACTCGTGCTTACTGCGGTGTCGGGTTCGTCTGTGTACCGACCAAAACTCGGTGTCGGGCATAAGGACAGCGACAAATTTTGTCTTTGTTCCGGAGCGGCGCTGTGGGGCTGATTGTAGACCTGCGTGGCGACATTTTAATCTGCACCATTCTGGTGTCCAAAAGGGGAAAGGTATCGGAAAACCGCATAGGTTTTCTGATGGTGGACCGTTTGCTGTCGTTAAAATGCGAGGGGCAGGCACAGTCGGAAGATATTGACATAAAAAGTTTTCGAAGAAAACTTTAGCATGGAGCAAGCGCAAAAGAAGCGCTTGCGACAGGCCGGCGTCGGAGGGCAAAGCCCTATCCGATAGGCGTTTTTGGCGCAAGATACCGCACGAAATGCATATCATGCATTTCGAAGTGTATCGGTTTTCCGCTTGCGGAAAAAGTCAGCGCCCCCGTATCGTGTGCAATAAGGCGCTTGCCGCACTCACGGCGATAGCCGAAAATAATACGCTCCCGTTCTCAAGAAGGGCGGTCAATCGCCGCACTCACGGCGCAAACCGGAAATAATCCTCCGATGGGGCAGGGCGAACGCCTCACCGCTTACGCAAGGGGCTTTGCGTCGAGGAGCCCCCGTGCTTGTGCAATAGCTTCTTCACCAGCTTCTCCCTTACCGGCAAAGGCGCCGGAGCCGAGCTTTTCCGCATCGGAACTCCGACGGCAAAATACCGCAAAGCGTCGGTGATGTGCGTCACGGCGTGCGGCTCGGTGGAAGCGTCCCCGCTGCCGTCCGGAGCGTGGAGCAGAAGCGGCATACAGCGGATAAGGTTCCGGCAGCCTGAAAAGATGCGGAGCCTTGCCGTCCTTTTCCCGCCTTCGTCCTCATAGGGCTTCAGCCATTCCTTGAGGCATAACCACCCGCTCACCCGATCGCCGCCGACCTTCGAGAACCATATCCCGTTCTCCCCGAACAGCTCGGCTATGCTCTTGCCCGAGTCCTTCTGCCTTGACCACAGATCCCCCGGCGCCAATACCCGCATCCCCGGGCGCAGCTTTGCCGAAAGACGCCTTGCCGCCTCGCTCACGATGAGCCCCGATTCGTGTACCTCATCGTAGATGACCGCTTCGCCCGAGGGCGAGACCGCCGCAAACACCGCCGCCAGCATGTCAAGTCCGTAGTCGATGGCACATACCCTCGTCCATTCCTCCGGAAGCGTCTGCGGCTCGCAGACGTGGAGCTCCTCGCTGAACTCCGGGAAAAACTGCCCCGCAAAGACGTTCCAGCTTCCGCACAGCCACGCCTCCCTCAGCTCCTTCGGCAGACTCTCCAGCTGTTTTACATAATCGGGATCCGAGGAAAGGAGAATTTCGTTGTCGTATACCCTTGCGGGGATGAATTCGTATTCCGACGGACTCTCCGAGCCTCTGTATTCCCGGTCGATAAACAGCCGCTTCACCCAGCCGTGCCCCACGCCGCCGGGATTGCAGGTCAGATACATCCGCTTCGGAAAGGAGTTGGCACCCCGGAGACACGCCTTCAGGGTCTGGAACTGATACTCGGAGAACTGCGTCGCCTCGTCGATGGCGATTACGTCGTATTCCTGTCCCTGGTACCGGTCCACGTCCCCCTCGCTGTCGCAGTAGCCGAACTGGATGTGGGAGCCGCCCGGGAAGTCCATGCACTTCCTCGTGTCGTTGTAATCCACAAGCCCCGAAAGCTCGGAAAGCATGGGGCGTATGTGATTCTCCCGCAGCTCCGGGAGCGTCCGTCGCAGAAGAAGCACCGAAAGACCCGGGTAGCGAAGACACATCAGTGCGATCTTTCGCCGCAGCGCCCAGCTCTTGCCGCCGCCCCTCGCCCCGCCGTATGCCGTGTACTTCGCACGGCTGTCAAAAAAGAGCTTCTGACGCTCCTGCGGCATCCCGCAAAGAACGACCTTCTTTTCGTTAC
>JAZRXH010000033.1:0-56841 GCA_045600125.1 Eubacteriales bacterium | reverse complement strand
GGCGCTTCCCGGTCTTTTCCCGCCCTTGCCGGCGCCGAAGGGCAGAGGGGATATTTCCGTACCTGTCTGCATTATACCGTTATTTTTCTTCTTTGTCAACACTTTGCCGTCCTCTGCCGACCGCCGGAGAAACAAAGAAGGCGAAAAGAGGGAATAAAGAAGGGGAAGAGAGGAACCGAAGACGGACAAAGAAGGAGAAAAGAGGAAACAAAGAAGGACAAAGGAGGAGAAAAGAGGAAACAAAGAAGGACAAAGAAGAGGAAAAAGAAGAAACGAAGACGGACAAAGAAGGAGAAAAAGAAGAAACGAAGAAGGGCTGAGAAGGCAAAAAGAGGGCGAAAAGAAGGAGAAAAGAGGGAATAAAGAAGGGGAAGAGAGGAAACGAAGAAGGGCTGAGAAGGCGAAAAGAGGAAACGAAGACGGACAAAGAAGGGAAAAAGAAGAAACAAAGAAGGACAAAGAAGGAGAAAAGGGGAACCGAAGACGGACAAAGAAGGAGAAAAAAGGAAACGAAGAAGGACAAAGGAGGAGAAAAGAGGAAACGAAGAAGGGCTGAGAAGGCAAAAAGAGGGCGAAAAGAAGGCGAAAAGAGGGAATAAAGAAGGAGAAAAGGGGAAACAAAGAAGGACAAAGAAGGGGAAAAGAAGAACCGAAGAAGGGCAAAGAAGAGGAAAAGAAGAACCGAAGAAGGGCAAGGGAGGAGAAAAGAGGAACCGAAGACGGACAAAGAAGGAGAAAAGAGGAACCGAAGACGGACAAAGGAGGAGAAAAGAAGAAACGAAGACGGACAAAGGAGCAGAAAAGAAGAAACGAAGAAGGGCTGAGAAGGCAAAAAGAGGGTGAAAAGAAGGCGAAAAGAGGGAATAAAGAGGGGGAAGAGGGGAAACGAAGACGGACAAAGGAGGGAAAAAGAAGAAACAAAGAAGGGCTGAGAAGGCGAAAAGAGGAAACGAAGACGGACAAAGAAGGAGAAAAAGAAGAAACGAAGAAGGGCTGAGAAGGCAAAAAGAGGGTGAAAAGAAGGCGAAAAGAGGGAATAAAGGAAGAGAAAAGAGGAAACAAAGACGGACAAAGGAGGGAAAAAGAAGAAACGAAGACGGACAAAGAAGGGAAAAAGAAGAAACGAAGACGGGCTGAGAAGGCAAAAAGAGGGTGAAAAGAAGGCAAAAAGAGGACGAAAAGAAGGAACGGAACCGGGAAAATTGTACGAAAAAACGAAAATGTATACACAAAAACAGACCGAATGAATTTTCTGTGAACTCTCCCGCTTATCAAGTGATATTGCACAAATACGCCTCGATTGTATACACAAATACCACAATAAAATTGTATACAGCCAAACAATTTTGCACAAAAGACCGCCGGATATGCAGAAAAACGTCGAAAACGGCGCCGATTCCTCCCGAAAACCGCCATTTTCGGGCAAAGCCGTGTTTCGTACCTCCGACTTTTTTGTTCTTTCCACTTGACAAAACGGAAAATTAAGGTTATAATGTATACAACTTTAATAATGCGGTGGAAATCCGCAAATACGGAGGAAAAACAAATGAAAAAGATCATTGCAGCGGCTCTCGCCGTCGTTCTCGCATCCGCAGCCCTCGTTTCCTGCGGCGACAACAAGACCAAGCTCAGATTCGCTACCGGCGGTACCACCGGTACCTACTACGCATACGGCGGCATCCTTGCCACGGAAGTCAACGGCAAGTCCGACACCCTCAACGTGATCACCCAGTCCACCGGCGCTTCCAAGGCGAACATCCAGCTCGTTGCCGACGGCGACGCTGAGATCGCAGTCGTTCAGAACGACGTTATGTACTACGCTTACGAGGGCAAGGACCTCTTCGAGACAGAAGGCAAGATCGAAGGCTTCTCCGCAGTCGGCGCTCTCTACGCAGAGGTTTGCCAGCTCGTGGCTACCGACGAGATCAAGTCTGTTGCAGACCTCAAGGGCAAGAGCGTTTCCGTGGGCGACGTGGGAAGCGGCGTTGAATTCAACGCAAAGCAGATCATGGCGGCATACGGTCTCTCCTTCGACGACATCAACGTGCAGAACCTCTCCTTCGGTGATTCCGCCGACGCCTTCAAGGACGGCAAGATCGACGCCTTCTTCTGTGTAGCCGGCGCTCCCACCACCGCCATCGTTGACCTCTCCACCACCAAGAAGATCAACCTCGTTGAGATCGACGACGAGCACGCAGCCGCTCTCGCAGCCGAATATCCCTTCTACACCACCTACACCATTCCCGCCGACACCTACACCGGTGTTCCCGCAGCGCAGACCGTAGCGGTCAAGGCTACCCTCATCGCTTCCGACAAGGTTTCCGAGGACGCGGTTTACAACCTCCTCAAGACCATCTTCGACAACAAGGAGGAGATCACCGCCGCTCACGACAAGGGCAAGGAGCTCGACCTTCAGTACGCCGTTGACGGTATCGCCATTCCCTTCCATGCAGGCGCTGCAAAGTTCTTCGCTGAGAACGGTATCACCATCAAGTAAGAGAAAGCATACGCCATTATCCTGTGAATAGTCGTTCAGTTATCGTTAAGGTTTTTATACTTTATGCGAAATAAGACGAAAATTCCGACATTAGCCGCAATAGTATCTCTACTTATTGCGGCTATAGTCGTGTTTATGTACTGTTTTTGCACTTCGCCCTGCCTTGTCCTCACCGATGAAGCGACCGGCAGGGTGTATGCAAGGCTCCCCATGGACGAGGGCGACCGCTTTTCCGTCGAGTTCATCCACTCGGTGAACAAAAGCCCCGTCCGGGATATTTATGAAATACGGGACGGCAGGATCTTCGTCGTCATGACGAAGTATTATGCCTTCGGTGCGGGCGTGCAGACCTTCATAGAGGAAGGACAGACCCTCACCTACGGCGAGGACGGCTCGATGCTCGTCTCCGGCTTCGATAAGGAGCTCCCGGAGCTTCTCTATTACGTCGGCACGGTATCCGACCACGTTCTGTATCTCTTCGACACAGACGGGAGCAAGGAGGACGGCATCAGTCTTCGCGACCTTTGCGGCAGAAGCAGCAGCGTGCGTTTTTCCTGCCGCCGCGCGTTTACCGCAAGGAAAAAGCAGTCGCAGTAAACCTTATTAAAATCGAAAATAACGGTCGTTTGCCCCTTTTTTCGGAAAAAATCTTTTCCGGCAGTGTGAGCCTCTTTCCGTATCCGGATACGGAAAGCGCTTTGCATTGCGGCGGGCAGAAGGCGCCGGAATATTACAGGAGGAAAACCAAATGTCAGAGGACATAAAGAATACCTCGCCGCAGGCAGACGTCGGCACGGCGGAGGACGTGCAGAAGATCATGGAAAAGTATGACCGTGACTCCAACGTGCGGTCTTACAAGGGCATCCCCGCAAAGCTGGTGCGGTATTTCATGATCGCCTTTTCTGCCTTCGTCATCTACCTTAATCTGTTTTCGACCATGAACGAGCGCCTTCGCCGTGCGTGGTTCGTGGGACTCATCCTTCTGGCGGTGTTCATGCTCTATCCCGCCGTCAAGAACAGGGAGGGCAGAGTACGCAGAACGAATTACATCCCGTGGTACGATATCGTTCTGGGGCTTGTGGGCTCCGGCGCTTATTTTTACTACGTGGCAAACTTCAAGGGACTCGTGGACAAGGGAACGAGAATATCCGACACGGATATGATCGTGGGCGTCATCGGTATCCTCATTCTGTTTGAAGCCTGCCGACGGGTGGTCGGTATCCCGCTTCTCTGCGTTTCCGGCGCTTTTCTGGTCTACGCTCTTGCCTCCGGAAACAGTCTGAAGTACATCGTTTATAACCTCTTCTATACTCTCGAGGGCGTTATGGGTACGCCGATCGGCGTCTGCTCGACCTACATCGTGCTGTTCATCATCTTCGGCGCCTTCCTCGAAAAGACGGGTATCTCGGAGTTCTTCATTCAGGTGGCGAATTCCATCGCCGGCGCCTCCTGCGGAGGTCCCGCCAAGGTCGCCGTCATTTCCTCCGCTCTCTGCGGCATGGTTTCCGGCTCTTCCGTCGCCAACACCGTGACCACCGGCTCGGTGACCATCCCCCTTATGAAAAAGACCGGCTATAAGCCCGAGTTTGCGGCAGCCGTGGAAGCCTCCGCTTCTACCGGCGGTCAGATCATGCCCCCCATCATGGGCGCCGCCGCTTTTCTGATGGCGGAAATGGTGGGCGTGAAGTACGGCGACATCGCTCTCCGTGCCATTCTTCCCGCCTTCCTCTACTTCCTCGGCATCTTCATCGTGGTACACCTTGAAGCGAAGAAGCTGGGTCTGAAGGGGCTTTCGAGAGCCGAGCTCCCCAGCTTCTGGAGGCTCATCGTCAAGAGCGGCTACCTGCTTCTTCCCCTCGTCGTCCTCGTGTGGATGGTCATGGCGGGCTCCACCATGTCCAAGGCGGCGATCTTCTCCACCCTTATCGCCATCATGGTCAGCATGCCCACCGCCCTCGGCGCCATTGCGTTCCTTCTGGCGGACATCATCGGCGTGACCTTTGCGAATCCCGCCATTGCCATTATTCCTCTTGCCGTTTTTGAAATCGGCGTTGTGGCGTCGGTTCTCCTTGATAAAAAAGAAAAGAGCCTTGCTGGGAATCTTGTGGCTCTGATTCCCGGTGCGGCTTATATGGCGTGCGGTCTCTTCACCGACATGAAGATGATGAACGTCGTGCTTCTCGCCTCCGCTCTCGCCGTGATCGTCGGCTTCTTCCGCAAGGGAACGAGCATGACGGTCTCCAAGGTCGGTGACGGTCTGGAGGCAGGCGCCAGAAGCACCGTTTCGGTTGCCGTTGCCTGCGCCGTTGCGGGCATCATCGCCGGCGTCGTTACCATGACGGGTCTCGGCAACGTCATCATTTCCGCCATTATTTCGATAGCGGGCAACGTGACCTTCGTCGGTCTGTTCCTCACCATGCTCACCTGCATCATCCTCGGTATGGGCGTGCCGACCACCGCCAACTACGTCATCATGGCGACCACCTGCGCCCCCATCCTCATCAAGATGGGCATCCATCCCATTGCGGCGAATATGTTCGTGTTCTACTTCGGCATCATCGCCGACATCACGCCTCCCGTAGCCCTTGCGGCGTATGCGGGCAGCGCCATCGCCAAGTCCAATCCCTTCAGGACGGGACTCAATGCGGTGAAGCTCGCCATTGCGGCGTTCATCGTGCCCTATATCTTCGCTCTGAACCCCGCCATGCTCTTCATTGATACCAAGTGGTACAGCGTCATCCTCATCATCCTTACCTCCGTGGTCGGACTCTTCGGCGTCGCTTCGGCAGTCGAGGGCTATATGTTCAAAAGCATGAATGCGGTCGAAAGGATCCTTGCGGCGGTCGGCGGTCTTCTCATGATCTACCCCGGCGAGCTCACCGATATCATCGGCGTGGTCATCCTTGCCGCCGTTATTGTCCTGCAGCTGCTCGGCAGGAGGAAGGCGGCAGCCGCACGGTAACAAGGGAAATAACAAGGGAAAAAAGAAAGAAGAAAAAAGAAAAAAGGAAAAAGAAAAAAGGGAACGGAAAAACGGGGCGCCGCACCGATCCTGTGCCCCGCATTTTCCGAAATAAAAGACAAAAACGGTCCCCGTCACATCACCTTGATGCGGCGGGGATCCTTTTTCTGTTTATGTCGTTTTCCGATTCCGGCTCAGGACTTTTCCGGCGCCTTTTCTTTGTCCTTTCCGGCACGGAAAAGGAAGTCCAGCTTCGTTTCGGAAATGACGACCGCCAGCATGACAAGAGCGAAGCCCGCAAAGACGAGAGGCTCCTTCTTTTCATCGGGGAAGAATAAAAGCGAGAACAGAACGCCGAAAACCGATTCGAGGCTCAGAAGGATCGACGCCGCCGACGGAGGTACGTATTTCTGTCCCACGTTCTGCAAAAGCAGAGCGATCGTCGTGCCGAACACCGCAAGATAGGCGAGCATGAGGATGTTGTCCTTCGGAACGGAGGCGACGTCCAGAGCCGTCCCGGTGACGAGCGAGGTGAGAAGACAGAAGACGGCGCTGTAGGCGAACTGGAGGATGGTCACGAGCACCATGTCCTTATCCCTTGCCAGACACCATACCGCCACGATGTGTGCGGCGTAGAAGAAAGCGCCCAGAAGCGTCAGCGCATCGCCGGGCACGATGCTCAGCTTCTCGCCGTTGGAGGAAAGCGCCACCATGCCGATGCCCGCGATGCAGAGAGCGGCGGCGAGGATGTTGAAGATATCCGGCTTTCCTTTCCGTACCGCCCACATGAGGAAGGGCACCAGCACACAGTAGCCCGCCGTCAGCATGGCGTTCTTGCCCGGCGTTGTGCCGGCAATGCCGAAGGTCTGCGAAATGTAGGCGCAGAACAGGAAAAAGCCGATGACGGCGCCCTTCAGAAGGTAGTCCTTGTTCAGAAGCCGCAGCTTCCGGCGGAAGATCGCCGCCAGGATCAGAGCGCCTGCGGAAAAGCGGAAAAACAGCAGCCACGACGGCGGCACCACGTCCACCGTGTCCTTCATCAGCACAAAGGTGCTTCCCCAGATCATCGTCGCAAACACCAGCGCAAGGCGTGCGAGAAGTCCGACTCTTTTTTCTTTTGTCAAGTGAAATGCCCATCCTTTCGGAAATATCGTTTTTTGTTTTCTGCGGATTCTGCCGGAACGCTTCACGTCGCTTCGTAACGCTTCACGTCGATTCGTAACGCTACACGTCACTTCACGTCGCTTCATAACGCTTCACGTCGCTTCGTAACGCTTCACGTCGCTTCACGTCGATTCGTAACGCTTTACGTCGATTCGTAACGCTTCACGTCGCTTCACGTCGCTTCACGTCGCTTCGTAACGCTTCACGTCGCTTCATAACGCTTCACGTCGCTTCGTAACGCTTCACGTCGCTTCACGTCGCTTCATAACGCTTTACGTCGCTTCATAACGCTTCACGTCGATTCGTAACGCTTCACGTCGATTCGTAACGCTTCACGTCGATTCGTAACGCTTCACGTCGCTTCACGTCGCTTCACGTCGATTCGTAACGCTTCACGTCGCTTCGTAACACTTCACGTCGCTTCATAACGCTTCACGTCGCTTCACGTCACTTCACGTCGCTTCACGTCGATTCACGTCGCTTCACGTCACTTCATAACGCTTTACGTCGATTCGTAACGCTTTACGTCGATTCGTAACGCCGATGCAGATACCGGACATATATTATACTCCGAAGGGCGCCGGAAATCAAGTGAGAAAAAAGAATTTTCTTCTTTTTCGGCTCCGGGTTTTTCGGCTCCTCACAAGCCGTTTGGAAGCCGTTCGGGACCCGTTCAGAAGCCGTTGAAGATGCGCAGAGGCTTCGGCAGCTCCACGTCCGGGCGGGTCTCTATGTCACCAAGGTCGATGCAGCGGATCTCCCGGGTGATTTCGGGGTTGTAATCCCGGTCAAGCCCTGCAAAATGTTCGTCTCTGTCTTCCCCGAAGAGTCCCTCCCGGGTGCAGCGGTCCGCTTCGGCGGTAAGGCAGGCATACAGACCTCTTCCGAGGCGGCGGGCTTCCTCCAGCGTCTTTCCGGCGCAGAGAACGGCGGTTTCGAGAGCCGCACGGCAAAGGGCGGCTTTTCCGCTTCTTCCCGACGGAAGCGAGGCGGTCTTTCGGGCGGCGGCGGTATTCCGGACGGGGAGTCTCTTTGTAATGGCAAGGGGCGCTGCTACGGCTTCGGGACGGGTCATTGTTTTCGTCATGGCGGTTCGATCCTTCTTTCGTTTTTGTCTTTTTTTTAATTATTACGGGGCGAATAAAAGCCTTCGGGTCATGGTGCATTGCCGTTCTACCCGGCAAAAACTGCCGTTCTACCCGGCAGAAACTGTCGTTCTACCCGGCAAAAACTGCCTTTCTACCCGGCAGAAACTGTCGTTCTACCCGGCAAAAATTGCTTTCTACCCGGCAAGAATTGTCGTTCTACCCGGCAAAAACTGCCTTTCTACCCGGCAGAAACTGTCGTTCTACCCGGCAAAAATTGCTTTCTACCCGGCAAAAACTGCCTTTCTACCCGGCAGAACGTGCAAAGTCTTCCTATTATATAAGAAAAAAGACTAAATAAAGAAATATAAAAGAAATAAAAGAAGAAGAAGAAGTATCTTTTGTGCGGAGACTTCTTTTCTGTTTCCGCCTTTATTATACAGCAAGGGGTGTACGATAAAAAGGACAAATAAACGACACGCCTCCGCCGGGAAAGCTTTTTTGCATACGCCTGTCATACAGCGTAGGCGCAACGCACCGCCGGCTCGGTATTTCACGGGGAAAAAGGCAGGGCGTCCCGGGATATTCTGCCCTTTTTCGGCGTCCGGACAGTCCTCTTTCCGGATTATTTCAAGTTTTTTAACCTCACACTGTGAAATTTGTTATTATTTCGGGTGTATAATAGCCTACACACCTGTACGCTTTTGTATAGGCGTCCCCCGCTGCCGGGGCGCTTCCGACACGGCGCAGGGCGCATCGCCGCAGCTTTTTCCGCGCGGACGGCAAAAGGCAAAAGCCGTGCGGTGATCACGGGGGAAGCCGAAAAAGCCCGGTAAGCCGAAAAAGCCCGGGAAGCCGAAAAAGCCCGGTAAGCCGGTAAGAATGAAGCAAACAACGAAACTACGAAACAACGAAACTACGAAACAACGAAAAGAATAAAGAATACGGAGAACGTTTTTCTTATGTCTGAAAAAACTTCCCATGCCGCACCGTCCCGCCGGGACGGCGGTATGAAGATCCGTGACTTCTGCCGACACTTTTTTGCAGGCTCGGTAGACGGCAACGGAAAGATCCCCAATGCGGTGCTTCCGGTGCTGCTCATCGTCGTGACGGTCATCGCCAACGTCTTATATCAGGCGGTCTCCGCCTCCCGGGTGCGGGAGAGGGTGTTCGGCGTTCTGACCGACTCGCAGGCGGAGCAGGTATCGACGCTCCGGACAAAGCTGGAGGGGCAGTATGCCATCCTCAATATCTTCGCCGCCGAGATCGAAGACTCGGATCTGATCGGCACCGACGAGCTGCGCAGAAGAATGAAGGACATCACCGAGATCGGCGAATTCGAGCATATCTTCTTTGCGGGACGGAGCGGTGCGGCGTTCGCCGAAAGCGGCGCCTTCGACATCTCCGACCGGGAATACTTCAAACGGAGCATGGCGGGCAATAACGCCCTGCAGAAGGTCAAGGAGAACCGGGTGGACAAGCGTCCCATGATCGTCCTCTCGGCGCCCATCAACCGCTTCGGCGGCTGCATCGGCGTCATCTGCGCGGGCTACAGCGAGCAGGAGATGCGCAAGCTCCTCATTTCCCGCGCCTTCGGCTCCAACAGCTACTCGGTCATCTGCAGCAGCACCGGCGATATCATCATCGGCGGTGAGAACGGTGAGCTCGGGGACGTGAAGAACATCTTCGACGCTCTCGGGGACGCCAGATTCAAGACCGGCTCCTTTGCCGACTTCACCGACGGCATCAGGATGGGAAGAGAAGGCATCACCGTTTACACCTCGGGCGGCGAGACCCTTTACGCCACCTACATGTCCGCCTCGGTCAACGACTGGCGGATCATCAACTTCCTTCCGGAAACGTACGTGACAGGCGAGATACGGGCGGGCACGAAAAGCGGTATCCTTCTGACGCTGTTCCTGCTTCTGGCGGCGTGCCTTGTGGTGGTTTTCATCATCGTCACCACCGGCGAAAGAGTCCGGGCGGCAAGCCGGGAGGCGGAGCTGAACCGTCAGCTTTCGGTCTACCGTCTTGACAGGAAGCACGGTGCGTTCTCCCTCGCCTACGACGGCGTGTTCAGCCTTACCTATGCCAACGACAGCTTCTTCGAGCTCGTGGGCTATACACGGGAGTATTTCGAGAAGCACTGCCGTTATGAGATCTTCGGCTTCGTGGAGGAATCCGAGCGGGAAGGTGTGCGGGCGCGTCTTGAAAAGCTCTTCGCCGGCAAAAAGAGCCGGGACGAATGGACCATGCACATCCTCGGCAAAAACGGGGAGCGAACGGCGGTATCCGTCCTTGCCTGCGCCGTGCGGGACGACAACGACATCGTGGACGCCGTCAGCGGCACCATGTCCGACTGCTCCGAGGCGGAAAGGCTCGCCGAAGAGCTTGCCGAAGCAAAGAGGGAGCTTTCCCTCAGCGACGGACGGCTTCGTGCGGTCGCCGCCATTGCGGGCACCGACGTATACGAATACGACCTCAGGACGAGGACGGTCATCCAGCTTTACACCGAGGGCTTCGACGGCAAACCCATCGTGACCGCCGACGTGCCTTATTCCCGGGTGGATTCCGGGGCGGTGCATCCCGACGACGCCGACCGCTACATCGACATGTACGAGCAGCTTTTTGAGGGCGTGCGCTTCACCGAGGGCGTTTTCCGCACCCGGGACAACGACGGCAGCTATCGCCGTGAGCATATCCGTCTCACCGCCATCCGGGACGGGGACGGCAGGAACGTAAAAGCCATGGGCATCTCCACCGTCGCCGACGAGCTGGTGCAGTGAGGCGTCCTCCGCCTTTGCCTGCCATATCGAAAGGACAAAACGGAAATGGAAAAATTATTCTGTGATTTTACAAGGGAAGAAAGAAGCATAAAGCCCCTGTGTGCCTTCTGCAGCTGCCGGGCGGAAGACCTTACGGAGGAATACTTTACGGCGCTCTCGCCGAAGGTGATATCCGCAGGCGGGGAAGACCTTACGGTGGACGCCCTTTTCCCGGACCTTACCGCCGACGGGGAGAGCGCCGGAAGCTACGGGCTTTCCCCGCTCCTCTCTCTTGCAAAGGAAACGAAAAGGGTCGGAGCGTCGCTGTATCTCCGTCTTGCACTCACCGAGCGTTATGCGGAGGCTTTTGCCGGGAACGCCGAAAAATGGGCAAGGGTCGCCCTTTTCATCGTGAAGGCTCTTTCGGAAAACGGATGCGCTCCCGCCTATGTGGAAATTGCGCCTTATCCGGACGTTTCTCCCGAGAGCGCCTCTCTTTCGGACGAAAAGCTGTACCGTCTGTACGGCTATGCAGCCCACGCCGTGAAGACAGCCTTCCCCGGGATCCTCGTGGGCGGCGCCGGCTTTGCCTCTCCCGTTTCCGACCGGGTACACGCCTTCCTCAATAATCTTCTCTGCGACTCCGGCTTTATCCCGCTGGACTTCCTTTCGTGGCGCTGCGCCTGCTATAAGGCAGAGCAGCTCATGAACGCCGTCTATGCCGCAAGAGTCATTCTGGACAAGTACGGCTTTCGGGACGCAAAGAGCGTCTGCAGCGAATGGAGCCTTGTGAAATACCCGGACGATGCGAAAAAGAACGGCTCTTTGCGGGACAGCCTTACGGGAGCGTCCTTCTATGCGTCCTGCCTTGCGGGCATCCAGAGATCCCCCGTGGATCTTGCCTTTATCAGCGGAAACTGCGAAGACGGCGGACTTTTCGGAGAGAAAGACGGCAAGACCGTTCGCAAGAACGGCTACTATCCCTTCTTTGCCTTTTCGCTTCTGGAAAAGTGCGGCACCGAGGTCCTCTGTGACACCGACGCCGATCATCTGTACGTCGTGGGAGCGAAAGCGGAGGAGGGCGGCATCGTCGCCGTTTCCAACTACAACCCCTACGAGACCGAGCTTCACACGGCACGGCTGTACTTCACCGGCATCAGCGACACCGCGTGCGAGATATATCTTATCGGCGGCGCTCATCGGATGGCGAAGATCTACGAGGGCGCTCTTCCCGAAAAATACGTCTTCCCGCCCGAAACGGTGACGGTCATCAAGGTGCGGTAAACGGCGAAAAAGTAAGGCAAAGCGAAAAAGAATAAAACGGCGCTTTCTTCGGTAAAGTGCCGTTTTTTTGAAAGACGAGACAGCGGAAAGGAGCGCAGTACGGTCTATGTTGTCCCTGCTCATGTATATCCTCGGCGCCGTTTTTCTTCTTTCCGGCGTGTATGCGCTGGGGGTATCGAATTATAATCTGGGCGTTCTGATGACGCTCCTTGTCGGTGTTTTCTTTATCCTTTGGGGCATTTTTTACAAAAAACTCCCGAGGTGGCTGAATACCGCGGTCGTTCTCGGCTTCTCTCTCGAATTTCTGTTTGCGGTCCTTCTCGGCGTGTACGGGCACTGCGACAACGCCGACTATACCGAGGAGGCGGCGGTCGTCCTCGGAGCGGCGGTACACGGGGACAGGATCTCCGGGGTGCTGAAAGCCAGACTTGATGCGGCGGCGGAATACTACGAAAAGAACCCCGACGCCCTCATCATCGTTTCCGGCGGCATGGGAGCGCAGGAAACCGTTACCGAGGCCTCGGCGATGAAGAAATACCTTGTTTCGGCGGGCGTTCCGGAAAGCTCGGTCGCCCTCGAGGAAAAAGCCGGGTCGACGCTCGAAAATATGCGCTTCTCCAGGGAAATTGCGGACGGGCGCTTCGGGGAAGACTATCGGGTCGTCATCGTCACCAACGGCTTCCACGTTTTCAGAGCCATGCACTACGCCAAGGAGGCGGGCTTTGAAAACGCCGTCCACGTACACGGCGGGCTTCCGCTTACCGGCGCGCTGCCGTGTTATCTTCGGGAAACGGTGGGCGTTGTGAAGATGTGGATCCTCGGCTGAAGCCGCAGGGCTTTTCCGGGGAAAGCGGCTGCTTTCGGCTTCGGATGTCGGGAAAAATCGGATACCGGGGGAAAAAGATGAAGATATACATTGATTTTGACGACGTGATCTGCGAGACGGCAAAAAATTTCACCCTTCTTGCAAAAAAACTTTTCGACATAGATATCCCCTATCGGGAGGTGCGCTTTTTCGACCTGCAGAAGGCGTTCGGCATCAGTAAAGAGCAGTACGGGCGGCTGATGGAGGAAGGGCATAAAGCCGAAACGCTTCTCTCCTACAGGGAGACCCCCGGCGCTTCGAGGGTGATAAACAGGTGGATCGACGGGGGACACGAGGTCTCGGTCATCACCGGGCGTCCCTTCGACGTGTATGAGCCCTCAAGAATGTGGCTTGACGGGCACGGACTTTCCCGGGCGCCGCTGTTCTTTGCGGATAAATACGGCAGAGGCAATGCCCGGAGGGACTTTCCCTTCGGCATGACCCTTGAGGAGCTGTACCGCCTCCCCTTCGATATCGCCATAGAGGATTCTCCCGCCGCCTTCGGGCATCTTCTGCATTTTGAAGCCTGCCGCACGGCGGTGTACGACCGCCCGTGGAACCGGGAAGCGGCATTCCCGAACGGCAGTTTTGTGCGGTGCAAAGGCTGGGCAAGCGTCGAGAAAACGGTGCAGGGGTGGCTTTCGGGGGAAAAAGAGAAGCGCTGAAGGACGAAAAACATCAAAAACAAAAAACAAAAAAACAAAAAAGGAAACGCTGAAGGAAACGCTGAAGGAAACGCTATGGAATATCCGGATATCGTCGATGAAAACGGCGAGCCTGCGGGGCAGACCGTCGAGCGGGAAAGGGCGCACGCCGAGGGCATCCCGCACCGCACCGCCCACGGGTGGCTTTTTGCGAAAGCGGGGAGAGGATGCCTCTGTAACGCTCTGTAATGCCCCAAACAGACCGTTTTGATTTGGCAATACGATTTCAAGGGTAAATCGTAAAACGCCGAATTTACCCCATAGACTTTTGCGAAGAGACATATTTCAATTTGTAAGGAGGATAAGGCTATGAACGATCTTGCCGAACAAATAAAAAGTATAAAGGATTTGGAGGATTTCATTCAATTTGTTATGGAGCTTGCAATGGATGCAAAAGACCACCCGGATGAATGGAAAAACAAAACCATAACGGATTACCTTGGCGAATTAGGTAACTGGATAGATGATGAGTACATGTTTTGTAAAGAAATTGACTGGGATAGTCTTGATTACAGATCCTTTGCAAAAATTCTTTATATGGGAAAGATTTACGACGAGTAAAATGCGGGAAGACAGATAAAAGCTTGCCGTGCGGGAGAGGTCGGAAATTGACCTCTCTTTTCTTTTGCATCTTTTGCACGGAATGGAGAAAAGTATACTCAATTGTGTCGCTTTTTTGGGGCTTATGCCTATCAATGCTTATCCGGAACAGAGACAGGAATAAAATAAATAAGAGACACGAAGAGCCGGAGAGCCGGAGAGCCGGAGAGCCGAAGAGCCGAAGAGAAGGAAGATTTCTCTCCGGCTTTCTTTTTTGCGTAATTCCCGGAAAAGACGGTGCTTTTTTTGCAAAAGAGGCGGCTTTTATGGCATTTTTGCCATTCCCGGCATATTATTATACCAAATATACCAAAAAAGAAAAAAGCCATGAAAGGATAAACGCCATGGAAAAGCTCGCCGCCCTTGTCGGCATCTTCATTCTTGCTTTCGGGATCAGCATCATCCTCTGCTGCATACTGCCCTCGGGAGCGCTGGTCTTTGTGGAAGCCATCCTTCTCATCGCCGCCGGGGTCTTCTTCGTACTGTCGCTGTAGGGGACGGGAGGATCCGAGCCTCCGCCGGGACGAATATTTCCGCCTGACGCCGCATAGGCTTTACAAAAAGCAAAAAGCTTTGAACGGAGGACATGAATATGGCGGAAAACAACCTTCCCGTATACGAAAAGACCACGAGTGAAAAAGCGGAGATCCGACTTTCGAGCGAGGACAGCATTCCCGAATACCTGCCCAACATGGCAAGGATCGTGAAGGTGAACGTCTATGCCTGCACGGCGGAGAAGACGGCGGAGGAAAACGCTCTGACGGTATCGGTGCATATCACCTACAGCGTGCTGTACGTGTCGGATTTCCACGACCGGATGAAGTGCGCCGTCTTTACCGACACGGGGACGCACACCTTCCCGATAAAGGGGCTGGGAGCGATCCTTTCGGGCGGCGGCTTTGCGGACGTGAGCGTCTGTCCCGTTCTCGGCACGGCGCAGAACACCGGAACACGGCGCCTGAAGCTTTCGAGCGTCATCCGTCTGCAATGCGAGGTGGTATCGAAGCGGTGCGCCGAGCTCTTCTGTCCCTCGGAGGCGGAAGAGCTGAAGCTTCTTGAAAAGCAGGTAACGGTCCTCGACGTAACGGAGACGTCGGAAAGCGATCTTCATGTCACGGGGACGATCCCGCTTGACGGGGAGATGCCGGGAGCGGACGAGGTCGTCTACACCGACGCCTCGCTCTGCGTACAGTCCTGCGAGGTGCGGGACGGTATGCTGAGGGTGAGCGGGCAGGCGCTTGTGAACTGCATGTTCCTTGCGGGGGAAAACCCGGAGGGGACGGAGTACATTTCTCTGACAAAGGAGCTTCCCTTTTCGGGTGAAACGCCGGTCGCCACGGAGGACGCCCCGCCCTTGTGCGCCGCGCGGCTCTGTATCGGCTCGGTGAGCGGCGAAAGCGTGCGGGACAGCTACGGCGACGGTCGGGGCATTGCGGTAGACATCACGGCGAAGATGACGGCACGTCTGTACGGCAGTGTCGGGTGCCGTGTGGTGGAGGACGTATTCTGCCTTTGCCACGACTGCACGTGCGAGGTGCGGGAGCAGTCCTACGACACCCTTTCCGGCATGATTACCGAAAGCGCCGAGATCACCGAGCGGGTACGGACGGAGCTCGGGAGCATCACGAAGCTGCTTTTTGCGACGCCCGTGTCCTGCAGCGTCGGTCTTGAGGTCTCGGAGGGAAAAACGTGGGCGGTAGGAAGGGTCGAGCTTTCGCTTACCGGAACGAGCGATCTCGGCGCTCCCGCAAGCGCCGTCTGTTCGGTGCCGTACCGGTTCAGACTCTCGGGTACGGCGGAAACCGACAAGCCGAAGTACGATGCGGCGCTTTATGTCTGTCACGTCGAATGTACGATCGAGAACGGAGAGGTGAAATGCACCCTCGGACTTCTCTGCCGTGCCGTTCTGTACCGCTGTGCCTCCGCTCTTTCCGTGACCGCTCTGAGCATCGACGAGCAGAACGAGGTGCGGCGAAGCAGATCCGAGTACATCATCTACTATCCGGACAGTGCCGACACCGTATGGTCGGTTGCGAAAAAGTATCGCATTCCTCCGGAGGCTCTGGTACGTGCCAACAGCCTCATGGAGGCGGAAAGCCTCTCCGAGCGCAGGAACCTGATTATTCCAAGATAGGCGGGGAAGCCCCGCTGCCACCTCGAGACCCTACCTCAGTTAAAACCGGCACTAAAGATGCCCGAGTATAGTCCCGCTTTGCCGCCATAAATCCGAGCGGCAAAACTCAATTTAACCGCAAAACACTTTTACTCACCTCTGCTGCGGCGGTGCTTTATGCCGCAACAGACAGTAGACACCTAAAAGTTCGTAAGAAAAAGCACAGCCCAAGTCCGAAAGGACCTGGGCTTATTTCAAAGTTTTCGCCCGCCTTTTTCAAAAGGCGGCGATGGGGCATGGGGGCGAGCAGCCCCCATAAATAATCATTTAGCGGCTTCCGCAATGATGCGGGCGGCTTTTTCCAGCACGTCCATGGGGATATTCAGGGCGGGGAGGAGGCGCACCTTGGTTTTAGCGGTGAGGCAGAGAACGCCGAGCTCGATGCACTTCTTCACCACGTCGGCGGCGGGCTTCGTCGTCTGCAGACCGATCATGAGCCCCATGCCGGACACCGACTCGACACCCTCACACTTCGAGAAATAGTCGAAGAGGAATTGACTCTTGTTCTGCACTTCCTTCAGAAGCGCATCGTCGATACGGCTGAGGATCGACACGGCGGCGGCACAGCATACCGGGTTTCCGCCGAAGGTGGAGCCGTGGTCGCCGAAGCCGAAGACGTTTTCGACCTTTTCGCCGAGAAGCGTCGCTCCGAGAGGAAGACCTCCCGCAAGACCCTTCGCCGTGCTCACGATATCCGGCTCGATGCCGTAGTTCATGTAGCAGTACAGCGCACCGCTCCTGCCGTTGCCGGTCTGTACCTCGTCCACGATCAGAAGAACGTCCTTCATGCGGCACCATTCGGAAAGAGCCGCTGCATATGCCGGGTCAAGCGGGATCACGCCGCCCTCGCCCTGGATGCACTCGATCATCACCGCCGCAATTTTCGTGTGGGCGGCGATTGCCTGCAGGTCGTAAAGCTCGTCCTTCGGGTCAATGGTCACAAAGCCGTCGGTAAGCGGACGGTATAATTCGTGATAATGATCCTGTCCCGTGGCGGCAAGCGTGGTGATGGTTCTTCCGTGAAAACTGTTTTTCAGCGTCACGATGGTGTAGCAGTCGGCGCCGTGCTTCTCGGCGGCGTATTTCCTTGCCGCCTTGATGGCGCATTCGTTCGCCTCGGCACCCGAGTTCGAGAAGAAGACCTTCTTCATCCCCGTGCGTGCGCAGAGCATTTCGGCAAGATGCGAGCAGGGCTCGGTGTAGTAAAGGTTCGACATGTGCTGTACCTTCGAGATCTGAGAAATCACGGCGGACTGCCACTCGTCGTCGGCGATGCCGAAGGAGGTCACGCCGATGCCGGAGCCCATGTCGATGTATTCCTTGCCGTTTTCATCATAGCAGACGGAGCCCTTGCCGGATACCACCGACACCGGGAAACGGTTGTACGTCCCCGCTACGTACTGCTTGTCACGTTCCATTACATTGATGCTCATATATATCTGTATCCTTCTTCCGATAAAACGGCTTTTTGCCGTGTGCTGTATCAATCAGAATTTGTGCGGTGACGGCTTCTCTCAGCCGGTCACCATGGTGCCCGCACCTTCGTCGGTGAGAAGCTCCATCAGGATGGAGTGCGGCACTCTGCCGTCCATGATGATGACGTTCTTAACGCCGTTTCGTATCGCCTCGGCACAGCAGTCCACCTTCGGGATCATGCCGCCTGCGATGACGCCCTGCTTTTTCAGCTCCTCGGCTTCGGATACCGTCAGCTCGGTGATGAGGGTCGACGGATCGTCCTTGTCCCGCAGAACGCCGGAAATATCGGTCATCATGATGAGTCTTTCGGCGCCGAGGGCGCCCGCTATGAACGATGCCGCCGTGTCGCCGTTGATGTTGTAGGTGTTGCCCTCCTTGTCACAGCCCACCGTGGATACCACGGGGATGTAGCCCTTTTCGAGAAGGTCGGTGACCGGGGCAATGTTCACCTTGTTGATGGTTCCGACAAAGCCCAGCTTCTCGCTTTTCATGCTCGATTCGATGAGATTGCCGTCGATGCCGGAAATGCCCATCGCTCTGCCGCCGTTCTTCTCGAGAAGATTGACGAGGGTCTTGTTGACCTTGCCGCAGAGTACCATCTGCACGATGTCCACCGTTTCCTTGTCGGTGACACGAAGACCGTCGATGAACTCCGGCTTCTTGCCAAGGCGTGCCATCAGCTCGCTGATCTCGGGACCGCCGCCGTGTACGAGAACGACCTTTACGCCGATGAGCCACAGAAGGACGATGTCCTCCATGACCTGCGCCTTCAGCTCCTCGTTGATCATGGCGTTGCCGCCGTACTTTACGACAACGATCTTTCCTACGTATCTCTTGATGTACGGCAGTGCCTGCGTCAGTACCTCGGCACGCTGAAGATTGGAAAATGTATTGTCCATGTCGGATCCTCGTTTCTTTCAAATATCTCTCAAATAACGCTCAAATAACGGACGATTGTCCCGTCAGGTCCTGTAATCTCCGTTGATCTTCACGTAATCGTAGGTCAGGTCACAGCCCCATGCCACCGAGGAAGCTTCCCCGTCGCCGAGGGTGATGAGAATGTCTATCTCTCTTTCGGAGAGGATCTCCTTCGCCTTTTCCTCCGAGAAGTCCACGCCCGCACCGTTCTTGCAGACCTCGATCTTCCCGGCTTTGCTCTCGAAGAAGACGCCCACCTTGTTTACGTCCACCGCCGCACCGCTGTAACCGATGGCACAGAGGACTCTGCCCCAGTTGGCGTCCGCACCGAACATAGCCGCTTTCAGAAGGCTCGAGCAGATGACGCTCTTGGCTACCGTCTTCGCCGCCTTTTCATCGAGGGCACCGCTCACCTTGCATTCCAGAAGCTTTGTCGCACCCTCACCGTCTCCGGCAATGCGCCGGCAAAGGTAAACCGTGATGCTGTTGAGCGCCTGCATGAAGGCGGCAAAATCGGTGCCGTCCTCGGTGATTTCCTTGTTTCCGGCAAGACCGTTGGCAAGCACCGTCACCATGTCGTTGGTGGAGGTGTCGCCGTCGACGCTGACCATGTTGAAGGTGTTCGCAATGTCGGTGCTGAGAGCCTTTTTCAGCATGGCGGGAGAAATCGCCGCATCGGTGGTGATGAATACGAGCATGGTCGCCATGTTGGGATGGATCATGCCGCTTCCCTTGGCGATGCCGCCCATGCGGCACTTCTTGCCGCCGATTTCGAATTCAACTGCCACGGATTTCAGTACCGTGTCGGTGGTCATGATGCCCTCGGCGGCTTCGTCACTGCCGCTGTCCGAAAGAGAGGCAACGAGAGCGGGGATGCCGGAGGCGATGGGATCGATGCAGAGAGGCTGTCCGATGACGCCGGTGGAAGCGACTACGATGTCCTTTGCCGAAATGCCGAGAGCCTTTGCGGTAAGATCGCACATCTTTTCGGCGATCTCGATGCCGTCGGCGTTGCAGGTGTGGGCGTTGCCGCTGTTGCAGATGACTGCCTGCGCCTTGCCGTCTTCAAGATGTGCTTTCGTGACGGTGAGAGGAGCGCCCTTTACAAGGTTGGTCGTGTAAACGGCTGCCGCCGAGGCGGGTACCTCGCTGCAGATCAGCGAAAGATCCCTCTTTGAGCGGTTTTTGCGGATGCCGCAGTGTACGCCGGAGGCGGTAAAGCCCTTGGCGGCGGTGACGCCGCCGGAAATGTATGTGATGGCCATGGTTCCTATTCCTTTCGATCTGAAATTTTAGGTGTCTGTCTTTTAGCCGATGACGAGTCCCGTGTCCTCGGGCACGCCCATGACGATGTTCATGTTCTGCACCGCCGAGCCGGAAGCGCCTTTTCCGAGGTTGTCGAATCTCGATACCAGCGTGATCCGTTCTTCGTTTCCGAAGACGCTGATCTGCATGTCGTCTCTTCCCGCCAGAGCCGCCGCCGTGAGGAAGCCGTTTTCATCGGCGTCCGGAACGTATTTCACCATGCCGCACCGATAATATTCGGCATAGGCTTCTTTTATGTCCTCGATGCTTCCGTTTACGTCCTTTGCAAAGAGCGGGATCACCACGATCATGCCCGCATAATACGAGGAAACGATGGGGGAGAAAACGGGCAGGACGGAAAGACCGCCGTACTTCGCCATCTCCGGCATGTGCTTATGTACCTGCGTAAGCCCGTAGACCCGGGGCGCAATGAGGGAGGAGTAGTTGTCCATATCCTCGTAGTCGGCGATCATCTTCTTGCCGCCGCCGGAGTAGCCGGTGAGGGAGAAGCAGGACAGTGCGGCGTCCCGGGGCAGGATCCCCGCCTCGGTAAGAGGCGCTGCCAGCGAAACGAAACCGCTGGCGTGACAGCCGGGATTGGCGATCCTTTTGGCGGATACGATCTTATTTCTCAGCCCGGTCAGCTCCGGAAAGCCGTAGGTCCAGCCATCGGCACACCGATGCGCCGTGGAGGTGTCGATAATCACCGTGTCGGGGTTCTCGCAGAGGCTTACCGCTTCCACCGCCGCCGGATCGGGAAGACAGAGAAAAGCGATGTCCGCTTTGTTTATGGCTTCCTTTCTCGCCTGCGTGTCCTTGCGGAGCTCTTCGGTGAGCTTTATGAGCTCGATGTCCTTCCGCTCGCCGAGCCGTTCGTATATCCGCAGTCCCGTGGTGCCGGCACTGCCGTCGATAAAGACTTTTTTCATGGTCCGATCCTGCCTTTCACCGGTTGAGGGAATTTTCCTTCCCGGTTCGTCTTCGTTATTCCGATATTCCGTCTATTACAGCGGCTTCCCCGGTTTCCTGCGGAAGCCATGTTCGCTTGGGAGGAAGTGAATATATTGAAAATTTATGCAAACTAATTTAGAAATTGCATAAATTATACAACACTTCTTGCCATTTGTCAATAGATAATCCGAAAAAAGTGCAGAAAAAATCCGGAACGGGGAAAACAGCTCTGCATCTGTATATAAATATGCGTATATGATGCATAAACGGCGTTCAAAAAGCCGACAATGATCTGCCGCCGAGAAGGATAAGAAAAAGAGATGCACCGCCTCGCCTGCTTTGAAGCGAAACGGTGCACCTGATTTATGCATATTCTATTGAAAAAGCATAGTCTGTCTTTGCGCCTTTCCCGAAGAGGCAAAGCGGGGATAGGGTGACGCAGGGGCTCGGGAAGGGCTGCCGCTTAATTCTTTTCGTATACCTCGATCTCGGGGGAGGACAGTACGCCGAATTCTCTCGGGTTGTACTCGTAGGAGAAGCGGTCGCCCACCGTGTACCACTTGTCGGGTCCGGTGTTCTTGTCGTTTCCGCAGAAGTGGAGCGGTCCGAAGGTATTCTGCAGGTTCCCGAAGGCGCAGATCTCCAGCGTATGCCTTCCGGCACAAAGTCCGGCGCATGCAAGGCGGTAGGGTGCATAGGCAATGGTGCCGACGTCCTCGCCGTCGATGAACAGGCGCAGAAGGTGCGCGGAATACCGATGGATGTTCACGGCGATATCCGAGGGCTTTTCAAGGTCGAATTCCGTCTTGTAGACCACCGAATGACCGTAGAAGGGAAGTCCCTGGGGTACGGTGCTGCCGAAGCCCAGCTTTTCGGGAAGCGCCGTGATGGTCTTTTCACAGCCGAGGACTCTCACGCCGAAATTGCCGAGGATGTAGCACCACTCGGTGTTCGTTCTCTTGTCGAGAGGGAGAGTCACCTCAAGGACGCTTTCACCGCAGGGGATTGTGGGGAGCGGCAGCGTCTTTATGGAGTCGTCCACATAGAAGCCGGTGATATTCGTGCTGTCAATCTCTGTTCCGTTGAACAAAATGCGGCAGTCCTGCGGGCGCTCGATGGCGAGAAGCGCATCCGGGACCTCGAGCTCGCTGTTCACCGTAAAGCGCAGGGTGATGCTGTATCTCGGTTTTTCCGCCTTGACGCACCAGGGCTGCGGGGAATGATTGGAGCGTCTTCCGAGACCGACTGCGGCTCTTGCGAGGTTGTCGAGACGCAGGACCTCTTCCTCGGGATGCAGCTCGCCGCCGTTCACCGACCACTGCGCCAGGTCAAGGATGTAGGCGTTGCGTTCGGTAAGGCTGTAAGCGACCGGCTTTCTGAAATCGATCACTCTGTCGGCTTTTCTTGTGTCCTTGCGCTCTGCCGCCGTTTCTTCTTCGGAATCGGAAAGACGGAGAAGGACGCTTGTGTTGGAGTAGAAGGGAATGGTGAACACGGTGCTGCCGCCCTTGAAGCGGGTCGATACCGTTTCTTCACCGCCGGTGAGGGTATCGAGAAGGGTGATCTTCTTGTGCCCCTTTACCTCATAAGTGATATTTTCCGCTCCCACCTTGCCGGACAGATACCCCCGGTCGGCGTTGGCGGTGAAGAGGTACTGCACCTTGCCGTCCTGCCGCAGCTGACTCAGCTTTGCGGGGGCAAGAGCGCCGGTCTCGCTCTTCAGAGAGAAGCGGCGGAGGTCTTCGAGAGCGCCGAGGACCTTGCTCTTTTCGAGGGGTACATACTCGCAGAGCCCGAGAAGCGTGCCGAGGAATTCGCTGTCCTTTACGGGAACGAAATCCTCGTATTCCGGAGCGGCGCCGGCGACGATGACACGGCCTCCTGCCTTTGCAAAGTCAAGAAGGGTTTTGACCGTGGTCCTGCGGAGCGTCACGTTGCCCCGGAGGAAGACCGCACGGTAATTCATTTTCCCAACGGACAGAACGCCGTCCTTTGAGGACGCGCCCTGCTCGGGAAGAAGCGCCTCGGACAGATAGTCGAAGTCGATGCCGCCGAAGAGGAGCATATTCGTGAGCACGTTGCCCGTGCCGTTCTGTACCTCGTAGATCTCCCGCTTTTCGGCGCTGGTCGCATCGGGACCGAAGAAAAGGCGGAAGGATTCGATGGGATTTACCACAGCCACGTCGCAGACCGGCGTGCCTCGGGTCAGCACCGTGGCAAGCCTTGCGAAGTGATCCTCCACCGCCTTGTATTCCTTATACCACGGAGCCTGATAGTTGATGGTGGCGGGGTAGTCCCGCTTGGCGTTGCCCTCCATGGATACCCACGAAAGGTGCGGTACCCGCACCGTCACGCCCATGGCTGCCTGCCAGTCGCCCTGAAACTTGTGGTCACGGAAGCCGAAATCGTAGCCGGTGACGCCGTAAAGCTCGGAAAGCATGCCTTCTCTGCCGTACTGCCTTACCGCCGTGCGGCACTGCAGGCAGGTCTCCAGCTCCATGGAATTGCCCAGCATGTCAATGCCGGGAAGCTGCATCCTCCGGTAGGAAAGAATCGGGTCGCCCACGAATTCCGTTACCGTGCGCAGGTGTCCTTCGCCCATCAGGTGCCCCGTCATGAGAAGACCGTCCTTCTCGCATCTCTCGGAGCAGTTGTCGAGGAACGCCTCGGCGAAGCGCCTTGAAAGATGAAGGAAATAGCGGTGGCGGGGCAGGGAAAGACAGCCGTCCGCTCTGTCGAGGAAGATATCGGGGAGGGTGTCGAGAATATCACAGCCGAACTCGTCGGCATAGGTCTTCTCGAAATCGTAGGTCCACGCACAGTGCGCCTTCTCGGACCTTCTCTCGTCGTATTTCTCAAACTTACCGTACTGCGGCTCGTCGGTGAACATGGCGGGGATCGCCTTCCCGTATTCATCGCCCACGGCGTTTTTATAGGCGTCGTAGGTGATGCGGATGAACTCGTCCATGGCTTCCTTGGAGATAGAGTCGATGTGGCACTTGTCGTTGAACCAGCCGCTGTCTGCATCGGCGATGCAGTAGGCGTAGAGCTTTTTGCCCTCGGCATTGTCATCCTCACCGATGCGCTTGTAAGAGAGAAGACAGCCGCCGTCGTCGAGCTTTACGTCATACGCCGCAAGGAACCAGACGCCGCCGTTTCTGTACGCCGTTTCCCTGTCCTGCACGCCCTCGCACTTTGTGTCGGTAAGGCTCATGCGCCGCTGACGGAACCGGGGATCCTGCAGAGCAAGACCGCCTGCCTGCCCGGAGGAATATCTGTCCTCGTCGTACAGCCACGCCAGCATGCCGTTCTTCTTCGCTTCGTCGGTGCAGGCGCTCACGAGCTGCATGAATTCGTCGGAAAGATACGGCGTCGCCATGCCCGTTCTCGAATGCATGTGGAAGCCGCCGAAGCCCATTTCATGCAGGGCTCTTATCTGAAAGCGGAGCATATCCTCCCGAAGGACGCAATTCCACGCCCAGAAGGGAGTGCCTCTGTACTCGCTCGTGGGGTTCTTGAACAGTTCCGTATCGAGAGATGCCGATTTGTTCTTCGGATAAAGCTTGTAGTCCATGATCTTTGTTGTTCCTCCCTGCTTAAGTATGTATTTGAGTATGTAAATGTATTTGTATGTTTACTGTTACGTACTTTCGCTTGGTGCCCCGTCAGACGCTTTCGGTCATGTCGCCCAGCCATTTCTTTGTGATGTCGGTCGTCGTAAGCCCGATGTCCGCACAGCAGTTCGAGCAGATCATCACGCCCTCGATCTCGCCGGATACCAGCTTTTCATAGGCAAAATCGAGCTGAGCCCTCATGGCGTCGTCGCTGAGTATGCGGCTGTTGCCGTAGTCGTACATATAGACGCCGAGAATGACTCTGCCTTCTTTTGTAAGACTTCTTGCCCACGGGAGATTCTTTTCCATATCCGGGATGTTTTCGCCGTACCACGTCCAGAAGGTGGTCAGATCGAATTCCTTTGCCTGCGCATATATATCCTTCTGCATATCCCGTTCGTAAAATACCGACCAGAGCTCCAGAGGACGCTCCAACGTGTTATGCAGGGCTTCTCTCTGTTCCCGAAGAACGGCGGGAGTATAGATCTTGGGTCTGTCCTGCGTCATGAAATCGTCGTTTATTGCCGCAACGATCCGTTTATCCCTGCGGGCAAGCTCCAGAATCTCATCCCGGTCGTCTATGCCGTGCGCCGGACGCCACATGGCTGAGCCGAGAAGCGACAGACAGCACTTGTCCATGGAATCGCCCGCGATGTAAGGGTCGTCAAGATAGCTGAGTCCCGTATCGACACGCATTTTCATCCGGCACAGATTGCGGATGCCGAAAAATTCGAGCCCCTCCATGGGTGTCATTTTGTTCACGCCCGGCAGACGGTATCCCGTCACGGCGTGATGCGAGCCGGGGGTCTCTCCGAGAAGCCAGATCTTGTCCTTGAGGTTTTTTCATGCTCGTTTCTCCTTAAGCTTTGTACTTTTTGAGAATTAAGTCAGTCTTTGATCGTCCCCAACGCCCCGGCGAACAGGCAGACGAGGGAAGCGGAGATAAGACAGCTTCCGATGATGTCGGTGAGCCAGTGCGCCCCGGATATGAGTCTTCCGATGACCGTAAAGGCGAGAAGGAAAACGCACAGAGCAGTCAGTATGCCGCAAAGCGCCTTCTTATTCCGGAGCCGATGCCACGCCTCGATGGCGGCGGTCGCCATCACGCAGATGATCAGCATGGTGTGGGAGGAGGGATAGGAGGCTTCAAGACCTTCCTCCGCATCCAGAATGACGGGGCGGTAATTGATTGCAAAATGATTGAAGACGACATACAGAGCGATGACGATGATGTAGAAGACGCCGAGATACAGAACGTCCCGGTCGACCTTCAGAAGACTCTTCCTTGTTATAAAGAGCTGATAAGCGCCGACGGCGCCGAAAAACACGCAGACGAGGATGGCGATGTAGCCGCAGAAATCGGTGAGGTCATACCAAAGCGCACTGTACGGGAAGGCGGCGGCAAAGGCGGCGTTGATCTTTCCGAAGCCCACGAGCGAGCCCATAGGCCCTGCGGGCTGTACGTCCACCAGCTTTACGGCGACGGTGAACAGAAGGAATAGAACAAAGAAAACGGCGGAGAGAATGAAAAGCCTCTTCGTTTTGGGTTTGGTGTTTGTGTTCATGGGAAATGTTCCTTTCTTACATAGTGGTGTATAGCGACAGCGTGCAAACAGAGCCGGCTTTCCGCTCTTTCTCAAAAAGGATGATAACATATCCGGCGGCAAATGTAAAGCCATTATATTGCCCTCGTCCAACAGAATATTGCTTTGTCCGATTTGTCTGAACGTCCCCTCGGAGAATACGGGCGCAGAACGGCTCCGACTATGGGTATTGTACCGCATCCGGACGAAAAAATCAAGAGACGAAGAAGAAATTCAGACGGAAAACTCTTGCTTCCAAAAAGAAAAGGGTGTATAATGGCTCCGGAAATAAAAATGTCCGCCTTTGCTGGTAAAGAGCATTACAAGAAGGAGCATTATTAAAAGCACTATAAAGATATGAAAGGAACGAATGCAAAATGAACGATAAGCTCACCGAGATCGATATCAAAAAAATGCAGGAGGAGATCGAGTACCGCACCTGCGTGCTCCGTCCGAAGCTGCTCAAGGAGGTCGTCCGCACCAGAGCCTTCGGAGACCTGAGCGAAAACGCCGAGTACCATATCGCCAAGCAGGAGAAGAACGCCAACGACCGACGGATCCGCTTTCTGCAAAATATGATCAAGACCGCCGAGGTGGTGGAGCTCACCGCCGACGCCGACACCGTGGGACTCTTCGACCGGGTGACTGTATACGTGGAGGAGGATGAGGAGGAAGAGAGCTACGTCATCGTCACCACCATGCGGGAGGACGCACTCCGGGGCTTTGTCAGCAACGAATCACCCATCGGCATTGCGCTTCTCGGCAAAAAGACCGGCGAGAGGGTGCTCATCACCGTAAATGATAAGATCAGCTACTACGTGAAGATCGTAAAGATAGAAAAGGGCGCCGACGACGAGAATCTGAGGCTCCGCTGAAAGCGCCGCTTCTGCGTCTGCCTCGGAAGGACACCGTAAAATGTAAAAATATAACAAATAAATAGTGTATCTGCCGTAAATCAGCATCTATATATGGGCACTGTTGTCATTTTATATATGAATTCCTTGTGCAAGATGACAAAAGTACGCCGGTTTTTGCAATATTTCTGCTTAGGTACTTGACAAAAATTCAATTTGATGGTAAAATGGCTGTACATAATAACACGAGCATTGGGTTTTTATGCCCGTATGTCGTGATTTTAATACGAAAAGGAGTTAAGCACTATGAAGAATTCTTACGTAAAGCCTTCTGTTGAGGCAGTTGAGCTCAGCAAGAAGGACGTTATCCAGACCAGCGGTCTCGATTCCACGCTCTTCGGACTTGATAGCTTCAATGTTGGTGATATTGACTTCAACAACATCAAAGACAACCTTGCGTGAATCCGGCAAATCCCCTGTTATTTCTCTTGGCTGCACACTGCTGCAGCAGGTGACTGTCGGATAAGAAGGCAGATCACACAACATTATTTTATTGGAGGATAGAAAAATGAAAAAGTTTTTGAGCGCTGTACTCGCCGCAGCTCTTATGCTCGGCTGTACATTCGCAGTTTCGGCGAATACCCCCGACATTACCGAGAAGTGGGGCGACAGATTCGGTTATTATAAGTGGGTCGGCAGATATGACATTCCCACCGAGAAGTATGCATCGGTCATCGAAGTCACTACCGATGACATTACCTATGAAATAGGCGACGAAGTTCACGTAGATATTTGGTACTATGCTTCTGAAGGTCCTAACACCGGTGCACTCAGACTCCTCTATGATACAGATGTATTCGAGCTTATCGAAACCGAAGCAGAGGACAACGGCAAGTCCGGCACCAAGAAGGAATTCCTGTCCAATGCTACTCCTGTTGTCAACTATGACACATCCGGAATGGGCGGCTTCAGCAATCCTAAGAACGGTTATATTGATATGACTTGGCTTCTCTCTGAAAACGGTCCTGCTTCCAATGATGCCGACATGGTTGAGGATCCCACTGTTTCGACGGGTGCTATTTTTGCCGAACTTACTTTTGTAGTAGCAGACGATGCTCCCTCCGGCAAATACTCCTTTGCCATTGATACAGAGGGTACGCTTGTCAGCCCCAAAGACCCCTCCATCGTTGACCCCAACTCCTATTTCGTATTCTGGCAGGACAGCGGAAAGATGACCTATGAAGACCGTATCTTCCCCAAAATGACCTGCTACGATGCGGAAGTTACCGTAAACGGCGTTGCTCCCGAAGTTCCCGAGCTCAAGCTTGAAAACACTGAGGTTCTCTACGGTCACTACACCGAGGACAAGACCGAAAAGTACGCAGCAGCGGCTGAATTCGTATTCGACGCTACCGATGTTGAGGTTTCCGACATCAAGAGCCTCGGCTTCTACTATATCGACAACGAGAACAATGTTCCCGCTCTCGAATCCCTTGAAGTTGCAAGCGTTCTCGAAGCTGACGGCAAGTTCTTTGCAACCGTTTCCGACCTCGATCTTGACACGGTTGTTCCGCTCAAGGCTTACCTCGTTCTCTCGGATGATTCCGTTGTTATGTCCGATGCAGTTGAGATTAAGGCTACTGCTGACAACACGGCTGCGCTCGATGTTACCTATCATCCCTCGAACTATACTGAATAATCAGACAGAATAAGCAAAATCGGGAGGACGGATTTTCCGTCCTCCTTTTTTTTGCGCCTTTTCCGGATCGGCAAACCGAAGGCGAAAGTCAAAAGGCGGGTCAGAGGCGAAAGAAACGGGGCAGCACATTTTTCAGTTGACAAGCGGGCTTTTCTATGCTATAATGATTCATAATGATTCCCGGTGCGCCGTCGGCAAGCTCCGTACCGGCTGCCGGAAGGACGATGGAGAAGACGTGCGAGCGTTTGCTTCGTCCGATACCGAAAGGAAGTAATGAAGATGATGAAAAAAATCGCTGCACTGGTCATGGCGGCTGTTCTGTCCGCTCTTACCTGCGTCGCCGCAAACGCCGCAAAATACAAATACGAATACGAATATCCGCTCCAGTTCCCGGTCTATTACAACGGTACCGAGATCCATTTCGTGTCGAACAGCGGAAACTATACGCCCGCTCAGCTCATCGACGGCAAGACCATGGTGCCCATGCGCAAGATCTTCGAGACCTACGGCGCCAAGGTGGAGTGGATCGAGAGCAGACGGATGGTCATTGCCACGAAGGGAAGCCTTATCATGGCTGTCACCATTGACTCGCCCGACATCTACGTTACCGACGTTCTCACCCAGAAGACAACGAAGCTGACCAGCCGTGTTCCCGCCATCATCGTGAATGACAAGACCCTTGTTCCCGTTCGTGCCATTTCCGAGGGTCTCGGGCTTGACGTGGAATGGGTGGACGATGAGACCGGGCGTGCGGTCTATATCAAGGGCTGATTTTCCCGCAGACAGAGCGCATCGGCAAAGCGTGAGAAAACGTCTTTTGCGATTTACCGATGGACCCGCATCGGTGCGCTTTGAACGGTTATTTGAAAGGATGTATCAATTTGAAATTCAGCAGGCTTTTGCGTGGTTTCGTCATCAGCACCGCCACATCTCTGCCGTTTTTTCTCCTTATATCGCTGAATATCGTAGGCGACACGCAGGCTGTTCCGCTGTTTTTATCGGCTTTATCGGCATTGCTGTTCTTTTCTCTGAATGCGTCGGCTATGCGCAGGCATCTGCAGAGCGTGGATGAGCTGAAAAGCTATTTTGTGACCGAGCTCGTTACCTTCGCCCTTCAGCTCATTGTGTGCGAGCTTCTGATATTCGGCTCGGCGGGGAATGCTTATGCGGCGCTGTATATGCCGGTGATGCTGCCGGAGACCCTCGGCATGAGCAGACTCTCCGCCATCATTCCGGTCTTTGCCCTGTATCTTGCGCTGATCTTCGTATTCCCGGTGGAAAGAGATCTGGAGTACAGACGGATCATGGCTGAGCTGGGTGAGGACGAAGACGGGGAAGAGGAAGAGGACGAGGACGAGGAAGAAGACGAGTAAGGCGCCGTCATACTGCTCTGAATTCCGATCAAAGAAAAGTGTTGTTAAAGAAGGGTACTGCAATGAAACTGAAAGAAGGATTCGTTTCCAGAAAGATCGGCAATGCGACGGTGGTCGTACCCGTGACCGGCGGTTCGGACGGAAAAATGTTCCGCCTCAATTCCACGGCGGGAGAAATTCTCGACATGCTTATAAAGGGGCTTTCCGCAGAGGAAATTGCCTGCGAGCTTGCCCGGGAATACGAGGTCGATCTCGATTCGGCAAAAAAAGATACGGCGGCGGCGATCGAAAACATGATCGCAAGCGGCTTTGTAGAGGAATGATTCCGATATTCCGGGCTTTTCCGGCTCGGCGTCGGTTTGCGGCGGTGCTTCGGCGTCGCCGCTCCTTTTTTTACTGCTTTACTGCGGAGAGGGAGAAAATGCAAAAGAGAAATCAAAACCGGGCAAAGCAGTTTTTGCCGAATTTCCGATTTCTGTTGATTTCTATTGATTTCTATTGATTTCTATTGATTTTGAAGTAAAAGAGTGTTATACTGAAACCGGTCAATGTGGCATGAGGGCATTTTTGCCATAGCGCCCCTGACGCAGAGCCGCGTACCTTGCGCTTTCTCTATCAATTCCGACTTAATTCTGACAGATAAAACGAACAACAGAGGTGACCTTTTCATGAACCAACGGTTTGACAGAATGTCCTACGGCATGGGAAACGCCGACGTAAAAAAGCGCCTTATTCCCGACGCCGATACGATGAAGTGGCTGTGGAAGGGAATGAAGGGGCAGCTTCCCGCCCTCATATTCCTGAGCCTTCTCGCTATGCTGTCCTCGGCAAGCTATCTGATCCCGGCGTTTCTGTCGAGAAACGTGATTAACGCCGCCACAAGCAGTACATTGAATATGGCGGCAAAAAAAGCGGAGATCGTGAAGGGCGGCATCTGCCTCATTCTGTTCGTCCTCTTCATGCTCGGCGTGTCCATGCTGCAGAATTATATGCGCACCCGGATCACCGGAAAGCTCGAGATCCGCTTCCGCCGCAGCTTCTTCGAGGTAGTCACCGCCAAGGAGTATGCGAAAATATCGAAGCACCATTCCGGCGACCTTCTCAACCGCTTCAGCGGCGACGTGGACGTGGTGGTCTCCGGTCTTGTGGATCTCATCCCGAGAGCGCTCTCTGTCGTCACGAAGATCGTGGCGGGCGTCATCGCCCTTTCCCGCTTCAGTCCCTTCATCACCCTCATCGCCATCGGCGTGGGACTAATCGCCCTTTGCTGGTCGCTGATCTTCAAGCCCTTCTTCAAAAAACTCCACAAGGAGGTGCAGAAGGCGAACGGCGAGGTCAAGAGCTTTACTCAGGAATGCTTTGAGAATCTGGTGGTGGTCAAGACCTTCTCTTCGAGAAAGCCCCTCATGCAGAAGCTGGGTGAGCGCATGGACAAGGTCTACGGTCTGAAAATCAAGCGAAACGTAGTGCACAACGCCACCATGGGCATGACCTCCTTCATTTTCTCCGCCGCTTATTATGCGACCCTCGTATGGGGTGCCGTCAGCATAGCCGGCGGCATGATGGACTACGGTACCCTCACCGCCTTTCTGCAGATCGTCTCCAATGTGACACAGCCCTTCTCCAACGCCTCGAACCTCATTACCCAGTATTATTCGGCGCAGGCGTCGGCAGAACGTATCATGGAGCTGGAGAATTACCCCGACGAGGAGACCTCGGACATGGACGCCGAAAAGGTTTACGGCAGCATCCGTTCCTTCAACGCCGAGAAGCTGTTCTTCGGTTATATCCCGGAAAAGACCATCATTCACGATACCGATTTCGTGATCCCCAAGGGCTCCACCGTCATCATGACCGGACTTTCCGGCACCGGAAAGAGCACCCTTTTCAAGCTCCTTCTGGGGCTTTATCCGCAGAACTCCGGCGAGTTGTACGCCGTGACGGACAGCGGCAGGATGCCCATCAATGCCGCCGCAAGACCGCTTTTTGCCTACGTGCCGCAGGGAAATTTCCTTCTTTCCGGCAGTATTGCGGATAATATAAAATTCGGAAACCCCACTCTTTCGGACGAGGAGATGATCAAGGCGTCGAAGATCGCCTGCGCCTACGACTTTATCGCTGCGCTCCCCGACGGCTTCGACACCCAGCTCGGCGAGAGAGGCGCCGGACTTTCCGAGGGACAGCTCCAGAGGATCGCCGTGGCGAGAGCCCTCTGTGACAACGCCCCGGTGCTTCTGTTCGATGAATGCACCTCCGCTCTCGATATCGCCACCGAGGAACAGATGCTGAAAAACATTGCGGCGCTGCGGACAAAGACCGTCTTCTTCATTTCCCATAAGAATGCGGCGTTCGAGGTCTGCGACGTGCATCTGCGGATGGAGGACGGCGTCTTCCGGGTGATGTCGGAAAGAACCGAAAATATCTGAGCAGTCCCACGAAAAGAGAAAGAACAGTCCCGCCTCCGGTGCCGGAAAAGCATCGGAACGGGGACGATAACAGACAAAAATGCAACAAGCAAACGGAAAGGAAGTTTTGAACCATGATCATCCGCACCAATCTTTTCCCCGAGGGAAAAACAAGAGCCATCACCATGAGCTACGACGACGCTCCGAAGTACGATACCGAGCTAATCGGCGTTTTCAATGCCTACGGCTTCAAGGGCACCTTCCACGTCAACTCCAAGAACATAGGAGAGGGCAGAAACCACAGCGAAGAAGAAGCGAAGCTCCTCTACAAGGGCCACGAAATGTCGGTGCATACGCTGACTCACCCGTGCCTCCACAACGTGCCGGAGATTGAACTTTACGACGAGATCATGCAGGACAGGAGAAGGATCGAGGAGATTGGCGGCTATACCGTCCGGGGCATGTCCTATCCCTTCGGGCACTACGACGAAAAGGTACTGCGGGTCGCCCGCCTTTGCGGCATGAAGTATGCGAGAACCACCCGCTCGACCGGGGACTTCAATCTCCCCGAGGATTTCCTTCTGTGGCACCCCACCACCCACCACAACGGCGACCTTGACGGACTCTACGGAAGGTTCATGGAGGAGAGAGTCCTGAGAGTTTACAATATGCCCACCTTCTATATCTGGGGTCACGCTTACGAATTCGATCCCGACCACGGTAACGACCTCTATAAGATGGAGGCGTTCTGCAGAAAGGCGGGAGGCGATCCCACCGTATGGTACGCCACCAACATCGAAATATACGACTACGTGAAGGCGGCGGAGGCATTGGAAATTTCGGCGGAAAGAAAGTACGTCTTCAATCCGTCGAGACTTACGGTATGGGTGAGCGTCAACGGTGAGCCGAGGGAGATAAGACCCGGCGAAAACGCCCTCTGAGCCTTGTCGGCACACGATTTGCTTTATAGATCATCTTTTTTTGCAGGGAGCCGTGCTTTGCGGCTCTCCTTTTTCTTGCGAAAAACGGCTCCCGATGCTTTGCGAAATGTCCCGGTAAGGAGCGCCGTACGACTGCCGGAAAAGAACCGTTCCGTCCGGAATTTCCGGGGTATTCTGCACCGGGAAAAAGCAGCCGGTATCGACGGAAACTTTTTCATTATTCGACGTTTTTTGCCTGCCGTGTCGACGATTCCCTGTTTTGCCTTTGACCCCATTGATTTTTGCAGGGAAAAACAACCTTTTTTGCTTGAAAGGTCGTCTGCGTGTTGACAAAACCGAAAAGCTGTGATATAATTCTACATAATAGTGTACATTAGTGTTATTGTGCGTTCGTGTTTCTTGTTTTGGTGAAAAGCCGTGAGCGGACGCAGAGTATCCTCCTGAATGACGGCTGCCGAGAAGCGGTATTCCGACGCTTTTCGGAGCCTGCGATCTTTGATTTTTCATCGGGACAGAGAGCCAAAAACGCCGGACGGATTTTTGCCTGCCGGGCGCTTTCGAGGGAATGGACGGCGCCGTTTCCGATAAGGGGTGAACAGTTTATTTGAAGCTTTTGAAGATATGGATTCTGAGGCTCGTGGATTGGGCGATAGCGCTCCTCTCTCTTGCAGGCGCCGCCGTTCTTACCAATCTCAGTCCGGATAAAAAAGGACTCTCGCTTCTTTCTCTTGCGGGAGTATGGCTCGTCTGCCATATCATTGCCTTTGAAGCGACGCAGATATACCGTTCGATCTGGCGGTATCCCAACAGCATGCTGATTCTGAAGGGTATCGGCTGCATCGTGGCGGCGGCGGTTCCGCTTCTTGTCATCACGCCGCTTATCGGCTTTGGCGCAAAGCTGTGCCTTGTGGCGCTGACCATCGACATCACACTGTGGTGTCTTTCAAGGATCGGCTATGCCGCCCTGCATCAGTACATATACGCCTATATCGGCGAAAAAGGAAAGACGCCGGGGACGCTTCCCGCTCACGATAAAAAGAACGGCAAGCGCCTGATGATCATCGGCGGCGGCAATGCGGCGGAGATGCTTCTTTCCGACTTTGAAAGAACGTCGGGCGGCGGAGGATACGATCCAGTCTGCATCGTGGACGATGCAATGGATAAGGTCGGACGAAGCCTTCGGGGCGTACCGATCAAGGGCACTACCAAGGATATCGCCGGGCTTTGCCGGAGCGAGAACATCGAGATCGTCATTTTTGCCATCTATAACGTGGATGAGGAAAAGAAAGCCGCCATTCTGGAAGAATGCGCCGAGCTGAATATCCCCGTGAAGATCCTTCCTCACTACGCCGACTACATGAACAACCCCGGAAAGAATCTCACCATGCTGCGGGACGTCAGCGTCGAGGATCTGCTCGGAAGGAAAAAGGCAGTCATCGACCTGCCGATGCTTAAGGAATTTATCAGCGGAAAAACGGTGCTGGTGACCGGCGGCGGCGGCTCCATCGGCGGCGAGCTTTGCCGGCAGATCGCCGCTTACTCGCCGAAGCTCCTTGTCATAGCGGACGTGTACGAGAACGGTGCCTACGAGGTGCAGATGGGACTGCGGCGCAAGGGGTTTACGAATCTTGCCGTGGAGGTCCTTTCGGTGACAGACCGTGTCCAGATGGACGCTCTGTTCGCAAGGTACCGGCCGGACATCGTGTACCATGCGGCGGCGCATAAGCACGTGCCTCTCATGGAGGACTGTCCCATCGAAGCCGTCAAGAATAACATCTTCGGAACTTATGTGACGGTCGGGATGAGCGCCAAATACGGCGTCAAGAAGTTTATTATGGTCTCCACCGACAAGGCGGTCAATCCCACCAACGTCATGGGAGCCACCAAACGTGCCTGCGAGCTGATTGTCAAAAGCGCCAACGAGCGCTGCGATACCGACTTTGCGGCGGTGCGCTTCGGCAATGTCCTGGGCTCCAACGGCTCGGTGATCCCGCTTTTCCGGGAACAGCTGAAGTCGGGCGGACCTCTGACCGTTACCCATCCGGAATGCATCCGTTACTTTATGACCATCCCCGAGGCGGTAGAGCTTCTCCTTGCCGCCGGCAGTATGGCAAAGGGCGGGGAGACCTTCGTGCTCGATATGGGTGAGCCGGTGAAGATCGCCGACCTTGCCCGGAAGATGATCAGCCTGTCGGGCTTTGTGCCGGACAGAGATATCAAGATCGAGTACATCGGTATGCGCCCCGGCGAAAAGATGTATGAAGAACTCCTCGTGAACAAGCTGGAGGTCACAAAAACCTGCTCGGAAAAGGTCTTCGTGGACAAGCCCGAGAAGATCGATGCGGAATGGCTGGGGGAAAAACTGGGTGAGCTCCGTGATTTCGCAGAGGCGCAGGATACCGAAAACCTGATGAGGACATTGGCTGAGCTCGTGCCTACCTACAAAAAGGCGGAACGATAATAACTTTCCCTGCGCAGAACGGGAAAAACATTCCCGTACCGTTCGGAAAGAAAACAGAAAAGAGGATGCGGAAGCGGCGCCGGCGGCGCAGGAGCGTCCCTCCTCCAAGCGGAAAGGAAACGTCAGATGAACAACGAAACCATTTATGAGATCGACGTCAAACAGTTGGTGATAGACCTTCTGTACAAGGCGTGGATCGTCGTTCTTGCGGCGATCGTCTGCGCCGTGTGCGCCTACGGCTACGCCAAGAACAACATCGAGCCGCAGTATACGGCGAATGCTTCCCTGTACGTCAGCAACATCTCCAGCGACGTGCTGAGCCAGATTCAGAAGATCAACTCCTCCGACCTTGACTCCGCAAAGTCCCTTGTGCAGACCTACCTTGCTTTCATGTCCAGTAACAAGGTGCTGGATGAGGTGTCGGAGCGCTGCAACGGTATGTATACCGGCGAACAGATCAAGAAAATGATCGACTGCTCCTCCAAAAAGGACACCGAAATATTTTATATCAACGTGACCAACCCCGATCCCCGTGAGGCGGCGCGGATCGCCAATATCCTTGCGGATATGGCGCCGCAGATCATCCCCGACTATATCGTCGGAAGCGCCGTAAAAATCGTGGACTATGCCAAGGTACCCACAAACACTTCCTTCCCGAACTACACGAAATACCTTCTTTTCGGTATGGTAGGCGGCGGCGGTATCGCCGCATTCATCATCGTTCTGCTGTTCCTCTTCAATTCGAGAGTCATGTCGCAGGACGATCTGGAGCATTCGTTCTCCGCACCTGTCCTTGTCAAGATGCCGAGCTTTGCACAGATTCGGGAAAGACGTGAAAATTATTCATACAGAAGCTCGTCCAGATACGATTACGACGCCTACAAGCTGAAATCAACGGAAGGAGAAGGCAGGAAGAAATGAGCACTGCAAAGAAAAAATCTCATGAGATGATGCTTGCCGAGGAAAGACAGTACATCCTCGACAACAAAACGGACTTCTTTATCCGTGAATCCTATAATACCCTCCGAAGCAACGTGACGTTTTCGCTTCCCGGAGGCGGCTGCAAGGTCATCGAGGTGACCAGTACCATCGCCGGCGAAGGCAAGAGTATCAACGCCCTGAACCTCGCCATATCTTTTTCCGAAATCGACAAAAAGGTTCTTCTGGTGGACTGCGACCTGAGAAAGCCCAAGGTCCATCGGCTGATCGGCGAAACGGCGGCGCCCGGACTTTCCAACCTGCTCGTGGGTGACTGTACGACGGAAGAAGCGACAAGAACGAAGTTCGAGCACGGCGTGGATATCATCTGCTCCGGCAACATCCCTCCGAACTCGACCCAGATGCTCGAATCCGAAATGATGCATGATTTTCTGGAGACGGTGAAGGAAAAATACGACTTTGTCATCCTCGATATGCCTCCCGTCAACATCGTCATCGACGGCTGCGTGCTCGCCAAGGACATCGACGGCGTGGTGTTTGTCGTCCGGGAAAATTTCGCCAAGAAGGAAGCGGTTTCCAGCGCCGTCCGGCAGGTCGAATTTGCGGGAGGAAAGATCCTCGGCTTCGTCTTCAACGACGTGACCGACCGGAGCTTCAACCCCTTCTCCAAGTACGGCAGCTACCGTTATAAGTACAATTACAGAAACGGTTACCGATATAAGTATAAGTATAACACCAAATACGGCGACGAAACCGGTTCGTCTTCCGGAAAGGACACAAAGCTTGTGGAAAAGAAAAAAGTCGGAAAAGTTCGCGGGAACAAGGTGCTCAAGCGGATCGGTCAGGTCGCAGCGGCAGTTCTCCTCGTGGTCATAGCGGTCGGCGCCTATCTTGCGGCTGCCAACCGGGAGTGGATTTCGATATGGCTCAATACACGGAATACCACGCCGGAGGAAATTGCGGTAAAGCAGAGTGAAAACGATGCAAAGACGTCGGCACTCCTCGGCTCGATCACCACGACCGAAATTACCGAGCTCGACGATGAAACAAGAGCAAAGCTCGGCAGCGGTGAACTCTCGCAGAGTGAAGCCGTAGCGATCATCCTCGGCTACAATCCCGAGGAGAAGGCGGCGACTGCCAAGGCACGAAAGCTCAGCGACGAGGAAAAGAGCCTCATCTCTTCCGGAACCATCAGTGAGGAGCAGTTCGTCGGTATCGCCTCCGACGCAAGAAACGTGCCTTACGATACGGTGCTCGAACGCTTTGAAAATCAACTCAGCGAGGAAAGACAGAAGGACGTTCTTGCCGGCAAGGTCGATCCCGAGGAGGCTGTGACCGAGGTCGCAGGCGAAGCGTATAATGCGCTTTCCGGTATGGAAATCATTTCGATGCCCAGTGAAGAGACCCTCGCTAAGATAAGCAGCGGCGGAATGCGCACCAAGGATGAGGTCATAAAGATCGTGACTGAAATGACCGGCGTCGGTGAAGCCGAAATGAACGGACGCTTCGATCAGCTGACCGAGGCGCAGAAGAAGGATATCCTCAGCGGCAAGACCGAGCTTTCGGAGATCGTCGATCTCCTCGGCGGCGGTACGGGCAAAAGCGCAACCCGTCAGCAGGAGCTTGCGGCGGCAAAGGATACCGTCATCGCCAACATCTACATCCTCAAGGCGGAATTTGCCACGAAGATCGACGCCCTTGTGGAGGAAGCAAGAGGCGAATACTGGGCAATGCCCGCCTCCAAGCGTAAGAATTTCGACAATCTGATCCCGCTCATCAACAAAGTCACTGAGCGGGGAAATGCCCTTGAGAACGAGTGCAATTCGAGAATGAACAGTCTGCTTGCCGAGCTTCGGGCGATCCTCGACGAGAGCGGTGAAAGCACCGCTATCATATCGGAGATCGAAGAAAGATACAAAGCGGAAAAGCGTCTCAAAAAGGAAGAGATGTTCAGCAAGTATTACCCGGGATGACCCTGCGAAAAGGATTGCACTTTGCAAAGTCCCGGGTCGCCCGAATGGAAAGTATTGTTAAATGTGAGGTGCGCAAGTGAAAGACATACATAGCCACGTCCTGCCGGAAATCGATGACGGCTGCCGGAATACGGCGGAGTCCTGCGAGGTTCTTTCCGTTATGAAAGAAAGCGGCATCGACCTTGTCTGCGCAACGCCGCATTTCAGCCTCAGACGGTGCAGTATTTCGGAATTTCTCGAAAAAAGAGAAGAATCCCTCGAAAAGCTGCTCGGTGCCGCCAGGGAAAACGGCACCCGTCTTCCCGACCTGGTGCTGGGAGCGGAGGTTTCCTACTTCAACGGTATGTGCCGGATGAAGGAGCTGGAAAAGCTGTGCTATACGGGGACGAAAAGCCTTCTTGTGGAGCTGCCGAACGAACGCTGGGACGGCGACGTCTACAACGAGCTTCAGGAGATCGGCATCAATCTTGGGATCGTTCCGGTGCTTGCCCATGTGAACAGGTATATGCAGTTCGGGAACGATTTCAAAAAGATCGCCCGGTTCGGATTCCCGATCCAGCTCGACACCGATCTGTTTTTCGGTTCCTTTTTCACAAGAAGAAAATGGCTGAAGACTGTCACGGAAGGAAACAACATCGTGCTGGCGTCGGATACCCACGGTATGGCACAGCGCCCGCCGCAGCTCGTGGAAGCGACCGAGGAGATTGCCCGTCGGCTCGGTGAGGACGTAATCAGAAATTTTAACAAAAATTGTGATTTAGTACTTGACAAACACGAAAGAGTGTTGTATAATACCAACGTATAATTAATCTACGTATCATAATACGTAAAAGGAGTGTATACAATGAAAAAGAATCTGATCGCATTGGCGATCGCCGCATTGTTGGCTGTTCAGTGTGTACCCGTAGTAGGCGCCACCGAGTTTGAGGTTCCCACGGATATGCTCATCAAGAAGTCTGCCTCTTCTACTTTTGTGAATGGTCCTATCCAGAGAACCGCTGAAACAGTCGTTGATTTCAAGGCTGTTATTGATACAGAGGCTCTTAAGGAACAGATTACCGCAAGATATCAGGTCGGTGTTGATGCTGTCAAGGCATTCGCAGGCGATGACGCTGAGCTTGAAGCAGAGGCTATGGCTAAGCTCGCAGCCGGTGTTATCAAGAACGAGTTCACGGTCACCATCGAGTATCCCGCAGAGGCTAAGATCCCTGCAGAATACCTTGCCGATTCCAAGTCCATGCTCGGCTTCAATGAGGCTGCAAAGCTTCTCTTCACCGAAGTATCGAGAACTGCATCCGGCAATAAGCTTACCATCAAGATTCACGCCGTAGAAGACGGCGTCGACGGTATCACGATGGGCAAGCTTATGGAAAACCTCGAAGCAGGTCTTACCGATCTCGAATTCACCGTTGAAGGCGTTACCTTCACTAAGGCAGGCGAGTACACCGTAATCGGCTCCTTCGAGGGCTACACCGAGCACCGCAATGCGGACGGCTCCGGCGTATTCGAAGATTCCTATAACGGCAAGCAGACCGACGGCTTCGGCGAATTCAACGGCGAGAGAACCGACATCAGTGCGACCGTTACCATCAAGGAAACCACCGGTGGCGGCGGCGGAAGCAGCACCAGAGGCGGCAGAACCGACGATAAGGAAGAGCCCGCAAGCGTTACCCTCGTTCTTGACGGTCAGGAATTCAAGACGGTGACCGGCGACAAGGGCGTTGCCATTGACATGGATACCATCGTGGTTCCCGAAAGACAGGGCTACAGATTCAGCGGCTGGTACTACGATCCTTCCTGCACCACCAATCCCGTTCCGCAGGGAACCAAGGTGACCGGTCAGACAAAGGTTTACGGTCAGTACATCAGCGAAGTATTCGATAACGAACAGCACCTTGAGTACATCCACGGTTATCCGGACGGAACCTTCAAGGCAGGCAACGGTATCTCCAGAGAAGAAGTAGCTACCATCTTCTACAGACTCCTCCGTGCAGAAGTAGCAGAAGAGCTCGCAGCTTCCGAAAACAAGTTCACCGACGTTGAGGATGACAGATGGTCCAACAAGGCTATCTCCACCATCGCAAACGGCGAATACATCAAGGGTTACTCCGACGGTACCTTCAAGCCCGAAGCACTCATCACCAGAGCTGAATTCGCTACCATCGTTTCCAGATTCGCAAGCCTTACCGAGGAAAGCGCTCCCATGTTCACCGACCTTGAAGGTCACTGGGCAGAATCCGACATCCTCAAGATTGCCGAAGCCGGCTACGCAAAGGGCTACAGCGACGGTAAGTTCGATCCCGACGGCATCCTCACCAGAGCAGAGGCTGTTACCATCATCAACCGTATGCTCGGCAGATCCGTAGACTCCACCGGTGTTCATGAAGATGCTATCACCTTCAGCGACATCAAGTCCACCGACTGGTTCTACTATGATGTTCTCGAGTCCGCTAACTCTCATACCTACACCAGAACCGGCGACGCTCTCTACGAGATTTGGGATGAGCTCCTCGGCAAGAAGATCAACTGAGTTTTAGTGTGACCGGCGGACAAAAAAGTCCGAACAAATATAAGAATACAGCGGGGCAGCCAAGGCTGTCCCGCTTTTTCTGCCCTTTTGGGGGGCAATTTATTAATTGAGAAAGTTGGCTCCGCAGAAAAGTGCAAAAAAGATCGGCGGCAAAGCAGTGCTTTGTCGCCGTTTTGTTTTTGACCGAAGGAAAATGCGGAAAGAGGTGATTTGTAGAGGGCAGGGAAATGGCAGGGAACGGAGAGCCCCGGCAGAAGCCGACTCAGCCGAGGCGTACCTCCCGGTATCGCACAGCCTTTGCAAAGCTGGCAAGATGCAAAAGTTGTTTTCATAAAAACACGGACGAAGCCCCTTTATTCTTCGGCATACCCTTTTTCCCGGATGACGTCGGCGACCCTGTCTGCAAGGGAGGCGCAAAGCTCACCGCCGAGGGCTTCCACCATGACCCGCACCACCGGCTCGGTGCCGCTTTTACGAAGCAAAATGCGTCCGTCGCCGCCGAGCGTCTTTTCCGCAAGCCGTACCGACTCCTGCACATCCGGGTCGCTTAAGACTGCGCCCTTGTCTTTTACCCGCACGTTGCGGGTGAGTTGGGGATAGCGGACGAAGCCTTCGCACAGCTTGGAGGCGGGGAGCTTGCTTTCGATGAGCACCTCCATGATCTTGAGCGCCGTGATGAGACCGTCGCCGGTGGTGGCGTACTTCGAGAAGATGATGTGCCCCGATTCCTCGCCGCCGAGACGGTAGCCGCCGCTCGACATGGCTTCGTAGACGTATTTATCTCCCACGTCGGTCTTTATGTAGCCGATGCCCTTTTCGTCCAGCGCCCGGTACAGCCCGAGATTCGACATGACGGTAGTCACGACCACGTTCTTTTCCAGCTCGCCCTTGGCTTTCATGTAGCAGGCGCACAAGTATAAGATGTTGTCGCCGGTTAGGACTTCTCCGTTCTCGTCTACCGCAAGACAGCGGTCGGCATCCCCGTCGAAGGCAAAGCCGATGTCAAGACCGTTCTTCTTTACAAAATCGCAAAGACCCTCTATGTGTGTGGAGCCGCAGTTTTCGTTGATGTTGAAGCCGTTTGGCTCGTTGTTGATGACATAGGTATGAGCGCCGAGAGCATCAAAGATGCACTTTGCCAGCATCCACGTGCTGCCGTTGGAGCAGTCGAGACCGACCTTGAAGCCCCGGTAGGAGTGCCGTGCCAGTGAGATGATGTATCCGGTGTAGCGGTTTCGTCCGACGGCGTAGTCCACCGTGCATCCGATCTTGTCGCCGACGGCGAAGGGGACCTCCAAAAGAGCACCGTCCAGATACGCCTCCACGTCGGCGATGATGGACTCGCTCATCTTTTCGCCCCGGCTGTTGATGAGCTTGATGCCGTTGTCATTATAAGGGTTATGGCTGGCGCTGATCATGATGCCGCAGTCGAAATCGTCGGTGCGCACCACGTAGGACACCGACGGCGTTGTCGTCACGTGCAGAAGATAGGCGTCGGCGCCGCTGGCAACGAGTCCTGCCACCAGAGCGTATTCAAACATGTAACTGGAGCGCCGTGTATCCTTACCGATGACGATCCGGCACTTGTGCTCCTTGCCGTAGTACCATCCGAGATAACGCCCCACCTTATAGGCGTGTTCCACGTTAAGACCTGCGCCGGCTTCTCCCCGGAAGCCGTCCGTTCCGAAATATTTACCCATTATCATGCCTTCCTTTCTTGTATTTGCCGCCCGATTTCCGACGGCATTTCGGGCAGAATCGGCACGGTTTTCGGTACCGCTTCCTGCTCCCGATATTCAGCATATTTGCCGATGACGGTTTGTATGTTTACGGAATATATAAAAAAGTATACTATTTTATGTCAAAAACGGTATCCGTAATCAAACAATCGGATTATAGCACAGATTTTTCCGCTTGTCAAGCAAAAATTGATATAAATTATTGTTGGTCAAGCAGAACTTTATGTGTAAACTGGTCTAAAGTGCTTGACGGAGGCGGTGAAAAGATGTATAATGATGGCAGAATGGATTGGAAGCGATCCTGAGAAATGCTTGAAATGCGGAGGTAACTATGTCATTTTCAAACGAAACAGCCGAGAAGGTGCGTGCCGATTTCGACAGAAAGCGCAAGGCGGCGCAGGAAAGTGCCGACGCACGGAAAGCGGAAATACATGAAAAGATCCCGCAGACAGAGGAGATAGACCGTGAGCTTTCCGCAACGGGGCTCAAGGTCTACGAGTGTGCCATCAGCGGCGGCGACGTGGAAAAGGCGGTGGCTTCGCTCCATGAAAACTGCGTCAGATTACGGGGAGAACGGGACAGGCTTCTTACCTCTGGCGGATACCCTGCGGATTATACCGACGTGAAATACGAGTGTGACAAATGCTCGGATACGGGGTACGACGGTCTTCGCTACTGCGAATGCTACCACAGAGCCATGGTGAAGGAAGCGTATCTCAGCTCGGGACTCGGCGGGATGCTCGCTTCGCAGAGCTTTGACAATTTCAGCCTCGACTACTACGGCACTGAAAAGGACGTCGGCGGCGTTTCCGATCGGGAACGGATGCAGTACGTCCTGAAGGAGTGCAGAAAGTATGCGGACTCCTTCGGAAACAGCGATGCGGCGGAAAATCTTCTCTTCCTCGGCGGGACGGGGCTCGGGAAAACGCATCTGTCCACGTCGATCGCCAAAAAGGTGATCGAAAAGGGCTACTCGGTGATCTACGAATCGTCGCAGAGCATTTTGGCGGCATATGAGGCAGAGAAATTTTCAAAGGCGAAAAGCGGGGAAAGCAGCGTTGAAAAGTATCTTTCCTGCGATCTTCTTATCATCGACGATCTGGGGGCGGAATTCAGTACGCAGTTCACGCAGACGGCGCTGTACAATCTTCTGAACACCCGCATCTGCGCCGGAAAGGCGATGATCGTCAGCTCGAACCTCAACGACGGCAGCGCCATAGCGGACAAATACGAAAACAGCATCACCTCCCGCCTGATCGGTAATTTCCGGTCGCTTCGCTTCTGCGGCAGCGACATAAGGCTCCAAAAAAGAAGACGCACCTCCTGAGCGAGGCAGCCCCCGCAGGCAAGCGGGCAGCCCCCGCAGGCAAGCTGGGCAGCCCCCGCAGGCAAGCGGGGAAGCCCCCGCGGGCACTTCGGGAATGCACTTCAGATATAATTCTAAGTGTCGATGCCCGAGTATTATTCCACTTTACCGTCATTTATTCAAGCGGTAAAGCTCATAGCTTGAACCAAAATCTACGCTCGCCTCTGTTGCGGCGGTGCTTTATGCCGCAACAGACAGTAGGCACTTCCCCATTATCCTAAAAAATCCCCCGTCAAAGTCCGTATGGACTTTGACTCTTTGAAAGTTTTCGCCCGCCTTTTTCAAAAGGCGGCGAGGGTGCGGGGCGAGTAGCCCTGCGCTACCGTGAGGCGGCGAGGGTGCGGGGCGAGTAGCCCTGCGCTACCGTGAGGCGGCGAGGGTGCGGGGCGAGTAGCCCTGCGCTATCGTGAGGCGGCGAGGGTTTGGGGCGAGTAGCCCCATTATAATACAAGATAGTGAAAGGAAATCACAATGAGAAGGCTTGGATGCATAGCGAGTGCGGGCTTTGGAAAAAGTGCGCTTGAGAACATGGAGATCATCAAAAATGCCGGCTTTGACAGCACGTTTATCTCGTGGGAGGACGGCACGGAGCTGGACGAATACGTAAGGCAAAGTGAAAGAACGGGTCTTGCGATCGAGACGCTTCATGCGCCGTTTTACGGCATGAACGATTTTTGGAGCGATGCCGACAACAAGGGAGATCTGTTCTGCGAGAAGCTGCGCCGGTGCATCTGGGAGGCTTCGAGAGTCGGGGTAAAGTACGTCATCCTCCATACGACCTATACGAACCGGGCACCGCTCACCTCGAACATGGGACTTGTCCGCTTCGGAAAGCTGGTCTGCGAGGCGGAAAAAAAGGGCGTGTATCTTGCCTTTGAAAACCTGGAATTTGCACGGCACTTAGCCCTTGTCCTCGATACCTTCAAAAGCGACCACGTGGGCTTCTGCTACGATACCGGACACGAATACGCCTATACGCCCGGCATCAGGTATCTGCCTATGTTCGGTGAAAGATTCTTCTGTACCCATATCCACGACAACCTCGGGCTCGGAAAGACCAAGGACGTGAACTACCTCGACGACCTCCACCGTCTTCCCTTCGACGGCAGCATTGATTTTGAAGAGGTATGCCGGAACATCAAAAAGACCGGCTTTACGGGAACTCTCATGCTGGAGGTCATGAATAAACAGCCCTATGACTTCTACGGAAGCCTTTCTGCCGAGGAGTTTTACGGAAAAGCCTTCGATGCCGCAAAGAAGCTCCGTACCATGACTGACGGCGAATGAGTAAGGGACACATACTTAAATATGAATGAGAAAAGGATTCTGCTATGAGTACATATAACAATAAGCTCGGCGTCGGTGTTACCGGCGGCGTTCCCGAAACGTTGGAAGAGAATATTGCTGCCATCGCCAAAGCCGGCTTCGACTGCAGCTTTCTTGACTGGAACGGAAACAAAGAGAAATTTCTGACCGAAGCCTCCCTTATGAAAAAGTACGGTCTCGGCATCGACTACGTTCACGCTCCCTTCGGCGGTCTCAACTGCATCTGGGACGAGTCGAGAGACGGCGAGATGTATTTTAATAAGCTGATGCGCTGTGTTGCGGATATCGCCGAAGTCGGTGTCGATAAGGCCGTTATCCACTGTACCGCCGGAGCCCCCGAGCCTCACGGCACCGTCACGGGTCTCGAACGCTTCCGAAAGCTCATCGAGTATTCCGTAAGCCTCGGCGTAAGGCCCTGCTTTGAAAACCTCGAGTACCCCGAAATGCTCGGTCTCATCATGAGCGAGTTTGCCGCCGAGTATGATCTCGGCTTCTGCTACGATACCGGTCACGAGGCGACCTGTACCCCCGGTATGCGCTTTATCCCGCTGTACGGCGACCGCCTCGCCGTCACCCATATCCACGATAACTACGGTGCCAGCTATACCAAGGTGCCGATCATCCACGGCGACTGCCATATGCTCCCCCTCGACGGAGCTCTCGACTTCAAGCGCATCATGCGGGATATCCGCAGTACCGGCTACACCGGAGCCCTCTGCATCGAGGCGGGCATCCGGAAGGACCTCGGTACCTACTACGGCTTCAATGCCCGGATGTACTACGAAAGAGCCTACGCCGCTCTGTGCGAGATCGCTTCTTATTGATGTCCTGTTTTTTTCTTTACCCGTCAAAAAACTTTGACGGGTGCGTTTTTATCGGCAAAAAGACGAAGTGAAAAGCCAAAAAGCGAAAAAATGCGTCTTTCCCCCTTGAAAAGATGCGAAAAGTATGGTAAAATAATCTTGTATGTGCCGAGACAATCGCGCAAAAGGCGAAGGGAAAACCTCTTCACCGGAGTGAGGAAAGTCCGTGCTTCACAGAGCAGGATAACGGATAACGTCCGCCGGAGGCAACTCCCGGGAGAGTGCAACAGAGATATACCGCCGTGATTTTTCACGGTAAGGGTGGAAAGGCGAGGTAAGAGCTCACCGGGTCTCCGGGTAACCGGGGACTCCTGTAAACCCTATCCGAAGCAACACCATACGGAGCTCCCGCGTTTTGCGGGAAAGGCTTGCTCGGCCGTCCGTGAGTGGCAGAGAGCTTTACGGTAACGTAAAGACAAGATAGATGATTGTCGGGAACAGAACACGGCTTATCGGCACATACATCCGTTCCGCTCCCTTTTCGGAGCGGACGTTTTTTTAGAACTGATTTGGAAAGGAAGATGTACCTATGTACGCAGATTACGCCGAAAAAGTAAAGAAATTCCTTCTTGATAACAGGGAAAACATCACCGAGGCTCTTTGCGAGCTGATACGCATCCCTTCGGTAAAGTCCGAGCCGGAAGCCGAAGGCGCTCCCTTCGGGAAAGAGTGCCGCCGCTGTCTTGACCTTGCCTGCAAAATGTTCGAGAAGCACGGATATACCGTCACGGTCCCCCGTCACGGAAAGTACGGCGTTGCGGAATACGGCGAGGGCGAGAAGAGCATCGGAATTTTCGTCCATACCGACGTAGTGCCCGCAAACGAGGCGGAATGGCAGTATGCAAAGCCCTTCGAGCCGAAGATATACGGCGACGCCGTCATCGGCAGGGGTGCAGACGACAATAAATCCGGCGTTGTCATGGCGATGTTTTTGCCGGAGCTTTTCAAAGCGGTGGGCTTCGTACCGAAATCGAAGATCGTCGTTTTCCTCGGCACGAATGAGGAGAGCGGCATGAAGGACGTGGAAGCGTTCGTAAAGGAAACAAAAGTACCGAATATCAACATCGTGCCGGACGGAGGCTTCCCGGTGTCGCTGGGCGAGAAGGGCATCTGCCGCTTCAGGTACAGAGACCCCGAAAAGCTCGAGAATATTCTTTCGGTAAAGGGCGGCAGGGCGTACAATATCGTTTTGGATGAAATAGCATCGGAAATAAAGTATTCCGACGCTCTGTATGCCGAAATCCTCGAAAGAGCAAAGAAGTGCGAGAAGCTCAAAACCGAAAAGTGCGGCGACGTGATAAAGGTCACGGTAAAGGGCATAGCCGCCCATGCGGCAAATCCGGATGACGGCGAGAACGCCCTCGGCATCTTTGCAAAGGAGCTGTGTGACTGCCCGTCTCTTTGTGAGAACGACAAAAAGATCCTTCGCAAGATCCATGCTCTTGTCGGCTCCTTCTTCGGCGAGGCAGCGGGGCTTGCCTCGACCGACCCCCATTTCGGACGTCTCACCATGGTGAACGGCATGGCGGATACAGAGGACGGTATGCCGGTCATCTCGTTTGACATCCGCTACGGCACTGCGTTTGGTGCAGAAGAACTGGATAAAAGGCTTTATGAAAGCTTCGGCAAAGAGAATATCGAAGACTATGAAAACAGAAACGGCTTTGAGATCCCGGAGGATTCCCCGACGGTCGCCGCCATCCTCAAGGCATATCGGGACGTGACCGGTATAGACGGAAAGCCCTTCTATATGAACGGCGGCACCTATGCACGGTATCTTCCCTGCGCCTTCAGCATCGGCACCATAGTCTATACCGGAAGCTTTGACGTGCCGTCCCTTCCCACCGGAAGCGGCAGAGCCCATCAGAAGGACGAAATACAGGTCATCCCGAGAATGCTCATGGCGATCGAGGTGCTCTTCGGCATGATATCGGAATTGGACGAAATTCAAAAAGGTCTCTGATTTTCCGTACCTTCGAGGAAATAATATGACGTATATTGAGTTTTACGATTTTCTTTCGATTGAAAATATGTGCTCCTGCTTCACCTGCGCCCCCGAAAGAGTCATCCTCGTGGGGGATAAGGCGAAAGCCCTTGCCGCTCACGCAAGATGCTACCGGGAGGTCCTCGCCGCAAGAGGACTTTCGGTGGAATTCATCACCAAGACCGTAAATAAAAACGATATGAACGCCCTTATTGCGTCACTTTCGGAACTGGTGGAGAAGTACGGCGACTGCGTGTTCGACCTCACGGGAGGCGACAGCGCCTTCATCTTCGCCGCCGGCGTCATTTCCGAACGGTATAAGGAGAAGGGCGTGCAGATGCACCGCTTCAACATCGGCACGGGTACGATAAGAGACTGCGACATGGACGGTCATACTATCAAACAGAAAACGGCGCCCCGCCTTTCGGTGCGGGAGAATATCCGCATCTACGGCGGCGACGTGGTGTACGACGACAAAAACGGCAAGGGTACCCATAAGTGGAACTGGACGCCCGATTTCCATAAGGATATCGACCTTATGTGGAGCATCTGCAAAAAGGACGTGAAGCGCTGGAATACCCAGATCGGCGTCTTCAATGCCGCCTGCCGCTGCTGCGGAAAGGCGGAGGACGGCTCGCTGTCGGTGCGGGCTTCGGTGGCAAGCATCAAAAAGAGCCTGAAAAACTCCGATGCCAAGTACATCCATGCGGGCAATATATTCCGGGAACTGCAAAAGGGCGGCCTTATTACCGACTGTCACCACGATGCAGGAACGCTTTCGCTGACCTTCAAGAACGGGCAGATCAAAAAGTGCCTTATCAAAGCGGGGCAGGTGCTGGAAATGAAGATCTGCTCGGCGGCGCTCCTTGCCAGGAATAAGGACGGCACGAGGATCTACGGCGATGCCGTGAACGGCGTCTTCATCGACTGGGACGGCGATATCCACAAAGGCTCCAAGGAGCACGATACCGAAAACGAGATCGACGTGATGATGATGCACGGCATGATTCCCGTCTTCGTATCCTGCAAGAACGGCCACATCGACGGCGAGGAGCTGTACAAGCTGAATACCGTGGCGGGACGCTTCGGCGGCAAATATTCCCGCAAGGTACTGGTGGCGACGGCGCTTGAAGGGGGCTTTGCAAAGAGCCTCAGGAGCCGTGCCGACGATATGCACATCACCGTCATCGAGGACGCGCAGAGCATGAGCGAAGAGGAGCTTATGAAAACCGTGGGGAATCTCTGGCGGATCGGCTGATAGGACTTAGGCTTCGGCTGTTTTTTCATACCCGAAAAGAGCAGAAGAGTCGGAAAATTCCGGAGAAATACCGGAGAAATACCGGAGAAATCCGGAATAATCAGAAGAAAAAACGGAGAAATCAGAAGAAAAACGGAATCATTCGGAGGAAACGGAATGGCGTTCATTCTGAAAATGGCGGATCTTACGGTCGGGATCAAAAACAAATACAAATACGCCGAAGCCTTCTGCCGGGACTATATTGCGACAGACGCTGCGGCAGCGGACTGCGACTTCATTGTGGAAGCGTCGGACGAGGAGATAAACGCCGAGCAGGATGGAAATTATCCGGCATATTATCTCGAAACATTGGCGCTCTATCGGAAGATCGCCGCCGAGATGCAGAAGTACGAAGGCTTTCTCATGCACGGCGTCGTTCTCGAAACAGGCGGCGTGGGCGTTGCGTTTCTTGCTTTGAGCGGTACGGGAAAATCCACCCACGCAAGGCTTTGGAAACAGCTTCTCGGCGAAAAAATGCGGGTCATCAACGGCGATAAGCCTCTGGTGCGGTACTCGGAGAAGGACGGAACCTTCTATGCCTACGGCACGCCCTGGGCGGGGAAGGAAGGGGAGCAGACCAACGCAAAGACCCCGCTTCGCAAGATCTGCTTCCTTGAACGAAGCGAGAAAAACGAGTGCGTGAAGCTCCCGGGCGCCGAGGCGCTGGAGAGGATGCTCGGATTTATCTACGTGAAGGACGGAAACGCCCTTCTGTCGGTGCTCGACCTTCTCGAAAAAGCCGAGGAAAAGACCGAGTTTTATATCATCCGGTGCAACATGGATCCGGAAAGCGCCGGGATTTCCTACGGGGTGGTCATGGGACATGAATGAAAACACGAAGAATTCGGAAAATACTGAAAACACCGGGAATACCGAGAATACGGGCGCCTTTCGGGAGATCGAAAGAGAACTTGCCGAGCACGGAATGTACGTGACGGTCACAAAAGGGGACAGCATGTTCCCCATGCTCGTCACCGGGACGAAGGTGATCATTGAAAAAGCCGCCTTCCCCCTTCACAAATACGACGTGCCGGTGTACCGCAAAAGGGGCTACACCATGCACCGCATCGTAAAGGTGAAAAAGGACGGAAGCTACATCATCTGCGGCGACAACCGGGTACACCTTGAAAAAAACATCGGCGAGAAGGACATCGTGGGAAAGCTCGCCGCCTTTTACCGGGACGGAAGGCTCATTGAGGCGGGAAGCAAGGAGTTTCTTGCCTATGGAAAACGTGCCGTGCGAGGCTATCCGAAAAGGGTGCTGAAGGATTTTGCAAGGAGGGCATACCGTAAGCTCGGAACAGGTAAAAGCAAATAAGAAACAAGCTCCGCAGGGGGGATGTACCTCCGCGGAGCTTTATACATTTGTTCCGTTCTTCTTTTTATGCGGCTGAGTCTGTTTTTCCGTACCGCTTGCCCCCCGTTCATCGGTACCGCATAGCGTACCCGCATCGTCGGCACAGCTCCTCTGTGACTTTCTTTTCCTCGAAGGAGCGCACGAGAGAGACGGCTCTCTCACTTTTCAGAATTTCGGAGAGGGACACGTCAAAGATGTTCCCGAGGCTTATTGCCCCTTCTGCGTCAAGACAGCAGGGGACGACGGTGCCGTCGCAGAGAACGCCCACCTGATCCCGAAGTCCGTAGCAGGAATGCGCTTCCCCCGCAAGAGGCGCTTCGGTGTCCGGCCAGTCAAAGCGGTTCCCCCATTCGAGAAAGACCTTCTCTTTTTCGCAGAGGCGATAGCCGCTGTACATCTCCTTCCATTCCCCGGGAAAACGGCGGTGAAGAAAGTCGAGGATCCTTCCGTTCAGACTGCCTTCTCCTCCCTCGAGGTTCCAAAGACGGAAGACGGCGATTTTTCCCTCCTTCGCAAGCTTTTCGCAAAAGTCGCAGGCATTTTCGAGATATTCCTCAAGAGAAAGAACCGAGCGGTTCGCCTCGTAGGAATGGAGCGATACGCTGACCTTGAAAAGTGAGGAAGCGCCGAGAAGGGTGTCGGCACACCCGGAAAGAAGCGTGCCGTTGGTGGTCAGAATGACCTTGAAGCCGAGATCTCCCGCTATCTTCAGAAAATCCCCGAGAAGCGGGTGCAGGAGCGGCTCTCCCATCAGATGAAAATACAGATATTCCGCAAAGGGGCGAAGCTCGGACGCCGCACGGGTAAACTCTTCTGCCGTCATAAAGCGGGGAGCTCTTTTGGTGCCGTGGCAGAAGGAGCAGGAAAGGTTGCATACGTTTGTGATTTCAAGAAAAGCCTTGTTCGGCATGGCGGTTTCTCCTATGGTATGTACGCAAGTCGTTTTGTCTTATTCTCAAAATAAAGTGAAAAACGGTATTTTTCTTTTCGTTTTACCCTGTTTTGGATTGACGGGAAAGAAAAAATGTGGTAAACTGACAGGTAGAAAAAACGTTTCCCCGGTACGGAAAAACGAAAGCAGAGAAGAAAAAACGCAGTACCTGCCCGGCACTATGTAGCCCTTCGGGGACGGAAATCCCCGAAAGAAGGGAGCTTTGCTCTCACGAATGCCGTTTTCTTCCGCCTGCGTCTGCACTGCCGGACGATTCGGAGGAAGCGGAGGAAACAGAGGAAACGGCGGAGCTGTCTGTGACAGAAGCGCCGGATGCTTTGCTCTGCACATTCTTTCCCTTTTTCTTTTCGTTCTTGATGCTTCGATTTTTTGCCATGCCGGAAACCTTCCTTACCTTTTATTTTGTGTACCGCTCCGGTACCCGGAAGGTATTTTATCCCGGTTTTCCGGTTTTATTCCATACGATAAATCTATTCTGCCGAAAGGAATCGTGTATATGGCTATGTTTTATCCTCTGAAACTGCAATCCGTCCTGAAGGACATCATCTGGGGCGGAACGCTTCTTTCCGAAAAATACGGAAAAGGAAAGACGGGCGAGAGGATCGCCGAAGCGTGGACGCTTTCTCTCCGGGAGGACGGGGACAATATCATCGAAAACGGGGAATTCTCCGGCAAAAAACTCTCGGAGTACGCCGAAAAGGTCGGCATGGCTTCTCTCTGCGGAGAAAACTTTGCCGGAAGGAACGCCTATGATTTCCCGCTTCTCGTAAAACTCATCGACGCCTGCGATAAGCTCTCGGTGCAGGTGCATCCCGACGACGCCTATGCCCATAAAAACGGCATCGACAGCGGCAAGACCGAAATGTGGTATATCGCGGAGGCAAAAGAAGGTGCAAAACTCGTCTACGGTCTCAAGGACGGCAGGGACGCAGAAACGCTCCGCAAAGCCGCCGGTGACGGCACCCTCGAGGAGCATCTGAATTTTGTCACTGTGCATCCCGGTGAAGTATACTATATCCCCGCAGGTCTTGTCCATGCCATCGGGGCGGGCATCCTCATTGCGGAGATCCAGCAGAACTCGAATACCACCTACCGGATGTACGACTACGACCGTGTGGGGAAGGACGGTAAGAAAAGAGAACTGCACCTTGACCGGGCACTGGAGGTCATAAAGACCGACTTTTCCGGCGATCCCGCCTTCGGCAATACCGCACCGAAAACCGAAAAGAACAGGATTTCGGTCCTTGCGGATTCGGAATTTTTCAAAACGTCGCTCCTTGATATGGATGCCGACTGTGAAGAGGTGGATTTCTCTTCCGGGACGATGCGGAACCTCCTTTGCCTCTATGGCGGGTGTGAGGTCGTTTGCGGCAAAGAGAAGCTGAGCCTTGCAAAGGGCGAGAGCGTCCTTGTACCGGCGGCGTGTCCCGCCTTCGGGCTTCTGACGAAGGGCGGCGCCAAGGTCATCCTTGCCGAGGCAAAATAAGACCTGCGTATTTCTTATAGGATTATTTTAACACAGAATACCCGCTTTGTCAAATGCCGGAAAAGCAGTGCCAAGGCGGCAAGAAAACAAGAATAAAAGAAAGGGACTGCACTATGGATTACACGGTACGCGATAAGGTTTTCCCCGCCTTCCCGGGCGATACGAAAATGGGCGGGATGTCGAAAAAAAGCGCCGACACGTTTTTATACGAAAGAGTCCTTTCGGACTACGCTAAAGATACGGTTTTCGGAGAGGCGACCGACGCTTTCCGGGAACAACTGGACGGAGAGGGAGCCGCAGGGCTCTGGCGGGGCGAATTCTGGGGAAAGCTCATGCTGTCCGCCGTGGAGACGGCAAAATATACGGGGGATGCGGAGCTTCGCCGCTTTATTGAGGATAAGTGCCTCGAACTCATTTCCCTTGCACGGGACGACGGCTATATCGGCACCTACCGCATCAGCACCGACGTTTTCAGCCGTGACCCCCGGGCGACCTTTAAGATTATGGGCTGGAAGTGCGACTGGAACTGGAATATCTGGTGCCGTAAGTACACTCTTTGGGGACTCGTTGCCGGATACGGACTTACGAAAAATAAAAAGATCCTGGACGGCGCCGTCGGCGTTGCCGATCAGTTGATCGGTGAGCTGGACCGCATGGGCGTACATATCCTTCGCACCGGAACCTTCGGCGGCGTGGCGAGCGGCTCTGTCATGAAGCCGATGCTGGAGCTGTACGGCTATACCGGCGATAAGAAATATCTTGAGTTTGCTAAGAAAATCGCCGACGGCTTTGAGGATAAGGACGTTACGTGGCAGACTCTCATCACGTATGCTCTCGAAAAGAAGCCCTGCGGCGACTGGCACCGCGGGGAAGGCGAGACCCGCCGCAACAAGGCGTACGAGACCATGTCCTGCTTTGAGGGCATTGCCGAGCTGTACCGCTATACCGGTGTGGAAAAATACAAGACGGCGTGTGAGAACTTCTACGATATTCTCGTAAAGCACGAGCTGAACCGTGTTTTCAGCGTAGGCTTCAACGATCTGTTTGACGACGCTGCCAAGGAGATCAACGTAATCTCCGAGCCCTGTGACGCCATCCATTTCATGCGTTTCTGCTTCGAGCTGTATAAGCTCACGGGCGAGGCGAAGTATATGGATTCCTTTGAGCTTTGCTACCACAACGCTTTCCTTGCGGGCGTGTTCCGGGACGGCAAATGGGGCGCAAGAGGTGTGAGAGGTGCAGGACGGCATATGTACGCCGTCGGGCAGGCGCAGACGAAATATCAGCACTGCTGTGTGAACAACATGCCGAGAGCCCTTGTGCGCATGACCGAGAGCGCCGTTATGAAAACCGAGGATGCCGTCGTCGTCAATCTCTACGAGGAGTTTTCTTCCTCGGTAAGCTTCGGTGACGGAAAAGCGCTCGTTTCGATAAAGAAAGGCTATTTTGAAGAAGGCAGAACCGAGATTTCCGTCACCTTCGAAGGAGAGCCGAAGCGCATCCGTCTGCGTATCCCTGCATGGAGCAAAAAAACTTCTGTCGAATGCGGCGGAAAAGTATTTGACGTGCCCGCAGGCTATTTCGACATAGCGCCCGAGCAGTACACGGGAAAAACGGCAGAGCTTGTCCTTGTCACCGATATTTCGCCAAGGCTCGTTGCTTTCATAAATCCCGTTCCCAAGCACGCGCACGACGACTCGGACTGGAAATACCGCCGCTTCATCGAAAAGACGACGACCAGCGGTGTGCCGGATTCCGTCTATCTTGACAGTGCGAGATGCACCCTTATGTGCGGCGCTCTTCTTATGGCGCGTTCAAAGAGGATTGGCAATACCGAGGAAGAGATGTTCGACGGTACGCTGATCCCCGCCGGTGCCGCCGTAAAGGCAAAAGCAGTCGAGGATGAAAACGTGAGAATCCGCCGAAAGGTGACCTTCATCTGCGGTGGAAAAGAATATGTGACCGACGTCTGCGACTACGCAAGCGCCGCCAACGAAAAGCACGACGAGGACGACCGGTTCTTCAGTATCTACTTCTGATCGTCAGAATATCACAGAATTTCAAAAAGAGGTTTCAGCAATGCTTATTGATATGCACATCCACACAAAAGAAATCAGCTCCTGCTCCAGCTGTGAGGCGAAGGTCATGATCGACCGCTACGCTTCCAAGGGCTACGATGCGGTGGTCATCACGAACCACCTCAACATGTGGTCGAGAGGTCGGAGGGAAAAGAGCTGGGAGGAGTTCATCCGTTCCTATGCCGCCGTTATAAAGGAAGCCGCCGGGTATGCAAAACAGTACGGCATACGGGTCTTCATGGGCTGTGAGCTCCGCTTCAACGACGGGGCGAACGACTATCTCGTCTACGGCATGACCGAGGAATTCATGCTCTCCCACCCGGAGATCGTCACGGTGAATAACGAACAGCTCCATGCGCTTGCCAAAGAGAACGGCTTCCTCGTGTATCAGGCACATCCCTTCCGGGACGGCATGAAGGTCGTCAACCCCAAGCACCTTGACGGCGTGGAGGTCGGCAACGGGCACCGGCATCACAACAGCCGCAACGACTTCGCCAAGCTTTGGGCGGACGCCTACGGACTCCGTACCGTCTGCGGCTCGGACTTCCACCACGACGGGGACGAGGGCACCGGCGGCATGATCTTCTTCGAGGATATCCAAAACGAAAAGGAGCTTGTGGAAGCCCTGAAGAGCGGGAATTACCTGATGGTCTCCAATCACCTCGGCGGTCTTATCGCCGCAGACGGCATCAGCGACTAAGCGGTGGGCGGGGAAGCCCCCGCGGGCACCTCGAAAGGATTGCACCTCGTGCAAAAACGTAATCCCCGATGCCCGAACCTCGTCCCGTTTGACCGCCATAAATCCAAGCGACAAAGCTCATGGGTGAAGCAAAAACAATAAGTTTACACCGTCCGCAGAGGCAAACGCCGACCTCTGCGGAGTTTTGCTTTCAGTGCACTCGCAAAGTTACTCGAAATGAAAGTTTTCTTTGAAAACCTTCTGTGTCAATATTCATTTTAGATTTGCCAGCCGCCCGCATATAGCTTGAGGGAGCCGCAGCGGTTCGGTTTCCCGTGGGAAAGACGCTCGCTTAAGGGAAACTTTCGCCCATTGACGTGACAACACTCATCAGTGTGCAAAGCCAAATAGTGCTCCTCGGCGAGGCGTTCTCTGCAATAATACTGACGCACTTTCAGCGTCATAGCGTCCGCTGCGGACGCACTGCAGCAATGGGAAACCACAACGTCCCACCAAGTTTTGCAGAGATTCTGGCATATTTCTGGGTGGGTATGGCGGCGGGAGGGGGCAAACTGCAGCAAGAACGAGAACAG
>JAZRXH010000032.1:0-2906 GCA_045600125.1 Eubacteriales bacterium | reverse complement strand
ATAAGATCCACGGACTTCCGTTTATCGGTCCGCAGGAGCGTGGCCAAAACGAGGGCGATCAGCGGGAAGAAGGTGAAGCCCCGGACGATATTGTTATGTCCTCCCCAGTCGGAAGAGCCGCTTTCGATCCAGTACAGCACGTACAGAAGGAAGTAGCCGGTCGGCCAGAGGATCGCCGTTAAGGCGGCGCTTTTATACGGGGGGACGCCGTATCGCTTCCCGTGGAAAAGGGTAAATACGAACATTCCGACGAAGGACAGGGCGAGAAAGGCGATATACACCTTTTGGCTCATGCCGGCGTCGGCAGCAAGGCGGATCAGTGCGTTCATGGGGGTTCCTTTCAAGAAGATCCAGGCAAAACGGCGGTATTCGCCGGCTTCCGGCTTCGTTTCGGTGCCGGGGCAAAGCCTCCGGGGCGCACGAAGCCATCATACATTTACACTTATAATATTATACGATACTGCTGCGGGAATGTCAAGGCATATTTATGGTATTTTGGGTATTTTGGGGCACCCCGTCCGAAGAGGTCAAACGCCGATCTCTGCGGAGGTTTGTTTTTGGAATGGCGCGCATAATCAGTGCGTTTTCTTATAAAAACCTCCGCCGAGGTCGTTTCTTGACCTCGGCGGGCGGAACAGGCTTTATTTTTGTTCGAAAAACCACTGAGTTTGACCGCTTGCATATATGGCGGTCAAACGGTATTATACTCGGGCATCTGCATTCCAGATTTCATCTAAAGTGGGGTCACGAATTGCCCGCGGTGGCACACCGCACGGGCATCTGCGCTCCCGGTTTTATCCGAGGTGCATTCCCGAGGCGGCAGCGGGGCACTGCCTGTCGCAGGCGCTTCTTTGGCGCTTGTTCCAAGCTGAAGTTTTCTTCGAAAGCTTTCGTTTCGAGTGACTTTCGGAGATGCTTGCTGAGTTTGACCGCTTGCATATAAGGCGGTCAAACGGGACAATATTCGGGTATCCGCACTCCCGCTTTTATCTGCGGTAGGGTCTCGAGTTGCCCGCGGGGGCTACCCCGCACGGGCATCTGCATTCCAGATTTCATCTAAAGTGGGGTCACGAATTGCCCGCGGGGGCTACCCCGCCCTGCTGGCGGCAGTCGTCCACGTATTTGGCGCAAAGGAGGATACCGAGCTTACCGCTCTCGTAGGTAAGTCCGCCCTGCATATACACGGTGTACGGCTCGACGCAGGGGGCGTCGGCGGAGAGCTCGATGGAGGCGCCGCCCACGAAAGCGCCTGCCGCCATGATAACGGGTACGGCGTAGCCGGGCATATCCCATGGCTCGGGAATCACGTGGGAGTCCACGGGAGCGCCGTTCTGGATGCCCCGGCAGAAGGCACGGAGCTTTTCCTCGCTTCCGAGGCTGACCGTCTGGATGATGCAGTGGCGCTCCTCGCCGGAGGCGGGCAGGACGTCATAGCCCATATTCTCAAAGACCCTGGCGCAGAGGGCGGCGGTCTTCAGCGCCTGACACACGGTATGGGGGGCGTAGAAGAGTCCCTTGATCATGTTGCGGGTATTTCCGTAGAGGCTTGCGCCGCATTCGAGACCCACGCCGGGGGAGGTCAGCCGGTAGGAGCAGAGCTCGATGGCTCTGGCGCTTCCCGCCATATAGCCTCCGCAGTCCGCCATGCCGCCTCCGGGGTTCTTGATGAGGGAGCCCATCACGAGGTCGGCTCCGTAGTAGGTCGGCTCGTGCTCATCGCAGAATTCGCCGTAGCAGTTATCCACGGCGACGAACACGTCGGGGCGTATCTCATGGACGGCACGGGCGGCTTCGCCGATCTCGGCGGCGGAAAGGGTCCTGCGGTTCTTGGCGTAGCCCTTGGAGCGCTGGATAAAGACGACCTTGACCGTCGGATCCTCCTTCAGTCTATCCCGCAGGGCACTGAGGCAGATCCGCTGTCCGTCAAAGGGGATCTCGTCGTAGGAAACGCCGAAGTCCGCAAGCGAGCCGTTCCCGGGTTTTCCCCGAAGACCGATGACCTCCTCAAGGGTATCGTAGGGCTTGCCGGTCGCCGAAAGAAGGGTGTCGCCGGTGCGCAGAAGCCCGAAGAGTCCGATGGTAAGACAGTGGGTGCCGGAGATGATGTTGTGCCTTGCAAAGGCGGCTTCGCACTCGAAGACCTCGGCGTACACCCGGTCAAGGGCGTCCCTGCCCATGTCGTCGTAGCCGTAGCCCGTGGTGCCCGCAAAGTGCGCCTCCGATATCCTGTTGTCGGCAAACGCCTTCATGACCCGCTTCTGGCAGATAAAGGCATTCTCCTCCATCCGGTCGAAAACGCCTTCCTTCCGGAGCCCCTGCTCCGCACTTCTGATCAGCTGTTCAATTTCCATTTCTTTTTCCTTTCACATATTATGTGGGGCTACTCGCCCCACACCCTCGCCGCCTTTTGAAAAAGGCGGGCGAAAACTTTTGAATAGTGAAAGTCCATACGGACTTTCACGGGATAATTTTTAGAATAAAGGGTAATTGCCTACGGTCTGTTGCGGCAGCGGGGACGCCCCCGCAGGCAACTCGAGACCTCACCACAGATAAAAACGGGAATGCAGACGCCCGAGTATTATCCCGCTTTGCCGCCATATACCAAAGCGGCAAAGCTCATGGGTTCGGTGAAAACAGTCAGTTCCTACCGCTCCGATGAAGTCAAACGCCGACTTCATCGGAGAATTATTATGGGGAAAGTGTACTTATCAGGTACACCGAAAATCCCCCCCTGATCGGACAATGCAAACGCCTCACAGCCGGTCTTATCCTCGTATAAATTCAAAAAGCGCCTTCTTTGCCGACTCCATATCCCGGAGATCGACCGTCTCCGCCTGCGTACCGGCATACCGCACGGGGAGGCAGACGCACGCCGTCCTTGTTCCCGCACCGACCGAGGCGATGGT
>JAZRXH010000031.1:0-36572 GCA_045600125.1 Eubacteriales bacterium | reverse complement strand
ATGGGCATCGAATACTGGGAAATCTGGAACGAGCCGGACGGAAGCACTCCCTTCAACGGGTATAAGGGTCCCATGTGGCACGGCACCGACAAGGAATATTTCGAGCTGTACCGGGTCGCCTCAAAGCATCTGAAAAAGTGCTTCGGGGACAGCATCAAGGTCGGCGGCTATGCGGCGATGGGCTTCTATTCGCACTCTGCCGATCCCGACATGACACGGCTTACCGAAAAAGGCAGCGCCAAGAACGACGGCGAGTTTTACATAGAATTTGCCCACCGGTTCCTTGAATTCGTTAAGGAAAACGACTGCCCGCTCGACTTCTATTCGTGGCATTGCTATAACGAGGACGCATGCTTTATGGCGGCATGCTCGGACTACTGCCGAAGGCTCCTTGCCCTGCACGGCTTTTCCCACGTTCCGGATATCCTCGACGAGTGGAACAGCCATATTTCCGACAGAGACCGTGATTCCGCCTGCGGCGCCGCCAAGAACTTCGCCTCGCTCCTGAAGATGCAGAAAAGCGGAACTTCGATGCTTTGCTATTACGACGCAAGAATGACCGCCTGCGTCTATGCCGGACTTTTCAATCCCGACAGCTTCTCGGTTTACCGTTCGTATTATGCGTTTCTTTCCTTCAATACCGCCTACAAGTACGGAAATGAAGCGGAAACGGAGTGTGACGACAAGGATGTTTTCTGCGTCGGTGCTATTTCCGACAAGGGCGAAAAGGTTCTCCTTATCGCAAACAGACTCGATAAGGAAGTGAAGGCGGAAACAGCCATCGTCGGCGCATCGCTCGACACGGCTGAATACTACGTTACCGATAAGGAAAGACGGTACGAAAAATGCAGTCTTGAATATACGGATGGCGTTCTGACGATCCCGCCGGTATCCTGCGTGGAGATCCGTCTGTAACTTGTGAGGGTAAAGAAAATGGAAATTACAGTAAATTTTGAACATATTACGGGAAAAATCAAGCCCATGCACGGCGTATGTCAAGTGCCCATCGTGGGATGGATAAGCGACGAGATGTTCCACTATCTTACCGAGGCGAATATTCCGTATGCACGGATGCACGACGTGGGAGGCGTTTTTGGCGGCAACCGTTTTGTGGACATCCACAACGTGTTCCGTGATTTCGACGCCGATGAGAACGATCCGGCTTCCTATGATTTTGTGTTTACCGACAAGCTGTTTGAAGCACTGAACAGAGCCGGTGTGGAGCCGATCTACCGTCTCGGCGAGACCATCGAAAACTCTTACAGGGTCAAGGCGTACCGCATTTATCCTCCCAAGGACTATGAAAAGTGGGCGAGAATCTGCGAGCATATCGTCCGTCATTACAACGAGGGGTGGGCAGACGGATATCATTTCGGCATAAAATATTGGGAGATATGGAACGAGCCGGAGGGAGAGAAGGAGTGTCACGGCGGCGCCTGCTTCCTCGGAACGCAGGAGGAGTATTTCCGTCTGTACGAGGTGACATCGAAGCACCTGAAAAAGTGCTTCGGCGACAGCATAATGGTTGGCGGCTACGCTTCCTGCGGCTTCTCCGAGCACGAGAAGGACAAGGACCTCTCGGGCATCCGTGTAACGCCTTACACCTGCCACGGAGAACACTGGATCGACTTCTTCCACGATTTTCTTGCCTACATATCCTCGGATGAGCATAAAGCGCCTCTCGATTTCTTCTCGTGGCACACCTATTCACAGCCGGAATGGGCTCTTGAGAACGAAAAATACTGCCGGAAGGTGCTTGCCAAGTACGGCTTTGACGACGTGATCGACATCATCGACGAGTGGAACACCGGCATCGGACGGGAAAAGCGCAGGACGGCAAGAGCCGCCGTGACCAACCTTTCCATGATGCTTGCCATGCAGAAAACGAGAACGTCGATGATGAGCTTCTACGGCGGTCACTGTACCACAAGCGATTATGCGGGACTGTTCTGCGGGGAAACAAGACTTCCGCTTCTGTCCTACTATTCCTTCCTTGCATTCGGCGGTCTTTACAAGCTCGGAAATGAAGCCGAGAGCGGCTGTGACACAGACGGCATTTACGTCTGTGCCGCAAAAGATAAAGAGGATGAAGAAAAGCGTCTTCTTGTCGCAAACCCCACCGGGGAAGAGGCGGAGATCCGTCTGTGCGTTTCCGGCGCCGATGCGGAAAGAGCCGAGGTATTTCTCCTTGATAAAGCGCACACGCTGTCGCCCTGCGGCGGCATTCTTAAGAACTGCGTGCTCACGCTTCCTGCGGAGTCGTTTGCCGAAATTCGATTTCGATAATCTCCTGAAAATAATGACTGAAAGGACAAACGTCATGAAAACATATCTTCTTCCGCCCACAAAGCAGTACAAGGGCAATATGCATTCCCACTCCACCTGCTCCGACGGACGCTACACGGTGCAGGAGCTGAAAGAGGCGTACAAGGCACGGGGGTATTCCGTCTTCGCCTTCTCGGATCATACCACGGTGATCGACCACTCGGAGCTTGACGACGAGGACTTTCTCACGCTGTCCTCCTGCGAGATCGCCTTCTCACAGCCCGGGAAGGAGCCGTTTCAGGTGCGGCAGTCCTGCCACTTCAATCTCATTGCCCGCAATCAGCACGATTTTGTGCAGATAAAAGACGGCGGCGAGTATTCCTTCGAGCACATGAACGAGGTTCTGAAGGAAGCGTCGGAGAACGGCTATATCGTGAACATCAATCACCCCAACTGGTCGCTTCTTTCCGAGGACGATTTTCTCCGTTTTGAAAACGTCACCGGCATGGAGGTCACCAACACCATCACCGCAAACTACGGCGGCGCGCTGTCCTACAGCTTCGATCTGTATCTCAATGCTCTGCGTAAGGGGAAAAAGTGGATACCCCTCGGGGGCGACGACAACCACAGCTTCAATAAGCCCTTCGAGCATCCGCTCAACGATTCCTTCGGCTCGATCACTTATTTCTGTGCGCCCGCTCTTACCTACGCCGACATCATCGAGGCGCTGGACAGGGGCAACGTATACTGCTCACAGTCCCCCGAAATCAAGGAGCTTTACATCGACGAGGAGGACGTGGTGCATATCGTGACCTCGCCCGCCGCCATCATTACCATGAATTCCGATAAGAGATACACCCGCTGTGCCCTCGGAAAGGAGAACGCCCCCGTCACAAGCGGCGCATTCAAGCTCGACCGCAGCGCCTTCGATTCCTTTATCGTCTTCAACGTCGTCGACGAGAAGGGACTTCGCGCCACCACCAGAGCCTATTATAAGGGCATTGATTTCTGACAGAGAATAAAGTAAAATTCACGATACAAAGCGATTTGCCGCAGGGAGTTTTCTCTGCGGCACTCTTTTTGCCTCTCTTTTGCGGAAGTCTCGGATTCTTCCCCGAAGTCTTCGGATTCGGTCATTCGCATTGCAAAAGAATCCGAATAAACTGTATCGGATAACCTCCGGGGCTTTTCCAAAAAAAAGAGAAAGAGGATGAAGCATTGCATAAAGAGAAAAAAGGTAAATATGAAAAGACTGAAGAGAAAAACAGAGAAAAGACGAAGCCCTTGACCCTTCGGGAGCTTGCGATCGGAGAAGGGGGCGTCGTTCGGGATCTCGGCTGTACCGGAGAGATACGGCGAAGGCTTCTCGACATCGGTCTGATTTCCGGGACAGAAGTCCGCTGCGTCGGGGTAAGTCCTCTCGGCGACCCGAAGGCGTACTCCTTCCGGGGCTCGGTTTTCGCTCTGCGAAGCGAGGACGGAGCTTTGATAAACCTTTGTGAAAAAGGCGGAAAAGAGGTCGTTCGGTATGGGACTTAGCGATTTTTCCGCATGGGAGGACTTTTCCGCAGGACACGGAGCAAAAGACGATCGGCAAAGCAAAACGGTGGCGCTTGCGGGAAATCCGAACGTGGGGAAGAGCACCGTCTTCAATGCGCTCACCGGTCTTCGGCAGCACACCGGCAACTGGTGCGGAAAGACGGTTTCCTGCGAAAGCGGCGTCTATAAAACAAAGGCGGGGACGTATAGGCTTGTCGATATTCCCGGGACCTATTCGCTGCTGTCCCACTCCGCCGAGGAGGAAGCGGCGAGGGACTATATCTGCTTTGGGGGAAGCGACGCCTGCATCGTTGTCTGCGATGCGTCGGCTTTGGAAAGAAACCTCAATCTCGCTCTGCAGATCGCCGAAATACACAGAAATACCGTTCTGTGTCTGAATCTTCTCGACGAGGCAGAGCACAAGGGGATCGGGGTGGATACGGCACGGCTCTCGTCTTTTCTCGGTATCCCCGTTATCGGCGTGTGCGCCCGGAAAAAGAAGACGCTTTCGGCAATCGGGGAAGCGCTGGATTGGTGCTTTGACAAGAGTCATGGGAAATCCTCCGATTATTACACCGTGCGCTATCCGGAACCGATCGAAGAAGCGGCAGACGCCCTTCTGCCGGTTTGTAAAACAGTCTGCGGCGAAAAAATGAACCCGAGGTACCTTGCCTTACGGCTCATCGAAAACGACGAAAAAATGCTCGTCGGCATCGACCGTTATCTCGGCGGCGCTCTTTCGGCGTCGGATTCGGCGGAAAAAGAAGCGGCAGAAGCAAGAAAAGCGCTGTCGCAGCATTATCCGGATGAGGGCTGCCTTAAGGACGAAATCGTTTCCTCCCTCATCCGCACGGCAGAAGAAGCAGCAAAGAATTGCGTGACGCACAAAAAGGACAGAGAATACCGCATCGACCGGTGCATTGATGCGGTGCTTACGGGACGTTATTTCGCCTTTCCCGTGATGCTTCTGCTGCTTGCCGCCGTGTTCTGGCTCACCGTTGTCGGTGCGAACATTCCTTCCGAATGGCTCGGCAGGCTGTTTGCAAGGGTCGGGATCTTCCTTCGGGAAGCGCTTTCCTATACCAAACTGCCTGTATTCGTACAGTCCGCTCTTACAGACGGCGTTTACAACGTTCTGTCCCGTGTCATTTCCGTCATGCTGCCGCCCATGCTCATCTTTTTCCCGCTGTTCACGCTTCTTGAGGATGCGGGCGTTCTTCCGAGGATCGCCTATGATCTCGACCTGCCCTTCAAGAAATGTCACGCCTGCGGCAAGCAGGGACTCTGCATGTGCATGAGCTTCGGGTGCAATGCGGTGGGTGTGGAGGGCTGCCGCATCATCGACTCGGAAAGAGAGCGGCTCCTTGCGATTTTGACAAATAATTTTCTCCCCTGCAACGGTCGGTTTCCGACTCTCATCGCTTTGACGACTCTCTTTTTTGCGGGGACGGGAAGCGGTGCCTCGATACGCTCGGCGCTGTTTCTGACTCTTCTCGTCGCCTTCTGCGTCTTTGTGACCTTCGGGGTGACAAAGCTGCTTTCCATGACTCTTCTTCGGGGGAGTCCCTCCTCCTTCGTCCTTGAAATGCCGCCGTACAGAATGCCGCAGGTGGGGAAGGTGCTGCTGCGTTCTGTTTTGGACCGCACTCTGTTCGTACTCGGAAGAGCGGCGGCGGTGGCGGCGCCGGCGGGGCTTGTGATCTATCTTCTGTCATCGGTTACGGTTTCCGGCGTAAGTCTTCTTTCGCATCTGTCCGCCTTTCTCGACCCGGTCGGGCACACGATGGGAATGGACGGCGTGATCCTCTGCGCCTTTATCCTCGGCTTTCCCGCCAATGAGATCGTTCTGCCCATCGCCGTCATGGCGTATATGTCCGGCAGTTCGGTAAACGACCTTTCAAGCCTTTCACAGCTGCGTGATATTTTTTTATCAAACGGCTGGACGTGGACGACGGCGCTTTCCGTGATACTCTTTTCGGTGATGCATTTTCCTTGCTCCACGACTCTTCTGACTATTGCGAAGGAGACAAGGAGCGTGAAGCTCACCCTTCTTTCGGCGCTGATACCGACTCTGTGCGGCTTTGTACTCTGTACGCTTCTGCACGGGATTTTCCTGCTTTTCGGTATAGCGTAAGTTTTGCGATAAGAAAATAAAACAGAGCCCGTTTTCCGAGCTCTGTTTTTCTGTTAAAAATTCGGTGTTTTCTGATTCCTGATCATTTCAAGGCTGTTCAGCCATTTTACAGAGGCGTCCTTCCATACAGAGGCACGTTTTGCAAAGGGCTTATCATCGCATCCGTTGCAGGGCAGGCAGTCGCCGAGACCGTGGGGACCTTCGCCGTAGACGTGTATCTCGTTGGGAATTCCGTGCTTTGCAAGGGCAAGAGCCATGAGGAGGGTGCCCTTTATCGGAACGCAGGGGTCGGTCGCCGTGTGCCAGATGAAGCAGGGGACGGTCTTGTCGGATACCTGCTTTTCGATGGAGTAGAAGTCCGCTCTGTCCTTCGGCATCGACTCATCACTGAGAAGATTCCGGAAGGAGCCCACGTGGGTATCCTTTTCGCTGGTGATAACGGGATAGGCAAGGATCGCCGAATACAGCCTGTTTTCGCCGTATTCGATCTCCGCTTCCTCCCGGACGAAATCGTAATGCCACATGGTGGCAAGGCTTCCCGCAAGATGCCCTCCGGCAGAAAAGCCGACGGCGGACACTCTGTCCTTGTCGATGTGGAATTTTTCGGCATTGCGCTTGATGAGCGCTACCGCCCTTGACGCCTCGATGAGGGGCAGGGGATTGCCGCTCCTCGGGCTCTTTATGGCTTCGCCGACGGAATAGGTGAGGCAGAAGCAGTTAAAGCCTGCCGCAAGGTAAATATCCGCAATGGGCTCCGCCTCTCTGTCGGCGATGAAATGATAGCCGCCGCCGGGGATCACCAGCATGGCGGGTCTTACGACTTCGGGACTTAAATCTTCGGCAATATACGCATCAAGATATACGTCTTTTCTGTCTTCCCATATGTAATATCTTTCCGTGATCATTCTGTTATCCCTCCCCGCATCAAAGCGACAGCGTGTTTTCAAGCCACAGCATGACCTCATCCTTCCAGGATGAAGCATACCTCACCACGTCCGGGATATCCCGTCTTCCCTCGGTATCCGCAGTGCAGACCGAGAGCCCGTGCCACCCGGCGGGGTAGTTGTGCATCTCGAAGGGAACCTTGTTATCCGCAAGAGCCATGGCGGTATAAATACTGCTCTTCACCGGCACGCAGTCATCCGGGACGGTGTGCCACAGAAAGACAGGGCAGGTGGTGGGATTGACCCGCTTGTCGACGGAGCAGTGATCGTTCATCCAGTATTCGTTCCAGTCGTCGGGAAGCTCGTCGGGATGCGCCTCGTCGATCTGATATAAGGCGCTTATAAGAGCGTAGGAAAGTATGGCGGCGGCGGGCTTTACGTCTTCTGCCGAAAGCTGCAGGGAGTCGAGAAGCTCCTTGTCGTTATCGCAGGTCGCCAGCATCCCCGCAAGGTGACCGCCGGCGGAGAAGCCGATGCAGGCGATTTTTGCGGTGTCGGTGATGTGCTCCTCGGCGTGGTCCTTAATGAACTTCACGGCGAGCATCGCATCCTTCAGAGGATCGAAGGGCGCTTCCGGCCACTTGAAATCGTCGATGAGCGTATATTCCAGAACATAGGCGTTGAAGCCCTTGTCAAGGAAGAATTTGGCGACCGGCTCCGCTTCTCTTCTCGAGCAGTAGCGGTAAGCGCCGCCGGGAAAGATCAGCATGGCGGGTCTTTTGCTCTTCGCCGGATTTGCGGGAACGTAGGAGTCGATCCATACCTTCCCGTTGTTCTCGTATAGATAATCTCTTTTCAGAAGCATTTTCTGTCCTCCGTATTCTGTCTTCGGTATTCAATATCAGAGAGGAGCGGCGTCGAAGCGTTCGTTTCCGAGCAGAATCTTCGCTTTTCCTCCCGTCGCATTTCTTATGTGCTCCGTATATTCCTCCGTATCCTCACGGCGGCAGGCAAGACGGATGACCACCTTTTCGTAAAAGTCCGCCCCGTCCCAGAGGATGCTCCGGAGCCTTGCGTCGTGCCGCAGTTTTTCGTAGGCGCCGTAGTCGCACTCTACCGTAAATTCGGTAAAGGGAACGAAGCGGCAGACGCCCGCTTTGTCCAGCGCCATTTTTGCCGCCTTGGCATAGGCTCTCACAAGACCTCCCGCACCGAGCAGGATACCGCCGAAATAGCGGGTCACCACGACGCAGACTCCCGTCACGCCTTCCCGCTTTATGACCTCCAGCACCGGCATTCCCGCCGTTCCGGAGGGCTCGCCGTCGTCGCTGCACCGTGCGATCCCGGTGCCCTGCAGGATGTAAGCGAAGACGTTGTGGGTCGCATCGGGGTGCTTTTTCCGGATGGAAGCAATAAAAGCATTGGCTTCCTCTTCGGTGGCGGCGGGGGAGATATAGCCGATGAATTCGGATTTTTTCTCGATAAAGCTGTCTTCGGCTTCTCCTCTTACGGTTATATACTCCTTCAGCTCACCCATTTTCCTCTCCCGTTACGATTTTTAATATATCGGACGGCACTTCGGCGATATACTCGGGATCGGCGCAGATGTTTTCTCTTGTGCCGTAGCCCCACCTTACCCAGATGACCGGGCACCCGGCGCCTTTTGCCGTCTGCATATCCACCACCGAATCGCCGACGAAGACGCACCGTTCTTTTTCAGCCCCGGCGCACTTTATGACGTCGAGAGAAAACGCCGCATCGGGCTTTACGAATTTTCCCGGTACCGAGCCCCGCACCACGTCAAAAAGACCTTCGCCGAAGTAGCTTCTTATGCAGTCCACCGCCGCATCGTGGGGCTTATTGGACATAACGCAGAGCGTCACGCCTCGTTCTTTCAGCTGACGGCAGAGCTCCGTCACGCCGTCGTAGGGTCTTGTCGTTCCTTTTGTGGCGTATTTCTGAAGAAGCGGGAAGTAGATCTCATGTACCCGTGCGACCTCTTCCGGGTATTTCTTTCCCTCCGGGAGAGCACGGCGCACGAGCTCCTCGCTTCCGTAGTTCACAAGGGTTTTCGTACCCTCCAGCGTATGCTCGGGGTACCCGCATATCCGCATGGTCTCGTTGACGGCAAGGTTGATGCTTTCGAGGGTATAAAGAAGCGTGCCGTCCAGGTCGAAGACGACGCAGTCGTATCTGTTATTCATTGCCATAGCGCAGTCATGGATGCCTTTCTGTATTACAAATTTTCGGATGCTCCGATCCTTATTTACATTTCGTCCAGCGTTCCGTCGAAGCTCGAAAGAAAATGCTCTGCGAAGTATTTCAGCTCGGGAAGCGGATTTTCGTCGATGCTGTTTTTGATGCTCTCACATGCCGTCCGGAACTCCGGGTTTCCGCTCCGCAGCTCCTCAAGGCATTTGAGATACGCCGAGAGCTTATCCGCCGCTTTGACGATTTTCCCGTATTCTTCCTCCTCGTTTTCGGGGCAGAGGATGGCTTTGTATTCGGGGACGAACTCCTCCGGAAGCTTTGAAAGCAGCTTTTCGGTCGATAGCTTTTCGATCTGCTTGTAGGTCTTCCGCATCTCATCGCTTCCGTATTTTACCGGAGTCGGCATATCGCCGGTGTAGACCTCGCAGAGATCGTGGAACAGTGCGAGGGTGGCGATGCGGTTAAGGTCGTATTCTTTCCCGAAGAACTTGTTGCCGATCATGCCGAGCGCATGGGCGAGAATGGCGGTGTCGGCGCAGTGCTCGGTGAGGGTCTCGGGGATATCGCAGCGCATGAGTCCCCAGCGGTTGATATACCGCATTCTGTAACAAAGGGCGTAGAAGGAGTTTTTCATTTTTCAAGGATTCCTCTTTATCTGATTTATTTCTTTTATCCGTGTATGTCCGGAATGCCGTTACAGGTTCCCGTGTAAATCGCAGGTGGAGGCAAAGGTGCAGAACAGCACGCTTTCGGCGCCGCCGGAAAGAAGAAGACGCTTTATTGCCTTCAAGGTCGAACCCGTGGTGATGACGTCATCGACGAGAAGCACCTTTTTCGGCGCCGGATAGCCCTTCTTCATGTAGTATGAATGCAGGGCGTTGGATCTTCTTTCGCCGGCGCCGAGCGTCTTTTGCTTTTCCGAGTCGGAGCGGCGGAAGACGAGCGGTAAAACTCTCGATTCATCCCCGTACAGCTCTCTTGCAAGAGCCTTTGCAAGCTCTTCGGAATGGCTGAAGCGTTTTCTGCTTTTGTCCTTTTCGGGAGGGAAGGTGATAAAAACTCCGTCGGTGTTTACTGAGTCCAGCTTCAGCTTGACCGCCATGTGATGGGCGCAGAAGTCAAAAAGATCCCGGTCGTTGTGCTCTTTCAGATAGAGCGTTACGGATTTTCCGAACCGGCTGCGATAGTCGACCACCGAATGCGCCTGCTTGCTCACAGCACGGCTTTCGTAGGTCATCACCGCCCTTTCGCATTCAAGGCACACGGCTTTGCCCGGTGCTTCCACCGCTTTACCGCAGAAAAAGCACCGTCCGAAGAGGAGCTTTTGTATTATCGGGTAGATAAAATCACATCCCGTACGTTATTTGTTTTTATTCTTGATTTTTTCCCAGTACGCCTTCGCCGCCGCCTCGGTCTTGTTTTCGCCGAAGGTATAGTATACGCGGTCCCGTATTTCATCGGGAAGGTACTGCTGCTTCACGTAGTGGTCGGGGAAAAGATGGGGATACTTATAGTCCTTATTATGCTCGGCGCCGGGCTGTGTTGCGTCCCGCAGGTAATCGGGGACACGGACGCCGAGACCGTTCCGCACGTCGGCGGCAGCCTTTTCATACGCCTCGTGGGCGGAATTCGATTTCGGAGCGGTGGCAAGAAGAACCACGGCGTCGGAAAGCGGGAGCGTCGCTTCGGGAAGACCCACCTGCAGAGCGATGTCGATGCATGCCTTGACAATGGGGATCGCCGAAGGGTAAGCAAGTCCGATATCCTCGCACGCCATGACCATGATGCGGCGGCAGGGGGCGAGAAGATCACCCGCTTCGAGAAGCCTTGCAAGATAGAAGAGCGCCGCATTTTCGTCCGAGCCCCGCACCGACTTCTGCAAAGCGGAAACAAGGTCGTAATGCTCGTTCCCGTCCTTGTCCATCTTCATGCCGAAATCCGAGATGGCGTCGTCCACAGAGACCATCGTCATATTGCCCCCGGTGCCGAGAAAGCACAGCTCCAGAGTCCCGACAGCCCTTCGGACGTCGCCGGAGCATCTTGCGGCGATGGCGCTTATCACGCTGCAAAGCTCGGGACAATTCTCTGTCTTATATTCGCTTCGGAGGATCTCATAGCCTCTGTACAGCGCTTTCGCCGTTTCCGCTGCCGACACGGGCTTGAATTCAAAGATGCTGGAGCGGGAAAGGACTGCCGCATAGATGGCGTGATAGGGGTTCTCGGTGGTGGCGCCGATGAGGGTGACTCTGCCGTCCTCCATGTATTCGAGAAGCGACTGCTGCTGCTTTTTGTTAAAATACTGGATCTCGTCGAGATACAGCAGGATACCGCCCTCGCCGAAGACCGAGCCCGTTTCCTCGCAGACGGCTTTCACGTCGGACAGAGTGCAGGTGGTGGCGTTGAGACGGTGGATGGTCTTTCCGGACTTTCTGGCTACGATCTCGGCGACGGTGGTCTTTCCCGTTCCGGGAGGGCCGTAGAAGATCATGTTCGGGATCTGCCCCGATTCGATGACGTGTCGAAACAGAGCGTCCTTTGACAGAAGATGAGACTGACCCACGACCTCGTCAAAGGACGAGGGTCTTATCTTTTCGGCAAGGCTTCCCATCAGAAGAAGCGCCTTTCGACTTCCGCACACAGATAGTGATAGATCGGAAGATGAAGCTCCTGCACAAGATAGGTCTCGCTTGCCGGGGCTTTGATCGTTACGTCGGCGATCCTTGCGCAAGCCGAGTTCTGCTTGTTGCCGGTGAGAGCCAGCGTGGATATTCCCATGGCTTTTGCGACCTTCATGGCATTGACCACGTTCCCGGAGGAGCCGGAGGTGGAAATGCCGATCAGCATATCGCATGGCTTCCCGAGGGCGTAGACGAGCTGGGCATAGACCATTTCGGGGCTTGCGTCGTTGGCAAAGGCGGTATTGATCGCCGTCATGGACGGAAGGGAGATGCAGGGAAGACCGCCCTGCAGAGAGGAGGCGAAATACGAGCCTTCGTCGGAACCGAGAAGTCCCGTGAGTTTTTCCCGGAAGTCCGCATCCACGGGTCTTTCCTTTTTGAAGCTCTTGAGAAGCTCGCCCGCAATATGCTCGCAGTCGGCACAGCTTCCGCCGTTGCCGCAGAGAAGGAGCTTGCCGCCGTGCCGGAAGGTGTTTTCCATCATGCCGCACGCCTTTTCGATCTGCTCACGGCAAAGCTCGAGCGCAGGGTATCGGATAAGTAATTCTGTCATAATGGGAGGTTTCCTTTCTGAAGACAAAATTCCGGTTTCGGAAATCAGCCTTCAAAGATTCAATGGCTTGCTTCGCCGGCGTGCAGCGTATCATAGAGATCCTTTGCCGCCGCAAGAGACGCATAGTCGCCGATGCTGTCCCCGAGAAGCGCCGGTACGATCCGGCAGACGGAGGAGGAGAAGGGGAGCGCTTCGGCTTTTACGACCTCCTCCACCGTTTTCCGCATAAGGTCCTCGCTCCGGGCGAACACGCTGCCGATGACGATGACCTCCGGGTTCAGGATGTCGACGGTGAGAGCGCAGACCTCGCCGAGCTTCCGTGCCGAGATCTCATAGACCCGAAGAGCGGTCTTGTCGCCCTTCTTTGCCGCCTCGGCGATGCTTTTGGCGCTGACGGTGGAAAGATCTCTTCCCTTGCAGAAGGGCACGTCGAGTCCCTTCTGGAACCGCTCGAGTGCCAGCGTCTGCCCGAGCCTTGCAATGCCGCCGCCGCTGCAGAAGCCTTCCGCTGAGCCGGACTTTCCGTAGCCGACGGGACCGAACTGTGCAAGGCGCACGTGACCGATCTCGCCGGCGTTGTCGTTGGTGCCGGAATACAGACGACCGTCCAGAATAAGCCCCGCTCCGAAGCCGGTGCCGCAGGTGAAGAATACCATATTCCGACAGCCTTTTCCCGCACCGAATTTCCATTCCGCAAGGGCGCAGGCGTTGGCGTCGTTCTGAAGGCATACGGGAATCCCGAAGCGGTTCTTTACAAGCGCGACGATCTCAACATTGTCCCATCCCGGAAGATTCGGGGGAGAATTGATGGTGCCCCTGCGGCTGTCAAGCGGTCCGCCGCAGCTGATGCCGATGGCGGCTGCGTCCGTCGCTTCGTCTTTTACCGAGTCGCAAAGGGCGTTTATCGTGTCATAGGGCGAGGCAAAAGCCGCCGTCTTCACTTCCGTCCGTGACGTTATCCGGATATTTCCGTCCTTGTCGGAACAGCCCACAACGGCAGCGCATTTCGTGCCGCCGATGTCGAAGCCGATCAGTTTTACGTTACTCATATTTTCCCGGACTTGTCCTGCGGCTCAAGGCTTGCGTACTGACCGTAATTCTGGAAGGTCGCACCGTCGGGGCATGCCCAGTGAGCGCCGTTGCGGATGACCTGTCTTACGTATTCGTTATTGAAGGAGGGCACCGATTCGTGACCCGGTCTGAAATAGAAAATCTTGCCGTTTCCTCTGCGGAAGGTACAGCCGCTGCGGAATACCTCGCCGCCGGTGAACCAGCTGACGAAGACAAGCTCGTCGGGAGCGGGGATATCGAAGTGCTCGCCGTACATCTCCTCATGCGCAAGCTCGAAATACTCGGGAAGACCCTTGGCGATGGGGTGAGAAGGATTGACGCACCAGATTCTCTCCTTGTCGTTCTCACAGCGCCACTTGAGGTTGCAGCCGGTTCCCATGAGCTTCTTGAAGATCTTGGAGAAGTGACCCGAGTGGAGGACGACGAGACCCATACCGTGAAGAACTCTTTGGTGGATCTTTTCCACCAGCTCGTCCGGAACGTCCCCGTGCTTTACGTGACCCCACCAGACGAGTACGTCGGTGCTGTTCAGAACCTCATCCGGAAGTCCGCATTCCGGCATGTCGAGGGTGGCGAGCTTCACCCTGAAGGCGGGATCTGCCTCGAGGGCTTCCCGGATGGCATTGTGCATGCCGTTCGGATAGTGTCTTTTGCAGTAGTCGTTGCTGTCGTGGTAGTTTTCGTTCCATACCGTTACGTTTATTGTCTTTTCCATTTGCTTTGATTCCTTTCCTGCTTTCGTTTTTATTGCTTCTCCGGCTTCCTCGGAGAAGGGGTTCTGTTATTCCGGAGTAACTGCAATGCAAATTTTGCAAATTATTCCTTCTCCATTTTATCATAATAGTCGTAATGTGTCAATAACCAATAAATTGAACAATCTATACAATTTTCGTAAAGCACAGGTGACAACTTTGTTTTATGTGTCTAATAAATCGGCAGAATACACAAAGTTTTGAAAAAGCGTTGCAAGAGGGGCGATATTATGGTAAACTAACCGAGGCGGGACTAAGATAAGCAAAGGGTTTATCCTGCGTCCTTGCCGCATCTTATTCCCGTGACGTGAAAGGAAGACTTACTTATGGAAAAGGCAAGTGACAAATATCTGGCGTATCTCGCCGCAAAGCAGGACATGATGCGTGAGCGCATCCGCAATACTCCCACGTCCGTCCGTATCAAGGGAAAGTCCTATTACGTTGCAGAAAGCGGCTGTGACGAAAACGACGGTCTTTCCCCGGACAGACCCTGGCAGTCTCTGAAGAAAGCCACCGAAGCAGAGCTCGCTCCCGGCGACGGCGTGTTCTTCAAAAGAGGTGATATTTTCAGAGGACAGCTCGTCTGCCAGCCCGGTGTGACCTATTCCGCCTACGGCGAGGGCAAAAAGCCGGAGTTCTACGGCTGGTATGAAAACTACGGCGGCGCCGAAAACTGGGAGTGCGTAAACGAAGAAAAGCATTTCTGGCGTCTGAAAAAGCAGATACCCGATACCGGAACTCTCGTATTCAACGAGGGCGAGGCGTGGGCGATCAAGATGATCCCCTCCTTCATCGGCGACCGCTTCGTTCTGCGGGACGACCCGGCAAAGGATTTTGTCTTTGAGGAGCAGGCGACCGAGGATCTGATGTTCTTCCAGAACAACATCAGCGAGATCGCATCCGGCGTGCCGGTGATCAGCCCGAGCCTTACGAACATCGGCGAGCTGACGATCCGGTGCGACAAAGGAAATCCCGGTGAAGCTTACAGCTCCATCGAGATCCTTCCGAGAAGAAACACCATTGTTGTCAAGAGCTGTCCCGACGTGACGGTCGACAACATCTGCGTGAAATACTGCGGCGCTCACGGCGTGGGCACCGGCACGACCGACGGGCTTACGGTGCAGAACTGCGAATTCGGCTGGATCGGCGGCTCGATACAGCATTACAACGCCTCGAACCCTGCCCGCAAGGGTATCGTCACGAGATACGGCAACGGCGTGGAGATCTACGGCGGCTGCCATAACTATACCGTGAAGAACTGTTACTTCTATCAGATCTACGACGCCGCCATCACCCATCAGGTCAACGCCACAGGACGCTATCTCGAGATGCATGATGTAGAGTACGTCGGAAACCTTATCGAGACTTCCTCGTACTCCATCGAGTACTTCCTCAGTATGACGGATCTGAAGTTCAATAAGAGCAATATGAAGAACTTCCGCATCGCCGATAACTTCATGGTGGATTCCGGCTGCGGCTGGGGCGATCAGCGCTACAATAAGGATACTCCCTCCCATATCAAGAGCTGGAATTCCCCGAACCCCTGCGAGAATTACGTGATTGAAAACAACGTGTTCTTTAACTGCCGCTACGATCTTCTTCAGGTCGGATGCATCAACAGGGAGGGCGCTCCCGTCATGCGGCACAACACCTATGTGCAGAAGCTGGGCGGCTCTCTCGGCAACGTGGGCACGAATCCCAACGCTCTGCATACCCCCTTTAGCGGCGCCGCCGAGAACATCATACGCCTCGGCTACGGCGACAAAGACGCTGAAATCTATTACATAGACTGAAAATGAACGGAGGTTGACCTATGAAGTACGCAAGCGACGCATATCTTGCCGCACTCGACAGAAAAGCCGATGAAATGTGGGAGAAGATCATGAACACCGCATCGGAATACGAGGCAAAGGGCAGGATCTATTACGTTTCGGAAAACGGAAACGATGAAGCGGACGGGCTTTCGGAGGATACGGCATGGAAAACGCCGGCAAAGGTGGGAGAAGCCGAGCTTAACGAAGGCGACGTGGTGCTGTTCAAACGGGGCGAAATCTTCAGAGGAATTCTGAAGACAAAGCCGGGCGTTACCTATTCCGCCTACGGCGAGGGAGAAAAGCCCGGACTTTACGGCTTTTGCGAGAACGCCGCCGGCGCCGACAAGTGGGTGCTGGACGACGCCGAAAACCATATCTGGCGCTATTACGCCAAGGTCGAGGAGATCGGCGGCATCGTCTTTGAGGACGAATTTGCGGCGCTGAAGCTCATTCCGTATTTCGGCGACGGCGCATACCGGGTTTCCAAGGAGACCATGGAGCTTTTCGACTACCGCAGGGCTCTCGACGAGGATTATAAGTTCTTCGTGGATCTCTCGGAAAACATCGACGAAAGGACGGGAATGCCGAAGCTGGGACTTGAATTCAAGGGAAATCTCTATCTTCGTCTTTCCGAGGGAAATCCCGGCGAGCTGTATTCCTCCATCGAGTTCCTTTCAAGGCACAACGGTGTCGCCGTCGGCACGAACAACAACGTGACGGTCGACAATCTCAGCATCAAATACATCGGCTGTCACGGCGTGGGTGCCGGCACGGTGGACGGTCTTACCGTGCGCAACTGCGAGATCGGCTGGATCGGCGGCGCCATACAGCATTATAATGCGACCAACGAATGGATCGGAACGACCACCCGCTTCGGCAACGGGGTGGAGATCTACGGCGGCTGTCACAACTATACCGTGAAGAACAACTGGATCTACGAGTGCTATGACGCCGGCATCACCCATCAGGTGAGAGGAACCGGTCGGTATATCGAGATGTTCGACGTCACCTACGCCGACAACCTCATCGAAAACTGCGTTTACAACATCGAGTACTTCCTTTCAAGACTGGAAGAGGGCAACAAGAGCCTCATGAAGAACATCCTCATAAGGGGCAACTTCATGCGCTTTTCCGGCTTCGGATGGGGACATCAGAGACCCAACAAGGGCTGCTGTGCCCATATCAAGGGATGGGATTCCACCAACCCCGCCGAGAATTACGTTATCGAGGACAATGTTTTCGACCGCTCCCGCTGGATGATGTTCCACATCGGCACAGGCGACGAAAAGAGCCTCCCCGTGCTCCGCAATAATACCTACGTGCAGTATAAGGACGCTCAGTTCGGAAGGTTTGCGAAGGTCCCGACCGAAATGCTTATGTTCAATGCCGACGCCGAAGAGGCGGTCATGAAGAATGTCCTGCACGAGGAAAACGCAGACGTATATTTCGTAAACTGAAATAGACTGGAGAATTGCCATGAATTACATTACAGAGAAGGAACTTCAGAATTATGAGAAGCTCGCCGAAAAACGGAGAGCCGAGATCCGGGCGACAAAGGATGAAATAGCGCATACCGGCACCGTCTACTACGTTTCGGAAAACGGCGACGATGCGAACGACGGTCTTGAGCCGGCTGCTGCATGGAGAAGCATTGCCAGAGTTTCCGAGGCGGAGCTCGTGCCCGGCGATACCGTGCTTTTTGAAAGAGGCGGCGTTTACCGGGGAGCCCTCAAGGGAAAAGAAGGCATCACCTATGCGGCATACGGCAGCGGGGATAAGCCGAAGCTGTACGCATCGCCCTGCGACGCCGCAAGGTGCGGCAGGTGGGAGAAGACCGACGTCGAAAACGTATACGCCTACGACAGAGAGCTTCGGGACGACGTGGGAACGCTCGTCTTCAACGACGGGGAGTCCTGCGCCAGAAAGGTCATGAAGCTGCGTGTGGAAAAGCCTCCGTTCGTTTCGCCGCTCCGCAGGCTCATGGGACTTTCCGACGACGTTATTCCTTCCTTCAACCTTGAGACCGGCGAAAGGTTCATCGACTACCATGACCTCTGCCATGACCTGGACTTCTTCCACGACTATATGGGAACCGGAAAGGTATATCTTTACTCGGATAAGGGAAATCCCGCCGAACGTTTTGACGGTATTGAGCTTCTTGTCAAGCAGCACGTGATCCGCATGGCGAAGGACACGCATCTCGACAACCTCTGCATCAAGTACGGCGGCGCCCACGGCGCCTGCGGCGGTACCTACAACATCACCATCACGAACTGCGAATTCGGATGGATCGGCGGCTCCATTCAGGGCGAAGCCATCTTCGGAAGACCGAATCCCACCCGTTACGGCAACGCCGTAGAGCTTTACGGCAGCTGCTATAACTTCACCGTCGACAACTGTCTGTTCTATCAGATCTACGACGCCGCCATCACCCATCAGTCGGGCGTAAACGGCGACAATCAGGTCTATATGTTCAATGTGGCGTATACCAACAACCTCATCGAGACCTCGTCCTACTCCATCGAGTACTTCCTCGGCGGCGGCGACGCCGGAAACCCCAGCCACATGAAGGACATCCTTTATAAGAACAACTTCTGCCGAAACGCAGGCTTCGGTTGGGGACATCAGCGTCCCGACAAGGACACGCCCAGCCACATCAAGGGATGGGAATCGATCAACCGCGCACAGAATTTTGTCATTGAGGACAACATTTTCGAGCTGAGCCGCTATATGCTGATGCAGTGCGGCACCGAGCTTCCCGTATTCAATCCTATCTTGAAGAACAACACCTACATCCAGTACGAGGGCGGTCAGTTCGGCATGATCGGCGAGCGGGGGGTGCGCCGCCCCTTCGACGGGGAAATCGAAAGCGTCATCCGTGAGAAGTACGGCGATAAGGATGCGAAGATTTACTTTGTGAAGCCCGAATAAATTTGCTTTATAAATCCAAAAATACTCCGCCCGAATTTCCGGACGGAGTATTTCTCGTTATCCGCGCTAACTTTCCTTATTCGGAATTCAAACGGAAAGCGACACGGTTTTCGCATTCCATGCGGTGACATTCAGAGTCAGCGTCCTCGCTCGGCTGCCCTTGTTCCATGTTTCGGTTTCAACGATTTTTTCTTCGCCTTTTCCGAGGAAGAAATAGTTGTCGGAAAGATAGCTTACCGTTTCGTCTTCGAATATTTCGAGCTTTACGGGGTAAGCGGGGGCGCTTTCGGCTTTGAGGCGGATTTTCAGCGTGAAGCGGTCGCCGCTTTCCTTCTTTTCGAGTATTTCGGCGGAAAGCCCGCTCACTTCCGACGATATGATCGCATCCTTGCTGTGGGGACCGTTCTCGAAGAACAGATTTTCGTGGGGCTTTTCTCTGAAATCCTCCCGGAACGCCTTGTCATCGAACATTTCGTGGCAGAGAATCGGATAGAAGCTCTGATTTACGACTCCGCTTGCGTCTTCAAGGTAGGTTCTTACGTAGAAATAACTGTTTTTCCATTCGATGGGGATGCGGAAAGGTTCGTCTGCTATGTCCGTTAGGTACTGCCGTCCCGTGACGGACGTATCATATTCTTTTCTCGTTACACGCTCGAGCTTCGGCGAATAGACCTCGAGCACTGTCTTTCCCGAAAATTCATTGCCGTTTTCGCAGATGACCCGTACGGGGAGCTGCATCGTCTCACCGGGAGCATAGTCCACCTCGCAAAGAGAAGCGAAGACCATAACGGGAGCGTAGGCGCTCTTTACGGCATAATAGGGCGCTGTCGTTTCTCCGAGTCCGTCCACCATCTGAATGGCAACGGTGGTCCAGCTCCGCTTGAAGACCCACGGCATCACGCCCACCGTCACGGGATAGCGTTCCCGAAGAGACTGGATGAGGAAGGTATAGAATTCAAAGGCACTGAGCTGCGTCGCCTCGCAAAGGTCGGGAAGGGAGGAACCCTTTATGCCGGTTATATGCGTGGCTCTCGACAGCATCCTCGGTATTCTGTCCGGCTGATACTCCGTAAAGTGATTGAGAAGCTCGGGATAGTCTTTCCGGAAGCTTTCCTCCATGATGTTGTCGAGCCTGCCGCCGTACTCTTTATCATTTATCAGCTGACGAAGGCTCTTGGCGTTGGGGAAGCAGTGCAGACCGCTCTCCGCCATAAAAGGCAGATCTCTGTACGCCTTCCGGTACCACACCGGCTCCCAGTCCCGGTAGCTGTGCATACTGCCGCCGTCGGGACTTGCCCGGAAGAAATGTCTTGACGGGTCAAGGTCGGCGACATTCCGTTCTATGATGTACATGGCGGCGTTGTTGTTTCTGTTGTAGGCTCTGTGCTCGTTCCCGCCGCAGTGGACGGCAAGAGACGGATGGTTCCGTATCCGGAAGAGATTTATGCAGACCTGATTTTCCAGGATCTCGCTGTTCCACAGCGGGGAGTCCCCGTTTGCAAGAAAGCTGTCCTGCCATACGAGGATGCCGTACTTATCGCAGAGATTATAGAATCGGTCGTCCTCCGGCATACCGCCGCCGCTCCATACCCGGAGAAGCCGGATCCCGGCATTTCTAACTTCACAGAGCGCCCACTCGTAATCCTTGTCGCTCTGGGTATACAGATAATCCGTCGGCATCCAGTTCATGCCTTTTAAGAAGAACTTTTCGCCGTTTACGCAGAAGGCGAATTTCTCCCACCGTCTGCGGTACCTCGGTCCCTCGCTCTCACATAACTCGATTTTGCGGATGCCGGTGCAAAAGCGAAGCTCGTCGAGATTTTTCCCGTTTTCCGAAAGGGTGAGCCTCACGTCGTAGAGCTTTGCCTTTCCCATCCCGCTCGGGTACCAGTATTCTATGTCTTTCAGATTTATCCTTGTGCGGAAATACTGACTCTCCCGGTATTTTTCGACGATGCCGCTCTTTGCATAGTCGTAAAGGTCGAAATCCTCTTCGGAGCTGTAAACGGTTCTGCCGTCATCACAGTCGTAAAGCTCGATGCCCACCTTTACGCTTTTCCCGGAAAGGATGCCGAAAAGACCGTCCCGATAGGTGAAGGTATAATCGTTGTCCTCGCCGCTCATGCGCTGCGACAGCTCGGAAAGCTCGGGCGGGACGATCTCGAGGAGGAGCGACAGAACGGCGCTCTTGTTCTCCTTGTCGATCGACTCGGTGAAGAGATAGGGTCTTGCCATATGGAGCTTTTCCACGCGGACGAGCCGCACGCTGCGCCAGATGCCGAAGACGTTGAAGTGTCCGTTGCTTGTGTGGGAGTCCTTGGCGATGTTCCACGGAATGATCTCGGCTTTGGCATCGAAGGCACGGTACCTTGCCCGTTCTTGTTCCGTCTGCGCATAATTGAACGCCCGTACTTCGGCGATAAGCTCGTTTTCTCCGTCACGAAGGATGTCCGACACTTCGACCACGGGACCGCCGAACATTCCGTCGTGTTCCCCGAGGCACTTGCCGTTTAGGTATATCCTGCTGTAATAGCCGATGCCGTCAAAGCACAGGAAGTGGTTTTCGTGCCCGAAGGATGCGTCTTTCCTGTACGGGAATATTTTTCTGAAATACCATACCTTCCGGTCAAGGTTCCGGTACAGCGCACTGTTCGTCCCGACGTAAGGGTGGGGAAGAAGTCGTGCCTCATGCACGTTCATATAAACGGATGCGGGGAGAGTGCAGCAATATTCATATTTCAGATTGGTCGGCGCTTCGACCGGGGCGTACACGCTTGTAAAGCTCCATGCGCCGTCAAGGCTCATAGTTTTGTTTTCTCTTTTGTCGATGTAGAGTCCTGTGGAAAGCTGCATAGGGGTCGCTCATTCCTTTCATATTCGTCTTGTTCTCTCTTGTTTTGCAGTCGATACGCAAAAGATATCATCTTTTCTCTTTGCTCATCATTATAATCGCCCTATATTATCCCGTCAAGAAATTTCATATAGTGAAATTTTCTATTGACACGGAACGGTTTTGATACTATAATTGCTGTGAAGAATGAGAAGAATGAAGAGAAGCGAGGGGAAAGGCTTATGCCGAACGTAGTCGATAAGACGATGGCGATACTGAAGCAAATCTCCGATAACGGCGGCGAGCCGGTGCGTGTCAAATCCATTTCCGAGACCCTCGGAATGGACAAAGCGACGGTCGTCCGCATCCTCAAGTCCCTTGGGAATAATGGGTACGTGACAAGGATATCGCATAACGAGGGATACACCCTCGGACCCGAGATGTTCGTGCTGACAAGATACGGGAGATACGGCAGCGATATCATCGACGCCTGCCGACCGCTTCTGAAATATCTGCGGGACAAGACCGGCGGGACCGCCATTTTCGCCGTACTGAAGAACGGGAAAAAGTATATCATAGACCACGTGGAGGGCTGTCTGAAGTACAGCGATTCCGGAGCGTCGATATTCTGCGACGATATCTACCGCACCGTGACGGGACGGGTGATCCTTGCCAATCTCCCGCTGGATGAGGCGCTTGACTTCTATAATAAGAACGGCGTACCGAAAAACGGGAACTGGGACGAGGTAAGGGACGTTGATTCTTATATGCGGGAGCTGCGTCTTATAAGAAGATTAAAAGTGCTTACATCGGAGGAGCCGAGCGGTCGGTACGTTGCCTTTGCCTGCCCGGTGTTCCGGGAAGGTGTCTGCCTCGGTGCCGTCGGTCTCGTCCTGAACCGCAGCGGAGAACTTTCCAAGGAATATGAGCAGAACAAAGCCGTCTGCCGTTCCTACGTTCTGAGTGCCGCCAAAGAAACCGAAAGAAGACTTGCCTTTTGATGCATCCGATATTTTTGATATCCTAAAAGAAAGCGGAGCCCGAACACGTCGGACTCCGTTATTGTTTATGCGTTCTATGTAATATTTCTTAATTTGATGTTTTGTGCTGTACTTTAACCCCAATGAAGCTCATAATAGAACCAGCCATCTCTTATTTGCTTTACAAAACACCAATCTGTACCGCTGTTTGGCGTCCCGAAATACGTTCCGTTTTCCTCCGCCTTCTTTTCACCCATATTATCGTCAGTGTAATAATCGGGGATCAGAACATCGTTATTCTCGGAGAAATAATAACCGTAGCATACTCCGGCAATACTGAGACCGGTCGTTTCGTATGTAAAAAACGCAACGTTTTTATCCACGGTGATCGTATCCATATTGTCTTCCACATACTTCTTTATCTCTTTGTATTTGCGGTTAGATACCGACATGCCTGAGCATCCTGAAAACAAAAACAGGAATGTCAGACAAAATAACAAAGACAAGAATTTTCGCATTAGTACACCTCTTTTTCTCTATTGTGCGTTCTTTGTCAGTTCGATGTATAACACGGAATTTCTCATAAGCCCGATTTTCGGTGCATAAGCGGAGGCGTTCGTGATCTCACGCCGCATCTCGGCTCCGTCGTGATCCCTGTCGGTGAGAGTAAATACCGCCGTATATTCGCCGCAAAGTCCCGAGATCTCCGGCATCACCGTGATATCGTCTGCCGTATCGTCGTCATTGAAGGCGGAAATGAGAATGCCGATCTTTCCGTTTTCATCGGTCGAGGAAAGAACGTAGACGTTCCCGTCGGTGCATTCCGAGGCGATCTCGGTCCCCATCTTATACAGCTGTCCGAAGGCGTAAAACGCATAGAAGCCCTTGTGACGGTCGTACAGATTGTTCCAGAGGCCGTTGTAATTGGACGGGCGGGCGTCGTAGTACATGAACATCGTCATGGGGGAATGCTGTGCCTCGATGAAGCTGGCGGCGATGAAGGCGGCGCCCTTTTCATTGATCATGGTGCGGTAGGAGGTCATCATATCGTCGCCGCTCCAGCCCTTTACGTAGTTCCATTCGTCGAGGATGAGCTCGGCGTCGGTGTAGCCGAAGCTGTCCACCGTCTCACGGACTTCCCGTGCCATCCGGCTGTAGGTCTTCGGGTCTGTCGAATAGCCGTGCCAGGAATAGAAATCGAGCGGTGCGCCGTGCGCCTTTATGTATTTCAGAAATTCCTCTTCGTAGTTGAAGGCGGGAAGACCTTTTTCGGGATCGGCTCCTTTTATGCAGGGGTGGAAGGTCAGAGCGGGACCGCCGATTTTGAGATGCGGGAAGCACTTTTTAAGGTATGTCGAGGCAGTGGCATACAGCTCAAAGAATTCCCCGTAGGTGCCGGTCCAGCACTGGGGGATAAGATCCGGCTCGTTCCAGATCTCCCAGTATTCCAGGTCAAAGCGGTATCCGTCCGCCCAGCCCTCGGTGTAATGGCGGATGATGTGCTCGCAGATGCGTGCCCACTTGGAAAAATCCTTCGGGGGATTGACGTTGTATTTCCTCACCTCGTGCTCGATCTTCGCTCCGAGCCGGTAAAACATCTTCGTACCGTTCCCGAAGGTCTCCCGCACGTATTTGTCGGTGATGGGGAAATCGTAGGAGGCGGGATCGTTTTCGTCGGCGTCGAAATCCGGGAAGATCACCGCAACGTCCACGGTGTGATAGCCTCCGTAGGACGAGCAGAAGGCGGCGTCGTGGTTTCTTGCATAGGGAATGTTGAGAAGGGCATAGTCCTCGGCGTTGCCGAGACTCCGGACGCTGAGGACGGGTCCGTTGTTGACGGCGTGCATGGGCTTGATTTTGCCGCACGTCTTAGTGGTATCTATTTTGATGCTCATAACAGTTCCTCCATAACACAGAAATTATATCGCTCTGATTCTATCACATAAATCCTCATAAGTCAATGAAAATAACAGCGAATTAAATTCGTATTAAATTCGTATTAAATTCGTATTTGGTTTCCGGTTGACTTCATGGGAAAACTGTGCTACAATGAACGTAGAATTTGATTCTGTTCCGGAGGTTCCCATGAAATTCAGAAAATTTCTTTCCGTTCTTCTCACCGCCGCCATAGCCGTCACTTCATTCCTTTTCTGCCATGCCGAGGAGGATACAACGGTAAAAGAAGAAAAGGACAGCATCACCATGCCGTATTCCGACATCTTCTGCTGTGTCGTCGACGGCGTAAAGTCCGCCGTGACCGAGAAGCTCGAAAAGGACGGCAGGAAATATCTGTCGGTAAAGCCGGATACGGAGTCGGAGGTCTATCTTGACAACACCGTCACGAAGAGCATAAAGCTGGACGCATGGTCTCTCGACAGGTATAACATCGACCTTTCGGAATACCGCTTTATCACGGTGGAATATATCTATACCTCCGCAAAGCCCTATGACCGCAGGCTGCAGATGGACGTTCTCAAGTCAAAGTCGCTATTGAAGACCTACAAGGTCCCCTCCGAGCAGGATATCGAGGCGGGGAAGACGTCGCTCGCCGTTTTCACCGTGCCCGAGGTCGAATACGTTTCGCAGGATTACAGGCTCCTCGGACAGCTGCATTTTTATCCCTTCGGCACCTATAACGTCTGTCAGCTTGACCCGAACGACGAGATCCTCATCGGCGACATCACCTTCTCGAAAAACGACCCGCTGTCGGATATTGATTATACCGTTAGCATCGGAAGCAGTGAATACAGGGTCAAACGATTCTCGGATTTCGTTCTTCCCGAGCCGGAAATAATCGAGGGACAGCGCTTTGTCGGCTACGTTCCCGGCAGCAACCCTGCCATCCTTTATGCCCCCGGCGACAGTATAAATATTGCGCAGGATATGACCTTCCGTCCCTATTATCTGCCGACGGAGAGTGCAAGAACGGCAAAGAGTCTTATCACGACGAATTTCATCCGTGAATTCAATGCCGTCACCGACGGCAGAGATACGGGCTTTGCCGACGCTTCCGGCGAATTTCTGACGGTGCGTCCCAATCCCGACAGCAGCTTCACAAGCGGCTTCAACATAGACGGCTGGGAATACGGCAGGCTCGGCGTGATTCCCGGGTATCACAAATACATGTATGTGCTTTACCGTGCCGAAAACATCGGAAACGGCGTAACCCCGACGGTGAGCATCATGAAGAGCAATTATTTTTCATCGGCTTACACCGTTAACGCCGAAAGGTCAGCCGTCTGCGGGAAGTGGGATTTCCTCGAATTCGATATTGCGGGTCTTGGTGAAAAGGTCCTTCCGGATGCGGAGGACGCCGTTGTCAAGCAGATCCATTTCTATCCCTTCGGCAACGTGAATCCCCACTCACTTTCCGGCGACATGACCATGGAGCTGGATGCGATCCTGTTTTCGCATGAAAAGCTCTCTCCCGTCCTCCACGACCGGCTGCTCCGGGGATACGGAGACGACAGCTTCAAGCCCTCCGGCAATATCACGAGAGCGGAATGCGCAACCCTCGTTTACCGCCTTTGCGGTTCGCCCGACACCGGGCTTCTCGCATCCGGGTACTCGGACGCAGCACCGGACAGCTGGTACGCCGATGCGGTAAAGTACGTTTCTTCCTGCGGCATTTCCGGAAGCGACGGGGAACTGTTCCGTCCGGACGGGCTCTGCCTTCGCTGGGAATTTGCCGATATGATCTCGAAATGCGTCCTTGGCGGCAAAAGCGGGGGAGACGGAAAGATATTTTCCGATGTTTCGTCCGACGATCCTTTCTTTGATTCTGTAAAGAACTGTTCTTCCCTCGGCATCATCGGCGGCTACGGCGACGGCACCTTCCGTCCCTTTGCCGACATCACGAGAGCGGAAGCGGCGAAAATGATCCTTGCGGCAAGAAGGGTCAATGAGAATATCGAGGAGGATCCGCTCCCGAGCCTTCGGATCTACGCCGACGTGGACGATACCCACTGGTGCTGCGCCGACATCACCGAGCTTTCCCTCCGTCATATTCTGAACGGGAACAGAATCGTTTACGCTGATTTCGATACCTCCTCAGGATACAGCGGCGGCATCGCCGAGAGCCTGCTCGTAAAGGGCGACGCCCGGAAGGCGGAGGTGGACGCCGAGTTTGAGAGACGGAAGAACGAGATCCTGAACAGCAAAACGGAAGTGACCTATACCGGCCGTGCCTACTACGTTGCCAATGACGGCGACGACGCAAACGACGGCACAAGCGAAAAGACGCCGTGGAAATCCATCGATAAAGTGAATTCCTTCAAGCTCATGCCTGGAGACTGCGTCTTCTTCAGGCGGGGCGATCTCTGGCGAGGGAACGTATCTTGTGCGCAGGGCGTTACCTATTCCGCTTACGGCGAGGGAGAAAAGCCGAGATTCTACGGCTCGCCGGAGAACGGCGCCGTGCCGGAATACTGGACACGGGTGGACGGCACCGAGAACGTATGGAAATATCATCTTGCCATGCGGGATGTGGGCGGCATCGTACTCAACGAAGGTGAAAAGGTCGCCGAAAAGCTGGCGCCCGATCTTTCCGGCGGCGTCTTTCTCCTTCCCGAAAACGGAAAAGCATTTGAATTTTCTGACGGCTTTGCGGAGGATCTGACCTTTCTCTCGGATATCCGTGTGACGAACGTGGCGGATAAAAATACTCTGGGTTATATTTATATGCGCTGTGACGGGGGAAATCCCGGCGAGCTTTACGACAGCATCGAATTCATCACAGCCGGCGACTGCTTCTACGTCCCGTACGCAGACACAGTTGTGGATAACATCTGCACAAGGTATGCGCAGGGCGGTATCGACGGCTCGAGGCTCGTGCTCAACATGACGGTGCAGAACTGCGAGGTCGGCTATATCGGCGGCGTACTGCAGGGCTACGGCGTGTTGGGAAATCCCGTGAATCATCCCACGCGGTACGGCAACGGCATCAACTTCTACGGCGCCTGCGACGGCTTCACGGTGGTGAACAACTATGTACACGACGTTTACGACGCCGGCATCAGCAATCAGTACGCCAAGGGCGGCACGAACGAGATCCGGAACGACAATATCGTCTATGCCGGAAACATGGTCGAGCGGTGCTGCTACGGCATCGAGTACTTCATGGGTGCTGCCGATAACTATGCGATCCGCATCATGACGAACCTCGATATCCACGATAACATCATTCGGGATTCCGGTCTCGGCTTCGGCAGAACGAATCCCACCGGTGCCGCCGCCATCAAGGGCTGGGATCACAACAACCACGCCGAGAATTTCCGCATCCATGATAATATATTCTCGGTAAGCTTCGGCGGTCTCTTCCACATCGGCGCCGCCTTCTCCGACTGGCTCCCCGTAATATCCGGCAACGAATACATCCAGACGGCGGGCGCCTCCTTCGGAAGCTACGGCAGCAATCCTTCTAAGGTCTACCCGTATGATTTCGGCTCCGACGAGGAGCTGCGGCAGAACGTGGACGGCGAGGGACTGTACCGGTATATCCATCCGGCGCCCTGACCGTTGCCGGGCATTCTCAATAAATCCCCAAGCAATCCCCAAAGCCCGCAGTCCGGTTCTGCGGGCTTATTTGATGTATACTTTCCACAAACAAAATTGCCGATGTTTGTTTATTACGGCAAAAATCGGTAATTTATATTTTATCGGCAGAAAATATGTCAAAAGTTCACAAATTGATAGTAAAATCATTTTGAACAGTTGTGCAAATAATGCACACAATTCATGTTCGCAGGAGGAAATCATGAAGAAATTACTGTCGGTCATCCTGTGCTCGCTTCTCGCATTGTCCGCACTTTCCTTTACGGTCGGCGCAGAGTCGGGAACAGAGCCGGAAACCGCCGTTCTCAGCGGCGATCCCGCCGGGACCTTTGATGAGGATAATATCATCCTCACCTTCGGCGTGACCTCGGACACCCATCTTTCCGGCTCCTGGAATCAGGTCAACCACACGGCAAAGCTGGGACATATGCTGGAGGCATTCCAGAAGGCAGCCCGGGACGAGGGCGTTTCGCTTGACGCCATCCTCGTAAACGGCGACTTTATCGACGGCGTTGCCAACGGCGGCTCCAACGTACAGGCAACAAGCAGCTACGGCTTAAAGGCAGCGCAGAACTTCCGTGAGGTATCTCTGGTAAGCTCGGTGCTCGAAGGTAAGAACACCAGCCTTGCCGCCTACGCCAATGACAACAACGCCACGGCAAAGCTCACCGGAGCCGCTTTTGATAACGTCCGCTCCTTTACGGGCAGCAACTACGGCTCCACCATCTACGGCTCGATGCCGATCTACAACACCGATACCAAGCTCTTCTATGCGCTCGGCAACCATGATGAAAGCGGCGCCGGCATCGGTACCTTCAACAAGACCATGACGAAAGGCGTCAGAGGTGAATCCGGTTACGTGAACACCGTGTATTCCGCCGAATATTTTGCGGCTGTCTTCTGCGGCTGGCAGTATAACTATCAGTCCGCCATGGCGCAGAGCAAGGACGACGGATATGACGATGAATATATCGACTATATTATGTCGGTATACGATATGTATACCTCGCCTCTTGCTTCCAAAAAGGACGCTTTTGAAGCAAAATACAGCTACATCTCTGCCGAGGATGCTCTTGAGCGTTTCTCATACTATTACGGCGATGACACCGACTTTACCCGTGAGGACTTCGGTCTGTTCTACGGCAACCGTCACATGACCATCGGCGAAGGGAACGATAAGATACACTTTATCGCCATCGAGCTGAGTCAGAACAGCAACTCTCTGGACTTCCTCGACAGATGGTGCGCTCAGTCTGTTGCCGAGAATCCCAATAAGCCGATTTTCGTTCTTTCGCATCTGAAGATCCTGAACACGATCTACGGAAGCTACGACGGTAAGGCGAACATGGATCCGATCCTCGCAAAATATCCGCAGGTCATTGTATGGGGCGGCGACTCGCATACGCCGATCCACAGTGAAAACGCCATCATGCAGAAGGATTACACCGTCGTCGAATCCGGCGTTCTCGGTTATCTTTCCATGGCGGGACTTCTGAAGGAAAATCTCTCCGCCGTTCCCGGCATTTTCAAGAACCATCCTTCCGACGCTCCCACAAGGATCGTCCCCGTCAACCAGTTTACCCATGAAAACCACGACGAAGGTCTCTGCTGCTACGTGCAGGTCGACGGAGACTTCAACGTAAGGATCAAGAGACTCGAAACATACCGTTCCTACAACGCGCGTCTTGACGAAGACAAGGACGGCAGTGCCGACCATCCGAATGAAGCGGTCTTCGTAAAGGATCCCTGGATCATTTCGAGCTACAATAAGAACGAATACGTTTACACAAGTGACAGAAGTCTTGACGCCAACAACCCCGCTCCCGTCTTTGCGTCTGACGCTTCTGTGCTGATGACTCCCGTATACGGCGGCACTACCAAGGTCACCTTTGACGCTGCCACCGACGACGACATGGTCAAGTATTACTTCGTAAGAGTATACCGGAAGAACAGCCCCACCATCATCAAGACGATTCCGCTGACCAGTATGTTCACCGAGGTATCGGACCAGGCGGAGCTTCTTGCGAAGTATCCCTCTTATTCCTGCTCGATCGACGGTCTTGACGATAATACCGAATACACCGTTACCGTCACCGCCTATGACGTATGGGACAGAGCCAGTGAAGAGAAGACATGCATCCTTGACGATTCCGGCGTGGTTCTTTACAGGATCGACGGAATACTTACCTGCTTCCTCGACACAAGCGATTCTCCCGTCAGCAAATACAGCTACAACGGTTCGAACTATAACGTGCTTACCGTCGCCGCCGAGGCGGGAACCTGCGGTGCCGACAAGATCGTCCTTGTAAACGGCGACGTTTCCTTCACGGACGTCAATAAGTCCGCTTCCACAACTCTTGAGATCGTCGGTATCAACCAAAGCTCCAGAATTTACTGGAACGGCGGCACTCCCGGCGTACTCAACAGAAGCATCATCTTCAGAAACCTTACGCTGGATGCTCTGGCAGGCGGCGACGCCGGTCTTACCGTAAGTAACCTTTCTAACAACAGCACCAATACACGAAGCCTCACCATCGATAACTGCGTGACCCTTACGAATATCTTCCACATCTTCGGCGGCGGCTGGGGCAAGTATAAGTCCGGTTCCCTGACCATCACCGGAAATTCCGGTCCCTTCAACAGTATTTTCCCCGGACCGAACTTCGGCGCAAGCCATGGCTTGTACGGTGATTACGTTCTCAACATCGAAGGCGGTACCTTTAACGGTACGGTCGGCTCCTTCAAGAACCAGACAGGCAACTTCATAGACGGCAACGTTATTTTCAACATCAGCGGCGGTACCTTCAAGAGCACCGTTGCACCCTCCACCACCGGCGTTACCAATATTTCCGGCAATGCCGTCATGGTCATCACCGGCGGTGACTTCACAAGCGCCACCATCGGTCATACCGGCACCTCCAATGTAGACGGCAAAGAAATCTATGTTGTCGCAAATTCCGTTTATCAGAACCGAAACAACGCCGGAAAATTCCAGCTTCCCTCCAACGCAAGTGCCGTTATCCTTCCCGATGATGAAGGCGGCATCGCCGATTATTCGCTGGACGGCAGCGGCTTTATCTCAAAGCTCACGCTCAAGAGCGTCAGCGGCAAGTATTCGGTCGTAAACGGCTCTCCCGCCACCGAGATCGTTCCCGCAGCCGGCACAAGATACACCGTTGAATACCTGACGGCAAAGACGATCTCCTTCGACGCAAACCTTCCCGCCGGCGAGACCCTCATCGGTACGCTTCCCGAGACTCTCGGCGGCATGGCGGGAACGGCGGCTGTCATTCCCGCATGCGATATCGGCACGGCTAACTACCGCTTCCTCGGCTGGGCGACCACCAATTACGCCGTGGCTCCCGAGACCTCCTTCACCTTCGGTACCACCGATATAGTCCTCTACGCCGTATGGGAGGGAAGACCTTCTCACACCGTTACTCTTGTGAACGGCGGCTCCGGCTGCCCTGCGTCCTTTACAGGCGTAGTCGGCGTTGAGTGTACGCTTCCCGAAGGCACAAAGAGCGGCTATACCTTCACCGGATGGAGCACCGTCGACGGTGAAAAGATCGGCAAAAAGACAATCGTTCTTTCCGAAGACGTTGACACGCTGTACGCCTGCTACGCCATCGTCGTTTACGTAGACGGTAAATCCGGCGGCAGCGGCTCTCTTCTCAGCCCGTATTCCACTCTCAAGAGTGCCGTTACGAGTACAAACTTCCCGGACGACGGTGTCGTCGTTGTCATGGGCGCTCTTGTGAACGACAGAGATTTCGGCAGCCTTGCCCGCACCATTACCTTCACCTCGATCGACCCCGTGACCGGTCACGACTACCGTGATGACGGCGCAATGCTCACCTTCAAGAACGCTCTCTACCCGAAGAACGACTGCACCGTCTTCGAGAACATCAACTTCTTCTTCTACAGCACCGGTTATACATACATCAACGCTTCCGGCAAGAAGTGCGTGATCGGTGAAAACGTGAATATCGTCTCCGGTGTAAACTACGATACGTCGGTACAGCAGAACAGCTCACAGAAGCTCCGTTTCCGCGGCGGCAGCGACGGCTGGAACGGCAATTCCACCTGCCTCGAATTCAGAAATAACACCGACTGTATCGCCGAGATCAACCTTGCTTCGCAGAGTGCGGGTACTGTCTACGGCGACGTTAACGGCATCTTTAACGGCGGTCAGTTCTCCGGAAATATGAATCTCGGCAACAACGGAGGTTCAACCGCTACCATCGGAGGCAACGTGAACCTTGTTGTGAACAGCTACAGCGGAGACTCCCTCAAAACGAATATGTCGGGTGTTATCGGCACTGCCGGCGCCGTAAACTTCATCTTCAACAACGGCACCTACGATAAGATCGGAACGGTTTCTCTCTCCACAAGCTCCTGCACCATCGACGGCGGCGTCTACACCATCAAGAGCAGCGAGGGCGGTCACGTCGAGGCTGTTCCCACGGTCGTTACGAATAACGTGGCGTCCGATACACACGGAAAGTTCATCATCACCACCGAGATGAACACCATCTATGTGAACGGAGCAGCGATCCCGAAGTCGGACGACGATATCTATGACCTCGGCGAAGAGGGTGTTTACGAGATCACCTATGCAAACGTTGAACAGACTGCCGGTGTCAGCGGTTCGGTGCTTCTCGCCCGTGCCTACGGCGACAGCTTCAACGATGATGCTTCTCTCGGCGTATCCTCCGAAGGTCTGATCACCGTCACAAGCGGTGAGACGGTCGTCTGCGAGATCCCCGAAAGCGAAATGACCGTTTCGGATAAGGACGGCTCCGTTCTCCTTTCCTTCGAAGCAGAGCTGACAAGCGGCAGCTACGCTCTTACCTTCACCAAAAACGGTTATCTCTCCTTTACCGAATCCTTCACGGTAGGCTCCGGAAACGTAACGCTTCCCACCTGTTATCCCACGGCAGGTGATATCAAGGGTGCCTATGCGGATGCCTGCGGCGACGGTAAGGTCGACGTCAACGACTTTATCCGTGTTGTCAGAGGCTTTGCAGTCGACGGGAATACCAAGCTCGGTCTTACAGTGGATATCAACGAGGACGGCGCTGTGACGGTCGCAGACCTTGCGCTTGTCAAGAGCTCCTTCGGTGAAAGCAATCACTGATATCGGCAGATATCCGAAGTCCTTGCGTTCAATACTTGCGGGGTGCCGGAAACGGCATCCCGCTATTCTTATCTCTGCTTTATTCGTTCAAAAACATGATACAATCGTGCATTGAATGACAGCGGGATACGAGAGTATAATACGATTATACCGAATCTTTTTCCAAAACAGTAAAAAATAGAAGGAGAAGGCTATGAAGGACGAAAAATGGTTCCACACGATGGAGATCTATGACGAATATGAGAGAAGATTTGCTTCGGCACGTGCCGGGCAGACCTTCCGGGACGCATCCGACCCGAAGGTCAGGGAAGAGATCCTTTGGGACGTAAAGACGGTACTCGGCTATAAAGAAGAGCTGCTTCCGAATGTTCACAATATCGGGCTTGTATCGAGCACCGACTTCGATACCTACGAGGTGCGGAACTACCGCTTCGAAACGTGGGAGCACTTTTACTCCTCGGCAGAACTTTTCCTGCCGCACGACAGAAGCAAGAAGCTGCCGCTGACCATCCTCTTCTGCGGGCACGGCGACGAAGGAAGACTGAGCCCCGGGTATCTCTATATGGGACACAGACTTGCCAAAATGGGCATTGCCGTGCTGATCCCGAACAACATCGGTCAGGGCGACCGGGACGCCTTCGGACACCGCTTCTGCGTGGCGCCGTTCTACTGCGGTACCTCGGTGCAGGGCATGATCCTCATGGAATCGGTGGCGCTTGTCCGTCATATGGCGGCCTATCCGGTCTTTGACAGCACCCGTTTCGCTTCCTGCGGCAACTCCGGCGGCGGTACGCTGAACCTCTTTATTGCGGCGCTTGCCGCTAAGGAGCTTTGCGCCGTGGCGGCTACCGGCTATACCTCCCAATTCGATTATATCCTTTCCAAAGAGAGAAGACACTGCTGCTGTAATCTTCTTCCCGGTGTACACGGTAAGCTGGAGATGTGGGAGATTCTCAGCCTTTTCGCTCCGAAGCCGCTTCTTGTGGAGCAGGGGAATTACGATAATCTCATTTCCATCGACCTTTTCCTTCGCAACGCCCGCAAGGTCGAGAACACCTACATCCAGCTCGGCGCAAAGGAAAACTTCCGGCATGAGGTCACCGAAACGCTCCATTCCTGGGCTGCTCCCGACCGCACCGTCATATCGAAGTTCCTTTGCGGCGTATTCGGCATAGAGCACGACGGTCTTACGGAGGATGAGGACCCTGCGCTTTTGAAGAACGTGGATTCGTGGATCGTCAGGTATCCCGAAGAAGCCGTTTCCACCGACAGAGCGGCGCAGAACATCACCGGCGTCGAGATGCCGGAGGGCACGAACCTTTGGGACGTATTCCCGCCGCAGTATAAGGGCAGAAAGGTCACCGAGGACGAGATCGTCGGGGATATCGGCAGGGGTCAGGTCATCCGCATCCTTGCCCAGCTGGAATGCACCCTCTGCGACAACAGAAGAAAACTCTGATAGAAGCAACATAGATTCATAGTACAAAAAAGATCCGTCGGACGCTCCCGGCGGATCGTGGCTTTTTATGCAGCCATGCGGTGCAGTTTTCCTTTACAAAGAGTAGACAAAGCACGGCACACGGTTTGTAACGGTATGGAAAACGGTATCAGTTCTTTTTCGCTGCCGTTTCCGCTTCCTTACGGCGGCTTCTCGTTGCCGCAAGGGTGATGAGGGAGCCCGCCAGCATGATGCAGCCCCAGATGACGATGATGCCCTTCCAGCCGAATTTCTCCATGGCGGCGGCAAAGCCGATGTTAGCAAGCGATGCGCCGACGTAGCCGGAGCAGTCAAGCACGCCGTTGGCACTGGAGACCTTGCCGGTCTTTCCGAGACTCGGGACGTAGATGCTCCACATGACGGAGGAAGCACAGCCGGTGAACACGAGGGCAAGAAGGAAGAAGATAAGATTCGGAACGGCGGACTTTGTGAAGAACATTCCCACGTACATGAGCGAGGCAAGGAAGAACATGACACGCATCATCACGTCGTCCCGCTCCCTGAAGAGCTTGCTGTACAGCGTCAGCGCCGCAAAAGGAGCCAGCGACTTGAAAACGGTGATGCCGGAGAAGATCATCTTGGACGCCGCCTCGGACAGCATCAGGTGCTCGTTTATGTAGGTCGGGATCCAGAAGGTGATGGAGGTCGCCGATATCTCCACGACCATGCCGATGATAAGATAGACGTTGAAGCCGGGAATGGTGAATACGCTGAGAAGAGTTTTCGGGCTGAGACCCGTCTTTACCTCGGCTTTCTTTACCGTGATGTAATTTTTCTTTTCAAGAAGCGTCAGCACCGTAAAGGCGGCAAGACCCGTCACGATCGCAGCGATGGCGGAAACCCGGAACAGCCTGTTCCAGCGGAGGAACAGTGAAAGCTCACTGGCGATGACGGGACCGAACAGACAGCTGAAGCTGAAAAAGGCGCAGATGAGCTTTGCGTACTTCGGAAGCGTATTCTCGGAAATGGTTTTTACAAGAGGTCCGCGCAGCATCGAGAAGCCGAGTCCGAGCATTCCGAAGGCGACAAGCGACACAGCCATCGGCGGGTCAAAGGAGAAGATCAGCATGGCTGGGGCGGCGAGGCAGTATCCGGCGAGCGCCATATAACGGCTGGGGATTAGGTCTCCGAGAAGACCGTTTATAAGCTGTCCTGCGGCGTAGACGATCATGTAGGTCGAGGAAAGAGCCGCAACCGCTTCCTTGGTATAGAGCCCGCTCGCCAGTAGATCCGGGGTAGTAACGCTGAGAAGGTTCCGCATATAGTAGCTCATGAGATACACGAAGATGCAGGTGATCCCGATCTCAAACGCTTTTTTGACTTCGATCCTGCTTGTTTCTTTTGTCATAATTCCTGCCTTTCCGAAACGGTTGGTATGATTGGATACTTCATATAACCGACAATTCGGGATTATAGCATAAACCTTCTTTACCGGCTGTTAATCGGTTGTTACTATACTGTTAATTCTTGTCGCAGAATCGCATTGGAGGGCAGGTGAAAAGATGCTTTTTGAAGTGCACAGAGGTTTTTTCTGCCGGTACCCCGTGAATACGCTGTTTTTCCTCTTTTCCTCTTTTCCTCTTTTTCCTCTTTTGATGGGTAAGTAGTAAAATAAAGATTCCAAAAAAGGATAAAAAAAGAAGATCCACATTGAAACCTGTGGTATAATTTAAGCGACCAAACTCAAAACACCGGAGGAAACAATATGAATCGCTTAAATAATAACACAAATAAAGGGA
>JAZRXH010000030.1:0-5453 GCA_045600125.1 Eubacteriales bacterium | reverse complement strand
CGCTGAGAGCGTTCTCCTCGATGAAGGTCTCGATCCTGAGCATCGCCCAGTTGACGAACGCCCGCCCTTTGCGGCTTTTTGCAAGACTTCTGAACTGCTCCCTCGTCAAAGACAGCTCGCACAGAAGACCCGACAGCGTGTAGGGCTTTGGGATCTTGTTCCCGGATGCGGCGGCGTTGAGAGCGTCGCAGGCAGCAAAATAGATCTCCGCTTTCCGGCGGTATGCCTCCACGTTCCGGCTCCCTCTTACGCCCGTATATGCCTTTTCATTTTCCAATTTTTCACCTCCCCGTTTTTCACTGATTCTATGCGCTTACTCTCTTTCCCCGTCCCCCGAGTACTCGAAGAGCTTGCCGAAGTCTGCGATCGCCTCCTCGGCGTAGTCGCACCAGCAGTCCCGGTGGATCATGTCCCCCGTGGCGTAGATCTCCATCACGTCGTCTCCGAAAAGAAGCGCATATCCGCAGGCGGCACAGCGCTCGGCACTGTCCAGAATGTCCCGCTCGGCACGGCTGAAGATTCCGTCCTCGCAGAGAATCACCTCCTCGCAGAGGATCTCATCCTCCGATCCGTCCGGACAGTCCTCCTCGTATTCTGCGCATTCTGCGTATTCTTCGCACTCTTTGTACTCTTCGTTTTCACAGCCGCAGCCGTCGTCCCATTCGTCCTGTCTTTTCTTTGTCATTGTCCGTATCCTTTCCGACTTTCCGTCTGTTTTTCAGAGCCCGGCGGCTCGTGTTTTACTTTTTTCTTCTTTTTTCTTCTTCGGAAGACCCGAAAGACCCGGGGCATTCCCGAAGGGTTTTCCCCGATGTGCGCAAACAAGAACATATGTTCTGTTCCAAAGCTGAAAAAAACAGCTTCAACGAGCCGAAACGGAGCAGAAAAGCGAGCAAAAGCGGCAAAAGCAGAACATTTGTTCTTAACTGTGCGTGTATTATATACCCAAAGTGCGATTTTGTCAACAGACAATCGGGAAAAATTACAAAAATTTTCCGGCAAGGTGGGAAGTGTACCGGATATCGTACATCTCAGTGCATTCGCAAGGTTGCCCGAAATGAAAGTTTTCGGAGAAAACTTTCATTTCGGAAAAACATTGTGCGTGAGACGAAAACAAAACTCCGATGAAGTCAGATCTTGACTTCATCGGAGCAGTGCATGTCGCAAGCGCCTCCCTTGGCGCTTGTTCCATGCTAAAGTTTTCTTCGAAAACTTTCACTCAGAGTAACTTTGTGCGAAGTGGCCATGAGCTTTGTCGCTCGGATTTATGGCGGCAAAGCGGAGTAACACTCGGGCATCTGCATCTCCCGTTTTTAACCGAGGTGGGGTCTCGAGGTGGCAGCGGGGGTTCCCCGCTCGCCCTGTTTTATCTGCGGTAGGCTCTCGAGGTGCCTGCGGGGGTTCCCCGCGGGGCGAGAAGCCCCCAATACAGTTACTGCAAAAAGCAGAAGTCGCCGGGGGACGGGACGCCGAGGGCGTCGAGCCGGATGGCGATGGCGCTGTCGTAGGGCATCCGGTTCACCGAGTCGCCGTAGATGCCGAAGCAGAAGCCGGCGCCGGGGCGGGAGGCATACTGGATGAAGGTATTCCCGTGCATCACGGGCAGCGAGGAAAGCTCGGAGGCTGCGGAAACGCCGGCGTGGATGAGCATGTAGGTGCTCCGGTCGAAGACGTTGCCCTCGAGGACAAAGCTCGAGTCAAGCACCCGGTTGTAGTTGTTCCACGTCTTGATGTGCGCCGCCGTCGACTTGTCGGGACGGGTAGAGCCGAAGCCCTCGCCCGCAAAGCGCATAATGTTGTTCCGTACCGTCAGATCCCTGATATACTTGTCATATGAAGCGTTTTTCGACCTTCCCATGAAGATCTCCACGGAGTAGGTGCAGCGCTCGATCACGTTGTCCTCGTAAACGATATCCTCGTTGTACCCGTCGCCGTCGCCGCTCTGGAAGGTAAGCCCGGCGTCGTATATATCGTGTACGTAGCAGTTTCGGATAACGTGCCCGTGCCCGAAGCCCACCTCCACGGCATTGCCGAAGCGGGTCGCCGCCGTGTCGGCGTTCGCCGAAAGGCCGTAGCCCTGAATGCCGCCGCCGATAAAACCGAACTCACAGTTCTGCACCGTGAAGCGCTCCCCGGTAGTGGCGTGCATTCCGTGGGCTCCGCCGTACAGAACGCAGAGATTGTCGAATACGTTGTCGGTAAAGGTGTAGTTGTCGCTTCTCGCCGAAATGATGTGTATGTCCGGCATGAACTCGATCGAGTCGAAGACCTCGCCGGGGTTGCCTTCGTCACAGCGAAGGTAAAGATAGCCCGTTGAGACGCCCCGCACGGGCTTGGCGCTTCCGCTTCCCCGCACGTCGCAGAAAAGGCTCAGGTTTTCGGTCATGTGCTTTGATATGTCAAATTCTTCGCCCCACGCATAGACGAACTTCCCGTTTTTGTAATTCGGGATGTACTTGTAAGCATAGGTTTTTCCGCCGTTGAAAATAAGAGTGCCCTGATCCGCCATGGGCTCGGCGTAGCGCCAGATAGCATGCTCCGCATCGACGCAGCTCCACTTCCCGGGCACGGCGCCGTCCTCGGGAGAGCCGCAGATCTTCGGCTTCTCGCCCTCTCCGTAGGCGGAATAGGTCACGCCGCAGGCTGTTCTGAGAGTCCCCCGGAAGGTGTCGCCCCGCCTGAAGAATACGCCGTCACCGTCTGCAAACGGATAGGACGATACCTTGTCGAGAGTCTTCCATGCTTTTTCGGGAGATCTTCCGTCGTTGGCATCGTTTCCGGCGGCAGAAACGTAATAAGAGGTGCCGCGGACGCTGACGCTTGTGGGGGTGCTCTTTATTTCCGCAATGCGGGAGGCGGTGAGGATATCCAGCTCGGCGATTTTTGCCGCAGCCGCCGCCGTATCGGTCTTCAGCGTCACGTCGGATATCGCCATGATATAGCCATAGCCCCAGAAGTCGACCGGCACGTCCGAGAAGCTCCTCGGCTTGTCAAAGCATTCCTCAAGACCGAGGACCCGGCAGATAATGGCAGCCGCCTCGGCTCTCGTGATGGTTCCCGCCGGACGGAAGGTGCCGTCCCCGTAGCCGCCTACGGCGCCGAAGCGGCTGGCGGCGCCGATGGCTTCGGCGTAGTCCGTCCCGGCATTGACGTCGGTGAAGGTGCGCTCGGCTGTACCCGGCTGTCCGCCCGCTTCCGGAAAGGAGTCGGCACGGTAGAGAAGCTCCGCAAATTCCGCTCTTGTGATCGCCTTGTCCGGCATAAAATCCCCCCGGAAGGAAACAAGAACGCCCAGCTCTTCGAGGAAGGTAACGGCATTATAATACCACGCATCCTCCGGGATATCCCGGAACGCCGTGTTTCTCTTTTCGGCGATCTCGCTTTCCGAGCCCATCATGCGGGCAAGGACGGTGCAAGCCTCGGCACGGGTGATACTGCCGCCGGGACGGAAGGTCTTATCGTCGTAGCCCTTCATCAAAATCAGCGGCGAGGCGGCAAGAGCGTTCTTAATGCTGTGCGGCGAACGGGCAACAAAGGTCTGTCCCTCCTCCACCTCGGCATAGCCGTCAAATGCCTTTGCCTCTTCGAGGCTTCCGAACATGGCGATATAGTCGAAAAGATAATAGTCGGGACTATTAAGTCCCGCAAGCTTCATGTTATGCCCGCCGTACAGCTTGTTGACGGCTTCCGAAAAGGGCGTTTCGACGCAGGGCACGAATTCGCCGTCGGCGTTCTTTTTCTCCCAGCCCCCTGCCGAAAGGTCGACGATCACCTTCTGCCACGTGCCGGAATAGGGGACCTTTGTCACAAGGCGGTAGCTTCCGTCCATGGTGGTAAGGGTAAAACTGCCGCCTGGCGCTATGGAGGAGGTCTTGATGACAAACGTAAAATAGGGCTTATCGTAGGTCATGTAATAGCTGCGGGGCGAGGTGTCCGAGGTCAGCGAAACGCTTGATGCCTTCGGCGTGATCCTGAAATACTCGTCCTCGATGCTCACCGTGCAGGAATTCCACGGGTAAAGCTCCGGGCGCTCCATGTCGGTGCCCTGCGGGTAGTAGCAGAAGCTGCCGTTCACTCTGCCGGGTCCCTCGGGGATCGAATAACCGTACTCGGGACGAAGCTCGTAGATATAGTTCTCCGTGCGGAGCCGGTTGTAAAAATCCACCGAGTCCATGCGGATGCTTTTCAGCCTTTCCAGTTCCTCGTAATCGACTTCGCCGGGAAGGAGGGCGCCCTCGGCGGCAAGCCCCGTAAAGCTCTCTGCCTCGGAAGGCGTGCCGAACATGGCGATATAGTCGATAAGGATATATTCGGTGAGATCCCGGGAGGAGAAGATCATCTGATGCCCGCCGTACAGCTTATTGACGGCACTTGAAAAGGGAGTATTCCCGGCGCTCACGGTGAAATTGCCGTTTTCGTCTTTCGTCATCCAGCCGTTTTTGTCCGAGAAGTCGAGGATGACCTTCTGCCACTTGCCGGTGAAGTCCACGGGGAATGCCTTATTGCAGGTCCCGTCGAGGGTGCGGAAGGAGATACTGCCGGAATAGGGCTTCGAGGTCTTGAGCATAATGGTAAAATACGGCTTGTCGTAGGTCATGTAATACTCTCTCGGGGAGGTATCGAAGGTGATCCTTGCGTCGCCGCCTCCGGAGACGGGGGTGATCTTAAAGAAGCCGTCGTCGGTGAGGGACAGCGTACAGGAGCCCCATGGATACATTTCGGGTCTTGCCTGCCCGCAGCCCTTGGGATAATAGGCATTGGTGCCGGGGTACTTCGACTCCCCGTAGGGCAGCGTATTTCCGCTTTCCGGGCGCAGCTCATAGAGAAAGCCGCTTCCGATGTTCTCCCGGTAGTACCGGATGGCGCTTTGAAGGACGGTTTCCTCCGGAGCGGCAGACACGTATAATGTCGGGACGGCAGCAAACAGTACCGTCAAGAATACCGCTATCGTCCCGAACAGATTTCGTTTTCCTGTTTTCAAAATGTGTTTTTTCATCCTGCACCTCAAATGATCGGTTGGGAACTGCTTTCACCAAAAAGTAAAGCTGCGCCGCGGGGAAGCCTCCGCAGGCAGCAGGGTGCCCCTGCGGGCAATACGGGAATGCACTTTAGACTAAACCGTAATTCCCGACGCCCGAAACGATCCCCGCTTTGCCGCCATTAATTCAAGCGGCAAAGCTCATGGGTAAAGCATAAATAATGATTTTCTATCGTCCGCTGAGGTCAAGAAATGACCTCAGTGGAGGTTTGTTTTTGCCGTGTTCTCGGCTCACGCCGTGGGTGTAGCGAACGACCGCCTTTCACTGATTGCGTTTCGCTGCCTACGCAGCCGATAATTTTCTATCGACTACTGCACTAACGGCGTGAGCCGAAGACAATACGCCCCCGTTCTCAGAAAAAGCGGCTTTCTTGCCGCACTTATTAAGTGCGCCGAAAATCCACACCCACCTCTG
>JAZRXH010000029.1:0-7071 GCA_045600125.1 Eubacteriales bacterium | reverse complement strand
CAGCGAGGCGACAATGCACTCCCGTAGGAGAAGCTCCGAGTCATAGCGTCCGCTGCGGACGCGCTGCTTGCTACTATGGAAAGTTTTCGCAGAAAACTTTCTTCATCGGTGCTCGCACCGATGATTGTGGCGGCGGGAGGGGGCAAACAGCAACAAGAACGAGAACAGCGCTCATAAAGCATTGCTGTGCAGTGGTTTCTCTGCAGTTTCCGTTAATGGAATGCCGCCCTCCCGTACCCGCCGGGCGTTTTTGGTTACTTTTGTCGCTCGAGACAAAAGTGACATACGTAGGCAGTGGTCGATAGAGAAATTACTGGAAGCGTAGGCAGTAAAACGCATTTTTACAAAAGGCGGTCGTTCGCCCCCCTGCCCCCGGCGAGAGCCGAAGATAATACACCCGTGAGAATGGGCGGTTCCCCCCCTGCCCCCGGCGTGAGCCGAGAACAATACGTTCCCGTATTCAAGAAGGCGGTCAATCGCCACCCTCCCGGCGTGCGCCGAGGATAATACGCTTCCCGCCCTCGGAAAGATGCCGAAAGCGATTTGTAATTTTCGCTGATTTTGCTTTCTCAAAGAAAAAATTTTCACAAATATATCCATATGTGTAGAAAATACATTCAAAGCAGCGCATTTTATATTGAATTCGCTATTGACAACCGGTTTTGTGTATAGTATAATATAAAGCGGATAATCGGAATATGAAATTTTGTCAGCTTGCCGAAATGACTTCGGCAGGGTGACGTAAGGCGCCGATGCTTTCCACAGGGGAAAGCGGGAGCCCGGTTTCCCGATCCTCCGGGGCAAAACTCAGTCCCGGAAGGCGTTTGCTTTGCCGCACGGGCAAGGCAAAGAAAGGTGGTACATATGAAAAAATTCCTGAGTCTGCTTCTCTCGGCTCTGCTCATCCTGCCGACCCTTACCCTCGGCGCAGCGGCAGAGGAAGCGCAGCTTTCCGCATTCGACACGGCGGTCGTCTACGTGGACGAGGGCTTCACCGGCACCGAAGCCGGTACGAAGACCGCTCCCTATAAGAGCATCGCCAACGCCGTGAACGGTCTCGGCGCCTCCGGCGGTACGATCGTCCTCATGAGCGCCGCTGCCGCATCCAATAACAACTTCGGCGCTTCCGGTAATGCGAAGACCGCTCCCCATAAGTTTACCTCCGTTGACCCCGTGTCCGGCACCGACTACCGGACAAGCGGGGCAAAGCTCATCACAACGGCTTCCATGTACCCGCAGGGCGACCTTTACCTTGAAAATCTTGTTTATGACAACAGCGCGGAGTACATCAACGCCAGCGGAAACAAGCTCTTCATCGGCGAGGGCGTTACCGCCACCCTGGCGATCAAGATCCGAGGTATCCGTGAGAACGCAAACGCCGATTCCACCGAGATCCACCTCAACGACGGCAACACCAGCGTCGCCAAGGCCTACGCCATCGGCTACGGCTCGGCGGCGACCTACGGCGACGCCACGGTCTACCTCGAGGGCGGTCTTTTTAAGAAGAACGCTCCGGCGATCACCTACGGCAACAGCGGCACCGCCGGCGACGGCAACTACGTAGGCGGCAATGCCAACATCATCGTAAACGGCGCCGACCCGTCCAGCGTTCTGTACGCAAACTTCACCTGCGCAAGAGTGGACGGCGCTCTGAACGTGGTGTTCAATAACGGTATGCTGTCCAAGCTTCCCCAGTCGAACATATCGGTCGATATGGGCTCTGTCGTTCCCGGCAAGGGCACCTACTACATCGACAGCACCGCCGACGGTTACGTCATTCCTCTCGCAACCACCGTGACCGATAATGTGCCGAACGATACCCACGGTAAGTTCGTCATCACCACCGACAGGAAGTATATCTGCGTCACCGACGAAAAGGACAACGTCAAGTACTTCTCGAAGCGTGCCGACAACACCTACGATCTCGGCAAAGAAGGATATTACAGAATCACTTACGTCGATTCCGGCGTTTCCGAGTCCACCGTTTCCTTCGACCTGAACGGCGGCACCGGCAATGTGCCCGCTTCCGTCACCGGTATCGTCGGTGACTCCGTTGATCTTCCCGACGGGACCGGTCTTTCCAAGGACGGCTGTGTCTTCCTCGGCTGGTCCGAAACACCGGACGGTTCTCCCGTTTCCGAGTTCGTGCTCGGCAGCTCGGACAAGACCCTCTATGCCGTATGGCAGGCAGGCGACGCCGTGACGGTGACCCTCGATGCCGCTGCAAACGGCGGCAGCTGTGCGGCGTCGTCGGTGATCGGCGTTGTCGGCGGCACCCTGACTCTTCCCGAGGCGACGAAGAGCGGCTATACCTTCCTCGGCTGGTCGCTTGACAAGGACGCAAAGGCAGGCTCGCTTTCCTTCACCGTTTCTTCCTCCGAAGTGACCCTCTACGCCATCTTCGGTAAGGTATTCTACGTGGACGGCACATACACCGGCACGACCAGGAACGGCGCCTTCGATACGCCCTATACCGACCTCAAGACGGCGACCAACGCAGTCGGCGCCGAAGCCGGCGTCGTTGTTCTCAAGGGCAGCGTTACCCTTACCAGCTCCTCCATCGGCGGTAAGGACGGCGGCTTTGTGACCTATACCTCGGTCGATCCCGTTTCCGGCACCGACTTCCGTGCCTCCGGAGCAGCGCTGATCCTCAGCTCCTCCATCTATTTCGCCTGCGATTCCGCCTTTGAAAATATCACCTTCCAGCCCACCAAGGCGATGTACTTCAATGCCTGCGGCTATAAGCTCGTGATCGGCAAGGGCACGCAGAAGATCGCCGCTTCCGACGGAACGGTTTACCAGACCACCTCCCGGGGCGGCAGAGAAGACGTAGGCTATGACAACACCTATACAGAGATCTGGACGGGCAACGACGTCATCACGAGGATCTACGCCGGAACCTACGGCGGCGTAGCCGGCATCAACTGCGACTCTACCATCGTTATAAACGGCGGCTCCTACAACCACGTCACCAACGCCGTTCTCAGCCTCGGCAACAGCGGCAACTCCTCCGGTGCTACCAATTTCATCGGCGGTAACGGCAACGTCATCGTCAATGACATCACAAGCGGCAGCGCCCTCAAGATCACCGCTACCATCGCCCGCATCGACGGCGCCGTGAACTACGTCTTCAATAACGGCTCCTACAGCAAGGTCGGCACCAAGACCTACGTTACGAGCCCCGCACCCGCAGGCGGCTCCTATGTGATCGACAGTGCCGTCGGCGGTACGGTCATGCCGGTTCCCACCACCATCAGCGGCGAGACCGTGACACGCTCTGTCGGTAAGTTCTCCGTCGAGACCGACGCCGACTTCGTATGCGTGAACGGCACCGACTACTACCCCGCATCCGACGGTCTTGTTCTTGACCTCGGCACGCCCGGCACCTACACCGTTACCTATGCGGATGCCGCTCCCGACTGCGGCTTCGCCTTCGACCTCAACGGTGCGGAAGGCACGGCTCCCGAAACCGTAAACGGTATCGTCGGCGTGACGGTCACCGACCTGGGCGTGGAAAATCCCGAAAGACCTTACCACAATTTCCTCGGCTGGTCTGTCAATAAGAATGCGACCGAGCCCGACGCAAGCTTCACCTTCACAAGCGGCGTCACGACTCTTTACGCCGTATGGCAGGAGTACCAGAAGATCACCGTAGCCATCGAATCCAACGGTGCGGAATGCCTCTTCACCTCCTATGAGACCTACGACGGTGCCGAGATCACCCTTCCGATCCTCTCGAAGCCCGGCTATGTATTCTGCGGCTGGTCCATGAGCAGCGCCGACACCTACGGCGGTCTTACGGTCATCGCAAAGTACGGCGCTACCTACTACGCACTCTTCGGCGAGACGGATGAGGACTGCATCTACGTGGATGAGTCCGCAAGCGTAAACGGCGACGGCAAGTCCAAGTTCTCCCCCATGAACAACATGAAGGACGTCATTGCCGCCACCAAGACCACCGGCAACACCATCGTCTTTGTGACCTCCGGTATCATCGCACACAGCGAGAGCGGCGTTTCCACTCTCGGCAACACCTTCCCCGTAAAGGGCACCGTCAAGCTCACCAACATCGACCCCGCCTCCGGCGAGCAGTTCAACGCCTACGCTCTCGTAAGGTACGGCGCCATCAACCTGTCGAGCGATGTGATCGTGGACATCCCGATCGCATACTTCTCTCCCGCGCATCAGGAAGCAGGCACCACCGCATGGCCCTTCATCAACGTGAGAGGCCACGTGATCGAATTCACCGAGAACGGACGCATCGTATCCAAGGGAAGCAACATTCCCGGCTGTGACTATCCGTGCTGGGCGACCATCGGCTTCCGGGGCGGCGGAGACGGCAACACCCCCGATTCCACCAACTTCATCTTCGCAAACGCAGACTACAACCTCGGCTCCTCTGCTCTCCATTGCGCATCGCAGGGCTGCAACGTGACCGGTTCCGTCAATGTTACCGTCAACGGCGGTACCAACGGTATCAGCCTCAACCTCGGTAACGACATGAACTCGAGCAACACCATCGGCAAGAACGTAAACCTTGTGATCAACGGCTACTCGAACTATGCGACCATCTCCACCGGCGCCAAGATCGACGCCATCGGCGGCGCCGTGAACTACGTCTTCAACAACGGCATCTACGAGAAGGTCTCCGTCAACCACAACGGTCTGAAGACCATGCCCGATCCGGCATTCGGCGTATACTACGTCTTCGCCGACGAGGGCGGTCACGTAACGCCGACCGACAACGTGGGTGAGTTCCGGATCGTCACCGAAAAGAAGAACATCATCGTAAACGGCGAAGCCGTTCCGAAGAACAGCAGCGAGCTTTACGATCTCGGCGACGCCGGCGAATACGTGGTCACCTTCTGCGACGACGCTCTCGTATCCGGGAAGCTCGTCCTCGCCCGTGAGGACGGCGATACTCCCGTAAGCTATGCTGCGGCAGTTGTCAAGGCAGCCGACGGAACGCCCGAGCTGAGCTTCGCTCTGGAGGACGCCGACACAAAGACCGGCTCCGTGCCCTTCAGCTTCAGCGTATCCGGCGGCAAGCATATCCTCGAGATCACCAAGAAGGGCTATATCGGTCAGCGCATCCTCTTCACGGCAGCCGGCAGCGACCTCGACCTCGGCGACGTGGAAATGGTGGGCGGTGACATCCCCGCAGCCGCAGCGGCGGCATCCGGCGACGGCAGCGTAAGCACCGACGACTTCGTCCGTGTCCTTCACGCCATGGAAGCCCTTGCCGGCGGCACTGCCATGGATAACGTAGCCGACGCCGATGTGAACGAGGACGGCATCCTCTCGGTAGCCGACCTTGCCATCGTCAAGGCAAATCTCGGCGAGCTCTTTACCGAGCGTGAGATCGCTCCTCCCAGCGGCATCAAGCTCGTGCTTCCCGACGGCGAGATCGACGTAGTACCCGCTGCGATCCGCGGATTCCTTGATGCATCCCTTTCCGCTCCTTCCGTTGACTATACCGACGGTCAGTATGAGTCTGTCGGCATGCAGCCCATCGGCACCTACACCTTCCGCTGGAGCTTCGTCGGCTTCAAGCCCGCCGAGTCCACGATCTTCCTTGCAACGAAGGAAGACCTTTCCGACGCAGTATCCTTCACGACGAGCGGCACGACCTTCACGCCTACCTACATCTACACCGGCACGAGATATTACTGGTGGGTAGAGGCGGAGAATGGCGACGAGACCGTCAGATCCGAGGTGGGCACCGTTGACATCATGTGGGGCCCGAGAATGGTGACGGTCGGCGGTTCCTACAACTGCCGTGATATGGGCGGCTGGCTTGCCTCCGACGGCAGACGCATCAAGGAGGGTATCGTATACCGTACGGCACACCTTGACACCCTGACCGAAGCCGGCAGGAGCACCCTCCTCGAGGACTTCGGCGTTAAGACCGACCTCGATCTGAGAGCCGGTGCGGCATCCGAATACGGATATCTGAACGGCGTAGGCCCGCTCGGACCCACCGCACAGTTCATCAACGTATCCGGCGTCAACTACGCTCCCGCTCTTACCGCAAGCGGCACCAAGGACGCTCTCAAGGTATTCGCCGACATCGACAATTACCCGATCGTCTTCCACTGCCTCGGCGGTGCGGACAGAACCGGTACCCTTGCCGTGCTCCTCGAAGCGCTCTGCGGATGCAGCGAGCAGATCTGCGTAGCCGACTTCGAGCTGACCAGCGGCAGAGGCAGAACCCATACCACCTACGGTTCCTTCGCCGGACTCATGTCCTCCCTCAAGGGCTACTCCGGTGCAACCCTGCAGGATAAGTCCAAAAACGTCATGAAGGGTCTCGGACTTACCGAAATGGAAATCTCCAACATTTACAGCATCCTCATGAGCGACTCTGCCCTCTTCGATACTTCCTCCCTTGCAAAGAAGTCCGCAGTCAGCGGAGTACGCACCTATAAGCTGAACATGAGAGAATCGGAAGCCATCGAATCCGTTAAGGTCGGCGGCGCAAGCGTCACCTGGAATCTCTCCGGCGACACGCTCTCCGTTACCTCCGCTTCCGGCATCGGTGTTATCACCTTTACCGACGGCGCACAGCTCTATTTTGAATAAGCTCCACCATGGCAGCGGGGTAGCCCCCGCGGGCAACTCGAGACCCTACCTTGGATAAAAGCGGGGGTGCGGATGCCCGAGTATAGTCCCGTTTGACCGCCATATATCAAAGCGGTCAAACTCAGCGAGTATCGCCAAAAGTCACTCGAAATGAAAGTTTTCGAAGAAAACTTTAGCGCTGTCGTAAGCGCCAAGGGAGGCGCTTACGACAGGCACTGTCCGCAGAGGTCAAACGCCGACCTCTGCGGATTTTGTTTTTTGCTTTTGTCAAACCAAACCGTAGGGGACGATGCCCACATCGTCCCGACAAAATACGGCTCTGAGAGTCAAGAGCGGCGGGGAAGCCACCGCGGGCAGCGCTGAGCCAGCGCGGGCAATTCGAGACCCCACCGCAGACTAAACCGTGAGTCCCGATGCCCGAGTGTTGTCCCGTTTGACCGCCATATATGCGAGCGGTCAAACTCAGCAAGTTTTCAGCAAAAACAATAA
>JAZRXH010000028.1:0-32465 GCA_045600125.1 Eubacteriales bacterium | reverse complement strand
GGGGAATCGTTACGGTTCGGCTCTCCGTGAGAGTTGTAACCGTAACATTGTCGAAAAAGGAAAGTAAAAAGCTTTTCAAAAACCACTCGGTTACAATCGTGCTTACTGAGGTGTCGGTTCTGTCTGGGTCCCGACCAAAACTCGGTGTCGGGGATATTTGAAGTGACAAATTTTCTCTTTGTTCCGGAGCGGAGCTGTGGGTCTGATTGAAGACCTGCGAGGTGGCACTTTTTACTGCACCATTCTGGTGTCCACAAGGGGAGGAGTAAGCGGAAAGTTTTCGCAGAAAACTTTCTTCATCGGCACTCGTGCCGATGATTAGAACCGCATAGGTTCCCTTTCGGTGTCGGTTTTCGCTCGGTTCGATGCGAGAACAGAAGTAAGACACAACCAACAGTGAGTGCGACTCGGATTGGTGTCGGAAGGCTGAAAGCCTTACCCGACGGGCTCTTTTGGTTACTTTTCCAGCTCGTGGGAAAAGTGACACCCCCGTTCGTGTGCAATAGGGCAATTGCTACACCCCCCCCCGGCGGGAGGCGAGGATAATCAAAATAGCAATCCCTCAGTCAGCTTACGCTGACAGCTCCCTTTACTCGGGGGGAGCCTTAGACCCCCGGCGTGAGCCGAAAACAATATGCCCCGTTCGTGTGCAATAGGGCAATTGCTACACCCACGGCGAAAGCCGAAGCCAACACACTCCCCGTTCATATAAAAGACGGTCACTTGCTGCACTCACGGCGTGAGCCGAAAATAATACGCTTTCGTAAGGCGCCGGTTTTTTGGGGGCGAGCAGCCCCTTGCATGGCTTAAATCTTCCTGCCGCCGACGAAGACATGGGCGACGTTGTAATTCTCATCCATGACGACGATATCGGCGTCCATGCCGATACCGAGGGATCCCTTGCGGTCCTGCACGCCCATGGTTTTGGCGGGTGTCTCGCTCATGAGTCTGGAGACGGTAGGGATATCGAGCCCCACGTTCAAAACGGCGTTGCGGAAGACTCTGTCCATCGTGGCGATACTGCCGGCGTAGAAGCTGCGGTCCGGGAGCTTTGCCACGCCTTCCTCGATGATGACGCGGTTTTCCGGCAGCTTTGCGCCGAGGTAGCTTTCGGTAAGGTCGGTACCCGCTGCCCGCATGGCGTCGGTGATGAACATAAAGTTCTCCGCACCCTTCAGCTTGTTCACCATACGGATGACCTCCGGCGGTACGTGACAGCCGTCGCCGATGATCTCCGCCTTGTAATCGTCCTCGAGATAGTACGCCTGCACGATGCCGCCGTGTACCTTCTGATTTTCTTTGTGGACGGTGGAGGTGGAGCAGTAAAGATGGGTGATGAGCCTTGCTCCGAGGCGGTAAGCCTCCAGCGCTCCCGTGCAGTTTGTCGCCGAATGGGCGATGGCTCTGACAATGCCCTCTTTTCCGAGCCGCTCGGCAAGCCCGGCGGCATAGGGAATTTCGGGGGCGTAGCTTATTCTCGAAATAATGCCCTTGCCCCGTTCGAGGATCTCGTCAAGGAGCCTCGGCTCGGGCGGGTAAATGTAATTCGGGTTCTGCGCTCCCTTCATTTCCATCGAGATGAAGGGACCTTCCATGTGTACGCCGAGAAGGTCGCAGTATTCCGTGTTCGCCTTGGCGCTCTCGTAAAGGTCGAAGAGGTCGTACAGCATCTCCGGCGGGCAGGCGCAGGTGGTGGGGCAGAGCGAGGTCGTGCCGCAAAGGCAGTGGGTTTTCAGGACTCCCTCAAATGCCTCCGGCGTGGCGTCCATGAAGTCATAGCCTCCGCCGCCGTGAAGATGGATGTCGATAAAGCCGGGAAGCACGACGCCGCCGTCGGTCTCTACCCTTTCAAAGCCCTCCGGACAGACCGTCGAGTAGCCGGCGACTTTTCCGTCTGCCGTAAGGACGCCGACGTTCTCACAAAGCTTTCCGCCGATCAGCACGTTTTTGCCGGTGATATAGTATTTTTTATCTGTTTTCTTCATGCCGCAAGTTCTCCCTTTATATCCGTTTTGCCTTTGTTCTTGCGGCGATCTCCGCATGGACCTTTTCCAGAAGGGAAGCCAGTACCTCGTCTTCCACCCGGCATTTCAGACCGAAGCCCGGGATGGTTTTCTCAATGAGGCTCACGACAAAATCTCTGCCCGCCAGCTTTTCCAGTGCCGTATACGCCCGGATGTCCTGCATGGCGTCCCGGAAATAAAACAGCCGCAGAGAAGGCGACGCACCGTCCGGCTCGGGATATACGAGATAGGACGTGCCGCCGCAGAAATGGGTATCGCAGTCGGGGGACGCATAGGGGTTCACGTAGTCCCGGCAAAGGGTATTGTGATGGGCGTTGAAGCCCCACTGCAAAAAGCCCTTGATGCCGTAGTAATACATCTGGGTGCCGAGGATCCGGTTTCTCGCTGCCGACATGCCGATGAGGCGGTTGGTAAGATATTCATTGGTCTGAAAGCCCGTGAAATACATCCACACCGGGGCTTTCTTCTCGACAAATTCGGATATGGCTCCCGAATGGCAGATGGGCGTGTGTACGTGTCCCTCTTCGTAAAAGCGGTATTCGCCGAGAGCGTCGCCGCTTTCAAGGTCTCCGAGGAGCTTGTGGACGATCTCTGCCGCCGGGGCGTAGGTGGAGATGTTCTTGCTTGTGGGCTCGTCCGAAACGTGGAAGAAGAAGCGGTCTTTGCATCCTTTTTCGTCAAGATGCTTCACAAGAGCCGGGATGTACTGCGAAAGAAATTCCGTGTATTCTTTGCCGCACGCCTCGGTCTGCCAGCCGAATTTTTTGATTTTCTTTCGGTTCTCAAGGACGACCACCTTCGGGGCGTGCTCGGCTCCCCACTGGGTGAAGAAGTGGGAATGCTCGAATCTTTCGATACCCCGCTCGGTGCAGAAGTCGATAAATTTATCAAGAAGCGAAAAATCAAAGGTATATTTTCCGTCCTCACAGCTTACGCCCACGAGCTGCGCCGTTTCTCTCTCGCCGCCCACCACCGTATCGAGAGGCGGGGTGAAGCAGGGGGTGAGGATCATGTTCTGCCCGTTCTTTGCCGCAAGGCGCACATAGGCGTCGAAGATTTTCCAGAACCTCGCCGAGAAGGGCTTGCAGGCTGCAAAGTGGGACATGCAGTCGTAGTGTACCCAGTTCGTCACCGTAACGTCCTGCTTCGGGAGAAGACACGGGAGGACCTCGACGGTAAACTTCTCGGTGCTTTCACAGTCCGCAAAGTCCCGGCTGCAGATCCGAAGCCTCAGCCCGTATTTTCCGGGAACAAGGCATTTCCCCTCCTCGTTGAAGTTGATAAGGAGAGTCTGCCACTTCCCTTTCGTGCCGCAGAACACGTCTTTTTCCGAGACCTTCAGAAGGGCGTCGGGATAAAGTCCGGGAGTGTCCCGCAGAAACCAGTCGTCCGATCGTCCGTACTTGTTCCGAAGAACCGGCACGTTCCGTTCGAGATACACGCTGAAAAGCGATTTGTCCTGAGGCTTTTCGGTAATTATCTCAAAGCCGAGGCGCTTCGAGGTCTCGATATCGTCTGCGATGCAGAACGCCGTCTTGAAGGAAAGGACTTCGTTTTGCAGAAGCGTGAAGCGGTTCTTTTTTTCGCTCTTCTTCGGCGCTTTATCATAGAACACTGTGGAAAAAGAGGAAAGAGGGATCGTCTTTATGAGCATATCGCTGCCTCCGGTAAAAAGCGTTTCCTGTGAAGGCTGCTCCGCCGCATATAGAGCGCTGCAGCGGAGCAGAAATTTATCTGAATAGCCTTACTTGTTATAGATGCGGATCTCCGGGATGGGACTTTCGAGAGCCACACCGGCGGCGTAGAGCTTTGCATCGGGGTGAATGCGGAACAGCGAGCAGGGAACGGCGGGCGTTTCCTCACCGTGGAGGATCTTCCGAAGAGCTCCGGCGTTCCAGTCTCTCGGCATGCACATACGGATCTTTTTCGCCATGAGGATCTCCTTCATACCGACTGTTATGCAATATTTCGGGATACCGTTCAGGTCTCCGCCGCAGTTCATGAAGCAGTTGATGGTCCTGGTCTCTCTCGAAATGGCAAGCGTTCTCGTGGGTCTTGCACGGAATTCGTCGCAGGTCACCGCTTCACCGGGTTCCGGCGGCTCGTTGAAGGCGAAATGGCCGTTGATGCCGACACCGCCCCATGCCATATCCAGCTTACCGTGCTGCTGTATGACCTCCAGCACCTTTCCTTCGTTGCCGGGCTCCGGGAAAAAGCGGTTCTCGGGAAGAAGGTTCAGCTCATCGTCGATGAGAGAATAGAAAATTCTGTCCATGCCGCCCCGGAAGGAAAGAGGACTCGATTTGTCGATATAAGTAAGATCGTCGTTCAGATACTCGTCCATGTTGATGAAGACGCACTTTTTGAGGCTGATGCGGTACTTGTTCACAAGATAAACGAGTCTTGAATAGGGACCGAGCGGACCGTAGGGTACGATCATGACGGTCTCTTCTCCCTTGCGGTTGTTTTCGGCGATGGTCTCGGCGACCTCGATCGCCATTTTCCAGTACAGGTCGTGTTCGGTATCGCACTTGTCGAGCTTTATGGCGCAGCCCTTGCCGAGCTCGGATGCGGGGATAGCATTGATGTCCATAACTCTTGTTCCTTTCCGTTTTTTGCGTTCAGCTTTTATTATTCTGCTCTTTGGGAGCCTTCCAGAAAAACGGCAGTTTTTGTCTTTTTCCTTGCCGTTCTGCCTTTCATTGTAGCATAAAAGAAAAGCGGCGGATAGCACGATGTTGCTGTTTTTTATAACCATTCTGCTTTTATCGGGAAGGCGTACAGCGCCCTCTCATTCCGTTTCCGCCATGCGGTACCCGACCCCGAGCTCGGTGAAGATATGGCAGGGCTCGGCGGGATCCTTCTCCAGCTTACGGCGGATATTCGCCATGTTGACCCGCAAGATGCGGTTATCCGTCTGAAAATTCGGTCCCCATACGACCTTCATGATGCTGTCGTAGGTGAGGACTCTGCCGGAATATTTCGCAAGATAGGAAACAATCTTATATTCGTTCTGCGTGAGGTGTACCTCCTCGCCTTCCAGCGTGACCCGCCTTCTGTCGAAATCCACCACAAGTCCCTTATGAGTGTATTTGCCGTCCTTAAAAAGCTCGGCGTCCGGCGACAGCTTGGCGTGGCGGAGGGCGGTGCGGACTCTTGCCAGAAGCTCCCCGGTGCCGAAGGGCTTTGTCAGGTAGTCGTCGGCGCCTGCGTCGAGGGCTTCAATCTTGTCCCGCTCATGCGTCCTTGCGGACACCACGACGATGGGGACGTTCGACCAGCTCCGCACTTTGGAGATGATCTTCTGCCCGTCCATGTCGGGAAGCCCCAGGTCGAGGATGACGATATCCGGACAGTGGGAGGTGATGAGCATCATGGCTTCCTCGCCGCTTGCGGCTGTCAGCACGTTGAATTTATTCGCTGTGAGGATGGTGTGGATGAAGCTGGCGATGTTGTGCTCGTCCTCCACCACCAGCGCCGTGTATTTCAGTTCCGTAAAAGTCGCCGTCCTTTCTGTGTTTTTTGTGTTTTCCGGGTGCCGCACGGCACACGGCATTTCAAAAGCGCCTCATTCCAGCGGCAGCGAAAACCGGAGTCTTGCGCCGCTCCCGGTATTTTCCGCCGTCATGGTGCCGCCGTGGGCTCTTACGATGGTGCGGCACACCGGGAGACCGATGCCCATGTTCTTTTTTGCGTCGCCCGTGCTCCCGGTCTTTTTGTCGCTGTAAATATCAAAGATGTGGGGCAGTACCTCCGGGTCGATGCCGTTTCCGCTGTCTGTCACCGAGAACACCGCCGCATCCCCCTTCTTTTCGAGGGTCAGCTCGGCAAAAGAGCCCTCTCCGCCGTGAATGGCGGCGTTTTCGAGAAGGTTCAGAAGCACCTGCTCGATGAGCATGGCGTCCATGGGGACAAAGAGGATATCCGGCGGCATGGTGACCCGCACCTCGTAGTCGGGGAAGCGCTTGCGGAATTTCTGCACCGCCTCCGGGATAATCTCCTCGCAGAGCTCCGGGGTCTTGACGATGGTAGCGCCGTTCCCGTCCTCCATTCTCGTGACGGTGAGAAGATTCTCCACCATGCGGATGAGCCACTGGGCGTCCTCCCGGATCTCGAGAAGATGGGCACGCCGCTGTTCTCCCGTCAGCTCCGCATCGTTTTCGATGAGGGTATCGCTGGCGCCGAGGATGGTGGTGAGGGGGGTGCGAAGGTCGTGGGACACCGCCCGCAGAAGGTTGCTTCTCGTCTTTTCCTTTTCGGCGGCAAGCCGCAGCTCGTTATGCCGCTGGAGCTTGGTAGTGAGGGTGCTCGCCGTCACCGAAACGATGAGGGTGCAGGCGATGGTGAGGGGATAGCCGGAAAGGGTGAAGTTGAAGTTATGCACGGGATAGGTGAAAAAGTAATTGATGATAAGCACGCTCGCCACCGAGGCAGCCGTGCCGAAAACGTATCCGTCGGTGCTGACGGCGATGATGAACACCGCCAATATGTACAGCATGGAAACGTAGGACTTTCCCTCGTCCACGTAGTCGAGGGCAAAGCACACGAGGGTCGTAAGGAGAAGCACCCCGAGGGTAAGAAAGGTATCCCGCCACGAAAGGCGCAGGGCAAGACGCAGTTTTTCGGCTGCGCTTTTTTTCATGTGCATACGCTTTCCTCCTTCCTTGTGCTTCGGTGCGTTAAGCAGCGGGTATCAGGTATCGGATCGCATCAGGTAGCGAAGCCCGCATACTGGGATTCGTAGAGGCTGTAATACTTGCCGCCAAGGGCGAGGAGCTCGTTGTGCGAGCCGATCTCGGCGACCTTGCCGTTATCCACCACGATGATCTTGTCGGCGTCCTTGATGGTGGAAAGACGGTGGGCGATAATAAGGCACGTTCTGCCCTTCATCAGCTCCGCAAAGGCGTTCTGGATATGCACCTCGGTACGGGTGTCGACGCTGGAGGTCGCCTCGTCGAGGATGAGGAGCTTCGGCCCTGCGATAAAGGCGCGGGCGATGGAGAGGAGCTGTCTTTGTCCCTGGCTGAGGTTATCGCCGCCCTCGGTAAGCTCGGTGTCGTAGCCGTCGGGGAGTCTTTCGATGAAGGAATCGGTGTAGGCGTGCTTTGCGGCGTCCTTCACCATTTCTTCATCGGCGTCGGCGTTGCCGTAGAGGATATTATTCTTTATGGTATCCGAAAAGAGCACGGTGTCCTGCAGGACGATGGCGATGTTCTTCCGGAGAGATTCCTTGGTGATGTCCCTGACGTTCACGCCGTCAAGCAGGATCTCGCCGGAATCCGGCTCGTAGAAGCGGGTAAGGAGGTTCGCCACGGTGGTCTTTCCGGCGCCGGTCTTTCCGACGATGGCGATCTTCTGTCCCGGCTCTACCTTGAGGTCGAAGCCCTTCAGCACCGGCTCGCCCTTCACGTAGGAGAAGACGATATTCCTGAATTCAAGGTTGCCTTCAATCTTATCCGAAACGAGCGATATTTTGCCGTTGTCCTCCTCGGGCTCTGCCTCGAGCACCTCGAAGACACGCTCCGCACCGGCGATGGCGGTCTGGATGGAGGCGTACTGGTTGGCAAGCTCGTTGATCGGTCTTGTGAACTGCTTGGAATAGAGAAGGAACGCCTGAATGGTACCCACGCTGATGGCACCAGCGGTACCGGCGGTACGGATGGCGAGGCAGCCGCCCGCCACGGCGATGACGAGGTAGCCCACGTTGCCGATGACGTTCATGAGCGGTCCCATGACGCCGCCGAAGATGTTTGCCTTGATGCCCGCCCTTGCAAGTCTTGTGCTGGTCTTCGAGAATTCCCGCACCGACTCGTCCTCTCTGCCGAAGGCGATGACGGTCTTATAGCCGTTCACCGTTTCCTCCACCTCGCTGTTGAGGTCGCCCAGAAGGGTCTGCTGTTCCTTGAAGAAGCGGCGCATGAACTTCGAGAGCTTGGTGGTGACAAGAAGCGTAAAGGGGATGGTGACCATGCTGATGAGGGTCATGATCGGGCTGTACCACAGCATGATGGCAAGGGTGCCGATGATGGTGATGACGCCGGAGAACAGCGAGGCGACCGACTGGGAGATCGTCATGGAGATGTTCTCGGTATCGTTGGTGATACGGCTCATAATGTCGCCGTAACGGTGATTATCGGTAAAGCGGATGGGCAGCCTTTCGAGATGGCCGAACATATCCTGACGAAGGCGCTTTACGGTGTCCTGCGAGAGCTTTGCGGAATAGATGCTCTGGAAGTAGGACAGAAGCGCATTGACGAGGTAGACCGCCGCCATGACGATGAGCGTCTTTTTGAGAAGCCCGAAGTCCACGTTCACACGCTCGATGCCGTTGTCGAGAAAATCGGGGTTGACGGTGATGCAGTCGATGGCCCTCTGCTGAAGGGCGGGACCCGCCAGGTTCAGAAGGGTAGTGATAATCATGACGCCGATGAGGGCGAGGACGATGTATTTGCTTTTGCCGATGTATCTTACGAGCTTTACGAGGGTGCCTTTCGTATCCTTTGGCTTTTCGATCACCATAGGTCCTCTCGGGCCTCCGGGACCCCGGCGCATACCGGCTGCCTGCCGGATATCGCGGTTTGCCTGCGGTCTTCCGTTATTGTTATTCATAAATTCTGACCATTCCTTTCTTACGGCACAGAGCCTTCTGCCGTTTTTCAGTCGTCCGACAGCTGCGATGCGTTGATGTCCACGTAAACGGGGCAGTTTTGCAGAAGCTCCTCGTGGGTGCCGCTTCCGACGATCCTGCCGCCGTCGAGGACGAATATCCGGTCGCAGTGCTTGACGCTGGCGATCCGCTGTGCGATCATGATGACGGTAGTATCATCGAGATTTTCCTTCAGCGACTTATGGAGCTTCGCCTCGGTACCGAGGTCAAGCGCCGAGGTACTGTCGTCGAAGATGAGCACGTCGGGATGCTTCATGATGGAACGGGCAATGGACACTCTCTGCTTCTGTCCGCCGGAAAGGGAGGCGCCCTTTTCGCCGATGACGGTGTCGTAGCCCTCGTTGAAGGTCTTTATGAATTCGTCCGCCTGTGCGATCTCGGCGCACTTTATGACCTCCTCGAGACTCGCATTCTCGTCGCCCCAGCGGATATTGTCCGCCACGGTGCCGGAGAAAAGCTCGCTCTTCTGGAGGACGTAGCCCAGCTTTGCACGGAGCGACGGCAGGGTGTAGTCCTTGACGTTCCTGCCGTTGATGAGGATTTCACCGCCGCAGACGTCGTAGTATCTTGCAAGCAGCGCCACAAGGGTGGTCTTGCCGGAGCCGGTGGAGCCGAGGATGGCGGCGCTTTCGCCCTTTTCCACCTTCATGTCCACGTCGGCAAGGACGTAATCGCCGCCGGTGCCGGGGTAACGGAAGGACACGTCACGGAACTCGATGGTGTCGATGGTCTCGGTCAGCTCCACGTCGCCGCTTTTGATGACGGGATGAGTCTCGAGGACCTCGCAGATCCTCTTCCCCGAAGCGGAGGCACGGGAGATGTTCTGGAACATCATGGTGATCATCATGACCGAGTGAAGGATCTGCGTCACGTAGGTGACCGCCGCCATGACGCCGCCGACCTCCATGCTTCTCGCCTCCACCTGCAGACCGCCGACGTAGATGATGGCGATGACCGACAGGTTCATGATGATCATGATGACGGGACCGAGAAGGGCAAGCAGATACTGTACCCGGAGATTTGTGCGGCAGAGCTCGTCGTTCGCCTTGCCGAAGCGGGCGCTTTCATGCTCCTCCCGCACGTAGGCCTTGACGACTCTTGCACCGGTGATGCTTTCCATGACCACCGAGTTCACCTTATCCAGTTTTTCCTGCACCACGGTAAAAAAGGGGTTCGCCCGGAAAACGATGAAGCAGACGGCTATGAGCATGAGCGGCAGGGAGATCGCCACGACCTCGGCAAAGCTCCGGTGGAGCCGCAGCATCATGATGATGCCGCCGACGAAGAACATGGGTGCCCGCACGAACATGCGCAGCAGCATATTCACGAAGTTCTGCATCTGCTGGACGTCGTTGGTGATCCTCGTGACGAGGGAGCCGGTGGTGAACTTATCGGTCTGCTCGGGGGAAAGACTCATGACACGGCTGTAAAGGTCGCACCGCAGGTCGTTTCCGAAGTTCTGGGACGCCACCGAGCTGAAGGCGCAGGAGAGCACGCCGGAAAGTCCTCCGAGGATCGAAAGAATGATCATCCGGAGACCGAAGTGCCAGACGACGCCGAGGTCGCTCTGCAGAACGCCGTCGTCCACGATATGGGACATCAGCTCCGGGAGCTTCAGGTCGATGAACACCTCGGCGATCATGGTAAGCGGCGCCAGAATGGCAAAAACAACGTATGGTTTTATGTATCTGAATAATTTGAACACGGGTCGTATCCGTCCTTTCGGTGATGTTGAAGCGCAGTACTTTTCGGTTTTTTCTTACGCAAGGGAGAAGCGGGGCATCATTTATCCGGCCGCACGTCGGTCAGTCCGGACTCCCTCAGGACGCCGGCTCTCGCCTTGATGAGCAGCTTCTTGAGGGTCTCTGCTTCCTCGGACGTGAGGCTATCGGTGATGATCTCCTCGTATTTGCGGTAGACCTGAATGATCCGGTCCTCGCAGGCTCTCCCCTTTTCGGTGAGGTGGACGAGGGTCTTGCGAAGATCGGACTTATCGGGGTTCCGGCTGACGAGTCCCTCCTTCTCCATTTTCCCGAGTGCCACGCTGACGGTGGGAGGCTTCAGGTGGGTGATCCTTGCCAGCTCCAGCTGGGTGATCCCGTCGTTATGGGCAAGCTCGAAGATGATGCGGCGCATTCCTCCGGAAAGTCCGATGGACTCGGACTCCTCCACCACCGCCGTGCGGGTGATGGCGCAGATGTCGCTGAGCAGCATATACGTCGTCTTTTCCTCGGGGGCAAGATGGTACAAACCGGATCTCGGTACTTTTTTAGGCATTGTTTTTATGACCTCTTTTCTGTTTTCGGCTCTTTGAGCCTATCCCGTTTACCGGCGGGAAAGCCGGCAAAAATAGTTAGTTATCTAACGAAGTATTATACACAAAAGTGAATTTTCTGTCAAGAGCAAAATGTAAATTTCACCAAAGTTTCACACAGCACCGGAGGGCTTCCGGAGCTTCTCCGGGAAGAAAACGGCAGCTTCAAAGCGGCAGGCTCCCGGAACGGGGAAAAGAAAAGTCGTTTTGTGCTAAAATGCTCTTTCTGTCTATTTACACAAGGCAAGGAAGGACTGTATAATGGGAGTAAGAAGCGTAAAGTCATTTTCATGCGAAATGTGCTTACGGAAAGAAAAACTGAAAACAAAAGACAATAACGAAAACAGAAAAGAGGAAAAACCATGCAGGCAAATATAAAAAAGCCGAGAGTCGGCATCGTATCTCTCGGGCATAAGATCTATTGGCCTCAGTTTGAGGGGCTTTACGAGGAGCTTTCGAGGAAGGCGGGAAAATTTGCAGCCTATTTTAAGAATTCCGAGATCGTGGACGGCGGCTTTGCGGACGATGTAGACTCGGCGTTCCGTGCGGTAAAGAGCCTCAAGGCGCAGGACGTCGACGCTCTGTTCCTCATCATGACGACCTACGTGACCAGCGCCGTTGCCGCTCCCTTTGCCATGTATCTCGACGTGCCGCAGATTCTTGTGGGCATACAGCCTCTGCGCCATCTGGACTATTCCCACACGACCACCTATATGCAGCTCTGCAACGATGACATCTGCGCCATGCCGGAGGTGGCGGGGGTATACGCAAGACTGGGAAAGAAGGCTCCGTATTTCCTCGTGGCGACCGAAAGTGAAACGGGAAAGATAGAGGAGAAAGTTCGTCTTTGGGAGAGAGCGCTTCTTGCCGCTGCGGCGTTCAAATATGCGAAGCTCGGCTATCTCGGACACACCTACGAGGGGATGTACGACATGCACACCGACCCCACGGCGTTCACGAGGACCTTCGGCGCTCACGTGCAGATGCTGGAGATGTGCGAGCTGCGGGAGTACGTGAACGGTGCGGACGACCTGCGGATCAAGGAAAAAATAGAAGAAATGAAGCGCATCTTCGACATCAAGGAGCCGAGTGCGGACCCGCTGACCGACTACGTACATGACAGCGATCTTGAGTGGTCGGCAAGGACAGCCGTTGCGCTGGACGATCTTGTGGAGAAGAACGGTCTTACGGGTCTTGCCTACTATTACAAGGGGGAAAACGGAAACGAGTACGAGCGCATCGCCTCGAATCTGATCATCGGGAACACGCTTCTGACCAGCGCCGGCATCCCGCTTGCAGGCGAGGCGGACGTGAAGACCTGCGCCGCCATGCTGATCATGAACCGGGTGGGAGGCGGCGGCTCCTTTGCGGAGCTCCATCCCTTCGACGTGGACGACAACATCATCCTCATCGGTCACGACGGACCGCACAACATCAACATCAGCGACAAAAAGCCGGTGCTCCGCAAGCTGAAAAAGTTCCACGGAAAGTCGGGAAGCGGCATTTCGGTGGAATTCAACATCAAGTCGGGTCCCATCACCCTTCTCTCCTGCTCTGTCGCCGAAAGCGGCCGTCTGAAAATGATCCTCGGCAAGGGCGAGTCGATCCCGGGCGATATCCCGCAGACCGGCAACACCAACACCCGCTGCCGCTTTAAGTGCGGCGCCGAAGAGTTCGTGGAGCGCTGGTGTGCCGAAGGTCCCACTCACCACCTCGCCCTCGGTACCGGCGACAAGACCGCCGAGATCGAGCTGTTCTGCAGCATCATGGGCATCGAGCTGCATAAGGTGGGGCTGGAATAAGCCCGCTGCGGTGGCTGTTCCCCCCCTCCACAAGCCCCGTCACCGCCTTTAGAAAAGGCGGATTAAAGCTTTCATAGTGGCAGTCCGTCGGACTGCCACGTTTCTTTTTGTAATAAGGTATTGCTGCCTGCTGCCTGCTGCGGTAAAAAGCACCGCAGCAGCAGAGATTACTACTATGCAGCTTTGGAATAATCAAGCCTTTCTGAAAAAGCAAATCTCCGCAGAGGTCGTGTCCTGACCTCAACGGAGCAGTAGACAATTATTGCTTTTGCTTCACCCATGAGTTTGACCGCTCGGGATTATGGCGGTCAAACGGGACAACACCCGGGCATCTGCACTCCCGTTTTTAACTGAGGTGCATTTCCGAAGCGGCAGCGGGACCTCCCCGCCCCGCTTTATCCCAATATTGATTTTTTATATTCGTTTGGGGACATATTGGCGTGCTTGGAGAAGCACCGTGAGAAGTACTGCGGCGTATTGAACCCCAGTGCCTCGGCGATCTGCGTCATGTTCATTTTTTCCTCCCGGATGAGCTTCTTCGCTTCCTTGATCTTTAACCCGTTGAAGTAATTGATCAGACCGCCGTCGAAATACCGGGAAAACAGCTTTTTCGCCTGGCTCTCGCTGGTGTGGAGATAGTCGGCAATATCCCCGACGGTGAGCCGCACCCCGAGGTTTTCCTTCATGTAGTCGAGGATATCCTTGATCTGATACGGAACGTCGATGCCGTCGATGATGTAATTCTTGCGCTCGCTTTTGCTGGAGGAAAGCCCCTTCCGGTACAGCCTGATCAGAAACAGCTCAAAAAGATTCTTCGTCGCCTGACTGCATCCGAAGGGAGCGTCCGCCCTGCAATGCATCTTCTGCGTCAGCGGATCGTGGATGTTCTCCATCTCATAGAGCGAGGTGCCCTCGGAAAACAGATCGGACATCAGTTTCTTTTCTTCCGGATTCAGCTTGAAGATCTTACCCTCGAAATAGGACATAGCGGGACTTTGACAGTCGAAGTCGATGACGCTCACGTTAGGCGGCTCGATCTCGTTGCCGGTGAGATTGTGGAATTCGTTGGGCTTGTGGAAGGTAAGCTCCCCGCTTTTCAGCGTGAAACGGTTGGTTTCCGCCGTGCAGATCATCTCGCCCTTGTCGATATAGACCATTTCCCAACAGTTGTGCTTTTCGCCGTCATAACGGAATTCTTTTTTCAATTCCATGTAAAACAGAAGGACGACGCTTTCTACGTTGAAGACCGTATCAAAACGGAATCTTGAAATATTGTCTTCCATAAATATCACCTTTTGTCTGATAGTGTAAATATTATATCCGATTTTGTATTGCAATGCAATGGATATTTTTTTAATATATAATTAAGTTGATTTTTTACTTCAAAGGAGGTTTTATCATGAATTTTATGAGTACCGTCAAAGACTCCCTGCTGGAGGGCTTTTATCCCGAGGGCTGGGACATGGAAAGGATCGACGCCTGCTGTGAAAAGGGCGCTGCAAGAGAAGACTTCTGGAATAAGGACTTCTGCCCTGTTGCCTGCGCAGACATCCACGACTTCGACACGCTTATGGGACACGAGATTGCCATGCAGGTAAAGCTTACCCGGGAAGAGGGCAGAAAGCTCGCCATCATCCTTCCCGTAGGTCCGATGGGAATGTACCGCTGGGCGGCATATTTCCTCAACGAATGGAACGTAAACTGCGACCACGTTACCACCTTCAACATGGACGAATGGGCGGACGGCGAGGGAAATACCCTCTCGAACGACAACCCGGCGTCCTTCGAGTACAGCATGAAGGAAGCGTTCTTCGGCAAGCTCAGGTACACCGTACCGGAGTCTCAGCGCAACTTTGCGACGAAGACCAATCTTCCCACCTATCCCGGAAAGATCGCCGCTCTCAAGGAGCAGGGCGCAAAGCTGGTGCTTGTTTACGGCATCGGCAGAATGTGCCACATCGCCTTCTGGGAGCCCCATTTTGCCGCCGATTACAAGGACGAAGCCGAATGGAAAAAGGCGCCTTACCGTCTCGGCGCAAGGCTCCATCCGCTGACCATCGAGCAGAATGCCATCACCAGCTTCAAGTCGAGAACGACGCTGGTTCCCTGCCGTGCCAACACCATCGGTCCCGCCCTCTTTTTGCAGGCGGATTACGCCATCGGCGGTGCGGACGGCGCACTCGGAAGAGGCATGGGCTGGCAGGGCATGAGCTTCCTTACCACACTGCACTACGGTCCCGATATGCATATCACCTCCACCTTTATCCCCACCCTTCCCGGTAAGCTCTTCTATCTCAGCGAGCTGGCAGGTCCCCTTGTCGCCGAGTGCAACTGACGGGAACATGGAGAACAGGGAGAATATGGAGAACAGGGAAAAGACGGGGATCGCCGTCATGGGCAGCATCCTCGTGGATATCATCAACACCGTACCGGGGTATCCGCAACTAGGAGAACTGACGCAGATCTCCCGCGTGCAAAGAGCGGTCGGCGGCTGTGTGCCAAACGTCGCCATAGATCTGAAAAGACTGTCTCCGGACTTAGCCGTTTTTGCCTCGGGCAAGGTTGGCGGCGATGAAAACGGACGGTACGCCGTAAGCGTCCTCGAAGATAACGGCGTGGATACCCGGAATATCGTAACGGCAAGCGGCGACAGCACGAGCTTTACGCAGGTCATGAGCATAAGCGGCGGGCAGAGGACCTTCTTTACCTATCCCGGCGCCTCCTCGGACTTTTGCGCAGAGGACGCAGATCTTGATAAGCTCTGCCCGAAGCTGCTCCATCTCGGATACTTTCTGCTGCTCCGCCGGATCGACGAGGGAGACGGGCTCAAAATTCTGAAAAGCGCCGTCGAAAGGGGCATCCGGACCTCCTGCGACCTTGTGAGTGAAAACAGCGACCGCTACAAAACGGTTCTTCCCTGCCTTCCGTACGTAGACTATCTCATTATCAACGAGCTGGAGGGCGGAAGACTGGCGGGCACGGTACCGGATGCCGCCCATGCGCCGGAAATGGCAAAAAAGCTTTTGGGGCTCGGCGTCCGGGAAAAGGTCATTATCCACTACAAAGAGGGCGCCGTATGCGCAGACAAAAACGGCGACGTGACGTCCCTCGGAAGCATTCCTCTTCCGAAAGAAGCCATCAAGGGTACGACGGGGGCGGGAGACGCTTTCTGCGCCGGGGCTTTACTCGGGATTTACAGAGGACTTTCGGATACCGGAATACTGGACTGCGGAAGGATCGCCGCCGCCATGGCGCTTCGGGCAGAGGATGCCGTAAGCGGCGTCGTGCCTCTGGAGGAAGCGCGGAAAATCGTAAGCGGCGATACAGCCGAAGGACAGCCGTCTTTGTAATATGCTGATTTTGGAAAGGATGAGAATATGCTTGCACGTCTTAGCGAGGTGCTGAAAAAAGCGCAAAACGAACATTATGCCGTAGGGCTTTTCAATACCACCGATACCGATATGCTGGAGGCGGCGGTGTCTGCCGCCGAGGAGCTGCATTCTCCCATTATCATCGGTACTGCCGAGGTGCTTCTGCCCTTCGGTGAGCTGCGGCTTATCGCTCCGTCGGTTTTGCAGAGAGCAAGAGAGGCTTCCGTTCCGGTCGTCGTGCATTACGACCACGGTCTGACCTTTGAGCGCTGCATGGAAGCGTTGAAGCTCGGCTTTACGAGCGTCATGTTCGACGGCTCGGCAAAGGATCCCGAAAAGAACACCGCCGAAACGCGAGAGGTCGTCCGCATCGCCCACGCCATGGGCGCCGACGTGGAAGGCGAGATCGGTCACGTCGGGGAAGCGGCAAACGGCGACAATGCGGCAAGTGACCGCTATACGACGGTAAAGGAGGCAAAGGAGTTCCTTTGTGCCACCGGCGTGGACGCCCTTGCCGTTGCCATCGGTACGGCGCACGGAGCGTACAAGACAAAGCCCTGTCTTGATATCGCACGGCTCCGGGAGATCCGGAACAGCATCGACGTTCCGCTGGTACTGCACGGCGGCTCGGGACTTTCGGATGACGATTTCCGAAATACCATCCGGGAGGGGATCGCCAAGGTGAACATCTTTACCGATCTCTGCCTTGCCGGTGAGAACGCCATGAAAGCGGCGATCTCCGAAGGCAAGGGCTACCTTGAGATCCGGAACGCCAAGGTGCTTGCCATAAAAGAAGCCGTAAAGAACAAGATAAGGCTGTTCGGCTCGGAAAACAAAGCATAATCAAAAATCATACAGAACAAAAAAGAATAATAGCCGATTGTAAAATTTCCCGTACACTGTAATATTATCACGAAATTCCGTTTTTATGGCAGCTCTGCTGACATAAAAACACCTTCAAAGCGAGCAAAGCGAGCTCCCGCACCGAGGGGAGCTTTCAAAACCTCGTTTTGGAAGCGGCGATAAGTGCGGGGTTCCAATTGTAAAACGCAGTTTACGGAGTTTTACAATTGACTGTAAAAAAGGAGAATGGATCATGAATGTATTGGCAGTCGGATGTCATCCCGATGACGTGGAATTGCTCTGTTCGGGAACTCTTATCAAGTGCGCTCAGCGAGGCGACAAGGTCATTGTCTGCCACGCCTGCAGCGGCAACCTCGGTCACGTGGTGATCCCGCCGGATGAATTGCGCAGGATCCGTGCCGAGGAGGCAAGAAGGGCGGGAGCCATGGCAGGCTTTGAGGTCATCAGCGGCGGCTTTGACGATCTGGATATCTATGACAACAACAAGGAAGCAAGAGAAAGAATGATCGACATCATCCGCTATGCACAGCCGGATTTCATCATCACGCAGAATCCCGATGATTACATGCCGGACCATACGGCGGTGTCCCGGCTCGTCTTTGACGCTTCCTTTGCGGCAACGCTCCCCAACTACACGAATTACCCCCACGTTTACAGCTCTCCCGACGGTGCGCCCGCCAAGGTCGTTCCGATCTACTACATGGAGGCGTGCGGCGGCTTCAACTTCCTTCCCACCGAATTCGTGGACATCACCGATCAGATGGATCTGCGGATAAAGATGCTGGAATGCCACCAGAGTCAGCTGGTATGGCTCCGGGATCACGACAACATCGACATCGTGGAGAAGTCGAAGATCTTTGCCCGTTACAGAGGCTTCCAGTGCGGCGTCAAGTATGCGGAATGCTTCCGTCAGTGCATGGTGGATCTGAAGGTCGTGCCGAGAAGACTGCTTCCTTGACGGATACACGGAGAAACCGCTATGAAACAGTACACCGTACAATACTGCGACGATCCCGACTGGGAAAAGCTCCCGAGGGCTGAAATCAGCACGGAATACCGGGGCGCCTATCCCGAAGTTTCCGCCTATGCACAGCTCTGCTTCGACAGAGAAGCCCTGCTTGTACATCTGTATACAAAGGAAAAGGACTACGTTCTAAACGAGAGCGGCGCATTGGGAAGCCCCTGCCGGGACAGCTGTCTTGAATTCTTCTTCTGCCCCTGCCCGGGTGACACACGATATTTCAATATCGAGTTCAACTCCGGCTCCTGCATGTTTCTGGGGCTCGGCTCCGGCATAGGAGATCTCGTGCGGCTTTTCCCCTTTGCAAAGGGAGATAAGATCTTTTCCCCGAAAATCGTAAAAGGCGAAGATCACTGGGAGGTCTTTTATTCGGTCGGCTTTGAGTTTATTAAGAGGTTCTTCCCGGATTTTTCTATCCGGACGGGCACCGAGCTGCGGGCGAACTTCTACAAGTGCTCGGAAACGGGAAAGCAGCCCCATTTTCTGTCCTGGAATCCCGTGGTCGCCGATCCCTTCACGTTCCACACGCCGTCCTGCTTCGGAAAGCTCCTTTTCGGCTGAAGCCCCCGGCGAAAGGGTCGAAGCGAAGTTCCTTCTGCAAACAGCAAAAAGGCAAGGTCCTTATCGGGCTTTGCCTTTTTTGGATGCGCCAAAGATGCCGGACGGCAGACGGGCTGCCGCTGCGGACGATTTTCAGAAAAATCCGTTCCCAACGTTTCCGAACCGTTTCCGAAACATCCGAGCCGTTCCCGCCGTCTTTGCACCGTTTCCGGGAATCGCAAAAAAAGAAGCAGGCCGATCATTCAGCCTGCTTCGATTTGTTATGCCGGATAATTACTTTGCAAACTCGGTTCTTCTGTTTTCACGGATAAGGTTTACCTTGATCTGTCCGGGGTACTCAAGCTCGTTCTCGATCTTGTTGGCGATATCTCTTGCAAGGAGGGTCATATCGTCATCCGAGATCCTTTCGGGCTTGACCATGACACGGATCTCACGGCCTGCCTGAAGAGCGTAGGTCTTTTCAACGCCCTCGAAGCCGTTGGCGATCTCTTCGAGCTTCTGGATTCTCTTGATGTAGGTCTCGAGGTTTTCACGTCTTGCACCGGGTCTTGCGGCGGAAACGGCGTCAGCCGCCTGCACGAGCATGGCGACAACGGTCTGCGGTTCCACGTCGTTATGGTGCGCTTCAATGGCATGAAGCACGTCACGGTTTTCTCCGAGCCTTCTGGCGATATCGACGCCGAGGGTAACGTGGGAGCCTTCGACCTCCTGGCTTGCGGACTTACCGATATCATGGAGAAGTCCCGCACGCTTGGCAAGAGTGGAATCGACGCCCAGCTCGTCCGCCATGATGCCGGCGATCCTTGCGACCTCGATGGAGTGGATCAGCACGTTCTGACCGTAGCTCGTACGGTAGCGCAGACGTCCGAGAATCTTGATGATCTCCGAGCTGAGTCCGTTCACGCCTGCCTCAAAGGTAGCCTGCTCACCCGACTGCTTGATGATGATCTCGACCTCACGGGTACACTTTTCAAACATTTCCTCGATGCGGGAGGGATGGATGCGTCCGTCCGCAATGAGTCTTTCCAGCGTCAGACGTGCGATCTCACGGCGCACGGGATCGAAGCTGGAAATGGTGATGGCTTCGGGAGTATCGTCGATGATGAGGTCAACGCCGGTGATGGACTCGATGGACTTGATGTTCCTGCCCTCACGTCCGATGATACGACCCTTCATATCGTCGTTGGGAAGCGCCACGGTGGATACCGTCGCTTCGGCGACCTGATCCGAGGCGATACGCTGGATGGCGAGAGAAATGATGTTTCTTGCCTTTTCGTCTGCCTCGTCCTTTGTCTGCTGTTCGATCTCCTTAATCTTGACGGCTGCCTCGTGGCGAACGTCGCTTTCGATCTTACGAAGGAGATATTCCTTGGCTTCGTCGGCGGTCAGTCCCGAGATCTCCTCCAGCTTTTTCTCCTGCTCGGAGTAGAGAGCCTCGACCTCTTCGTACTTTGCGTCACATTCCGCCTGCTTTGCCTTGAACTTTTCTTCTGCTTTTTCGGTCTGCTCGATCTTCTTATCGAGCGTTTCTTCCTTCTGCTGGACACGCTTTTCGAGTCTTGCGACCTCGTTGCGGCGTTCCTTGGCTTCCTTTTCGGCTTCGTTCTTGAGCTTCAGAGCTTCCTCCTGCGCCTCAAGCTTTGCCTCTTTCTTTTTGGTTTCTGCGTCCTTGAGAGCCTCCTCGATGATACCGTGCGCCTTTTCCTCAGCGCCCTTCAGAGTCTGAACTCCCTTTTCGATGTCCTTTTTGTGCTTCGTCTGCAATATAAAATATACAGCTCCGGCACCGACGATCAGTCCGATGACCAACCCAATGACTAAATCCATAAGCACCTCCGTCTTTTTCGGGCATTGAAAAACACGGTGCGCCGCAATCGAACGCAAGCTCCCCCGGCTTCTTTTTTCGCCTTTCATGGCTCAGCACAGTATGGCACGGCGCTGCACGGCAGAGCCGCACGCAGTCTTCAAAGACTGTGTGATGCATTAAAGACGAAAAGCGGCGTTTCACGTTTACAACTTCCGAATACGTGAGCAAACGTAGGCGTGTATCGGTGAAGGCGACCGCAAAGCCCGGGCAGGCGTTATTTTGCCGTCCTTATAAAAACAGTATTCGATTTTCCGCAGCGGCAAACTCTGCCGCCGCACGTTTATATGTAAATCTTCGGATTTTGCCGAAGATAATGTGGGGGGTGCAGCGCTTTTACCGGCTGCGGAAAAGAAAAAATATTTTTGTAAGAAAACGCACCGAATCTCAATGCAGTTCATAATTCTTTATCGGTAACCGCTGCCGCAAATAAGCCCTGCGACAGCTATATAAAACGCACAGTACGCATTTCCTCGTCCATGTGCCTATACAATCCGATGATAGTATTTTAACTCATATCGTCCGAATTGTCAAGGGAATTTTGCAAAAAATCCGCTGATTTTTCGAAATTTATTCAAAAAACGCCCCGCTTTTCGCAAAATGTTTCCAAAAATGCAGAAAGGTCCCGCCGTCCTTTCCCCGCTGTCTGCCGGATTTTCCCGAAAAGTCTTGACTTTCCCGGTCAAAGAATGTATAATGTAATGATAGATAGGTATAATTTGAAGAGACGCCGTTATTTTCGGCGCAGCAAAGAAGATTTTCCAAAACGGCAGTCGGACGGCTCCGAGCCTGCCGGAATTTCAGAAAGGAAGCGAAAACGGATGGACGAAAGATTTGAAAATATACTTGACAGCGTCAGGGAAAAGGCGCACTGTGCCGCCGCCTGCACCGTCGGGAGCGTCAAGGGGCTGGGGAAGATCGTTATCAAAAAGGACTCCCACATAAAGACGAGCGTCGAAAACACCGACAGCGGCAAGATTTTTTGGGAAAACGAGCGGGACAAGAGCAGCGGCTGCTCGGTTCTGCGGCTTCTTATCACGTTTCTTGCCGTCGTCGTTTCTCTTGCGGCGGTGATCTCGGTCATCCGCACCGGGATCCGGGACAGAAAAAACTGCCGTACCAAGACGAAGGAGCTGAAAAAGGCGAAAAAGCTCATCGAAAAGTACGAGAGGGATCTCGGAAACGCCGAAGCAAAGTAACGTTCAAAAGGCGAAAACAGTTTCCCCGCCGGCGAAAGTCGGCAGGATATCGGCGAAAGTCGGCGGGGAAACGGCTGCAAGAGCCAGCGTGAAACAAACGAACCGAAATCAGAAAGCCAATCAATACACACAGAACAGAAAGGAAAAAGAAAACCATGGAATTCAAGAATCACAGATCGCTCGCCGTTCTTCACGAAAACACCGAGCCCACAAGAGCCTATTTTATCCCCTACGACACCGAAAAGAATGCGAAGGCAGGCATCCGGGAAAACTCCCCCTTCTTCAAGAGCCTTTGCGGAGAATGGAATTTCAGATTTTTCAAGTCCGAGGACGAAATTGACGAGGATCTCACCGATCCCGATCTCGGCTCCTGCGAGTGCGGCTGCTTCGAAACGATAACCGTCCCCATGAACTGGCAGATGATGCTGGATAAGGGCTATGATGTACCGAATTACACCAACATCAACTATCCCTTCACCTGCAATCCGCCCCACATTCCGGACGACGATCCCTGCGCCATCTACACCCGCACCTTCTTCGTGGGCAAGTCCATGCTGGAACGGGAGATATTTTTGAATTTCGAGGGCGTGGATTCCTGCTTCTATCTCTACATAAACGGAAAATACGTGGGCTACAGCACCGTCAGCCACTGTACCAGTGAATTCAACGTCACAAAGTACCTCACCGAGGGCGACAACACCGTGGCACTCCTCGTTTTCAAATGGTGCTCCTCCAGCTATCTGGAAGATCAGGATATGTGGCGTATGTCGGGTATTTTCCGTGAGGTATACCTTCTTGCCAGAGCAAAGAACCGGATCAAGGACGTATACGCTCACCCCGTTCTCGAAAAGGGCTTCGGCAAGGGCAAAATAGAGCTCTCTGCCGAATTCTGCGGAAGGGCAGGCGGAAGCTACCGTCTTGTATCGCCCTCCGGCGTCGAGCTCGCATCGGGAAAGCTCTCAAAGAAGCTCTCGATCGACGTGGACGCTCCGGCGCTCTGGTCTGCCGAGACGCCTGATCTGTACGAGCTGTATCTCTCTGCTGCCGACGAGGTGATCCTCGTGAAGGTGGGCTTCAAGGAGATCCGAATCGAAAACGGCGTGATTTACGTGAACGGCAAAAACATCACCGTTCTCGGTGTGAACCGTCACGACTCGCATCCCACCCTCGGACACGCCACGCCCTTTGAGCATATGCGGGAGGATCTCTACATCATGAAGCGGTGCAACGTGAACATCATCCGCACCTCCCACTATCCGAACGATCCCCGCTTTGCCGGACTTTGCAGTGAGCTCGGCTTCTACGTGGTGGACGAGGCAGACCTTGAAACACACGGCATGGATCACTACATTCCGGAGGAAAACGACCCCGGCAACGGCTACAAGCGCAGAAGATATCTTTCGCAGAATCCCGACTGGAAGGAAGCCTACGTGGACAGAGCCGTCCGCCTTTTCGAGCGGGACAAGAACAACGCCTGCGTAATCTTCTGGTCGCTCGGCAACGAATCCGGCTGCGGGGACAACCAAAGAGCCATGCGGGACTACATCCTTTCGAGATGTCCCGAGGCGATCATCCACTACGAGGGCGGCAACGATGAGTCCAACGACAACGAATTCATCGACGTTTCTCCCATCGAGTCGAGAATGTACCCGCACTTCACCGATATTCACCGGTATTTTGACAACCCCGAAAACAAGAAGCCTTACTTCCTTTGCGAATACTGCCACGCCATGGGCAACGGTCCCGGCGACTTCATGAAGTACGTGCCCTTCATGCGCTCCGAGCCCCGCTTCTTCGGCGGCTGTGTTTGGGAATTCACCGATCACTCGGTAGAAATCGATGTAAACGGCAAGAAGGGCTACACCTACGGCGGCGACTTCGGCGACAAGCCCAACGACGGCAATTTCTGCGTGGACGGTCTTGTATACCCCGACAGAAGGCTGCACACCGGCATCCTTGAGATGAAGCAGGCGTACAGACCCTACGAGATCGAGCTGTGCGACTTTGAGACCGGCGAGATCAAGATCACAAGCTATCGCTACTTTACCGATCTTACGGATCTCGACCTCTACTGGAGCGTGGAATGCAATGGAAAGACCGTTCTTTCGGGTCGTGAGACCTCTCTGAAGATCGGCGCCGAAAAGTCGAAAAAATATAAGCTCTTCAATGCAGCGCTCTTCGATGCCGAAGGCGAATACTTCCTCAACATCCGCACCGTGACGAACAAGGACTACCCCTGGGCAAAGGCGGGACACGAGGTAGGCTTCGATCAGTTCGAGCTGTTCTCTGTTCTCTGTGACGAAGACGAGGAAGAGACGGCAATCGACTTTGAGGAGCCGCTGAGCATTGCCGAGGACGAAAAGTATCTCGAGATCTTTGCGGGCGATACGGGCTATCTCTTCGAGAAGCGCACCGGCAGACTTTCCACCGTCGTCCACGACGGCAAGACCCTTCTGTGCGAGCCGGCGAAGTTCCAGGTATGGCGTGCGCCCACCGACAACGACCGCAACATAAAGAACGACTGGTACCGTGACGGCTATCACGATATGGAGCAGTACACCCTCGGCTATGAAGTCATCGACTCGGAGGACGGCTATTCCAAGCAGATCAGCTTTGACATCGTATTCGGCTCCGCCTTCCGCACGCCGCAGATGAAGATCAAGGCGCTCTACACGGCGACGAGCGACGGCAAGCTCCGTGCGGAGTTCGGTGTGAAGGTACGTCCCGGCATGTCCTTCATGCCCCGGTTCGGTCTCCAGTTCACCATGCCCGCCGACTGCGAGCGGATGAGCTACTTCGGCTACGGTCCTTACGAAAGCTATATCGACAAGCATCTCGCTTCCCGCGTGGGCTACTTCTCGAAGAAGGTATCGGATAACTTCGAGCATTACGTAAAGCCCCAGGAGAACTCCTCGCACTACGGCTGCCGCAGAGCCTCTGTGGGCACCCTCGGCGGCAACGGCCTTATCTTCTCGAATCTCTTTGAAGAGGACACCTTCTCCTTCAACGCCATGCACTATACCCCCGAAGACCTGACGGCGGCACGCCACGACTACGAGCTTTCTCCCAGAAAGGAAACCATCGTGAACGTGGACTTCCGCATGAGCGGTATCGGCTCCAATTCCTGCGGTCCCAACCTCGACCCCGAATATCGCTTCTCCGATACCGAGTTCGTCTGCGGCGTCGAGATCGCTCCCGGCTTCTTCGACGAGGAAAACAGGTAATACATTTGCAGGGGGCTCCTCGCCCCCCTGCACCCCCTCGCCGCCTTTTGCGGGGAGCCCCCGCCGGCAAATCGAGACCCCACCTCAAACTAAATGGTTGGTTCCGATGCCCGAATATTGTACCGTTTGACCGCCATATATGCAAGCGGTCAAACTCAGGGGTGTTTTTCAGATCAGTTTTTGAGTACATACCGTCTGTTGCGGCATAAAGCGCCGCCGCAACAGAGGCGAGCGTAAATTTTGGTACAAGCAATGAGTTTTGCCGCTTTGATTTATGGCGGCAAAACGGGATAATACTCGGGCATCTGCGTTCCCGTTTTTGCCCGAGGTGCATTCCCGAGGTGCCCGCAGGGGCTTCCCTGCTGCCCGAGGTGCATTCCCGAGGTGCCCGCAGGGGCTTCCCTGCTGCCCGAGGTGCATTCCCGAGGTGCCCGCAGGGGCTTCCCTGCTGCCAGCGGGGGCGTCCCCGCCCGCCCGATGAAATCAAACACCGACTTCATCGGGGGATAAGAGGGCAAAGAAACTTCCAAAGAGAATCAAAAAATCCGTGTAGGAGGTAACTATGCAGTACAAGGTAACGAAAAAATATCTCGTGCTCCCGATAAACGAGAGCGCCAAGATCAAAAAACTTTCCTTTTGCAGTGAGGACGGCGTCTGCGTCTTCGACCTGAACGTGAAGCTCGACTTCATCAATCCCGAGTACATGGCCTATGCGGATATGACCCGTTTTATCGGCGACACCCTCGAGGTGTCCTGCACCCCGGAGATCGACTTTGTTCTGAAACAGAAAAACAATGCGCCCCACATTGCCTTCCGTGAATCCTACCGTCCGAGAGTGCATTTTACGGCGCCCTCCGGCTGGATCAACGACCCCAACGGTCTTGTATATTCCGGCGGTTATTACCATATGTTCTATCAGACGAACCCGGTAGGCAGAAGCTGGGGCAACATGCACTGGGGACACGCCGTGTCGAAGAATCTTCTCGACTGGACCGATATGCCCCTCGCTCTCTTCCCGGACACCCTCGGCGCCATGTGGTCCGGCTCGGCGATTCCGGACGACCGGAACCTTCTCGAGCTCAAGGACAGCGAAAAAACGCCGATCCTTCTCTTCTACACGGCGGCGGCCTGCGACAGCAATCTTGCCTCGAAGGGCAAGGCGTTCACCCAGTGCATCGCCGTCAGCACCGACGGCGGGCAGAGCTTTGTGAAATCTCCCTCCAATCCGCTCCTGCCCAATATGTCGCCGGAAAACCGGGACCCCAAGGTAGTTTACAGCACCCGGTTCGACCTCTACGTGATGTCGCTGTTCCTTTACGGCAGCACGTACGCTCTCTTTACCTCGAAGGACTTGAAGAAATGGAACAAGATACAGGAGATCAACCTCGACGGTGATTCCGAATGTCCCGCCTTCTTCCCCATGATCGTAGGGGAGGAAGAGGAGAAGTGGGTATTCATGGGCGCCGGAGACCGGTATATCACCGGCGACTTCGACGGGGAGAGCTTCACGCCCGACCCGGACTGCACCGAGCGCTCCAAGATCCTGCAGCCCTCCCTGCCCACCTGCTCATCGGGAGCCTACGCCGCACAGCGCTTTGAGAACGACCCGGACGGAAGATGCATACGGCTTGCGTGGCTCCATCACGATTTCTCGTCCTGCGGCGCATCCTTCAATCACTGCATGTCGCTTCCGCAGGAGCTGACCCTTATAAAGAAAGAAGGCGGGGAGTACGTCCTTCTGACGAATCCCGCAAAGGAAGTGGAGAAGCTCCGGGACAGACACGACAAGGCCGCCTTCCGGGAACGGGAGTTTTCCCATATTCTCCGCAAGGGAAGCGTCGCCTATGACATCACACTCCTTGTAAAGCCCGCCGAGAACAGCGCCGGCAGCGTCAAATTCTCGGTCTTCGGTCTTGACTTTACCGTGGATACCGCAAACGGCATTTTCAGCGTCGGAAAGGTGAATGCGCCTCTGGCTCCTCTTGCCGACGGGACCTATAAGCTCCGCTTCATCACCGATATCTGCGGCGCCGAATTCTTCCTCGGCAGCGGTGAAAAGTACGTATTCGTCGGCGACACCTGCGACGAGGGGCTGAACACCCTGCACGGCTCTGCCGATTTTGATGCTGTGGTCAAGTTCTCGGCGCACCGGCTCAGAAAGATAAAAAGAACCTTTTTAAGGAAAATCAACTGAGAAAGTTAGGAGTTAGGAGTTAGTTGACAGTTTGGAGTGTGGAGTTGTTTGACAAAGCCGGAACGGTTCGGACAAACGAGAGTAATTCGGAATGCGGAATTCGCAATTCGGTTAGGAGTTGATTCGCAAAAATTTTCGATTTAGCGAATAGACGGTAGTAAAAGGCTTTATTAAAAACCGCCGGCTTTCTCATTCTGTTGTTCTGTCGGGAAGGATTAACAAAAATCAAACACGCCAATTCCGAATTTTTCCCCGTCCCGGAGACGCTCCTAACTCCTAATTTCCCCCGTCTGTCGGAGCCGCCTTGATTTTCGCCGCCAACTCCACACTCCACACTCCACACTCCAAACTCCACACTGCTAAAAACCCTTTTGAAAGGAAAAAAACACTATGAAAGTTCTGTCCTTCGGAGAGATCCTCTTTGACGTTTTCGACGGCTCGGAGAAGCTGGGCGGTGCGCCGCTGAACTTCTGCGCCGACATGGTGCGGCTCGGTGCCGAGGGCTATATGCTCTCCGCCTTCAGCCGTGACCGCCTCGGAAACAACGCCGCCGAAGCCATGAAGAAGATCGGCATCGACTATTCTCTGTCCTGCGACGAATCGCTTTTCGGCACCGGTGTGTGCAGCGTGACACGGGACGAGAACGGCGAGCCCACCTACGACCTTGTGGAGGGCGTGGCTTACGACCACATCGCTCTCACCGAGGAGCGGCTGAACCGGATCCGGAACGAAAAATTCGATCTGTTCTACTTCGGCACCCTTGCCCAGCGGAACATGACCTCTTTTTCGGCTCTGTCAAAGCTCTTTGAAAACTGCTCCTTCCCGCAGGTTTTCTTCGACCTCAATATCCGGGGAATGTACTACTCCGGGGACGTGATCGAAAAGGGGCTGCAAAGGGCGACGATCCTCAAGCTGAACTACTCGGAATGCCGTCTTCTCTGCGACATGGGCTTCTGCATGACCGCCATGAGCGGCAGGTGCGACGACGCTTTTCTCAAGACCGTCATGACCGAGATCAGCGATAAGTACGACATCGGGACGGTCATCATCACCCTCGACAAGGACGGAGCGGCGGTTTACCGGAACGGGGAATACTACCGAAGCGCTCCCTGCACGTCTCCCGTTGTTTCCGCCGTGGGAGCGGGCGACGCTTTCTCGGCGTGCTTCGCCTACAACCTGCTTTGCGGAAAGAGCCTTGCGGAGTGCACCGACCGGGCGAATATCCTCGGCGACTATACCGTGCGCTTTCTCGAAGCGCTTCCCCCTTATGACGACGAGCTTCTCGCCAAAGTACGGGACTGAAAAATAAGCTGTAATACATAAAAACGGCACAACAGACAAGGCGGGCGACGCTGACCGGGACGGAGGTGAGGGCGGTTGGTACTGAAAGTCTTCCTATACGTTCTGGGTGCGCTTCTTCTCCTTCTCGTTCTCGTTTCGCTTCTGAATCTGCGCCTTCGGATATTCTATGCGGACGGCGTGACCCTGAAAGTCTTCGTGGGGGGCGTGCGGGTCTATCCCGTGCCGGCGCTTTTCAAAAAGCTTGCCGGTCTTTTTCCAAAAAAGGAAAAAGCCGATAAAGAAAAAGGCAAAAAGCGTCGGAAAAAACGCAAAAAGGCAAAGTCCGACGAGGCAAAGAAGCCCGATTCGGCAAAATCGGAGAAGCGTTCGGAAAAGAGCGGCATCTCCGACTACATGGACATCCTCCTCGGAGCGGTGAAGCGCCTTCCGAAGTGCTTCCGGGTAAGGCTCCGAAGCCTTTCCTACACCGCCGGAGGCGAGGACGCTGCGAAAGCCGCCCTCAGCTACGGCACGGCGTATGCGGTGCTGGAAGGTGCTCTCGCCGCACTCAAAGGCTGCAGCGGAACCTTCTGCGGCTTTCGGGCAGACGAGAAAAACATAAGCGTCGGGTGCGACTTTTTATCCGGCAAAAGCGCCTTCTCTGCCGAGACCGACATCAGCTGCTTCGTGTGGCAGCTGGGCAGTCTTGCGGTGAGGACGGCGGTAGAATATATTTTGAAAGAGTTAGGAGTCAAAAGTTGAAAGCAGTTTGGAGTGTGGCGTGCGGAGTGTGGAGTTGTTTGCCAAAGCCGGAACGGTTCGGAAAAGCGGGAGAAATTCGGAACGCGGGATTCGCAATTCGAAATTAGTAACAACTGGCAGCAAAGTACATTCATCCGAAAATGAATAATATATAATGGAAAAGACATTTGAACTGAAACAGAGAGTTTTCTGTTATTTGAGAAAGCAAGACGCAGGAGCATGATCGCAAAAAGAGACAAGCCAAGTTTTTTGCTGAGTCCTTTTCTTATGTATGTTTAGCGATGCATTATATTTTGACTTTTCAATTCCGAATTCATAATTCTGCACTTCAAACTTCACACCCCAAACTTTCACACTCCACACTCCACACTCCTAACTTTCTATAACTCCTAACTCATACGAAGGGATGGTATGAATCTATGTCAGAAACTCCGATCACCGAAATCATTCGCTCCTCTCTCGAAAACGCCAAGAAAATATTCGACGCCAACACCGTGGTCGGTGAACCGATAAGCGTCGGTGAAGGCACCGTGATCATTCCCGTATCGAAGGTGACCTGCGGCATCGCCACCGGCGGTACCGATATCGGCGGCAAGGACGCCTCCAAGGGCAAAAACGGCTTTGGCGGAGGCGGCGGCACCGGACTCTCGGTGATCCCTCTTGCCTTCCTCGTTGTAAACTCCTGCGGCGACGTGAAACTGCTCAACGTCGGGGAGAACTCCGGCTTTGCCTCCGGCAAGGTCTACGACGCCATTGCCGCCGTGGACGGCATCATCGACAAAGCGCCCGGCATGGTGGAGAAGATCGGCGCTCTCTTCAAAAAGAAGGACACAGAGCCCGAAAAAGGGAACAAGAACGGAAACGAAGAATAAGACGAAAGAACAGGACAAAACAGCAAAATAGCAACGCACTGCATGGGCGGCGGGAAAAGGGGGTACTGTCTTTTTTCCCTTCCCCGACGCCCGACAACAGAAAGGAACAAGGGCAAAATGACACCAAAGGAAAAAGCGGCGCTCTATCTCAAGGAGGTACAGAAGCCCGCAAGATACATCGGCGGCGAGCATAACGAGGTCATAAAGGACAAAAAGGACGTAAAGCTCCGCTTCGCCTTCTGCTTCCCGGACTCCTACGAGATCGGCATGTCGAATCTCGGCATGAAAATACTCTACGGCACGCTGAACGCCGAGCCGGACATCTGGTGCGAGCGGGTATTCGCTCCCTGGGAGGACATGGGAAAGCTCATGCGGGAGAAGGACATCCCGCTGTACGCTCTGGAGAGCGGCGACGCTCTGACCGACTTTGACGTCGTGGCGTTCACCATCTCCTACGAGATGTCCTATACGAACATTCTGTATATGCTGAAGCTGGCGGGGATCCCGATCCGCGCCGAGGACCGGGGAGACGACGACCGGTATCCGCTCATTATCGGCGGCGGCACCTGCACCTACAACCCCGAGCCGCTTTGCGAATTCTTCGATCTGTTCAACATCGGCGAGGGCGAGGAGTCCCTGACCGAGCTGTCGCATATCATGACGGCATACAGGGACGAATGCCAAAAGGAAGGAAAGCCCTATTCCAAAAAAGAGCTTCTCCACCGCATGGCGAAGAAGCAGGGCAATTACGTTCCCTCGTTTTACGAAGTAGAGTACGGCGGCAGGGACGGAACGATCTCGACCATCCGTCCGCTCTACGATGACATTCCCGCCGTCATCGAAAAGCGGGTCGTGAGCGACTTTGAGACCTCCTTCTACCCGGAAAAGCAGATCGTGCCTTACATAGAAACGGTACACGACCGAATCTCGGCGGAGACCTCGAGAGGCTGTATCCGGGGCTGCCGCTTCTGTCAGGCGGGAATGGTATACCGTCCTTACAGAGCCCGCTCCTACGGAAAGATCTGCGAGCAGAGCTGCAACACCTTCAAGAACACGGGCTACGAGGAGATCTCGCTTCTTTCACTGTCGATCAGCGACTACGAGCGGCTTCGGGAGCTTGTGGACGGCTTGAAGACCTGGACGGACAAAAAGAAGGTGGGACTTTCGCTTCCCTCCATGCGTATCGACGCTTTCGAGAGCGAGATCATGGAAAAGGTGAACGGCGTGCGCAAATCCGGTCTGACCTTTGCGCCGGAGGCAGGCACACAGCGCCTGCGTGACGTCATCAACAAGAATCTTACGGAGGAAGAGATCCTCAGCGGCTGTCGGGGCGCCTTTTCCAAGGGAAGAACGAACGTGAAGCTCTACTTCATGCTGGGACTTCCCACCGAGACCGACGAGGATATCGTGGGCATCGCCGACCTCGGGCAGAAGATCGTGAACGAATATTATAAGAACCCGGACAGACCCAAGGGCAGAGGCGTGGAGGCTACCATGTCGGTATCCTGCTTCGTGCCGAAGTCGCATACGCCCTTCCAGTGGGAGGGGCAGGACAGCCTCGAGGAGCTGGTGCGCAAGCAGAAGCTTCTCGGCAGGAGCATCACCAGCGGCAAGCTCCGCTACAACTGGCACGAAGCCAAGGTGAGCCGCATGGAGGCGGTCTTTGCCCGGGGCGACAGACGTCTTTCGAGGGCTCTCGCCATCGCCTGTGACGAAGGCTTTTACTTCGACGGCTGGGACGAGTTCTTCAGCTACGACAGATGGGTGGAGGTGTTCGATAAGGCGGGACTCGACATGTCCTACTATGCGAACCGCCCCTTCGCCTTCGACGAGATTCTCCCGTGGTCGCATATCTCCTGCGGCGTATCCACCGCCTTCCTCCTCTCGGAAGCACAAAAGGCACGTGCCGGCTCTACTACCCCCGACTGCCGTACCAAGTGCTCCGCCTGCGGCATGCAGGGCATCTGCACCATCCATAAGTAATCTAATGCAGGGGGCTCCTCGCCCCCTGCACCCCTTTTTGGGGGCTCCTCGCCCCCAACCCCTCGCCGCCTTTTGAAAAAGGCGGGCGAAAACTTTACCTCAGTGGCAGTCCATACGGACTGCCACGGTGTTTTTTAGGGGTTAAATGGTCGTTGCCTGCTGTCTGTTGCGGCATAAAGCATCGCCGCAACAGAGGTTATTTTGAGAGCTTGCAGAAAACTCATGGATGAAGACAAAATAATCACTCTCTACCTCTCCGATGAAGTCAAGATCCGACTTCATCGGAGATTTATTTTTGCCTTTGTCAAACCGGCGGCAGATTGTAGTACATTGTAACATTTAAAACTTTATGCTTGGGTATAAATGTTTCAGTTTGATTCTGGCATCGGAATTTGAGAAATGCCAAGAAACACCTTTTTGTTTTGCGTTACGGGTTAAGTACCAATCATTTAGTTTGGTATT
>JAZRXH010000027.1:0-3247 GCA_045600125.1 Eubacteriales bacterium | reverse complement strand
ACGGCCGTGACAGCAGGGAGCACACTCTGTGCTCATCACGCATTCAGGTAAGCACTCAATAAGCGCACCTTACGCACACAGGCAAGCACTCGTCGGGTACTCCTCGGACACTCGTCAGACACTTGTCGGGCTCTCGTCGAGCGCGCATCGAGACAAAAGCTTGACAACATCGGGAAAATCGGCTGCACGGATGTTGCTTCGTCCACCCCCCGCAAACCCCGGTGCCACAAGGATTTTGCGAAAATTTTGTAACCCGTTTTCGGGCTACGCCGTAGCCTACAAAGAAAAGAGAAGAAAAGAAAAGAGAAGAAAAGATAAGATAAGAGAAGGAGAAGGAGAAGGAGAAGAAAAGAGAATGATTGCGGCTTCTGTTCCTCCGCCTCCTCCGCCTCCTCCGCCTTCTTCTATGAGAAAAAACGTTTGGAAGTCGGGGATTTTCATTTCCGGGCGTCAAATCCCGAATTGCGAACGGCGAATGCCGGATTCATCTTTCTGCCCTCCGGACTGCTCGGCGCACCGTGAAAAATAACGAAAAGGAATTAAGGAAAAATGCCAACAAAGAAACAGGAAAAGATCTGCTCCTTCTGCGGACGTCCCGAAAGCGAAGCGGGACAGCTCATATACGGTCCCGGCGGAGTCAATATCTGTCAGCACTGCGTGGAGCTCTGCGGCAATATTTTCTCCCGGTACACCGAAGAGGAAATGACCGAGGACGGCGGGGATAAGCTCACCTACGGGGCGCTTCCGAAGCCTTGCGACATCAAGGCGCACCTCGATAAGTACGTCATCGGGCAGGACGGCGCCAAGAAAGCCCTTGCCGTGGCGGTGTACAATCACTATAAAAGACTTCTTTCCAAGGACGCAGACGCAAAAGCCAAAGCGAAGGCGAAAAATGCGAAGGCAAAAAAGCCGGACGGCGGAAACGCTCCGGAGGGTGAGGAGGACGTGGAGCTGCAGAAGAGCAACGTGCTTCTTCTCGGTCCCACCGGCGTGGGAAAGACCTTCCTTGCGCAGAACCTTGCCAAGATGCTGAAGGTGCCCTTTGCCATCGCCGACGCCACCACCCTCACCGAGGCGGGCTACGTCGGAGAGGACGTGGAGAATATCCTGCTCCGACTCATTCAGGCGGCGGACTTCGACGTGGATAAGGCGCAGAGGGGCATCATCTATATCGACGAGATCGACAAGATCTCGAGAAGAAGCGAGAACCGCTCGATCACCCGGGACGTTTCGGGCGAGGGCGTACAGCAGGCGCTTCTGAAGATTCTCGAGGGTACCGTTGCCAACGTGCCTCCTCAGGGCGGACGGAAGCACCCGAATCAGGAATTCATCCAGATCGACACCTCGGATATCCTCTTTATCTGCGGCGGCGCCTTTGACGGCATCAACGACATCATCTCGGAAAGATGCGGAAAGCAGGGCATCGGCTTCGGCGCCGAGGTCCACGGCAAAAAGGAAATGACCGGCGGCGAGCTTCTGAAATCGCTGGAGGCTCACGACCTCGTAAAATACGGTCTGATCCCGGAGCTGGTGGGCAGAATTCCCGTCATCACCGCTCTCGAGCCGCTTGACAGAGAAGCGCTGACGAGGATCCTTTCCGAGCCGAAGAACTCCCTTCTCAAGCAGTATAAGAAGCTGTTCGGCATGGACGGCGTGGAGCTGGAATTCGAGGAGGACGCTCTGAAGGCGGTGGCGGGTCTCGCCTATGAGCGCAAGACCGGCGCCAGAGGTCTTCGCTCTATCATGGAGGAAATGATGAACGGCATCATGTACGAGGTGCCCTCCATGAGCGGCGTCAAAAAGGTCGTCATCACGAAGGACGTCGTGACGAAAAAGGCAAAGCCGGACATCCTTTTCGCCTGAGAGGGAAAAGAGTACCGCTTTTTCAGTAATTACAAACAGAAATACCGGACGGGAATTTACTCGGGTTCCTGTCCGGTATCGTTTTTTGGTTATGCAGGGAACGGATCGCCGCAGGGGGAGCCATTGACCGCTCGGATATATGGCGGTCAAACGGGACGAGGTTCGGGCATCGGGGATTACGGTTTAGTCTGAGGTGCAATCCTTCCGAGGTGCCAGCGGTGGCACACCGCACGGGAATTTACTCGGGTTCCTGCCCGGTATCGTTTTATGTTTTTTCTGAACGGCGTGCTTTAAGCGGGAGCCGAAAAATCGGGTGGGGTGCCCTGCCTGCCGCAAGCGACTTATCTATGGCGCCGTGTGATATTACTCAAGGCGGGCGAACGCAGTTCGCCCGCATAGTTCGGCGCACGCCGTTAGTGGAGCAATCGCCGCACTTTTCTCGAGAACGGGGGCGCAGACTTTTTCTCTCGAGTGAGAAAAAGTCGCCAAAAAGCACCCGTCGGGTAGGGCTTTGCCCTCCGACGCCAACCCTGCGCACTCGGTTTCGGCGGCGTGTGGGGCTATTCCTCGCATTTTAACGACAGCAAACGGTCTACCATCAGAAAACCTATGCGGTTTTCCGATACCTTTCCCCTTTTGGACACCAGAATGGCGCAGGCTAAACTGTCGCCTCGCAGGTCTTCAATCAGCCCCACAGCGCCGCTCCGGCACAAGGCGAAAATTTGTCACTACGCTGTCCCCCGACACCGAGTTTTGGTCGGGACCCAGACAAAACCGACACCGCAGTAAGCACGAGTGTAACCGAGTGGGTTTGCTGAAGATATTACTTCTGCACAACGCCGGGGGCATAGTTTCCCGTGGGAAAGACGCTTGCTAAATGGTACCTCTCGCTTGTTGACGTGACCGACACTCACCGGTGTGCAAAGTCAAATAGGACTCTTCAGCGAGGCGATAAAGAGCTCCCGTAGGAGAAGCTCCGAGTCATAGCGTCCGCTGCGGACGCACTGCTTGCTACTATGGAAAGTTTTCGCAGAAAACTTTCTTCATCGGTGCTTGCACCGATGATTGTGTCGGCGGGAGGGGGCAAGGTGCAGCAAGAACGAGCGCTGTACTCATAAAGCATCGCCATACCGGTTGCAGAAAGATATGGGTATTGAAAGTTTTCGAAGAAAACTTTAGCGCTGTCGCAAGCGCCAAGGGAGGCGCTTGCGACAGGCAGGACTGCCTCCTCCCGTACCCGACAGGCTCTTTTGGCATGATACCGCACGAAATGCATATCATGCATTTCGGCGTGTATCTCCTTTTGCAGCTCTTGGCAAAAGTACCACCCCCGTATCGTGTGCAACTGGGCGATTGATATACTTCCGGCGTGAGCCGAAAACAA
>JAZRXH010000026.1:0-17930 GCA_045600125.1 Eubacteriales bacterium | reverse complement strand
TGGTACTGGGGCGATACCGATACGGTGGAGTTTTCTCTGAACCGGGTGATTGACGATACATACAGCATCAATTATTACCTCCGTGTACCGAAGAGCTATACCGGGGACTATGAATACATTTCTTCCTACTATACAAGGAACGACGGTGTCCCCGTATACGAAGCAAGAGGCACCATCCCCGCTGAAAAATTCACGAAGAACTACCCGCTTACCTCTTCAAGCTACAAAGGCTCATCGGAGAATCAGAATGAATTTATGGAAACGAGCCGCCTGGGAATCTGCGACCTCCTATTCTGCCTTGAAAAATTCTGCCGCACCGAAAAACTCGACTGCACCTTTGAGGATATGGGGTTTGTAAGCTTTAGCTGAAAACAGCGGCGCACATAGTTACTTCTGCTAAAAATAGAAGTGCGAAAAAGGCACAGTGCCTTTAGAAAGCAACGGCACAAGAAACCCCGTCAAAGAATAATGGTCTTTGGCGGGGCTGCTTTTCATCAGCGAAAAACGGGATCGGTTTGTTTCATAGTGCGTGCCCTACGGATGCATCCCGTGAGGTTTTATTTATCCGTTTTACAAATAGTACGGTGTAAGCATGACAAATCAGGAATTGTCATCCTCGTCCAATACTGATCCATCCGGTTTGGGCTCGTGTATACTGCATGTAAAGTCATCACAATAGCCGAAACCTTCATCAAAAGCTGATTTGTTTTTTACGCACCGAACCGGTGCACCACATTCTTGTTCGTGAATGCAATACCAACAGAAATCACAAATTGGATCGCACACAGGATCTTTGCATTTGTACATTTATATACCTCTTCTATTCTTCCATTATACTGCTTCCGCCAAATTCCGCTTTGGCAGTGACGAACAGGCGGGGGAGACGGACAGCCCCACGCCTATAACAGCAGGAACTCACCACCTGCAGAGGTCGGCATTTGACCTCTGCGGAGCGGTGCTTGTCGCAAGCGCCTCCCTCGGCGCTTGCTCCACGCTAAAGTTTTCTTCGAAAGCTTTCACTCAGAGTAACTTTGTGCGAAGTGACCATGAGCTTGATCGCTTGGATTTATGGCGGTCAAACGGGACAACACGCGGGTATCTGCACTTCCGGTTTTCGCTGGGGTACATTCCCGAATTGCCCGCAGGGCTCCCCGCTCGGGCTCTGCACTCACGGTTTAGTCTGCGGTGGGGTCACAAGGTGCCTGCGGTGGCTCCCCGCACCGAGAAGATCGTTTGTCGCCTCGTCCTCGTACTGACGGGTGTAGAGCTTGTAATAATAGGACTTGGCTCGGAGGAGCTCCTCATGCTTGCCGCTCTCGATGATCCTTCCGTCCTTGACCACGAGGATCAGGTCGGCGTTCTTGACGGTCGAGAGACGGTGCGCGATCACCAGGGAGGTTCTGCCGGAGATCACCGTTTCGATGGCACTCTGGATCTTCTGCTCGGTGATGGTGTCGATGGACGCCGTTGCCTCGTCGAGAACGAGGATGCGGGGATCCGAAAGGATGGCTCTTGCAAAGGAGGTGAGCTGCTTTTCCCCGGTGGAGAGAAGGTCGCCGCCCTCGCCCACGTCGGTGTCCAGTCCCTTTTCCAGACGGTTTATCATGTCGTCGGCGCTGACAAGCGAAAGCACCCGCATAATCTCCTCGTCGGTGGCGTCCGGGTTGCCGTAGAGCAGGTTTTCCCGGATGGTGCCGGAGAACAGATGCGGCGTCTGCAGAACGTAACCAATCGCCGAATGCAGCCAAAGCTGCGAGCGTTCCCGGGCGTCTCTGCCGTCAATGAGGATACGACCCGAGGTCGGCTCAAAGAAGCGGCATACAAGGTTCACAAGGGTGGACTTTCCCGCTCCGGTCTCGCCCACAATGGCGATGTTGGAGCCGAAGGGAATGTCAAGGTTAAAGTGTTCGAGAACGTAATCGTCCCCGTCGGGGTATTTGAAGCTCACGTCCTCAAAGGTGATGTCACCCTTGATCTCTTCCCAGTTCTCCCTTTTCGGCTCGAAGATGTCACCGTATTTCTCGATGACCTCCTTGCTGTCGCTTACGTCGGACTCGGTGGCAAGAAGCCTTGTGATACGCTCGATGTTCACCTGACAGGCGATAAGCTCGGAGATGACGTTGACAAGCCAGCGGATCGGCTCGATAAGACCCATGGCGTAGCTCATAAACAGCGAGAAGGTGCCGACCTCGCTTTCGGCGATGTAACCGCCCTGCCACAGCACGATGGCAATGGCGACCGAGGACGCTACGTCCATGGCGGCGCCGAACATGCCGCCGATGACCGCCGAACGCACCGACTTGCGGTTCATATTTTTTGTGTCGGAATAGAATGCCTTGTCCATCTTGTCCTCGATGACAAGGGATTTTACCGTTTTTGCTCCGGTGATGCCCTCGTTGAAGTCGCCGGTGATCTTGGAATTCAGCTCCCGCATTTCCCGGTTAATCTTCACAAGCTTTGCCCGGAAAAAAGAGAGAAGCAGCACCGTAAGCGGCGCTATGGCAAGGATCCACAGCGTCAGCTTTGCGTTGATGGAAAAGCCCACGACGAGTGTGCCGATAAAATACGTTCCGTGCCATACCGAATCCATCAGCGTCCAGGACAGAAGCGTGCCGATACGTCCGGTATCGCTCATGACCCGGGAGTGGATGTAGCCCACGCTGTTGGCGTTGAAGTAGGAGAAGGAAAGCGTTTGCAGATGCCGGAAGGCGTCGTTCCGCATATCCCGGTCGATCTTGACCTCGATGGCGGTGATCTGTGCGCAGGAAATGTAGTTGATGACCCCCGCAAAGCAGATGACGAAAACGTACAGCGCAATAAAATACGGGAGGGTGTCCAGCGTTCCCAGCTTTACGTAGTGGTCAAGGGAATAGCGCTGAAAAAGCGGCATGATGATGTCGATACCGCTGGAAACAAAGCCCATCAGCACCATGGGAATGGCGGCTCTCCGGTACTTCCACAGGTAGGGGAATACCCGACCGATCCCGAAGAAGGGAAGAGAGACTTTTTCGTTCTGTTCGCTTGCTTTGTTCATATCTCTTCCTGCACCTCGCTTCCCGAATAGGACTGGATCTCGTAGATCTTACTGTAAATACCGCCGGCACCCTTCAGCTCGTCGTGCGTGCCGCACTCGACGACCCTGCCCTTGTCCAGTACGATGATCTTGTCCGCCTTGGAAAGGGTGGTGATGCGGTGAGAAATGAGGATGGTGGTGGATTTCCCGAAACGTGCCTCCAGAGCGCCCCGGATCTTCGCATCGGTCTCGGTGTCTACCGCCGAAAGCGAGTCGTCAAAGATCATGATGGGAGCGTCAAGGGTAAGAGCTCTGGCGATGGCGGCTCTCTGCTTCTGTCCGCCGGAAAGAGTCACGCCCCGCTCGCCGACAAAGGTGTCGTAGCCCTTGGCAAAGCCCATTACCGTTTCGTCAAGACAAGCCGCATCGGCAGCCTTCCGGATGTCCTCCATCGTCATGTCCTCTCTTGCGATGCCGATGTTCTCGGCAAGGCTCCGTGAGAAAAGGAAGGGCTCCTGCAGAACGATGCCCACGTTTTTGCGAAGGTGGGACAGCCTGATCTTCCGGATATCCACACCGCCTACCGTGATGCTTCCCTTTCCCTCCTCCACGTCATAAAGACGGTCAAGAAGGAGCATCAGCGTGGATTTGCCGCTGCCCGTGCCGCCGAGGATGCCGAGGGTACTGCCGCTCTTTATGTCGAAGGTCACGTCGTCGAGGACTCTGGCGCTTCCGTCGTAGGAGAAGGTCACGCCGTTTACCGCAATGTCCCCGGCAAGAGAGACCTCAAGACCGTCCGCCTCGTCCTTCTCTTCGTCGGCGTCCATGATGTCCTGCAGACGGTTTATCGAAACCCCCGCCTTGCTCATCTCGGAAAGCATACGCCCGAGCTGACGGATGGGCCACGCAAGCATACTGTTGTAGGTGATGAACGCTACGTACTCACCGGCGCTCATTCTGCCCTTTACGCAGAAGACCGCTCCGAAGACCACGATGAGAAGAGCCTGCAAGCCCGAAAGGATGTCCGAGGTCGCCCAGAAGCGGCTCATCACCTTGGCAAGATGTACCCAGAGCCCCGTGTAGTAGTCGTTGTGCTTCTCGAATTTTTCGGTTTCGTATTTTTCCCGTCCGAAGGCACGAACCACCCGGATGCCGGTGAGGTTCTCCTGTGCCATGGCGGAGAGCTTGCCTTCGTTTTCGTCGCAGTTTTTGAAGCCCTTGCCGATCTTCGAGTGGAACGCCACCGAATACAGGATGATGACCGGCATGGGGATAACGGCAATGAGGGTCAGCGGCACGTTCATCCGCAGCATGAAGATCACCGACAGCACCAGCATCAGTGCGATACGGAAGATGGAGGTGAGCTGATCCGACACGAACCGCCGCACGGTGTCGATGTCCGAGGTACAGCGCTGGATGATGTCGCCGGTGGCGTGCTTCATGTGCCAGTCAAAGGGAAGACGGGCAATGTGGGAGTACAGCGAGTCCCGCATGGTGCGGATGAGCTTTTCGGATGCGGCGCTGTTGGAAACACGGAAGCAGAATTGCGACGCCGCCTTGATGAGCTGCACCGCCACGACGCACAGTGCCACGATCCACAGCCTTCCGGCAAGATATTCCGCACCGCCGAGACGCTCGATGGCTTCCCGGTAATAGGGCGCAAGATCGGCGATATCTTTCTTGCCGATGATGTTGTCGATGGCGATCTTTACGATTTGCGGGCTGATCATGTCGGCAAGAGCCGCAAGTCCGGCGCAGAGGATGCCTATGATGAAGAAGCGCTTCGAGCCCTTCAGAAAATATCCGAGGAGCGAGAACTTCGAGCCTTTTTTGTAAGTTTTGGGTTTACTGTTCAAGATTATTTTTTGCCTCCTTTTTTGAATTGTGCATAGTTGGCAATAACCGTTTTTGACGTCTGCGGTTTTATCTGTGAGTGGGAACCGATTTTCATTATAGCACCGGGAAAATTTACTGTCAACGGAAGAAAAGTATCAAATTTGTTAAAACAGAACACTTTTGCTATTGAAATAGGAGGCTCTGCGGGTGTATAATATTTCCGTACATAGGCACAGCCCTTCCGAAGAAAATTTGCCGGAAGGGGAAAGCGCCGGAAAAGGCGAAATGCCGGAAAGAGAGTGTATCTATTTATGAATAACAAATCGTTTATCAAGCGGGATCTTTCCCGTCCCGTCCTCACCTGTATGCTGAAAAGAACAACGAAGGAGGAGCTCTTTGAAGAGGTAAAAAGAGGCGCCGAGCAGGGCGCCGACGCCTTCGGACTTTCGGTAGGGCACATGCCCCACGAGTTCCGAGACCCGGATTTTCTCGGAAAGCTTTTCGAGAGCATGGGGGACAAGCCCGTCTATATGACCGACTACCGCCGTGACGCATTGTATAAGGAGCAGACCGACGAGGAAAGAGCAAATGAACTTCTGCAGATGGTAGACGTGGGCGCTACCCTCATCGACATTCCCGGCGACTTTTTCTGCCCCTCCGAGGGAGAGATCGCCATGTCCTACGAAGCCATCGAGAAGCAGAAGGCGCTCGTGGACGAGATCCACAAGAGAGGCGCCGAGGTGCTGATGTCCTCCCATGTGCTGAAATACATCCCGAAGGAAGCCGTTTATTCCATCGCTCTTCTTCATAAGAAGAGAGGTGCGGATATATCGAAGATCGTCACCAATGCCGACACCGAGGAGGAGCTTCTTGAGAACATGGAAGCCTCGCTTCTCCTTCGCCGCCGCCTCGGACTGCCCTATCTCTTCCTCTGCAACGGAAAGGCATGCCGCAAGCACAGAAGGATCGGCACCTCTCTCGGCTCCTGCATCTTCCTCGTTACCGAAAATTCCGCCCCGGCACAGAACCAGCCGAGGCTCTGCGAAGCCCTCGAGATCCTTTCGAGAGTGGAGAACAACGGCGAGGAATATCTGCCGTTTCTGAAATAAAAGGGGAGAGGGCATTTTATGAAAAAAGTCCTTGTGATCGGCGCCACCGGCGCCATGGGAAGCTACCTTGTACCGGAGCTTCTGGAAAAAGGCTATCGGGTCGACGGGCTTACCCTCGACGATAAAAAGAGCGAAAACGAAAATCTCCGCTACATAAAGGCAAACGCCTCGGACATTGCGACGCTGGAGGAGATTCTGAAAACCCGCTACGACGCCGTGGTGGACTTTATGCAGTATTACTCGAAGGAGCAGTTTCTTCCCTTCATGAAGCTTTTCCTTGACAGCACCGACCACTATATCTTCCTTTCCACCGCCAGAGTCTACGCCGACGTGAATCCCGCCCGGGAGGATTCTCTGCGGATCAAGGAGGCGAAGATGCCGAAGGAGTTTGTGTACGACAGGGAATACGCCATCTTCAAGGCGGACGAGGAGGATATGCTCCGGGAGTCGGGAAGGAAGAATTTCACCGTCACCCGCCCCACCATCACCTACTCGACGAATCGCTATCAGCTCGTCACCCTCGAAGCCCCGGTGGTCTACCGCCGCATGATGGAAGGGAAGACGGTCGTTCTTCCCGAGGGCGCCATCGACCGGCAGGGCACCATGACGTGGGCAGGGGATACCGCCAAAATGTTCGGCTCTATCATTCTGAACGAAAAGGCTCTCGGCGAGACCTACACCCTCACCACCTCGGAGCATCATTCCTGGCGGGAGATCGCCGAGCTGTACGGAAAGATCGGCGGTCTCAAATACTGCGTCACCGACGACGAGACCTATCTTAATATTTTCGCTCCCGGCTCTGTTCCGCTGCGGCAGCAGCTGCTCTTTTCGAGAAACTACAACAGGACCTACGATAACGCAAAGATCCTCAAGCTGTCGGGAATGAAGCAGTGCGACCTTATGCCCCTTGAAAAGGGACTGCGCCTCGAGCTTGCCAAAGCGGAGCTTTCCCGCATCCCCGCCGCAGCGGACGTCCATGCGAGGATGGACGAGTACTTAAAGAAGAACGGCATAGAGTAAGACGGGCAGGAACAGTGTGGAGTGTGGAGTGTGGAGTGAATTGGAAGGCGGAAACCGGGGCGGTTCGGACGAACGGGAAATGCGGGATCCGCAATGCGGAATTTGATGAATATGAGTTATGGATAAAGCCGCAATGATTATTCGAAAAAATCAAAGCTTTGCGAAGCAAAGCTACCGATTCTCTTCTCTCTCTTTACTTTTGAATCAACTCCACACTCCACACTCCTCCCCCCTGCTTTACAAAAAAGGCACCACGAAGAAAGAAAAAGCCGGAGATACAGCCCGTATCTCCGACTTCTGTTTTGCTTATTTTATTCTGTCAAAGGAGGTTCAGCCATCCAGCTTCAGCCCCGTGAATTTCATGGTGGCTTTCACGATGAAGGAGTTGATGTTTGAAGTGCCGTCCACCGCAATGTCGTGCCCCGTCCTCGTAAAGTTCAGAACGATCTGCGGCATGGCGATCGAGATCCCTGCGTCGGCGTAGGCGCTGTTGTCGCTCTTCAGCTTGAACTTGACGCTTTCGCCCTTGAGGGTGCCCTCGTAGATCATATCCAGGTATTCGCCTTCTCCGAAGTAGGAGGTGAGCTGCAAACGCAGCTTGTTCTTTCCGAGGGAGGTGATGGTGCCGCAGCACTCGACGGCGTCGGTCTCGTCGGCGTAATTCATGACGCTCTCATGCGCTCCTTCGCCGAGGATCGAGTCGATAAGTGTCTCGACGAATTCGCTGGATACCTCGCTCGGGTATATGTTTAGCGCCCAGTCGCCGCAGAGCTCTTCGGCTTTGATATCCGCAAAGACCTTGTAATCCTCGGAAAGGATGCCCTCCTTGTCGAGGTACTTTATGAATTTCAGCTTCGCCGTCTTGGGGTCGTTATCGAGATGGAGGGATACCCACTCCGCCACAAGGTCGGAATCGGATACCCATTTCTTTTTCTGCTTGCCGACGTCCACGTATTCAAGGGCAAGATTCCGCACACGGTAAATTCTGTCCAGTCTTGCGTCAAGGTCATAGGACATACTGTCCGGCTCGCCGAAGAACCTCGAGTAGGCGCTTCCGGTGATCATGTAGTCCAACTCGTCAAGGAACTTTTCCTCTTCTCTGGCGATCTTTGCCGCCTCTTCTTCCATCGAAAGACGGTCCTTGAAATACTCTTCCAGAGACGCTCTTGCACGGCGGTCGAACTCGTCCTTGTAGTTCTGCGGAAGCTCGTCGTAGGTCTTGTAGTCCCAGCCGTACATGGCGCAGACCTCTGCGATCTTGTCCGAGTTGTAGAGACGGTATGCGCCTCTGTCCTGTAAAAAGCCGTAGCCGAAATCCACGTACTCCCAAAGCTCGTCGAAATTCTGCGGCGATACCTCGTGCCAGCCAACCGAGTAGCCGTTTTTGTACTTTTCGTAGAGCTCGTCGATCATATCGCCCTTCCACGCCGCATAGTCGGCGCCCACACGGTGAACGACGTACTTTGCCGCATTGTTGAGGACGGCGCCCTGGGGATAGATGCCCACCAGCTTGTCGGTGAGCTGCTGGGCGGCGCCCTTGTAGTCGCCTTCCGCAATGTATCCTGCGGCAGAGGCGATGCAGGTGGAGGAAACTGCCAGCTTTGAGAAAAAGTTGTTTCCGTTTTCGTCGTTGGCTTTTAGAAGCTTATCACACAGCTTTTCCGCAATATATTCATTTGCGGCGTTGTTGAAACTGTCGGGGTCGTTCTTTTCATAGGCGTCGTAGGCAGCGCTTCCGAGGCTCCATACGTCGCTGAGCGGTGTGCCGTCGGCAGCCCAGCCCACAAGGGACTTCGCCAGCTCCCTGGCGTCGGCGTCCGCAAGACCGAGACCCTTTACCTTCTCTTCAAAATAGGGCGAAAGCTGTTCGATCGACTTCTGCTTCTCTGAGTTCTTCTCCGCCATCCGCATACCGTATTTCTCGGCGTAGAGCTTTATTCTTTCTTCCTTCGTTGGTTTTACGCCTGCAACGTCGGAAAAATGCGGTACCGAGATCACCATTTTGCAGTTCTTGAGGTCGATGCTTTCGGGATAGATGTAACGCCATTCGCCGCCTTCCTCCCGAATCGCCGCAAAGTATTCCCCGGGACGGGAAGCGTCGTCGATCTGCGACTCCGGAATGTCCAGAGTGAGCTTCACGTTCCCGTCGAAGAGGTAGCCGGTATAGCTGTTGACGCTGACGTTCACCGGGGTACCGAGGAAGTCGGCGCCCTTCATCTTTTCCTTTTTCGCTTCCTCTGCGCTCAGCACCTTCACCGAAACGTTTGAGCCGTCGGGGAATACCCCTGCGGGGATCTCCACGTTCCAGCCGTTTTCCTCGGTGCTGCCGACCGAAGCCCCGAAGGAGTCGCCCGCCGCCTGCCCGGTATAGGAGCCGGTCCGGAATTTCTCCGGGAGAGGCTTGTTCCTTTTGATGGCTTTCCGGATGAAGCCGGGCTTAATAAAGCCGCAGAACAGAAGCACGAGCACGAGAACAAAAATAAGGAGAGAGATAAGACAGCCGTGTCCCTTCTTTTTCTTTTTTGCATTGACGTTCGGAGAGGGGGGATAATACCCCTGCGCCGGGGAGGAAACGAGGGCTTCGGCACTGCTTACGGAACTTGTGCCGAGCACGCCGTCAGCCGTGTTCTCGGCGTCTGTGATTTTGACGCCGCATTCGGGGCAGAACGCCGCAGCAGGATCCGGGAGGGGCTGTCCGCAGTTTGTACAGAATCTCATGTGTTTTCCCCTTTCTACGTTTTGTTTTTTGTTTTTTCGTAAGACGGGCGCCCCGGAGGTCCGGCAGCCGCCCGAACAGTACTGTTCTCTGACAAAATTATAGCATACGTTTGAGGATTTGTCAATCTTTGTACCGAATATTGCTTGCTGCCGGAGAGGGGAAAGGAGAAGCTTGGAGTGTGGAGTTATCAATAATTAAGAATTACGAATTAGGAATTAGGGGCGGAAAGCGGACGGCTCCGACGGACAATTCGGGAATACACGGCGATACCGTAAGGGCTTGCTCCTCCCGACTTGTTTCGACAAAACAGCGGTATAGCATCGGAGCGAACTGTTTTGACGAAGGCAAAAAAATCTCCGCAGAGGTCAGTGCTTGACCTCTGCGGACAGTAGATAATTATTATTTTCGCTTTACCCATGAGTTTGACCGCTCGCATATACGGCGACCAAACGGAACGAGGTTCGGGCATCAGGGCTCACGATTTTAACTGCGGTGCATTCCCGAATTTCCTGCGGGGGCTACCCCGCTGCCCCTTGCATTATAAATTAATACATTCCTCCGGGAGCGGGAGCGGCAGCGGGCTGCACGGGCTCGGGCTTGTCGGCTACGAGAGCCTCGGTGGTGAGGATCATGGAAGCGACGGAAGCAGCGTTCTGGAGAGCGGAGCGGGAAACCTTGGTAGGATCCACGATACCGGTCTTGAACATATCGACGTAGGTTTCATTGTAAGCGTCGTAGCCGTAGCCCACCTTCTTGCTGGTGCGGATGTGCTCGAAGATGACCGAGCCGTCCTTGCCGGCGTTGGCGGCGATCTGACGAACGGGCTCCTCCAGAGCCTTGAGAACAATTCTCACACCGGTCTTTTCATCACCGTCTACGGTGTCAAGGAGCTTTTCGACTGCGGGAATGACGTTTACGAACGCCGTTCCGCCGCCGGGAACGATGCCTTCCTCCACAGCTGCCTTGGTAGCGTTGAGAGCGTCTTCGATTCTCAGCTTCTTTTCCTTCATTTCGGTTTCGGTAGCGGCGCCGACCTTGATAACGGCTACACCGCCGGCGAGCTTCGCAAGGCGCTCCTGGAGCTTTTCACGGTCGAAGTCGGAGGTCGTCGTTTCGATAGCGGAACGGATCTGACCGATCCTTGCCTTGATTTCGGCGGGATCGCCTTCACCGCCCACGATGATGGTGTTTTCCTTGGTGATCTTGACCTGACGTGCCTTGCCGAGCATATCCAGCGTGGTGTCCTTGAGTTCAAGACCGAGCTCTTCGGAAATGACCTGACCGCCGGTAAGAACGGCGATGTCACGGAGCATTTCTTTTCTTCTGTCGCCGAAGCCGGGAGCCTTGACAGCCACGCAGGTGAAGGTGCCTCTGAGCTTGTTCACGATGAGAGTGGAAAGAGCCTCGCCCTCAATGTCCTCGGCTACGATCACGAGCTTCTTGCCGGACTGCATGACCTGTTCGAGAAGGGGAAGGATGTCCTGAATGTTGCTGATCTTCTTGTCGGTGATGAGAAGCACGGGCTCGTCGAGAACGGCTTCCATCTTATCGGTGTCGGTGACCATGTAGGGAGAGAGATAGCCTCTGTCGAACTGCATACCTTCCACGACCTCGCAGAAGGTCTCGGCGGACTTGGATTCCTCTACGGTGATAACGCCGTCGGAGGTGACCTTCTCCATCGCATCGGCGATGAGCTGACCGATCACGTCGTCTGCGGAAGAAACAGCGCCGACTCTGGCGATGTCCTTGGAGCCGTTCACCTTGTGAGAAAGGGCTTTCAGCTCGGCTACAGCCGCATCCACTGCCTTCTGGATACCCTTGCGGATGACCATGGGATTTGCGCCTGCCACTACGTTCTTCATGCCCTCACGAACGAATGCCTGCGCAAGAAGAATAGCGGTGGTGGTGCCGTCGCCGGCAGCGTCGTTGGTCTTGGTCGCTACTTCCTTGAGAAGCTGCGCACCCATGTTTTCCATGGCGTCCTCAAGCTCGATCTCCTTGGCGATGGTCACACCGTCGTTGGTGATGAGGGGAGAGCCGTACTTCTTGTCGAGTACCACGTTTCTGCCCTTGGGACCCATTGTGATCTTTACTGTGTCGGCTGTGATGTCCACGCCTCTCATGAGAGCGTTTCTGGCTTCAATGCCGTGTGCAATATCCTTTGCCATAATAACTTACCTCCAAATTCTGAATGCCGTGCGGCGGTCTTGCTCAGTCTTCGATGACGGCAAGAATGTCAGCCTGTCTTACGATGGTGTATTCCTCGCCGTCGAACTTCACTTCGGTGCCGGAATACTTGCCGGTGATGACCTTGTCACCCTTCTTAACGGTCATTTTTACTTCCTTGCCGTCTACGATGCCGCCGGGACCCACCTCGATGACTACGGCAAAGCTGGGCTTTTCCTTGGCGGAGCCGGTAAGAATGATACCGCTCTTGGTGGTCTCTTCGGCTTCGGTCGCCTTGACTACCACTCTGTCGGCTAAAGGCTTCAGTTTCATTTTGTGTTCCTCCTATATGTTTGTTTATGATTGTCGACATTTAGCACTCAAAAGATAAGAGTGCTAAAACTCACATGGTGTATTGTATTACAAAGGAAGGAAAAAATCAAGTGTTTTTCGGGCATTTTACACTTTTTTAACAAAAGAATCTATATTTGAGCGATGTCCGTATTCTGCTTCGCTCCATGAAAAAAGATTCTTCGAAAACTTACACTCAGAATAACCCTGTGCCGTGCTTCGAAACAAATCAGCCCCCTGCAATAAAACTGCAATAACACATTTCGCCGCACCCGGGAAAGGTGCGGCGAAACGCAAAAAAGAAAGAAGAGGAATGCTTCTTCAAAAGGGGAGCTCCGGGGAAAAACGGTATGAATATGCAGGCGAAGGGGAAGAACGCCGGCAAACCGAAAAAAACGGAGCGAAGTGCTCACGGCGGCAAAAAAATCTGTGACGATGAAGAAGCAAGCCGCACAAGACCGCCGAAGCACGGTGCAAGGCAAGGGGGTGCCTTGGCGTGCAATCAAGCACCGGACGCCGAAGGGGACGGACGCCGGAGGACTCCACGCAACCGGGTGTTTTTCCCGATCCGATTCTATTCTATCACCTGCTCAGCAAAAAATCTACACTAAAAAGTGAAAAATGTTAAATTCAAGACAAATTAACACAACTTTGACGAATTCACCAATAATATTCCTGCATTGTTGACTTGATTATGCAATATGTGCATGTTTTCAGAAAAATAGGCAGAAATTCATTAGCGAGACTAACGAATTACCGCCTTTTGCATTGTATTTTGCGTTACCTTTTTGACCCGATTTATTAATTTTACATTCACCAATGCCGAAAACGGCGCTTTTATGATACTATTTACCGGATATGCCCGCTATACAGCTTGGCAACGGCGTTTTATCGGGGACAGGTCAGTTATAGGATACCGAGATTACCGTCCCGGGGAAATAGGTCGACAGGATCGCCGTATACTTGTACCCGTTTTTGGCAAGAGTCATCGAGCCGAACTGGCTCAGACCCACGCCGTGTCCGTAGCCCACGCCGTCCACCGTAAAGGACATGGGAAGTCTGTTCTCGTCCGGGTAGTCAGTATAGACCATCTCGGGATAGGGAGAGGTGCCCCGCAGAATGTAGGTCGCACCGCAGGGAAGACGGCGGAATTCAAGACCGTTTGCCGTCATCACCGGGATCAGCTGTTCTGCCTCGCCCTCGTCCTCGTAGTGCGGGGTGATGGTGAACTTGCCGCTCTTTGCGTACTTCGACATCATGGAGTGGGCGGCGTCGGAGGTGGACACGCTGACGCTTCCGCCGAACTCGTCGGTGACGGTCAGCTTGCGCACATAACCGCTCTCGCCGTATTCACAGTCGAAGGACCTGATGCAGCCCTTTATTTTGGACGGGTATCTTGACACGAAGTAATTCTTCATTTCGTCCGCACTGACCTCCTGCGACCAAAGACCGTTGGGATATTCCGCCGGGGTTTCAAAGGGAGTTTTGACCGATACGAGGTACGGATACAGAGCCGCATTTCCGCCCCAACAGCCTGCCGCGCTTTCGGTGGCGTCGCCGGTGGAGGAATGGTAGACCGTCATCGCCGGCTTTCCGGCGTAGGTGAGGATCTCGTTCTTCGTGGCTTCCACTGCCGCATTGGTGGTGGGATATTCGTTCTTTCCGTTGCCGGAGAAGACCTGACAGCAGGTGGTGGTGCAGACGTCAAAGCCCTGACTTGCGTGCTTGCCGTTCATTGAGAATACCGCAAAGGTCCTTGCCGCCACGGCGGCAGTCTTCAGCGCCTCCTCCGGCCAGGAGGGATAGACCTCCTTCGGGAGCACGCCCTTGATGTAGTTTTCGAGGGAGATGATGTCGATGACCCGGATGCCCGAGCCGGAAACCGCAAGCTCGAAAATCCCCTTGTACTCCCTTGATGCATAGCCGATCGTGTCGGAGGCGGGGACGAAATACAGCGTTGTTCCGGCGTCCGCCGATTCACTGCCGCTTGTATAGGAAAGCTTTCCCGACTTGTTTCTGACCGTTACCGAACTGCCGAGTGTTTTTTCGACGGTATAGGTGCCGGCGTCCCGGTCACAGCTTACGAGCTTCAGACCAGCCGGGCAGCTGAGCGTCACTTCCTTCGGCGCTCCGCTTCCGTAGGCGATGCCTACCTTCAGCCGGGTGCTTGAACACATCTTTTCGGCGCTTGCGCCCGTCGTACAGAGGAAGCACAGAGAAGCCGCCAAAAGAACCGGTACAAGAAGCCGCAGCACTCTTTTAACCGATCTCATATTTGCCCCTCACGAGAAGATATGCCTCTTCTCCCACGCAGACCACGCCCCGTCCGTCGCCTCTCGGAATGATGCAGTAGGAGTTTTCCGAGAGCGGGAAGCCGCCCAGCACGTCGGTGCCGTGGGTCGTGTCGGATACGCCCTGATTCGGATATTCCGAATAAGAGAGAAGACCGTCGGTACGGGGAATGAGTTCAAGGCAGCCTTTAGCGAAAAGGATCTGATCTTTTGTGAGATGTACCACCTGATATTCCGTCTGGGGGAGCACTACCTCGTCGATGTAGCTCTTGGATACAAGGGGATCGACGCCGTCGGTCACAGAGTCTGCGAAGATGCTCATGGCTGCTGCCGACAGAGCGATGAGCGCTGCCAGAATAATCGCCGACGTTCTTACACGCTTTGTGATTTTCATGTGTCTTTTTACCGTCCTTCCGTTTTTCGGTTTTTCCGCTTTCGGGGAAATCGCTTCGATTTCGATTGCAAGACCGATTTCGATTTTGATTTCGATTTCGATGCGGAACCTTCATAACGTCTGTATACCGGAACACCCCGCATGGCTCCAAAACGGACGTACCGTCGGCAATGCCTTGGGGATCGTCATAAATATACGATTATTATTTTAACACAAAATCTCGTAAAAAGCAAGTCGAAACGGCGTAAAACGGCGTATGGGAAGGTTTTCCATGCCGCAAAGACGCCGGAAAACGGCGGGACTTTCCGTAAAAATGTGCAATATTTACATTTTCATAAAATTTGCTCTTGATTTTCCGCATTTCGTCTGCCTTTTGGAATCCCAACGGTTTCTTCTTTTGCCGTTTACAAAGGAAAGGTCACAAATGAAAAAACTACTGCACAAAAGTAAACAAAAGTAAATAATGCACGGTCGGTCTTGCAAAACGGACCGCTTTGTGATACCATATCGGTGCGGACGGCTCTTTTGTACCGGAAGGACGAACAGCCGCCTTGCAAAAAACTTTTCAGAGAGGAGGAAACGGAATGCTGTTCTTTGGCGCTCTCGGTCTTTTGCCCGGCAAAGAGGACAGGAAGCCGAAAAAGGAAAAGCCTATGTCCTACAAAGCACTCAGTGACGAAGAGCTGCTCTCGTATATAGCCGAAAAAGACGAAAAAGCCTTTGAGACGGTCGTGGAACGCTATGACAAATTCGTTTTCTCTTCGGTGCGGTGCGAGCTTCGCAGTGACGAGGACGCCTTCGACGTGTCCCAGGAGGTCTTCATACGGCTTTACGGGGCGGCGGGGGGCTTCCGGTGCGAAAGCACCCTGAAAACATGGCTTTACCGCATGTGCAAAAACTGCGCCGTGGATTTCTGCCGTAAAAATTACAGGCACGGCTTTCTGTCCCTCACGAAAAGCGGGGACGACGAAAACGGGGAAGGCGAGACCGATATCCCCGATACGGATACCCCGGAGGAGGAGCTTCTTCGCCGGGAAAAGATCCGGGCTGTCCGGAAAGCCGTTGCCTCTCTTCCGGAACAGCAGCGAAGCGTCATCGTGCTCCGGGAGTTCGGCGACATGGCGTATGCCGATATCGCCAAGACCCTCGGTATCAGCGAGGGCACCGTGAAATCCCGCATCAGCCGGGCAAGAGAGGCGCTGAAAGAGCTCCTTGCGGATCAGATATAAACGGCTCTGAGGAAAGCAAAACAGCATAAAAACACATACAGCCGGAACAAATCCCGTGATTCCTTCGTCTAAAGAACAGAAAAAGGCGAAAAAGACGAAAAAGACGGCGAGCATACCGTCACTTTTCTTATATTTCTCATATTTCTCGAAAGGGGGGAACGTGCCGTGACCGAAGAAAGACGCAATGAATTATCAGAAGCCATAAAGACCGGAAGCATCGGAAGGACCGACGGGAGCACTCTTGACGAAATTCTTTCGGACAAGGAGCTTTCCGACCTTTACCGGGAATACGACAAGCTGTCCGCCGCTCTCGGCGACGCCTTTGCCGATCCCCCGAAGGATAAAGAGGGAAGGACCCTTTCCGAAGTCCTTGCCGAGAGGGTGAGAAAAGGCGACGTTCTCCCGAGATACGCCGACGTGTCAAAGCACCACTTCCCCTTTGCCACCGCAGCGTGCCTTGTCATCGCCTGCGCCGTTCTTCTTTTTGCCGGTAAAAACGGCATTCTCGGCAGATCGAAGTATGCCGCCGATACAGCCCTTGACGAATGCATCGAAGAGCCGGGAGAAACCGAAGAGGCGGCAGCGGAAAACGCCGTCCTTTGCGAGGAAGCGCCCGTAAACGATATGGCGGACCGGATAAAAGAAAAAGAGACTTACTTCTACGCTGCCGGTGGGGCGGGGGGTGCCGCAGCCGTCCCGAATGAGAACGCCGGAATTTCCGATACTCCCGAGGTCGCTTCTCTCGATTCTCTTGCCGGCGCTGCCGAGGAAACAGCCGAGGAAGACGCAGGAGACACCGAAGCCGAAGAAGCGGAAAACAGCGCCGAAAAGCCCATGGTCATGATGATGACGGCGCCCAACGTTTCCGACAGCGCAAGGGACGATAAGAACATAAAGCAGAAAGCGGAAGGTGGCGAAGATACCGCCTTTTCCGCTGAAGAAAAAACGGCAATCAACGATACCGGCGGCGATAACGGCTTTGCAAACGGCAGAGCGGCAAACGGCATGACAGCAAACGGCGACTCGGCAAATGCCTACGCCGACACCACCGTAAACGGCGGCATCACCAACGGCCGTGCCGGCGGCACCGGCAGCAGCTCCGATGCCCGCACCGAAAACGGCAACAGCATCGGCAGCAGCGATGGCAATGCCAGCGGCATCCTCATCCCGGAGGACATCCTCGGAAGGATGGAGGAAGCAAAGCTTCTCTTTGAAGAAGCGGGGCTGGAAATGCAGGACGATGCGGTGATCGAAGCCTCCGACATTTTCCGCTATGGCGAGGACAATTACCGGGCGTACTTCGACTCGATAATCGGCGAAGAGGACTTTACGAGCCGCTACGGTCTTTCCTCCTTCATCGCCTTCTGCGAAGCGGCATAGGAAGGATAAATGTCTTATAGACACGAAAACGAAAAACGCCCCGACTGTGTGTCATTACACGGTCGGGGCGCTTTTGATACAGTATCTTGTTTTTATGAATAAGGGATTTCAGGGATTTTCCGGAAAATGAATCAGTCGGCTATCGTCCCATCTGCCGGTGTACAGAACGGCATCATGGTATCAAACCCCGACCACCAGTATGCTCTCGCATAACCGCTCCCGGCAAATGTTCCCTCCGGCACATCGCCGTTTGCAAGGTCGAATATTTTCAGTTCATGGAGTCTTTCCATATCTGCGCCGTCATAGAGTGCGACCGTGACAATTCCCGTGCCGGCATCTGCGCCGCGTGCCGTTACCGAAAAACTATTGCCCGTGACGGTAAGGGAAAGCATATCTGTTTCCGGTTCCATCTCGACAATATT
>JAZRXH010000025.1:0-5381 GCA_045600125.1 Eubacteriales bacterium | reverse complement strand
ACGCCTGTTCTTCTTCACTTAAATATATTTCTTTGTTTTTCATATGGTACACCCCTTTTTCTCTATTATACCATATGTTTTTACAAAAGTAAAGTTTTAAATGTTACAATGTAGTAGGGGCGAACTGCGTTCGCCCGCATTATCTTCGACTCCCGCCATGGGTATTGGTGCAGAAGCCTTCCCCTTTTGGGAAGACCTTCCGCCCTTGGCTGAAGGGTCACGGCGCAGACGTAACGAAAGAGGCTGCAAGATTTTTCGGAGCGTTTCCGGCATACTCCGAATATATAATCCTTGCAATATTCTCACATTTGTAGTATAATACAAAGTAGTCTCCGCTTTTTGAAAAGCTATGGGCGGAAGCAAAGCAATCTGCAGCGCCCCGTGCGCAGAACACAGAAAAAATTTATCGGAGGCAAAGTACACCATGTCAGCCGGAACAGATACCCGAAATACGTATCTTTTTGAGTCCATGCCCGTCCCGAAGGCGGTGGCGACCATGGCGCTCCCCACCATCCTCGGTCAGCTGATCGTCCTGATCTATAACATGGCGGACACCTTCTTCATCGGAAGGACGAACGACCCCTATATGGTCGCCGCCGCTTCGCTCATCCTGCCCGTGTTCAATATCACCCTTTCGGTGGCGGGCATCACCGGCACCGGCGGCAGCACCCTTCTTTCAAGGCTCCTCGGAGAAAAACGGCAGGAGGAAGCGCAGAAGGTCTCGGCGTTCAGTATCACCGTTTCCTTCATCCTCGGTCTTGCGTTTTCTCTGGCGATGCTGCTCTTCATGAACCCGCTTCTTCGGCTCCTCGGCGCCGATGAAAATACCTTTCAGTTTGCAAAGCAGTACGCCCTTTGGGTCGTCGTCCTCGGCGGCATCCCCACTGTCATGTCCAACGTGCTGTCCCAGTTCGTCCGCAGCGTCGGCGAGTCCGGCAAGGCGGGCTTCGGCATCACCCTCGGCGGTCTTGTGAATATCGCCCTCGACCCCCTCTTTATGTTCGTCCTTCTCCCGAAGGGGAACGAGATTCTCGGTGCGGGCATCGCCACCTGCCTTTCCAACTGTATTTCCTGCGTCTTCTTTATCATCGTCATTCTCGGACTCGGCAAGGACTCTCCCGTCCGCTTTGTCATGACGACCGGCAGACCGACGAAAAAGAGCCGGTCGGATATCTTCCTCGTGGGCGTTCCCAGCGCCATTGCCACCCTCCTTTTCGACGCCGATTACATGATCATCGACCGACTGATGGCGTCCTACAGCGGCGTGGCTCTGGCGGCGGTCGGGATCGTCCTGAAAGCCGAGCGCCTGCCTCTCAACGTGGGCGTCGGTATCTGTCAGGGCATGATGCCCATCGTGGCGTATAATTTTGCCTCCAAGGACAGAAAGCGTATGCGCAGCGTGTCGAAGTTCGCCCTCCTTTGCGGGCTCGGCTTCGCCGCCCTCAGCATCCTGCTTTATCAGCTCTTTGCACCGTATATCATGCGCTTCTTCATCGAGGACGCCGGGACCGTCGTCCTCGGAACGAGCTTCCTTCGTGTCCGCTGTCTTGCGACGATCCTCATGTTCACCAGCTTCTTCCACTCCATGACCTTCAGCAGCTACGGCGAAGGAATGTACTCGCTGTTCCTCTCGGTCATGCGCTGGGCGGCGTTCAATATCCCCATGCTGTTTATCCTCGAGCATTTCTTCGGTATGCTCGGCATCGTCTGGGCACAGTTCTGCGGCGACGTCCTCACCGTTATCCTCTCGGTCATCACCCACGAAAGATACCTTGCCCGGCTTTGGAAGCGGGACGCTCTGGAGGCGGAGACGAATAGCCGGAGCAGGACGGAAAAAGAATAAAAGAATAAAAGGTAAAACATAAGCAAGAGTAAACAAGAGAAAAATCGGAAAGGAATGCATGAAAAATGACTCCCGACCTCATCATCCGGAAAGCAGGACCCCGTGAGTACGAGCGGGCGCTTTCCTTCTACTATACCCTCACCGATAAGCTCCGAAGCGCCGAATACGATCCCCGCTGGCGAAGAGAGGTGTATCCTTCAAGGGCGTACATCAAAAACGCCGTGGAGAAGGGCGAAATGTACTTCGCCGTCCTTCCGAAAGAGAAAACCGAAAAAGCCGGGGACGGGGAGGAGGATACCGACGTTATCCTCGGCGCCATGGTGATCAACGGCAGTGCCGCCGACGGCTACGAGACCGCTCCGTGGCATACCGAAGCGGGAGACGGCGAATTCTCGGTCATCCATACCTTCTGCGTCGATCCCGATTTTTCCCACCGGGGCATCGGAAGGCGGATGCTTGCCGAGGCAAAGCGCATTGCCAAAGAGGCGGGAAGCCGCACGGTCCGGCTTGACGTCCTCACCGATAATTTTCACGCCATTCACCTCTACGAGGGAGCGGGCTTCCGCTTTGTCACAAAGCTCACGCTGTATTACGACAACACGGGTCTTTGCGACTTTTTGCTCTACGATTATGCCCTGTAACGGGAACCCGGAAGGAGGGTCAACCATGATTGACAGCCTTACACAATGGGAGGAAACAGCCATGACGGAAAATCAAAAGCCCGAAAAGCCCGAAAAGCCCGAAAAGCCCGAAAAGCCCGAAAAGAACGAAGAAACGGCGGCAAAAGGAAACGGCATCCCGAATCCCGGTATTGCGGCGTATGCAAGATCCGCCTTTCTTCCGTCGAATGCGGTCGTTTTTAATAAGGACCCGGAGTCGGACGGCTATACGATGACGGTCGGCGGCGAGCCGCCAAGAAAGTTCGACAAGGAATCTGCCGCCCGGCTCGGGATCGACAAGGCGGCAGAGGCGCAGCAGGAGGTGCAGCGGAAGGCGGGAACAGTGGTCTGCCGGGTCTGCAAAAGTACCGTGACCACAAGACAGTTCTGCCCGGAATGCGGGACGAGGCTTTTCTGCCCGAACTGCAAAAAAGCGGTGGGGGATACCAAATTCTGCACCGAATGCGGAGAAAGACTGCTGTAAGACGCAGAGATTTACAAAAAGCCGTTTGCGTTTTTCGGTTCTTTTTTCGGTTCTTTTGAAAACGTGCCGTCTTTTCCCCTTGACAAACGGGGAAAGATATGGTATCATCTGCTTGTATTACAAAAGCGCAGAGTATTGGAGTCGCCGACGTATACAGGACCCGCCATGGGTGAAGTATACGCTCGGCGGCGTTTTTTTGTTTTCACGGATACGGAAGGATATACGAAATGACAAATGAAGAGGAAAAAGGAAGGCAGGATATGCAGTACGACATAGCGATAATCGGCGGCGGCGTCATCGGCGCCATGATCGCCCGGGAGCTTTCCCGGTATACCGTAAGGACGGTGGTTCTGGAAAAGGAATGCGACTGTTCCATGGGAGCAAGCGGCGCCAACAGCGGCATCGTCCACGCCGGCTTTGACGCCGAGCCGGGAACGCTGAAGGCACGCTTCAACGTGGAGGGAAACAAGCTGATGCCGGGCATTGCCAAAGAGCTGGGCGTTCCGTATAAGAACAACGGCTCGCTGGTCATCGGCTTCGGCGACGAGGACAAAAGGAAACTCGGGGAGCTGTACGAAAGAGGCATAAAAAACGGCGTGGAGGGGCTCGAGATCATCGGCTCGGAAAGACTTCACGCTCTCGAACCTGCCGTAAACAGCGAGGCGACAAGCGCCCTCTTGGCTCCCACCGGCGGTATCATCTGTCCCTACGGGCTCACCATTGCCGCTCTCGGAAACGCCATGGACAACGGCTGTGCGTTCCTTCGCTCCTTTGAGGTAAAGAGCATCGAACGGAAAGGCGACGTCTTTGTTCTGTCGGACTATGAAAGAACCGTGGAGGCAAAATACGTTCTGAACGCCGCCGGCGTCTTTGCGGACAGAATCGCCGCCATGGTGGGGGACACCTCCTTCAGGATCACGCCCCGTAAGGGGGAATATATGCTTCTCGACAAGGAAAGCGGCGGAACGGTGAGCCATACCGTCTTCCGCATTCCGTCGAGGATGGGCAAGGGCATTCTCGTATCGCCCACCGCCGACGGCAATCTTCTTCTCGGTCCCACGGCGACCGACGAGGAGAGCAGGGTCGACACCTGCACCACCGAAAGCGGTCTTGCCTTTATTGCAAGGGAATGTCTGGAGGACGTGCCGACTACGCCCGCCAAGAGCGTGATCACCTCCTTTGCGGGGCTCCGTGCCGTGGGAGATACCGGGGATTTTATCATCAATTCCCCGACGCCGCATTTCTATCATTTTGCGGGGATCGAGTCCCCCGGACTCACCTCCGCTCCCGCTATCGCTCTTTACGCCGCAGAGCTTCTGAAAAAGGACGGCGCTGTTCTGACAAAAAAGGAAAATTTCATTTCCACCCGTCATCCCATGCACGATTTCAAGGACATGAGCCTTGAAGAGAAAAACGGCGTGATCCGGGAAGACCCCTCCTATGGCAGGATCGTCTGCCGCTGTGAGGAGATATCCGAGGGGGAGATCCTCCGGGCGCTCCGGGAAAATCCGCAGGCGCTGACGGTGGACGGTGTGAAGCGCCGTACCCGTGCTGCCATGGGACGCTGCGGCGGGGGCTTCTGCACTCCCACTATCGCCGAGCTCATCGCCCGGGAGAGGGGCATTTCCCTCGAGGACGTGACGAAACGGGGCGGAGAGTCGAGGCTTAACTTCGGAAGAACGAAATAAGGCGGCGATCGCCTTGACCGATTGAGGGATTGCCTTCGGCTCACGCCGTGGGTGTGCAGTACCTAAGCCTTCCCCTTTGGGGAAGAACTTCCGCCCTTGGCTGAAGGGGCACGGCAAAGCCGTGACGGAAGAGGCTGTGAGGCAATCGCCTTCCTCGAGAACGGTGACGGATTATTTTCGGCTCCCGCCGTGGGTGTAGCAATCACCTTGTTGCACACGATACGGGGCGTATTATCCTCGCCTCCCGCCGGGGGTGTAGCGATTGCCCCACTGCACACGATACGGGGGTGGTACTTTTGCCAAGAACTGCAAAAGTACCCAAAAGAGCCCGTCGGATAGGGCGTTGCCCTCCGACACCAACCCTGCGCACTTGTTCTCGGCGGCGTGTGGGGCTGCATCCTCGCACCTTGCCGACAGCAAATGGTCTACCATCAGAAAACCTATGCGGTTTTCCGATACCTTTCCCGAGGAACGGTTCCGCCATGTACATTTTTGTCGTGCTCTACGGGGGACTTTTTTCCTCAGTGGTAATTCTGACGCCAGTTCGTGCGTGATGTACTTGGTCTCTTCTTTCCCGTCCTATGGGTCGGCATAATTCCCGCCGACCGCATATAGTTCGGGGAAAAGATAACGGTACAACTTCCCGTGGGAAAGGCGCTCACTAAAGGATAGCACTTGCTCATTGACGTGATGATACTTATCAGTGT
>JAZRXH010000024.1:0-11326 GCA_045600125.1 Eubacteriales bacterium | reverse complement strand
AGCGAGGCGACAATGCACTCCCGTAGGAGAAGCTCCGAGTCATAGCGTCCGCTGCGGACGCGCTGCTTGTAACCGTGGAAAGTTTTCGCAGAAAACTTTCTTCATCGGTGCTTGCACCGATGATTGTGTCGGCGGGAGGGGGCAAGGTGCAACAAGAACGAGAACTGTACTCATAAAGCATCGCTGTACCGGTTGCAGAAAGATATGGGTGTTGAAAGTTTTCGAAGAAAACTTTAGCATGGAGTAAGCGCCAAGGGAGGCGCTTGCGACAGGCAGGACTGCCTCCTCCCGTACCCGACGGGCGTTTTTGGTGCGATACCGCACGAAATGCATATCATGCATTTCGAAGTGTATCGGCTTTTGCCGCTCGTGGAAAAAGTCTGCGCCCCCGTTCGTGTGCAGTGAGGCGATTGCTGCACTCCCGGCGTGAGCCGAACTATGCGGGCGAACACAGTTCGCCCCTACGATTATATAAATAATTATTCATTATTCAACATTCATTATTCATTGGTTTTCCGCCGGTTTGACAAAGGCAAAAAACAAAATCCGCAGAGGTCGGCGTTTGACCTCATCGGAGCAGTAGAAACTGACCGTTTTCGCCGCACTTATGAGTTTGACCGCTCGGATATATGGCGGTCAAACGGGACGAGGTTCGGGCATCGGGGATTACGGTTTAGTCTGAGGTGCATTCCTCTCGTATTGCCTGCGGGGGCACCCCGCGGCGGTCAAACGGGACGAGGTTCGGGCATCGGGGATTACGGTTTAGTCTGAAGTGCAATCCTTCCGAGGTGCCGGCGGGGGCCCCCCGCGGCGGTCAAACGGGACGAGGTTCGGGCATCAGGGATTACGGTTTAGTCTGAGGTGCATTCCTCTCGTATTGCCGGCGGGGGCACCCCGCGGCGGTCAAACGGAACGAGGTTCGGGCATCGGGGATTACGGTTTAGTCTGAGGTGCAATCCTTCCGAGGTGCCAGCGGTGGCTCACCGCCGAGAAATCTGTCTACTACGAGCTGACGGAACCGGGGGGAGAGGCTGACGAAGTACGCCGTAAAGCCGGTGACCCGCACCACGAGGTCGGGGTAAAGATCGGGATTCTCGTTTGCCGCCCGGAGCTTTGCCCCGTCGAGGATATTGATGTTGATGAGGGTGCCGCCGTGACGGAAATGCCCCTCGATGAAGTCGGTGATGGCTTCCACACCCGCCTCGTCGCACTGCACCGCCGGATCGAATTCGATCTGCAGGGGGGCGGTGTTTCCGTAGCCGCACTGTACCGAAGCGATGCCCTCCGACTGTGCCGTGGGCGCACCGTCCCGACGGAAATGCGGGTTCGGGTTGGCTCCGTGGCTGATGGGCTCGCCGCTCCTTCTTCCGTTGGGAGTGGCGCCGACCTTCGAGCCGTATTCGATCGTCCTTGACCAGGAGAACCAGCCCGGCACCAGCGTCCGTCCCTCCGGCATCTTCTGCGCCTTTACCGCCGCTACCCAGCTTCTCGTCAGCCTTTTTGCCCATGCGTCGGAAACGGTGTCGCCGCCGCAGTACCTCGGAGCCGTGTTCAGCATAAGGCGGATGCGCTCGTCCGGGAAATCCTTTTCGAGAGCGTCGTATAATTCATCCCACGAAAGGAGCTTTTCCTCCTCGATCCGTGCCGAAACGGCGCCGAAGGAATCGGCGACCACCGCAAGCCCCGCACCGTCCACACCGACGGTGTACAGCTCGGCGCACTCGGAAATGTCAAGTCCCTTTTCGAGGGTGTTGTGCATGAGCAGATTCATCACCAGCTCCGGCGTTACCTCGTGTGCGTGGTCGATGTGGAGGTTGATGCCCTCGGCGGTGACCTCCAGCGCCTTTTTCAGATGCTTTTCGTAGAGCTCGAAAAGACGCTCGCTGCTCTTTTGCGGCTCGCACTTCATATCCGCCAGCGCCTCGGTCAGAACCTTGGCGATGTTGATCTTCACCGTGTCGTTCATGGGAAATTCCCGTCCCGGCACGCACATCCAGTTGCAGCCGACGGCGATACGGTCGCACGCCGTTGCCTTGTCGATGAAGCCGCCGTTCCGCATATAGCCCTCGGCGAGCGCCTTGTCGTTGCAGAAGCGGGGCCAGCCGTTCTTGTTTTTCAAAAGATAGTAAACGGCTTTTTTGACAAAGCTTCTGTCGCAGTTCTCGTGCATCCGCACCGTGAGATTGCAGGCGATGTCGATCCTGTCCGCCGCCTCGAGAATGAGGTAGGAGAGGTGATTCGTCACGTCCCGGTCGTCCTTGTCGATGCCGGATATCTGATAGTAATGGGGGTCGATGAGAAGCAGATTCGCAATCAGGAACACCGCCGTTTCGTCGTCGAGCCTCCCCGCCTTTACGTCGTTTTCGTAGTAGGGCAGAAGAAGCACGTCAAGGCGGAAGCCTGCGCCGTCCCGGGTGTAAATTCTCGAGGCGCAGTTGAAGAACGCCGTCCACTGGCAAGCCTCCCGGAAGGTCTTCGGCGCTCCGAGACGGACAGCCTCGCAGGTCTTCCTCATGACCTCAAGGTTTTCCCGGATTTCCGGTCGTGTCTCTGCCTTCAGCAGCTCGCCGATTTTTTCGATATGGCGGTCGATAAAGCGCACAATCGCCTCCACCGTCCGCTTTTCGGCGTCGTAGAATTCTTTTTTTTCGGGATTGATTTTCCGATAACGCTCGATCTTTTCGAGAAGTCCCCCGAAGCCGAGGGCAAAGCCGACCGAGTAGTCGCAGGCGAAATGGGCGTCGCCGTCGATGCCGGTGGTGATGTTGTACTTTTCCTGCCACGGCTTCAGATGGTCGTACGGGAAGCGGCTCTCGTCCCAGCGCTTGCTCCACTGGTTGGTGGCGCCGTTCTTGATGAATTCGAGATTTTTCAGATTGTTTTTCAGCCAGTCCGGCATATAGTGCAGGTCGCCCCGATAGTTGACCAGCATGTCCCGCCACCTGCCGCAGAGCATTTCCATGGGATCCACGTAGGGCTCGTGGGCGTCGAGGACACGGCAGAAGTTCTCGCACATGCCGTCGAGGCCGTAGAAGCTTCCGTTCTCGCTGTTGTACCACGGCTCGACACGGTAGCCTTCGGAAATCGGCACGGTGCCGAAGTCGTCGAGGTCGGTGCAGCCGTTCTGCTTCCTTTTTTCGAGGGTGTGGCGGATTTTGGTTTCCCGCATAAGGCGGAGTCTGTCGTCGTATGTAAGCATAATGAAGCCTTTCTGAGAGTTAGGAGTGTGGAGTGTGGAGTGTGGAGTGTGGAGTGTGGAGTGTGGAGTGTGGAGTGTGGAGTGCGGAGTGTGGAGTGTGGAGTGTGGAGTGTGGAGTGTGGAGTGCGGAGTGTGAAGTGTGAAGTGTGAAGTGTGGAGTGTGGAGTGTGGAGTGCGGAGTGCGGAGCGTGGAGTGCGGAGTGCGGAGCGTGGAGTTGATTCAAAAGGAAAGAGTGAAGAGAAAAGAGGAATGCGGGGTAATGTGGCTAATAATATTAGAACTCATATTTCCTTTTGAACTCGGCGACTTCCTTTTTCCATTCCTCCGTTACCTCAAAGCCGTCGTCCTCCATGCCGAGGGCTTTTCGCTTTGCTTTTCCGAGGGGATGGTAGGGGAGAAGCTCGTATTTTTTCACGTTCCCGAGGGAGGAGAGAAACGCCGCAATCTGTCCGATCCCCTGCCCGACGCCCGGGATTACCGGCGTTCTTGCGAGGACCGGAATACCGAGGCGAGACAGCCGGCGGAGGTTCTCTTTGATGTTCTCGTTCCCGACGCCGGTGTACCTTTTGTGGAGCTCGCTGTCCCATATCTTCAGGTCCGCCATGACGAAATCCAGCTTTTTGAAGATCGCCTCGTCGTAGAGAAACAGCGAGGTTTCCACCGCCGTCCCGACGCCGTGCGCCCTGCAAAGGTCGAGAAGTCCGGACAGAAACTCTTTTTGCAGAAGCGGCTCGCCCCCGGAGAAGGTCACGCCGCCGCTCTTTCCGTAATAGTCCTTGTCACGGAGAATTTCCGAGAGGACTTCCTCCCGTGTGTATTCCTTTCCGCAGATCTCTCTTGCCCCCGCAAAACAGCCCTCGCTGCACTTTCCGCAGCCGATGCACTTTTCGGGATAGTAAAGGACCTGCGGCGCCGGTTCGATGCATTCGGGGTTGTGGCACCAGGCGCACCGGAGAGGACAGCCCTTGAAAAAGACCACGGTGCGGATGCCGTACCCGTCGTGGGTGGAGGTGCGCTCGATGTCGGTGACGATCGCTTTGGCTCCCGGTGCTTTTTCCGTTTTTTCCATGCGGCTTCCGCCTCCTTTTCGTGATCTTTTTCGCGTTCTTTCCGGCAGTCGGTGTGCGGAAGGGATACAGCATTGCTAATAATATTAGCAGCGACCCTTCTGCGTCACCTGCCGCCTTTTGCATCGGAATGGAACTAATATTATCAGCAGCCTTGATGCGGGTGCTTTGCTATCGGGGCTTTCCTCAGAGCTTTACCGGCATCTGTCCCTTATCCGAGCTTTCTTGTGCCGCCTCGATGAGCGCCATGACCCTGACGTTTTCCTCGAGGGTCAGCATGGGATGGATGGGCTCGCCGGTCTTTACGTGGTTGGCGTAGTGACAGGGCATGTTCTTATACTTGCCGCCGAAATCCGGGGCGGGGATCTCCACCTCGTTTCCGTAGATGTCGTAGGCGGCGACTCTCGGAGCGTTCTCGGCTCCTCCCTCGCAGACCACCACGCCGCCGCTGCAGACCACCATGGGTCCCGACGGGATCACGGCTCTCGGCGTCGTCCAGGTGCCCTCGATGACCGCCATTTTATCGTCTTCCGCATATCCGATCAGCGCCGCAAAGTTGTCCTCGGTGTCGCCGAAGGGGGTGTTGAGATTTCTCCCCAGCGACGTGACCGATTCCTCGTGTCCGTCCATGAGCCAGCGGGAGAAGAAGCATCCGTAGCAGGCGATGTCGAGGAACACGCCGCCGCCTCTTTCCTTTTTATGCCACCACGTCTTCGAGCGGACCTCGTCGGTCATCTCCTCCGCCTTCGCCGCAACGCCCCGGTGCTTGGCGCCCTTGCCGAGAGGACCCGTATGGCCGTTTATGTAGCGGAGCTTCTGGGGGGTACCGACGATTCCCGCATCCAGTGCGGCTTTCATCCGGTGTACGTATTCCCGCCAGACCACCGGCCAGTTGACCACGGCTTCGATGCCGGCTTCCTCGGCGACCCTTTTGATCTCCAAAGCGTCGGCGAGAGAGGCGCCCATGGGCTTTTCGATGCTCACGTTTATCTTCCGTCTGGCGCACTCCGAAACGATCTCCGGCTTCTGCGCGTTTTCGCAAAGTAAAAAGGCGATGTCCGGCTTTTCGGCGTCCAGCATCTCCCGGTAGTCGTCGTAGATGCTGCCGCAGTAGTTGTCCCGGACGTTCTGCCGGTTCCAGTTTTCGGTGTAGCGATAGGGCGGTACGCCGCAGTCCTCGCAGGAGGCGGGGGCTGCCGCACAGAGTGTGAAGTCCGGCGTTTCCGAGAGGTACAGCGCCACCTCGTTCACGTGCATATGGGAAAATCCGATGATCACGGCTTTTATCATGGCTTCGGTCGATCCTTTCCTGCTCATAAATTTCCGGGGGGGCGGGGGAGCCGCCCGGCGTTCTTTGCGGGCTTATGCTTTTTCCACGTCCATTATACCACTTTCTGCGGCTTTTTCAATATGCAAAACAATACTTTTTTTGGAGGATATGATATTATCCGCCGTGCGCTGCGGCGACGGAAAGACGGAAGGATGGGAGATCGAAGAAAAAAAGCAGGCAGGTGTCCCCGTCTGCTTTTGCCTTTTTTATTCCTTGCGTTTGCCCTCCCGATAGGGCGGCTCGCCGTTTTCCGCCGCCGGGAGGTCTGCATTGCCGGAAGCCTTTCTCCCGAGCGCTCAGACGTAGGTCACGTACTCGTCTTTCCATTCCGAGCTCTCCGGGATCTCACAGCCGTTCGGATAAAGCCGGCACGTGAACAGAGGCTTTCTTGTACGCCCGAGGTACCGTTTCCTTCGATCCTTTCTCCTATAAAGGACTTTTCTTTTGTGTTTTCTCAAAGAATGCACGACTGTTTTTACCTCTTTTCTGATGTTTCCCGGCGGCATCCGCTGTATGACGAAGCATATGGCACGGCAGGCAAAGCGAACACCGCACAGGTACAGCATAATTTATGTTACAGAGTATAACATATACAAGCCACATTTGTCAAGATATAATTATGTTATCGACATAGTGAGGCGATCGGCATGAAGGAAAAGCCTGTGTTCAGTAAAAAGCTCAAGGGAGAAGACGGGTACAGAACGTTTTCGGTGAGAGTCAGGGACGAGACCGTCGCAAAGCCGGATGAACTGTCCGAAAAGACCGGTCGCCCGCGCAGCGAGCCGATCGGCGTCCTCCTCGAATATGCCATCAAGAACTGCGGGGTTCGCTGACCTCCTTTGTGCTTTTCCGGATGTGTATGAGAAACCCCGGCACGGCGTCTTTGCCCGTGTCGGGATTTTTGTCGCCTTGCCCGTCCTTTTCCCGGAGGCTTTTCAGTACCCCTTTGTCAGAAACCCGAGCATGGCGCCGAAAAGAGCGGAAAGACCCCGCCGAAGGCAATCCCCCACCGCCGCCGCCGTCCCGGAAAAAAAGCGGACGGGCTCGGTCGGCACGAAGGCGGTCGAGAAGCGGAAGGACGTTTTCACGTAAATGGCGGCAAATTCGTAAGCCTCCGAAAGGGTGGGGAGCCTTGAAAGCACCGGCAGATCCCCGAAGACCGCCGAAAGCCGGAGCTCTCCGAGACGCCCGGCAAGCGAAGCGCCCGCCGCCTCCTCTCCGAGTCCCGCAAAGCCGCGGAAGGAACCGAGGCAGATAACGAGGAGCAGGAGGACGGAAAACAGAGCGAAAAGCCCGATGCACGCCTTCGCGATCCTCTGCACGGCGCTCCCGGCGCTCTTTTTCTCCTTTGCAGGGACGCTTTCGGAAAAGTCCGTAAAGCCCTTTGCCGTGCTTTTCGTAAAGCCCTTTGCCGAACGGTTCATGACGCTTTCCGCCTCCCTTCGCTTCCCGTTTGTTTTCCCGTTTGTTTTCCCGACGGCTCGGACGTGGGGACGCTCCCCCGATAAGCGGCGTCTTTACCGGGAGAGAAGAACCTCCGCCTTATCGCCGCTCATTGCAGAATGAAAAGATTCTTCCCGTAGTGCAGAAAATAGTAGACGATCCCCCATACCACCGACGCCGCGCTGCCGTACAGAATGACCGGACCCGCAATGGTGAACATCTTCGCTCCGACTCCGAGGATATAGCCCTCGGGCTTTGCGTCGACGGCGGGAGCGCACACCGCATTGGCAAAGCCGGTGATGGGGACGAGGGTGCCGCCGCCCGCCTTTTTTGCGAGCCTTCCGTACAGCCCGAAGCCGGTGAAAAGGCAGGACAGAAAGATCAGCGTCACCGGCGTAAGCACGGCGGCTGTTTCTTTTTCGGCGCCGATATACAGATACAGATCGTTTATTCCCTGCCCGAGGACGCAGATAAGACCGCCGGTGCAGAACGCCCGGACGCCGTTTGCAAGATGCCGTGACTTCGGGGCGTGCGTATCGGCGAACCTTCGGAAGGACTCCTTTTCGTTTTCATTGAATTTCGTTTTCGACATGGCTCGTTCCTTTCTTTTCGCTTTGTCTGTTTGTTTTATTTTTCTCTTTTGTATTTACAAAAAATTCAATCTGTTTTGCCATATGTCTGTTTACAAAATCGGGAAAATGTGGTATAATAGAGTGTAAAAGCAGAAGTGCCGTCATGCGGCGGCAGAGAGAGCCGGAGCGGTCTTTCGCGGTGCCGCCGACGGCGGGACGTATATTTTGCAAACGGAGTAGAAAATGATATTCGCAAGTCTGTTTTTCCTCTACGTATTTTTACCGCTGAACCTGATTTTATACTTCGCCGTGCCGAATATAAAATTCAAAAATGCGGTACTGATCGTATTTTCCCTGTTTTTCTATGCATGGGGCGAGCCGACCTTCGTGTTCGTGATGCTGGGCACGGCGCTGCTCGATTACCTCCATGCCCGCTTTATCGAGAAATACCGGGGCAGTACGGCGGCGAAGATCTCGATGATAATTGCCGTCGTGACCGACGTGGGCATCCTCGCCGTCTTCAAGTACCTCGGCTTCTTCGTGTCGAACCTCAATCTTATCCCGGGCATAAAGCTTCCCATCCCGGATATCGCCCTTCCCATCGGCATATCCTTCTACACCTTCCAGACGCTGACCTACGTTGTGGACGTGTACCGGGGAAAGGTCCCGGCGCAGAAGAACTACTTCCGGTATCTTCTGTTCCTGACCTCCTATTTCCAGCTGGTGGCAGGTCCCATCGTGCGGTACGAATACGTGGAGAAAGCCATTGACAACCGCCGCACCTCCCTTGCGGACTTCTCCTACGGCGTGCGGCGCTTCGTCTGCGGCCTCGGCAAAAAGGTGCTCATCGCCAACGCCGCCGGAGAACTGGTGACGAAGTACATGGACGGGGACATCGGTCTTCTCACCACCTGCGGCGCATGGTTCGGCATGTTCATGTTCACCCTGCAGCTTTACTTCGACTTCTCCGGCTACTCGGATATGGCGATCGGACTCGGCGCCATGTTCGGCTTCCGTTTCCCGGAAAACTTCGAGTACCCGTACATCTCGAAGAGCGTTTCGGAATTCTGGCGCCGCTGGCACATCACTCTCGGCTCGTTCTTCCGTGATTACGTATACATCCCGCTGGGCGGCAACCGCCGGCATCTGTTCCGCAACCTCTTCGTGGTGTGGTTCCTCACCGGCTTCTGGCACGGAGCGGCATGGAATTTCGTTCTGTGGGGACTGTACAACGGGCTGTTCATCATGCTCGAAAAGTATCTGAAGGACAGGACCTCCCTTCGGATGCCGGGCTTCCTTTCCCACGTCTATCTCGTGCTCTGCGTGAACTTCGGCTTCGTGCTGTTCTATTTCTCGGACACAAAGCGCCTTTTCTCTTACCTCGGAGCCTTGTTCGGCTCGGCATCAAGACCGTTCTTCGGAGCGGATGTGCGGATCGACCTTGTGAACAACGTGTTCTGGCTCGTGCTGGCTCTTCTTCTCTGCACGCCGATCTACAGGTATATCGCCTCGGCGCTGTCCTATTTTGAGTACGAAACGGACAAGGGAAGGATCGCCGTGCCGGTGGTGCGGTGCGTCTTCACCGCAGCGGTGCTGGCGCTCTCCACGATATTCCTCGTGGGCAACAGCTTCAATCCGTTCTTATATTTCAACTTCTGATATTTCAGCTTCCGATATTTCAGCTTCCGAAAACGGATAGGTCCGTCTTTCCGGTACCGTGCGGGCTGACACGGTGCGGGTAAACGCCGGGAAGCGTTTCGGGCTTCCCCGGTAAGGATGCCGCGGACAAAGAGGCGGCGCTGCCGAAAAAAGTGCGGCAGCCTCGGAACCTTCAATGACTTCAACGAAAGGAAAATCCTTTGCCAAAAGCGCAGGGGAGCGGTCACGGATATGGCAAAAAGAAGCGGTCTCGGAAAAGGGCTCGACGCTCTTTTCGACGACAACATGATAGGAAATTCCGCCGAGGGCGAAAGCGAGAACGTGACGGTGGTGCGTCTGTCGGACATCGAGCCGGACAAGAGCCAGCCGAGAAAGATATTCGATGCGGAGGCGCTTTCCGCTCTGGCGGACTCGATCTCCCGCCACGGCGTTCTGCAGCCTCTGGTGGTCAGACGTCCCGAGGGCGCCGAGGACGAAGAGGGCGCCGTATCGAGGATCCTGCGGGGCAAGTACCGGATCGTCGCCGGGGAACGGCGCTGGAGAGCCGCCAAGATGGCGGGTCTTACCGAGGTCCCGGTCATCGTGCGCAGCTTCACCGACAAGGAAGCCGCCGCCATCATGCTGGTGGAGAACCTGCAGAGAGAAGACCTGAACCCCGTTGAGCAGGCGTTCGGTCTTGACAGACTCATAAGGGAATTCCAGCTGACCCAGGAGGATGCCGCCAAGGCGGTCGGCATTTCCCGTCCCGCTCTGACCAACTCCCTGCGGCTTCTTTCTCTGCCGAAGCCGGTGCTCGAGCTTGTGCAGAAGGGGGATCTGAGCGCCGGTCACGCCAGAGCGCTTCTCGGACTCGAAAGTGCGGGTGACATCGAGGAAGCCGCCGGGACGGTCATCAGGAAGGAGCTTTCCGTCCGGGATACCGAAAAACTGGTGAAGGTCATAAGACGGGAAAAAGCCGGGCAGGACGAGCCCGCACAAAAGTCCGGGAAGAATACAGCCGAGTCAAGATCCAAAGCCGCTTATCTCCGTGAGGTCGAAAGCGTCGCCGCCGCCAGTCTCGGCAGAAAAGTCCGTATCCTCACAAGCGCCAAAAAAGAGGGCGAGGGCGTTCTCGAGCTTCATTACCACAGCAGCGACGACCTGGAAGCCCTTCTCAGGTCCCTCTGCGGGGACATCGTGTTTCCTGACTGAGAAATTTCTGCATCGTTTGTCTTCGGCTCACGCCGGGGGGCAGGGGGGCGACCGCCCTTTCTCACGGATGTATTATCTTCGGCGCACGCCGGGGGTGCGGCGATATGTATCACTGCACTCATACGTGAGCGTATTGTTCTCGGCTCACGCCGTGAGTGTAGCAATAGCCTCACTTTTCTCGAGAACGGGGGTGGTACTTTTGCCAAGAGCTGCAAAAGTACCCAAAAAAGCCCGTCGGGTACGGGAGGAGGCAGTCCATAAACGGTAACTGCAGAGGAACCACTGCAAAGAGATACTTTATGAGTACTGTTCTCGTTCTTGTTGCTGTTTGCCCCCTCCCGCCGACACCACACCCACCCGGAAATACACCAATATCTCTGCAAAACTTTGTGGGGTCTGTGTGGTTTCCCGTTGTTGCAGCGCGTCCGCAGCGGACGCTATGACTCGGAGCTTCTCCTACGGGAGTGCATTGTCGCCTCGCTGAGGTGTCCTATTTGGCTTTGCGCACTGATAAGTGTCGGTCACGTCAACAAGCGAGAGGTACCATTTAGCGAGTGCCTTTCCCGTGGGAAAAAGCCCCCGGCATTGCCGAAAAGCAATAGTTTTTGCAACCCCACTCGGTTACACTCGTGCTTACTGCGGTGTCGGTTTTGTCTGGGTACCGACCAAAACTCGGTGTCGGGGGACAGTGCAGTGACAAATTTTCGCCTTGTCCCGGAGCGGCGCTGTGGGGCTGTCGGAACAGCACCGAGGTGACATTTTAATCTGCACCATTCTGGTGTCCAAAAGGGGAAAGGTATCGGAAAACCGCATAGGTTTTCTGATGGTAGACCGTTTGCTGTCGTTAAAATGCGAGGAATAGCC
>JAZRXH010000023.1:0-18046 GCA_045600125.1 Eubacteriales bacterium | reverse complement strand
TTGTGCACAAAATCAAAAAGTTTTCTTATGCACCCGTGCCTTCTGCCGCCGCCGTTTTTGCTTTACCTTCCCAGAAGTCTATCCGCAAGCGTGGGGATCGTGACCTGATGATCGCCGCAGAAATGCCAGCCTCTGCCGCCTTGACTGGTAGGACGGTTGACGATGTTCTTACGGGGACGGTAGTAATAATTCGGATCCTCGTACCCGATCTTGCATCGGTAGTCGCCGAGGTCGATAAGATCGAAATTGCCGGTGGTGATACGGAAGGTGGGATAGCCGAGGTTCCGGGCGATGGAGAGGGCTTTCAGAAAGACCTCCGCACCGATCACCGCCGAGCCGAAGTTCAGGAACACGCCGCCTTCAAGGTTTGCCACCGAGGCGCACATCTTCTGAAAGTCGATTCCCGAACAGCGGCCGATGGCAGCCATGTCGCAGATCGGGTGCTGATGGATGATGTCGGTTCCCAGTGCAATATGATAGGTAGCGGGAATGTCGTGCTTATACGCCCGGTAGAGAACGCAGTCCTCACGGTAGGGAAAACGGTCGGGATGCTCGTCGATGTACCGTCCCAGCGCCTGCCCGTAGCCGATGCCGTCTTTTGCCCCCGCCAGGATGGCTTCGTTCATCCAGCGCCCGGTCTCCTCCCACATGCCGAAGGAGCCGTCTTCGATGGCGGTGGGCACGTCTTCACTGGTGCCGCCGAGATAGGCAAGCTCGAAATCGTGGATACTGCCCGCACCGTTGGAGGCGATGTGGGTGATGATGCCGGCGTCGATCAGCTCGATGAGATAGCGGGAGAGACGGTTCTTGATCACGTGGGCGCCCATGCTCCAGATCACGGGACGACCGTTTTGGCGTGCCGTCCGGATGCGGTCGATCAGCTCGTCAAAGCCGTCGGCGGTATAGACTTCGTGGGGCGTAACGCCGGGGGTCATCAGGTTATCAATGGTCACAAGGTTGACTCTTTTTGCGGCGTTATAGGTAGTTACGTCGGAAAAATCAAGCCGCAGTTCCCGACCGGAACCGATAAATGTTCCTCTTGGCATGTGTTTATTCCTCCATCCAGACTAATATTTCACTTAAGTTTTCAAAGCAGTCGGTGATCGCATGGGCTCCGGCCTTTTCAAGACGGCGCACCTTCGCCTCGTTATAGCCCCGGCGTTCGGTCTCGCTGCTCGCAACGCCCAGCGTCAGCGCACCGGACGCCCTGCCGAGACGTATCTCCACCGGACCGTCGCCGATCACCAAGATGCCGTCCCCGGAGCCGCTTTCGGACAAAAGGCGACGCAGGGTCGCCTCCTTCGAGCAGTTCTCCGACCGGGGAAGCGCTCCGGCGATCTCGTCAAAATATCCGGCAAGGCCGAGAGCGTCCGCTTCCTTCCGGACGTCCTCTTCGTCGGTGCCGCTGGCGGCGAGAAGGCAAAGACCGCGGTCCTTCAGAGCCTTCAAAAACGCCTCGCTCCCGGCAATCCGGTAGTCCTCCGGACGGACTTTCGCATCCTCCCGCTTTTTCGCAACGCTCAGCATCAGACGGTCGTTGTATTCTTTTTTGTAAAACCACGGATCCGAGGGTGCGTCGGGATTTGCCGAAAGCGCTTCTTTGCAGAGCCACTTCATCTGCTCGATGGTCTGGATGCCGGTGGATTCGTCGATATACCGGCGGATCTTTTGCCGTGTTTCTTCGTCACGGCCGAGATGATCCTCCATCAGCGGCGCCATCACGTTTTCCCAGCCGCAGCGGAGAGTGGACAGCGTTCCGTCGAAATCCATGACGACGGTGGTTATTTTTCTTTTTTCGTGGGGGACAAGTTCGATCATTCCCAATCACCTTCTTCGATCCAGTGTTGTATGCCCGATTGAAGAGCGGCACAGAGCCGGGCGGCTCCTTTCTGCGAGGACGGTACGATGCCGATCCCGTGCTCCCGCCTCGTCATGGTGCGGCCGTTGATCTCGCAGGATAAGCGGTCTGTAAAATAGGCGCCGCCGCACGCCATCTCGCCGCCCAGAACGATGTATTCCGGCTCAAGGAGATTGACCGCCGTCACGCATACCGTACCCAGAAGAGCGGCGTGCTCGCAAAGGAGCGACCGGGCAGAAGCGTCGCCGTCGTCGGCAAGGCTCGTCAGCGCCTGCCACGAGGACACGCATAGTCCCCGTTTATGCGCCTTTTTCAGCGCCGCCGGAACCGAAACGAGCATTTCCGCACAGCCGACGTTCCCGCAGTGACAAAGAGGCCCTGCGGGATCCAGCGTCACGTGCCCCAGCTCACAGCCAAAGCCGTGGTAACCGCAGAACGACTTCCCGTTTTGCACGAGAGCCGCCCCCAGACCGTGATCGGCAAGCAGGAAAAGAAAATTGTCCTTGCCGTTCTTTTCACCGGCGGCAAGAAGATTCGTATCCTTTTCGAGAAATACGGGACAGCTCAGTATTTCCGCCGCTTTTTCGGCAATGGGATACCGATGCCATAACGAAAATCCCGGGGAGGAGAGCAGTACGCCGTGCTCGGAATCCAGAGGTCCCGGGGCGGAGATCGCCATGACCGTGCGGCGAAGGGGCGGCAGGGCGGCACGGATCGCATCGGTGTAGGCGGCGAGCGCCGTATCGGGATCGGAAAAGACCTCGTCCCACGAACGCTCCCATAACAGCGTGCCGGAAAGATCGGTGATGCCGGCACGGCAGCCGTTCCGGGAAAGATCAAGACCGATCACGCATCCGGCGTCCGGCGTAAGATACAGCATCGTGGGCTTTCTGCCGAGTCCGGCATCCACGGTGCCGGTCTCGGTCACAATCCCGGCATCGAGCAGCTCGTCGACGATCAGACTGACGGCGGCTTTGGAAAGTCCCGTGCGCCGGGCAAGCTCGGCACGGGAAAGCGGTTCTGCACAGAGCAGCTTTAAGAACAGAGTGCGGTTGCGCCGTTTCATGGCGGCGGCATTATCAGCTTTCATCGAAGACCTCCGTACAGCGTCAAAATCTCTTCGGCAGAGGCAGAGCCGGTGGTGCCGAGCTTCTGTACCGAAACGCCGGACGCAAGATTTGCCACAGCTGCCGCCTCGGTCATCGTCGCCCCGGCGGCAAGAGAAAGCGCCAAGGCGGAAAGGAAGCAGTCGCCGGCACCGACGGGATCGAGCGGTCCGGAAAGCGGGCATGCCTCGATTTTTGTGAAAGCGCCGTGATCTTCAAAGGAACAGCCCGCACCGCCGCCCGTCACGCATACGGTACCGCCTGTTTTTTCCGAAAGGGAACGGACGGCGTCCCGCATTTTTGCCGTATCGTCAAAGTCGGCGACGTCACACTGCAAAGCACGGGAAAGCTCCAGCTCGTTGGGCTTTAAGAGCGCATGGCGGTATTCGCCGATCCTTGCACGGCTGTCCACCAGTACCCGCTTGCTTTTTCCGAGCCTGTTTACCGCCGCACGGACACGGTCTGTCACACAGCCGCAGGCAAACTGATCCGCCACGCAGATCACGTCGGCGTCCTCGGCTGCCGCCTGCAAAAGGGCGATCAGCGCGTCTTCGGCTTTTTCGCCGATGGGGGAGAAGCTCTCAAAATCCAGCCTCGGGTCTTCCACCTCTTCACGGGCATAGCCGAACCGCATGGGCTTGCAGTAGGCGTTGGTGAAGCGACCGGGAAGCGTCAGAAGCGAAGCAAGCGAAACGCCTCGCCCGGCAAATTCTTTTTTCAGACATTCGCCCCGCCAATCGTCGCCGAGAATGCCCACGGGACAAAGAAGCGCCGGCTTCAGCGCCGCCATGCACGCCACCACGTTGCCGCCGGCACCGGGGGACATCCGTTCTTCGACCACCGGCAGAGGGTAGTGCGGCGTTTCCCGGGAAAGATGGCTTTTTGTCATGTCGGCGGACCAATAAACGTCCAGACACATATCGCCCAAAAGCACCGCACGGATGCGGCGCATATCGTTCAGAATCTCCTCAAGACGTGTGAGAGAAAGACATTCCGTGATTTTCATAGAGTTTCCGGCTCCCTTTTTTAATCTCTTTACGGACAGTATAGCAAAGCGGGGCTATATTGTCAAGTGACTTAACAAAATAAAAACGAAAAATAAGACTGCGGCGCTTTTCCGCAGTCTTTTCTGTTTATCGGTTGTCCATCAGAAGCTCGGATATCCCGAGGAGCAGCTTTCGCTCTTTCGGGGTGAGCCTTTGGAGCAGTTCCACCGGAGAAGTCTGTAAAAAATCGGCGCTTTCTACCTTAAATCCCGTGAAGAATCCGAGTCATTTCCACGAACCGCATTTACCCGCTTCTTCAAGCCCTCAATTCCGAATTTATAACTCCACACTCCAAACTTCACACTCTTCACATCTCGTGCGCCGTTCTTGCCACAACGTCCTTCTGAATGTCGGGGCAGAGGTTCACGAAGTATGCCGAAAAGCCGCTGACACGGACACGGAGACTCCGGTACTCCTCGGGATGCGCCAGAGCGTCCTCCAGCTCCTTCGTCGTTATGTAGTTCAGCTGGATGTGGAGACCGCCCGCACGGAAATACGCCTCCACAAGGGAAACCACCTTGTCGAAGGAAGCGTCGCTCTTCACCACGCTGCCCTCGATCATCACGTTGGTCACCGAAGGACCGCACCAGATACCGTGCTCGTCCCACTGCGCCACCGAGGAAAGAAGCGAGGTCACGCCGTTCCGGTCCCGCCTTCCGCTCTGTCCGATGCCAACCATGAAGGGCTCTCCCGCCGCTCTGCCGTCCGGGGTCGCACCGGTGAGCTTCCCGAACCACGCATAGTGCGGGTTGTAGCCGGTCAGATTTCCGAGAAGATAACGGTAGCCGTAGAGGTTTTCCACCGGCTTTTTACCGTAAAAATATTCATATACCGTGCCGGAGAACAACCGTGCCACGTCGTCGGACAGCTTCTCGCCGTTCCCGAAGAACTTGCCGTCCCGGAAGATCCTTGCCCGAAGGAGCTCGTATCCCTTCCAGTCTGCCCGAAGAGCGTCGAGAAGCTCGGTAAAGGGGATCCGCTTTTCATCGAAGACGAACTGCTTTATGATCGAGAGGGAGTCGATGACGCAGACAAGGCCCATGCACTCGAAGCCGGAAAGCGACAGTCTGCCGCCGCCCCGGGTGACGCTTCTGGCGCTTCCGATACAGCCGTCGATGAACAGGGAGCTCGTCACGTTGTTATCCTTCGCACGGGCAAGATTGAAGCCGTCGCTGACTGCACAGATTTCCGTAAGGTCACGGTACAGCTCTTCCCGGAAGACGGTGAAAAATTCCTCGAAGGAGCCTGCCTTTTCAATGTCGGCTCTTCTTTTTGTCAGCGTATTGTCAAGACATCTTGCGATGTTCACCGTGTTGCCGCCGAAGAACATGCCGCCCTGAAAGGCAGGCTCGTTGCAGCCCACCATGGTGTAGCTCACGGCGTCTTTGCAGGACAGTCCGAGATTGTCCATGTACGACCGTATTCTCGGCTCGTCGTTCACGAAGGCGATGCGCTTGTGCTTGTCGTGACGCTCACAGTCAAGACAGTATCGCAGGACCTCTCTCGGCGTGTCGCTCGTCCACCGGAGAGAGATCTCCGGACGGTTCAACGGAAGCTCCATCAGCGATTCCACGATCAGCTGTGACAGCTCGTTATAGCCGTCTTTTCCGTCGGCTGTTCTGCCGCCGATGGCAAAGTGGCACTCGGCGCCCTTATCGCCCGCCCATGCGCTCTTGCAGGGCGTATAGCCGCAGATGTCCACGAAAAGCTCCTGCAGGTATTCCTTGGCTTCCTCCCGGGTGATGACGCCGTTTTTCAAGTCGTTAATGTAATACTTGTATGCGTATCTGTCCAGTGTTCCGATGCTGTCCGGCAGGAAGTGGAACACGACAATGACCGTTTGGATGACCTCCCGGAAGGACTCGCAGGGCTTTTTCGGCACCCTTTGCAGGATCTTTGCGGACTTTTCAAGCTCTCCGGCGTAGGCGGTATTCCCGGCGTTTTTCTGTTTTTCCGACTCTTCAAGGCAGAAAGCCGACATTTTTTCGCACCACCGGAGGATGCCGTTTGCCGTGATCTCCAGCGCCGAAAGGAAGGTCTGCGCCTCGCTGTCGCCGGTGTGCGCCGCTTTGGACTCGGCAATTTCGGAGAGAAGTCCGTCGATGCCTGTCCTTATGACCTTGCCGTAATCGGCGGCGGAATGCTGCCACTCGAAGGTGCATAGGTTGTCGTAGGGCTTGCCGTAAAATTCTCTCCTTATAAGGTCAAAATACTTGTGCCCCATCCTCGTAAAGTGGTCGCCCATGCAGGAGCCGTCATAGCGGAAAAGGCCGGGGAAAAGGCGCTCTCCCACAAGGGTCACTTTCTGTGCATTCACGTACTCGGCACACCGCTTGGCGTTTAGCAGCTCGTCGGGAAGGAAAAGGTCGCTCCGGTCGTATTCTGCTTTCGTTTTTTCGGGGTAAATATCGTGGTCGAGGACGTCCTCGCACATCTTGGCAATTCTGTCGGTCATCATGATTCCTCCGTTTCGGATATTCTCTGCGCTCAGTATACCTGTCGGCGGGCAGGATTGCAATACACGCTGTGAGCATTTGCACAATACGGGACAAAATTTAAGGCTTAGGACTTGATTTCCGCAAAGAAATGCGCTATAAAATATGTAGAACGTATAGGAATCGGGAGGAAAAAGAGCGAATGAAGCTTTTCGGCAATCGACACATTACCGTCACCGGGATACATTCGGCGATCCACTACAGAAGCACCGAAGCGTCGGAAAGGCATAAGGAATATTCGCCTGCTCTGCGGTGCCATGAGCTGATATTCAAGCTCTCGGGGAAAGCCGAGGTGGAGTTCAGCGGAGAGCACATGAGCGAGAAGGCGGGCTCGGTGCGCTTCCTCTGTGCCGGTGAGCATGACGGAAGATATATCGTGGACAGCACGGAACCCGGCGACTGCATCGACGTGTACTTTATGTGCAGGGAAGAAATGCCGTCGCCCTGCGCCCTTGCGGATTTTCCCGACAGCGCACCGCTCCGCAGTCTGTTCATCAAGCTGCAGAAGACGTGGGTGCTGCGGAGCGAGGGGTACTACAACGAGTGCATGTCGCTCCTTTATGCGATCTTCGCACAGCTCGAAAAAGAGGAAGCCCGGTACCTTCCGGGAAAAAGCTACGAGAAAATCCGTCCCGGCATCGAATACATCGAAAAGAACTGCTTTGAAAGCGGCTTTGACTACGCCGCCCCCGCCGCTGTCTGCGGCATCAGCGAATCTTACTTCAAACGCCTCTTTGTCCGGAAGTACGGCGTCCCGCCCTCAAGATACGTGACTTCCCTCCGGATGCGCTATGCCGGTGAGCTCCTTGCCACCGGAAGATATTCCGTCACCGAGTGCGCTTTCGCCGTGGGATATAACAGCGTCTATTACTTTTCGAGAGCCTTCAAAAAGGAAACCGGCATGGCGCCCACCGCCTTCGCTGCCTCCAAAGCCAAAGAACCGTAGCGGGGATGCCCACACTACATCGCAGGGCTACTCGGTGAAGCACCTCGCCGCCTTTTGAAAAAGGCGGGCGAAAACTTTTCCTCCGTGGCAGCCCATACGGACTGCCACGGTGCTTTTTGGGAGTAAGGGGTTATTGCTTACCGTCTGTTGCGGCATAAAGCATCGCCGCAACAGAGGTGGGAATATGATTTTGGAGAAGGCGGGATAATATTCGGACATCTGTAACCCCGCTTTATCCTGAGGTGCATTCCTTTCGAGGTGGCGGCGGGGCACCCCGCGGCGGCAAAGCGGGATAATACTCGGGCATCGGGGACTACGGTTTTGTCTGAGGTGGGGTCCCGAATGAAAAATCTTAGCCATATCTTAACGCTTGCAAACATTGACATTCCCGCCCCTTCGGTGGTACAATATCCCTTATGATATACGGCAGAGATTTGCCGTTATGGCGGAGAAACGGGAAACGGAGGATGATCCTCCTTTCGGAGAGGAGTATGCGGTATGGGCAGGACAGACACAGAAAACGGAATAAACGGCGGACTTCTGCTCGGTATCGACATAGGCTCCACCACCGCCAAGGTAGTGCTCCTCGACGGGGAGAAGACCGTGTATGAAAAATACGAGCGGCATTATTCCTCCGTCCGTGAAAAGATCCGGGAGATGCTCACCGAAATGAAGCCGGTCCTCGGGGACAGACGCTTCCTTGCGGCGATCTCCGGTTCTGCCGGTATGGGACTTGCCGCCGACGCCTCGCTCCCCTTTGCGCAGGAGGTCTACGTCGTCGGAGAGGTCATCAAGAAAAAAGAACCCGATACCTCGGTGGTCATCGAGCTGGGCGGCGAGGACGCCAAGATTATCTTCTTCGACCGGGGCGGTACCGACGAGCGGATGAACGGTTCCTGCGCCGGAGGCACCGGTGCCTTCATCGACCAGATGGCGACGCTCCTCGACGTGACGAACGACGAAATGGATGCGCTCAGCCTGCGGGCACAGCGCCTTTATCCCATCGCCTCCCGGTGCGGCGTCTTTGCAAAATCCGATATACAGCCTCTGCTCAATCAGGGAGCCGCCAAGGAGGACGTCGCCGCCAGTATCTACCGGGCGGTGGTGAACCAGACGGTCAGCGGCCTTGCAAGAGGCAGGAAAATCAGCGGCAAGGTGCTGTTCCTCGGCGGTCCTCTCCATTATTGTCTCGGACTCCGGAAGGAATTTGTCACTGTCCTCGGACTTTCCGAAGACATGGCGGTGTTCCCGGATTATTCCCTCTACGCCGTCGCCCTCGGCAGTGCCTACTACGCCGCAAAGGCGGGATTCGAGACAGACCTCTGCGGACTCATCGCTGCCATCGACAAAGCCGGAAGCTCCTCGGAGGTCTCGGACAGACTCGAACCTCTTTTTGAAAACGAAGAGGAGTACCGACTCTTCCGCGCCCGCCACGAAAAAGCCTCGGTAAAGGTGGAGAACATCGAAAACTATGCCGGGAAGGCCTTTCTCGGCATCGACTGCGGAAGCACTACCACGAAGCTGGTGCTCATCGGCGAAAACCGGGAGCTGATCTATACCTATTACGCCTCGAATAAGGGCGACCCCGTGGAGGTCGTGCGGGAAAAACTTTCCGAGATCTACGAAAAGTGCGGTTCGAGGATAAAAATCGCCGGCAGCGCCGTCACCGGCTACGGTGAGGAGCTCATCCGTCACGCCTTCGGCGTCGAATGCGGCATCGTGGAAACGCTGGCGCACTTTACGGCGGCAAAACACTTCCGTCCGGACGTGGACTTTATTCTCGACATCGGCGGACAGGACATCAAATGCTTCCGGATCCGGGAAGGCGCCATCGACAGCATCATGCTCAACGAAGCCTGCTCGTCCGGCTGCGGCTCCTTCCTCGAGACCTTCGCAAAAGCCATGGGCTGTGACGCAGAAGAGTTTGCCGGGAAAGGACTCTTCGCCCGCCATCCCGTGAACCTCGGCTCCCGCTGTACCGTCTTCATGAATTCCTCGGTGAAGCAGGCGCAGAAGGACGGCGCCGGGATCGAGGACATCTCGGCGGGGCTTTCGGTAAGCGTCGTGAAAAACGCCCTCTATAAGGTCATCCGAGCCCATTCCCCCGAAGAGCTGGGACGCTCGGTGGTGGTGCAGGGCGGTACCTTCCTCAGCGACGCCGTCACCCGTGCCTTTGAACGGGAAACGGGTCTTGAGGTCATAAGACCCGACATTGCGGGACTCATGGGGGCTTACGGTGCGGCATTGTTCGCCGCCAAAAGCGGCAAGGGCGAAAGCACGCTTTTGTCTTCCGACGAGCTGAAAAACTTCGTCCATACCTCCAAGTCCGCCGTCTGCCGCGGCTGTACCAACGGCTGTGCCCTCACGGTGAACGACTTCGGAAGAGGGAAGAAATACATATCCGGCAATAAGTGCGATAAGGGCGCAGGCCTTGCGGGAGCGCAAAGCGACGTGCCGGACCTCTACGCCTTCAAGCGGGAAAGGCTGCTCGCCATGCAGGGCGGCGAAGGGAAAAGAGGCACCGTGGGCATTCCGCTTTCTCTCGGAATGTACGAGCTTCTGCCCCTCTGGTACGGCATTTTCCGTTCTCTCGGCTTCCGGGTCGTGCTCTCGGGAATGTCCACGAGAAAGACCTACGAAAAAGGGCAGTTCTCCATTCCCTCCGATACGGTCTGCTACCCCGCAAAACTCATGCACGGCCACATCGAGGAGCTTCTCGAGGCGAAGCCGGACGCCGTCTTCTACCCCTGTCTCACCTATAATATCGACGAGAAAGACACCGACAATCACTACAACTGCCCCGTAGTGGCATACTATTCCGAGCTTCTTTACGGCAACATGGACGACCTCGGAGAAAACGCCGGGACGAAATTCAGAACGAAATTCTTATATCCGTACCTCAATATCAACGACAAAAAGGAGCTTGCCTCGGAGCTTTCGGCATATCTCTCGGAAAAACTCTGTAAAGTATCGGTACGAGAAGCAAGAAAAGCCGTGGACGAGGGCTTCCGGCTCTATCGGGAATACGAGGACGCCGTGTACGCCGAGGGCGAAAGAGCGATCCGCTATGCCCGTGAAAACGGGATGCGCATTCTCGTCCTTGCGGGAAGACCGTACCACGTCGACGAGGAAATATGCCACGGCATCGACAAGCTGGCGCTCAGTCTCGGCTTCGTCGTTGTCAGCGAGGACAGCGTTTTCCGCAAGGCACAGCCGGTAAAGGTAAACGTCCTCAACCAGTGGACCTACCACGCAAGACTCTACAGAGCGGCGGTCTTCTGTGCGGAGAACGACGACGCCGAGCTGTGTCAGCTGGTCTCCTTCGGCTGCGGTGTGGACGCCATCACCACCGACGAGGTGCGCTCGCTTCTCGAAAAGAGCGGGAAGCTGTATACGCAGATCAAAATAGACGAAATCACCAATCTCGGCGCCGTGAAGATCCGCCTGCGCAGCCTTCTCGGAGCGTTGGAGGACCGGGAGCGGGAAAAAAAGAACGGGATGCGCCCGCACTGAATATTTTCGGCAAAGCCCCCATTTCTCGGAAAGGAGCGGATACGGTCATGGAAACGAACATGAATATGAACACGGAAAAGAAAACGTCTTGCGAAGCCTGCACTTCCTGCAATGGAAGCGGAAACTGTAAGGGCTGTGAAAAGATTGGAAAGTCCGACGCCCCCCGTGATAACGGCAAGGGCTACGTGGAATTCACCTCGGAAATGAAAAAAGAGTACAAGATCCTTGTACCGAATATGCTCCCCACCCACTTCAAGCTGATCATGCGGGTGATGAAAAACGAGGGCTACGACATGGAGCTTCTCGAAAATGCGGGAAAGGACATCGCCGAAAAGGGACTGAAATACACCCACAACGACACCTGCTATCCCGCCGTTATCGTCATCGGTCAGTTCATCGACGCTCTCGAAAGCGGAAAGTACGACCCGGATAAAACGGCGCTCATCATGTTCCAGACCGGCGGCGGATGCCGGGCATCGAATTACATATCGCTGATCCGCAAGGCGCTTGCCAAGGCGGGCTACGGCCACGTTCCCGTCATTTCCTTCAGCTTTGCGGGGATCGAAAAGCACTCCGGCTGGAGGATCACTCCCGCCGTGCTCTATAAGCTGTTCTACGCCGTCTTCTACGCCGATCTTCTCATGAGCCTTGAAAACCACTGCGAGGCATACGAAAAGCATCCGGGGGATACAAAAGCCCTTTCGGAAAAGTGGCTTACCTATCTTACAAGACCGGAAAACGGGAAGAGTCTCACGAACTACCGCACCGTCAAGGAAAATTACCGCAGGATCCTTTCGGACTTTGCCTTGCTCCCCATGACGGAGGAAAAAAAGGTAAAGGTGGGCATCGTGGGCGAGATTTTTGTCAAATATTCGCCTCTTGCCAATAACCGTCTGCGGGATTTCCTGATTGAAAACGGCGCCGAGCCGGTGATCCCGGGACTTATCGACTTCTGCCTTTACAGCATCTTCGATACCATATACGACAGAAAGCTCTACGGCATAAGAAGCGCCGCCTATCCGCTGTTCCGCCTCGCCTATTCCCTCGTTCTGAAAAAGCAGAAGGACCTTATCCGCATCATGGAAGAGGACGGACATTTTGAGCCTCCGACTCCCTTCAGCGTGACCCGCTCGCTTGCCGAGGACTATATCGGACTCGGGACGAAGATGGGAGAGGGCTGGCTTCTCACGGCGGAAATGCTGGAGCTCTACACGGGCGGAACGAAGAACATCGTCTGCGCACAGCCCTTCGGATGCCTTCCGAACCACATCTGCGGAAAGGGCATGATGAAGCCCATCAAGGAGCGGAACCCCGACGCGAACATCGTTGCCGTGGACTACGATGCCGGTGCCTCGGCGGTGAACCAGGAGAACCGTATCCGTCTTATGCTCGCCTTTGCGGGGAGTCCCCGCTGACCCTTCGAGACCCTACCTTGTACAAAAGCGGGAGCGCAGATGCCCGAGTATTGTCCCGTTTGACCGCCATATATCAAAGCGGTCAAACTCAGCAAGTATCGCCAAAAGTCACTCGAAATGAAAGTTTTCGAAGAAAACTTTAGCATGGAGTAAGCGCCAAGGGAGGCGCTTACGACAGGCACTGTCCGATGAGGTCAAACGCCGACCTCTGCGGATTTTGTTTTCGGAACACCTAATCAGTGAGCTTCCGCCCAAAAAACAAAACTACGATGAAGTCGGCGTTTGACTTCATCGGACAGTAGACAATAACCCTTTATCCAAGAAAAAAGCAGACCAAGTCCGTTCAGGACTTGGTCTTATTTCAAAGTTTTCGCCCGCCTTTTTCAAAAGGCGGCGATGGGGTTTGGGGGCGAGGAGCCCCCATATACTGTATTATCGCTGAACCCGGCCGCTGCCGCCGTTCTTGATGAGGCTTTCGACTTCCTCGGCGGAGACGAGGTTCACGTCGCCGACGATGGTATGCTTGAGGCAGGAAGCCGCCACGGCGAACTCGATGACGCCCTGGTTATCCTTACCGGCGAGGATGGCATAGATAAGGCCGCCGCCGAAGGAGTCGCCGCCGCCCACACGGTCCACGATATGGATGTGATAGGTGTTGGAGAAGTAGTAGCTGCCGTCGGCGTAGAGCATAGCCGCCCAGTCGTTATCGTTGGCGGAGATGGAGGTGCGGAGAGTGATGGCTACCTTCTCGAAGCCGAAGCGGTCAGCGAGCTGCTTTGCAACGCTCTTGTACGCTTCATGATTTACCTTGCCCGCATTTACGTCGGTGTTTTCCGCCTTGATGCCGAAGACCTTCTCGGCGTCCTCTTCGTTGGCAATGCATACGTTTACGTAAGGCATAAGCTCTCCCATGACCTGACCTGCCTTTTCGCTCGTCCACAGCTTCTTACGGAAGTTGAGGTCGCAGCTGACCTTGATGCCCTTGGCACGGCAGACCTTCAGCGCATTGAGAGTGATCTTCGCCACGTTGTCGCCAAGAGCGGGAGTGATGCCGGTAAAGTGGAACCAGTCCGCACCCTCGAGGATCTTTTCCCAGTCGAAATCCGATTCGGAAGCCTCCATGATGGCGGAGTACTTACGGTCGTAGATGACCTTGGAGGGACGCTGGGAAGCGCCGTTTTCCAGATAGTAAATGCCGACTCTGTCGCCGCCTCTTACGATCTCGGACGTGTCAACGCCGTATCTTCTCAGGGAGTTCACCGTCGCCTGACCGATTTCGTGGGCAGGGAGCTTTGTCACAAAGGCAGAATCCAGACCGTAGTTGGCAAGGGATACCGATACGTTCGCCTCGCCGCCGCCGTAGTTCGCCTCGAATACGTCCGCATTGATGAACCGACCGTACTGCGGGGGGTTGAGTCTGAGCATAATTTCACCGAAACATACTGTTCTCATAATGATTCCTCCGATTTTGTGTTAGAATTGTATTAAGACATTTTTGTACCGCTTGTTTTCGCCAAAGGGCTTGCCCGAGGCAAAAACTACCACACATATATAATAAACCCGTAAGGCGGAAAAGTCAACCGGGAAAACTGTCTTTTTTGCGTGAGTTGAAGATGTTTTTTTCATATTTCGCTATTTTCCGTTTGCTTTTCATTCTTCCGACACCTTTTCAGCCTCTGCAGCGCCTCGGGAGTGCGGCGTTAAAAAATACGCAGCGAGAAAAACTCGCAATTTCCGCTTGACAAACGGGGAAAGATGTGCTATACTGCAAAAAGAGAATAGGTAGAGGCGCACCGTACAAAGAGTAGATGCCGCGGAGTCCACAGCTCACCGCAGAGCTTCATTCCGACAGTCGAAAGGGGTAGGTGCCGAGGCGGGAGCTGCGGACTCTCTGCCGGTTTGCGGGACAATATCCCGCCGACTGTCGCAAAGTTTTTTGCGGAGAGCTATCGTAATACACCGTTTGAGTATTCATCGGTTTTTCGTGGCTCTTACCGTATTTTCGGTAAGGCTTTTTTTATGCGGGTACGCACCGTACGCCGCAGAGTATGCGGAGAAAAACAAAACATTACAGTACTACAGAAAGGAAGCTTTTGCTTTTGCGAAAGCTACGGTCACCATCATGAAAAAGACAGTATTCACCGGCGCAGCAACAGCCCTGATCACCCCTCTTCTTGAGGGCGGCGGCATCGACTACGATCGTTTCGGAAAACTCATCGACTGGCAGATCGACAGCGGCATCGACGGTCTTGTTGTCTGCGGGACCACCGGTGAAGCCTCCACTCTTTCGGACGACGAGCACCGTGACGCCATCGCCTTCGCCGTAAAGCGCACTGCCGGCAGAGTGCCGGTCATCGCCGGAGCGGGCTCCAACGATACCATGTACGCTCTCGACCTGATCCGCTGTGCCTGCGAGGCAGGCGCCGACGCCATGCTCTGCGTTACGCCCTACTATAACAAGGCGACCCAGACCGGACTTTACAGGATGTTTACCGAGCTTGCCGACAAGAGCGCAAAGCCGGTCATCCTCTACAACGTGCCCTCGAGAACCGGCGTGAACATCGAGCCCAAGACCTACGAGGCTCTTGCGGAGCATCCCAACATCGTCGCCATCAAGGAAGCGAACGGCAATATCTCCAAGATCGTCGAGACCATGGCGAGAGTCGGCGACAAGCTCGACCTCTACTGCGGCAACGACGACCAGATCGTGCCTCTCATGTCGCTGGGCGGCAAGGGCGTTATCTCGGTGCTGTCCAACCTGCTTCCCGCCGAGACTTCACAGCTCTGCCATCTGTTCCTCGAAGGAAAGATCAGGGAGAGCGCCGCCATGCAGATGAAGTACCACGCCCTCATCGACGCCCTCTTCTGCGAGGTGAACCCCATTCCCGTAAAGGCGGCTATGGCAAAGATGGGCTGGTGCGAGAACTATCTCCGTCTTCCCCTTACTCCCATGGAAGAATCCAACGCCGAGAAGATGTTCGCTCTCATGAGAGCCGAAGGACTTATCAAGTAAACGATAAACGATAACGAGGTCAAAACGAAAGCAAGATGAAAATAATAGTCAACGGTGCCGCAGGACATATGGGTTCCATCCTCTGCGGTCTGATCGAAAAAAGCGAAGAGCACGGGATCTTTGCCAAAGCCGACCGTAAGGATTCCGGCTTTCCCGAGATCGCCGAAGTGCCGAAGGGAGCCGACGTGATCATCGACTTTTCCCATCATACGGCGGTGGGAGCGCTCCTCGATTATGCAAAGGAAAACGGCATCCCCACGGTGGTCGCCACTACCGGCCATACACCGGAGGAGCTGGCGATGATAGCGGAAGCGGCAAAGACTATTCCCGTATTCCGTTCGGCGAATATGTCCCTCGGTATCGCCGTTCTTTCGTCGGTCGCAAAGCAGGCGGCGGCGATGTTCCCGGATGCGGACATCGAGATCATCGAAAAGCACCACAACCGCAAGCTGGACGCTCCCAGCGGCACGGCGCTTCTTTTGGCAAACGAACTTAAAACCGTCCGCACGCAGTCGGTGTTCAAGCTGGGACGTGCGGGAGCGGAAAAGCGGGAAAAGAACGAAATCGGCATCCACGCTGTGAGAGCCGGAAATATCGTGGGCGAGCATGAGATCATCCTCTGCAATGGCTCCGAAACGCTGACTCTCAAGCACGAAGCCCACGACAGAGCCCTCTTCGCCGAGGGTGCGCTGAAAGCCGCCGAGTTTCTGGTTTCCCAAAAGGCGGGACTTTACGATATGAAAAATATTTTCTGAGTGAAGACGGGAAAAGCGGGAGTAAACGGTGTCTGCCGAACATGTGCTTCTTGCATAGGCACGGCTTTCAGCGGCAAAAATGCCGCCGACCGGTTCAGAGCCATTGAATAATCGTCGGTTCGCAACTCAAAAACGCAGGGTTGGCGCTATGCGTCGGCGTTTGCGTGTTGTTCGGCAGGCGTTAAATTAAGAAACACCGTTTTATGAGATATTTATGAAAAGAAGGACCTACACAAATCTTGTGATATGCGCCATGCTCCTTGCGCTGGGCTACGTTTTGCCGACCTTTACGGGGAGCATTCGGGCGATAGGAAAAATGCTGACGCCGATGCACTTTCCGGTGCTGATCTGCGGCTTTCTCTGCGGGGCGCCCTATGGGGCGTTTATCGGCTTTTTGCTTCCGTTCCTGCGCTCGTTCTTTGCGGGAATGCCGCCGCTCTTCCCGAATGCCTGCGCCATGGCGGTAGAGCTCTGCACGTACGGCGCTGTTTCCGGCATTCTCTACCGTGCTCTGCACGGGAAGGACCGCAAGGGAAAGAGCAAGCTGTTTGCTCTCTACCTGAGCCTCGTTTCGGCGATGCTCCTTGGCAGGTTCGCGTGGGGACTCGTTACCTGGCTTCTCCTCGGTACCGCCGGGAAAGCATGGTCTCTTGCCGCTTTCTTTACCGGCGCCTTTGCGGCGGCTGTTCCCGGAATCATCCTCCAGCTCATTCTCATCCCCACCGTCGTCCTTGCCTGCAGCAGCGGGGAGCCCCCGCGGGCACCTCGAGACCACACTTTAGACTAAAACGGGAGTACAGATGCCCGAGTATCATTCCGCTTTGCCGCCATATATCAAAGCGGCAAAGCTCATGGGTGAAGCAAAAACGGTTACTCTCTACTGCTACGATGAAGTCAAACGCCGACTTCATCGTGCGGTGAGCCACCGCTGACTCATCGAGAGGAATGCACCTCAGATGAAACCATAGCACCCGATGCCCGAACCTCGTCCCGTTTGACCGCCGCGGGTAGCACCCGCAGGCACCTCGGGACCCCACAGTAGATAAAACCGTGAGCGCAGCTGCCCGAGTATTATCCCGCTTTGCCGCCATATATTCAAGCGGCAAAGCTCAGTTGTTTCGTCAAAAGTATATAGTTTATTCCGTTCGCTGAGGTCAAACGCCGACCTCGGCGAAAATTTGTTTACGGTTCGCTCGCAAAGTTACTCTGAGTGAAAGTTTTCAAAGAAAACTTCAGCATGGAGCAAAGCGCCAAAGAAGCGCTTGCGACAGGCGATGCCCGGATATTGTTCCGTGCAAGCGGTGCTTCTGTTGAATTCATCAAAGAGCTTGTAAGAAAAACGGTGAGGTACGAATCAATCTTGATGAGAACGGCGGCGTGGGCGATAAGATGTCGTTTGGTGGGAACGGATCAGACGTGTACGGTTTATCGGACAGAAGTGACGTGACGGAGCAAAACGGTATTGACAATCCGACCGTGGGCAATTATAATAAGGTCGGAGGTGAAGAAAATGGACGACGTTCGAGCGCAGTATTACGACGGAACGAAAACGATTCTGAAAACGAGCGAATGCGTAACGTATATGCCGATATGGGCGGCGTGGGACGATTATTACAGACAAAACAATCTGAAGCCACCGCAAGAGGAAGTATTCACAAAGACGGAGTTTCCGCCGAACCGCAAGGACTTACAAGAAATACTCGATCGCAACAAGCCATTCGAGAAGATAACAGATTATACGGAAAAGATACCTACTTCTACAGCGAAGCAAGATTGAACGGTGAAGAAAAAAACGACACTTTCGTAGCCGGAGACACCGTTTATGTTCCGGGAAAACCTGAAAATCAGTTTGCCATTAAGGACGGAACGGCTTCGTTCACGGAGAAAAGACTTGCAGAC
>JAZRXH010000022.1:0-10276 GCA_045600125.1 Eubacteriales bacterium | reverse complement strand
AAATCCGGCGGACGGTAAGAACGGTAAGGTTTTTCCGAATATTTCGGCGGTCGCTTCGGCGGCCGCTTTTTTTGCTCCCGAAGCCCGAAAAGGAAAGAGCGATCCTGCCGAAAGCCGGGGCGCACGCTTTGCGCGGCGCTTCCCGAAATACTTTGTGCGGCGCTTTCCGAGGCTTTATGCATCGCTTTCCGAAATACTTTGCGCAGCGCTTTCCGAGATACTTTGCGCATCGCTTTCCGAAATACTTTGCGCATCGCTTCCCGAAGCTTTGTGTGGCGCTTTCCGAAATACCCTCTTGCAAATCCCGGCGCTTTGTGCTATAATGATAGCCGTAGCAGTATGTTCAGACCGGCAAGTCTTTGACGAAAGCATCCGCAGCAAGGACGAAAGACGAAAGAGAAAAGCCGGATGACCGTGTGCGGAACGCCGACGAAAGGGGAGGAGAGGAACGAATGGAAAAAGAAAAACCCGTATCCGGTGCCCTCCGGCGCCTTCCCCGTGCCGCCAAGGCGTCGGTCGCCTTCTTCTGCGCCAGCATGGTCACCAAGTGCATCTCCTACGTCACCCTTCCCATCTATACCCGTCTGCTCACCGAGGAGCAGTACGGTACCGTACAGAAATACCTGACCCTGCTCACCATCCTCGGCGTCGTCGCCATGTTCAGCCTCTCCCAGAGCTATTTCAACGTGGGAATGTCGGATTTCCCCGAGGATCGGGATGCGTTCTCCTTCTCGATGCTGCTTCTTTCCAACGTCATCACCATCCTCTTCGGAGCGGCGGCGGTGGCGCTGTACCCGCTCGTCGGGGTGTATATGGGCATCAAGCTGCCGTTCCTTCTTCTGATGCTCGCCCACTTCTTTACAAAGCCTGCTTACGCCTTCTGGACGGCAAGACAGCGGTACGAGCTGAAATACAGGCTCTCCTCGGTCATGGCGGGGGTGAACTGCCTTGTGCCCCAGGCGGTGGCGGTGATCCTCGTCCTTATTACGAAGGGGGACAGACTGGACGCCCGGATCTACGGCGTCGAGCTTACCACCGTCCTCTTCTGCCTCGGCTTTTACGTCTATACCGTCATAAAGGGAGCGGGGAAGCCGGTCCTCAGATACTGGAAGACCGCCTTCCTGTTCAGCCTGCCGCTGATCCCGCATTACCTTTCGACCTATATCCTCTCCGGCTCGGACAAGCTGATGATCTCCTACATCCTCGGCGACAGCGCCAACGCCCATTACAGCGTGGCGTATACCATCTCGTCGATCCTGCTCATCATCTGGACGGCGATCAACTCCTCCTTCGTGCCGTATACCTATGAAAAATGCGCCGAGCGGGACTTCAAAGCCATCGCCCGCATCGCCAATCCCATCCTCGCTCTGTTTGCGGCGGTGAGCGTCATCGTCACCATGCTCGCCCCCGAGATCATCTCGATCCTCGCCCCGGAAAGCTACCGGGAGGCGATGTACACCGTGCCCCCGGTCATGGGCGGCATCTTCTTTCAGGTGCATTACTATCTCTACGCAAACGTGGTGTACTACTTCAAAAAGCCCCGCTTCGTCATGTACGCCAGCGTCACGGCGACGGTGCTGAATCTTGTGCTGAATGCGATCTTCATCCCCCGGTACGGCTATATCGCCGCCGCCTATACCACCCTCGTCTGCTACTTTGTGCAGAGCGTCATCGACTGCTTCGCCTGCCGGAGCGCCGCCGGGTGCCGTGTGTACGACATGAAAGCCGTGGGAGCCCTTTCGGCGCCGGTGATCCTCGTGTCCCTCTTTGCCGGAGTCACCTATGAAAACGCATATATCCGTCTGGGCATCGTCCTTCTGCTCCTTGCGGCAATGCTCGTGAAGCGCAAAGCCATAAAGCGGCTCCTTCTCGAAATGCTGGGGAAAAAGAAAAAGGGCGCCGAAACCGAAAATACCGAAAATAAAGAAAATGACGAAAAGGCAGAGTCCTGAGGCACTGCCGCATCGAAAAAACTTTCCCGAACACAAAAACGACTGAAACGAATGACTGAATCGAATGACTGAATCGAAAGAAGGAAAAGAAAATGCTGCTTTCCGTAGAATCCTACGCCGTCCGTAAAAAGCTCGGCGATAAAGAGGCGTTCCGCCTCATAAAGAACGCCGGCTTCGACTGCGTGGATTATTCCTATTACTGGTTCGACGGGCAGAAGGAATCCGAAGAATACGAGGAAAGACTCCTCGGAGAGGACTACGCAGAGGCCGCACGGGAGCTTCGTAAAGAGCTCGACTCTCTCGGCCTTCCGTGCAATCAGGCGCACGCTCCGCTCCTGCCCTTCCGCAAAGGCGGCGTGCCGGACGAATCGGATCCGAGCTTTGTAAAGATCGCTCATTCCGTTGAGAGCGCCGGCATCCTCGGGGCGGGTTCCATCATCGTCCATGCCCTCGGCGCCCGTGACGGCAAAAGTGCGGAGGAAGTGAACCGGGAATACTACGCCCGCCTTCGTCCGTACGCCGAGAAGGCGCACATCCGCATCGCCATCGAAAACCTCTGCTCGAGAAAGCCGGACGGCACCTTTTCGGGACTGCTCGCCGATCCCGCCGTGGTCACCCGCATGGTGAAAAATCTCGGAAGCGACTGCTTCTGCGCCTGCGTGGACGTGGGACACGTGAACATACTGGGGCTCGACCCGGCTGCCTTTATCGGCGGCTTTGACGCAGACACCCTCCTTGCCCTCCATATCCACGACAACGACGGCAGGGACGATGACCATATGCTTCCCTACACGAGGGACATGAACTGGGACAGCATCTGCAAGGCTCTGAAGGACATGGGCTACAAAAAAGATCTGACGCTGGAGATCTTCAACTTCTTAAAACGCTTCCCGAATGAGCTTCTCCCCGAAGCGCTCGCTTTTGCCTGCCGCACAGGACGCTCGCTCATTGTAAAAATCACCGACTGACAGACACGAAAAAAAAGAACGACCCGATAATCTGAACGACCCGAACACTTGAAAGAAAGGAAGCTTTCACGCCTTTTTGTGGAAGCCGAGGTCAAAATCTTATGAAAATCATCATTGCCGGCTGCGGTAAGACCGGAACCACCATCATAAACAGCCTTGTCGCCGAGGGGCACGACGTTACCGCCATCGACACCAACCCCGCCCTCATCAGCGCCATCTATAATTCCAGCGACATCATGACGGTCTGCGGAAGCGCCTCCGACTGCGACACCCTTGCCGAGGCGAGGGTAGGGGAGGCGGAGCTTTTCGCCGCCGTTACCGGCTCGGACGAGCTGAACATGCTCTCCTGCTTCATCGCCGGACGCATGGGGGCAAAGCACACCATCGCAAGGATCCGCAATCCCGAATACAACGACAGGAGCCTCAGCTTCCTGCGGCAGAGCCTCGACCTCAACTCCTCGGTCAACCCCGAGAGGGCGGCGGCGCAGGAAATATACAACATGCTCAAGCTCCCCGGCGCCGTGAACATCGAGACCTTTTCAAGAAGAAACTTCGAGATGATCGAGCTGAAGCTCAAGAACGACTCGGTGCTGGACGGCATGAAGCTCATGGACGTCCGCAAAAAATACGACGCAAGGTTCCTTGTGACGGTCGTCCAGCGGGAGGACGAGGTCTATATCCCCGGCGGTAATTTTGAGCTGAAGTCGGGGGACAAGATCGGCATCACCGCCGAGCAGAGCGAAGTTGCCAGGCTCTTCGGTATGCTGGGCATCCTGCAGAAGCGGGCGCGGAGCGTCATGATCCTCGGCGCTTCGAGGACGGCGTATTATCTTGCCAAGCTCCTTGTCGCCGGAGGCAACAACGTGAAGATCATCGAAAAGGACGAGGATCGCTGCCGGGAGTTCGCTTCCCAGTTCGGCGACGACGTGGTGATGATCTGCGGCGACGGCGCAAAGCAGGAGCTTCTTCTCGAGGAGGGCATCGCCGGGACAGACGCTTTCGTGGCGCTTACCGGCATCGACGAGCAGAATATCCTTCTTTCGATCTTTGCATCCTCCCAGAAGGTGCCCAAGGTCATTTCCAAGGTCAACCGCTCCGAGTTCGGCGTTCTGGCGGAAAATCTGGGGCTGGAAAGCATGGTATCCCCCCAGAGGATCGTGTCGGATATCGTCACACGCTACGCAAGAGCCCTTGAGAACTCCATGGGAAGCAGCGTGGAGACCCTCTATAAGCTCATGGACGGCAAGGTGGAAGCGCTGGAATTCAGCGTAGGCGACTCCTTCGAATATCAGGATATCCCCCTTCGCCGGCTCACCCTCAAGCCCGGCATCCTCATCGGCGGCATCATCCGCGGACGGAAGCCCCTCATTCCCGGAGGCGACGACCGCATCCTTCCCGGCGATAAGGTCATCGTCATTGCCGCCGGCAAGATCGTGCGGGATCTGGCGGATATTATGGCGGAATAATTTTTTCGGAAACCGTTTTCACCCCTGCGGCATAAAGCTTCACCGCCATTTGCCTTTGCAAACCGGCGGAAGCGCCCGACGCCGGGAGTTTTTGCAAAGCGGTTCGTTTTCCCGAATCCATCTCTACCTGACATAGACCGGAGGTTTACGGCTTTGAATAAAAAACTTGTCTTTTCCATGACCGGAAAGATCCTGATCCTCGAAGCGGGACTTCTGTTTCTCCCTCTTCTCTGCGCTCTGATTTACGGGGAATTTTCGGTCGCCCTCGCCTTTCTTGCCACGGCTCTTCTTGCGGGCGGCGTGGGCTTTATCATGCACACCGTCTGCGGAAACTACGGCGATCTCGTCTTTGCAAAGGACGGCTTTGCGGTGGTCGCCTTTGCGTGGCTTCTGATGTCGGCGTTCGGGGCGCTCCCCTTCGTTTTCAGCGGGGAGATACCGAACTATATCAACGCCTTCTTTGAAACGGTCAGCGGTCTCACCACCACCGGCGCCTCCATCGTGGACAACGTGGAGGGACTCAGCCACGGCATCCTCTTCTGGCGGAGCTTTACCCACTGGCTGGGCGGCATGGGCGTGCTGGTCTTCATCATGGCGCTCGTCCCCAATCTTTCGGACAAATCGGTACACATCATGCGTGCCGAGATGCCGGGTCCCATTTTCGGCAAGCTGGTTCCGAGGGTGAAGGATACCGCCAAGATTCTTTATCTTATCTACATTGCCGTGACCTTCCTCGAGGTGGTGTTCCTCATGGCGGGCAGGATGTCCTTCTTTGAAGCGCTTCTGCACTCCTTCGGCACCGCCGGAACGGGAGGCTTCGGTCTTCACAGCGACAGCATCGGCTCCTATTCGCCCTACATCCAGTGGGTGATCGCCGTGTTCATGATGCTCTTCGGCGTGAACTTCAACCTGTTCTATCTGATGCTTCTCCGCAGGTTCCGCTCGGCGCTCGGAAGCCGGGAGCTGTGGGCTTACCTCGGCATCATCCTCTTCTCCACGGCAGTTATCTCCGCCGACATTTTCCGCACCTGCACCGGTGTGGAGGAGACGGTGCGCACCGCCTTTTTCCAGGTTTGCTCTCTCGTCACCACCACCGGCTATTCCACGGCGAACTTTGACACATGGTCGCAGCTTTCCAAGGGCATTATCGTCATCCTCATGTTCATCGGCGGCTGTGCCGGCTCCACGGCGGGCGGTCTGAAGGTTTCGAGGATTATGCTTATGCTGAAGATGATCGCCGGCGAGGTGCGCCGGATGATCCACCCGAGAGCCGTCAGCGTGGTACGCTTCGAGGGCAAGGCGGTGGAGCCCGGCACCGTCTCCGGACTGACCACTTACTTCTCGGTCTACACTCTCTGCTACGTGGCGATTTTCCTGCTCCTGACCCTCAACGGCTTCGACTTTGAAACCAATTTCACGGCGACCTCGGCGTGCTTCAACAACATCGGTCCCGGACTCTCAAGGGTCGCCCCCATCTACAGCTTCAACGGCTTCTCCTGTTTCTCCAAGATCGTCCTCTCCTTCGCCATGCTCCTCGGACGTCTGGAGATATTCCCCCTTATCCTCACCTTCTCTCCCGGCATCTGGAGGAAAAATTGAGCGCTGAGCCAGCGCAGGCAGCGGGGTAGCCCCCGCGGGCAATTCGAGACCTTACCGCAGACTGAATCGTGAGTCCCGATGCCCGAGTGTTGTCCCGTTTGACCGCCAGCGGGGAAGCCCCGCAGCAAAATCGAGACCCCACCGCAGACAAAACCGGGGTCGCAGATACCCGAGTGTGATACCGCTTTGCCGCCAGCGGGGAAGCCCCGCGGCAAAATCGAGACCCCACCTCGGATAAAACCGGGGTCGCAGATGCCCGAGTGTGATACCGCTTTGCCGCCAGCGGTGTGCCACCGCAGGCAATTCGAGACCCTGCCTCGGACAAAACCGGGGGCGCAGATGCCCGAGTGTTGTCCCGCTTTGCCGCCATATATGCGAGCGGCAAAGCTCAGCAAGTATCGCCAAAAGTCACTCGAAATGAAAGTTTTCGAAGAAAACTTCAGCATGGAGCGAAGCGACAGGCAGGGCCCCTGCGGGCAGCAGGGAAGCCCCCGCGGGCAACTCGAGACCCCACCGCAGACAAAAGCGGGAACGCAGATGCCCGAGTATAGTCCCGTTTGACCGCCATATATGCGAGCGGTCAAACTCAGCAAGCATCGCCAAAAGTCACTCGAAATGAAAGTTTTCAAAGAAAACTTTTGCGCTGTCGTAAGCGCCAAGGGAGGCGCTTACGACAGGCACTGTCCGCTGAGGTCAAGACACGACCTCAGCGGATGTTTTTTCGCCTTTGTCAAACCGGCGGAAAACCAATGGATAATGAATAATGAATAATTATTCGCAAAATCGTAGGGGCAAGCTTCGTTTGCCCGCATAGTTCGGCGCACGCCGGGGCAGGGGGGAAACGCCCTTTCTCACGGGTGTATTATTCTCGGCTCTCGCCGGAAGTGCGGCAATTGACCGCCTTTTGTAAAAATGCGATTTACTGCCTACGCTTCCAGTAATTGCACTATCGACTACTGCCTACGCATGTCACTTTTGTCTCGAGCGACAAAAGTAACCAAAAACGCCCGTCGGATACGGGAGGAGGCAGTCCATAAACGGTAACTGCAGAAAAACCACTGCACAGCAATGCTTTATGAGCACAGCGCTCGTTCTTGTTGCTGTTTGCCCCCTCCCGCCGACACCACACCCACCCGGAAATACACCAAAATCTTTAGCGAAACGTGGTGGGGCGTTGTGGTCTTCAGTTGTTGCAGCGCGTCCGCAGCGGACGCTATGACTCGGAGCTTCGCCTACGGGAGTGCATTGTCGCCTCGCTGAGGTGTCCTATTTGGCTTTGCACACTGATAAGTGTCGGTCACGTCAACAAGCGAGAGGTACCATTTAGCAAGCGTCTTTCCAACGGGAAACTATGCCCACGGCGTTGCCGAAAAGCAATAGTTTTTGCAACCCCCACTCGGTTACACTCGTGCTTACTGCGGGTACGGTTTCGTCTGGGTCCCGACCAAAACTCGGTGTCGGGGGCGCTTGAAGCGACAAATTTTCGCCTTGTGCCGGAGCGGCGCTGTGGGGCTGTCGGAACAGCACCGAGGTGACATTTTAATCTGCACCATTCTGGTGTCCAAAAGGGGAAAGGTATCGGAAAACCGCATAGGTTTTCTGATGGTAGACCCTTTGCTGTCGTTAAAATGCGAGGGGCAGGCACAGTCGGAAGATATTGACATAAAAAGTTTTCGAAGAAAACTTTAGCATGGAGCAAGCGCAAAAGAAGCGCTTGCGACAGGCCGGCGTCGGAGGGCAAAGCCCTATCCGACGGGCGTTTTTGGCGACTTTTTCTCGCTCGTGAGAAAAAGTCTGCGCTCCCGTTCTCAAGAAAGGCGGTCGTTCGCCGCACTCACGGCGTCTGCCGAACTATGCGGGCAAACGAAGCTTGCCCCGACGATTATACGAATAATTATTCATTACTCTCAGAACCGCGTTTTCTCGGGACGATGTGGGCATGGTCCCCTACGGATTGGTTCGACAAAACCAAAAACAAAACTCCGATGAAGTCGGCGTGTGACTTCATCGGACGGTGTAAACTTACTATTTATGCTGAAAACTTGCTGAGTTTGACCGCTCGCATATATGGCGGTCAAACGGGACTATACTCGGGCATCTGCAACCCCGTTTTTATCCAAGGTAGGGTCCCGAGGTGGCAGCGGGGCCTCCCCGTCACCAGTCCACGTTGTCCCGCACCGCCCTGGCGGCACGGAGGAGGGGCTGCGCCTTGGTGGACATAGCGTCATGCTGATAGACTGCGAGGTACATGCAGGACCCGAGGAGAGGTCCGAACATCCGGTGGCGGCTGCAGTGGGTGCCTCCGGAGAGGAACAGGAAGGGAATGTCCAGCTCCTTCTTTAAGAGCGTCGTGATGCGCAGGTTCTCCATTTCCTCCTCCACGCTGTTTCCCGCCGTCACGATCTTGGCAACGTCGGCGCCCCGCTTTTTGTGCTCGAGTGCGATGCGGAGGACCTCCTCGGCGCACGTGTACTTCAGAACGTGGGAGGACATCAGCACCTGCTTTCCTTTGGCGTGGAGAGCGTCGATCAGCGTCTCCTGCTTTTTGATCGCTTCCCCGTTCATCGTCAGCTCCCCCGGGGTCCTGTCGTAGAGGTCGCCGATCACGTCGAAAAGCTCCCCCCCGATCTCGGAAAGGGCAAGAAGCTCGGCGCCCAGCTCCTCGTCGGTCTTGCCGTCGTTCGTTTTGCAGCGGTAGTTCGTCACGTAGCACGGACGTCCGTTCATCGCCGCAAAGACCGGGGAGAGGATCTTCGCCTCCCGGTTTTCGGGTGCGAACTTTTCAACCTGCAAGCCGAAGGCGTCGGTGCCCTCAAACAGCGCATTGCGTACCGTGCAGATCGCCTCGGCGGGGGATGGCGTCTGGATCATCGTTGTCAGAAGCGGTTTCGTACCGCAAAAAAAACTCTTGCTCATCGTCTTTTGACTCTTCCTTTCCGTTCCGTACTGTTCCGTACTGTTCTGTACTGTTTTGTACCATATATCATATGGCTCGTATGCTCACATATGCTGTGCTGCCGCTCTGCCGCCGTCAATCAGAATATTTTCGCCGGTTATGAAGGCGGCGCAGGGGGAGGCGAGGTACAGCATCAGGTTCACGACCTCCTCCGGCTCTGCGGCTCTTCCGAGAAGCGTCTTCATGCCCGCCATGCCGGGACGGGTGAGCACGGGACCGGGGGAAACGCATACGCACCGCACGCCGTATTTGGCTCCGGCGCTTGCCACCGACTTGGTAAGTCCGTTCATCGCCGCACTCTTGGAAGCGGCATAGCCCACGTTGAAGCGGCTGCCCTCCTCACCGGTGATCGAGCCTACGTTGATGATGACGCCGCTTTTCTGCCCTGCCATTACCTTCATCACGGCGTGGTCGAAGTAGAGCTGTCCCCGCAGGTTCACGTCAAGGCTCCAGTCGAAGGCTTCGATGTCCACGTCGAAGAACTCCCCGGAAAGTCCCAGTATGCGGTACTCCGCGCCGCCCGCCGTGTTCAGCAGTACGTCGATGCTCCCGAAGGCGTCAAGAGCTGCCCTGCACGCCGCCTGCACGTCCTCGTATCTCCGCACGTCGCAGACCACCCCGATGGCTTTCCCGCCGTCTTTTCTTATCTCTTCGACCTTTGCCGAAAGCGCTTCTTCGCTTATGTCGCACAGCACGGCGCTGCCGCCGAGAGAAGCAAAGCGCCGGGCAAAGAGAAAGCCCATGCCGGACGCCGCCCCCGTCACGAGGGCGACCTTGCCGGTAAAGTCAAAAATCATACCGTTCTTCCCGAGCCGGTCGGTGTTTTCGTTTAAGCTCATATTCATATTTTTATAACCATTCCTTTCGAGTGAATTTTGGCGATACTTTCCGAGCTTTGCCGCTCGGATTTATGGCGGTCAAACTCACATTTTTGCCTTTGTCAAACCGGCGGCGGACAAATGAATAATGAATAATTATTTGCAGTATGATCGTAGGGGCAAGCTTCGTTCGCACGCATAGTTCGGCGCACGCCGTGAGGGTGGCGGACGACCGCCTTTCTCGAATACGGGGGCGTATTGTTTTCGGCTCACGCCGGGAGTGAAGCAATCGCCTCACTGCACACGAACGGGGGTGGTACTTTTGCCAAGAGCTGCAAAAGTACCCAAAAGAGCCCGTAAGAAGGGCTAAGCCCGCCCTTCCTACACTTTCCGGGCGTCGCACTCGCTTTCGTGGTTGTCCCGCTTTGGTGCCCGCATCGAACCGATTGAAAACCGACACCACAGGCGGAACCTATGCGGTTCCCCTGTACCCTTCCCCTTTTGGACACCAGAATGG
>JAZRXH010000021.1:0-17244 GCA_045600125.1 Eubacteriales bacterium | reverse complement strand
ATTTTCCCACCAAGCTGGAGTGTTACCACTCATATGCGATGATGCTCTGCATTCACTGCACCATGTCCAAACACCACAGTGCCTGTCATTATGGCGATGAATGTAAATGTGAGCAGATTGTTTTTGACAAACCGGACATTCGCAGGGAAATTTTGTTTCACCCATATTGGTCTGGTCAAATATTTTTGTTATTATATCGTCGTCATGCCACATATCATCGTATACTCCTCGTCAGATACTCTGCCGTATCGAAATAATCTTCAGAATACAGTTTCACGCTATCGCGGGGCGAGTTGTCGCCCCGCAAATTTACGTCTTAAACTTTTCAAGCGAATGAAGTTGGCTTTATCGGGTTTTCCATTCTTTTCCCGTCCGGCATTTTGTAATCAAGGAATGTAACCATCCTCGTTTCACGGTTTACAGACACTCGAGCAAACACAGTCCACTTATTAGTTTCATTATCGCCCTCAAAGCCAAGGAAAAATTCATATTCGATATCATCGCTTTCTTCGTTTGGATAGGAACTGCACGAACCAACGAAATGATCTCTAAAATACTGAAGGCCAAAGAGATCAGCAATAGCAACCCAAGCATCAATTTTTGCTTCTTCAATATTAAGCATGTTATTTACCTCCAAAAAGTTTTAATAGTGCTTGACGATGACTTTCGTCAATTGTATTTGACACTGTTCCAGTTGAAATGACTCCGTTTTCATCAAAAGTACTCGTTCTTCCATTTGGAGTAACAATAGTGCTTACTCTCTGACCGGTACTTTTTCGAAGTGTTTTCATAAGGTTCATATCAGACTGAGATGGAATACAATCGTCATTATGCGGATGGCTATGGAATTCGAGTCTTCCGGAACCAGACTTTATTTTTGATAACAACGAATTAGGTATGACAGTTCCGGATTTATCCCCGAGGGACATATATGAATATGAGATTATTTGTCGTTGTCTCCGTACCATTCCGAAGAGAACGTGCATTCCATCGTCATCGCTTATTGATAAGTCCGTTTGAATGCCGCGCAATATTGCTATATCCTTTTTGAAGATTTCGCAAAATCCAGAATACAAATTATTATACGTCATTTTTATCACCAATTGTAAACGGCGCATACGCCTTTTCAATGTTTGCCATCACCGAAGGTTTTCTGACTCGGGTACTGCACTTGATTTCAAAATGATCTGATGCCTCATCTGACACTTTTGCTATCTCTATTTTTGTCGGATAACGTGACTCAAATGCCGTCAAAACACTAACTGCATCGTCAAAGTTCAGCATTTTGCCTCCAATGTTATTATCTGAAAGAATAACCAATCTAAAAACACTGTCCTCTCCCGTTTCGCTTTTCTTTGGGTCATATATCGGCTTAATAGAATATTTCGCTTCCGCTGCATCAACGCCAAATGTATCCTTGACGATTTTTTTGAAATTGTCAATAAACGAATTTATATCGTATTTTATTTTCATCTTGAAAATCTCCTGTTCATGTATTGAAATGGGCCGGAATATACCGCTCTTGCTTTGGAAACGTATCCTGATTTAGTTCTGTCAAATTCATAAATGTCAACCCACGTATGATTTGTAACAAAGCCTTTTTTATGCATATAATTAATGTAATTAATCGTTTCTCTAACATTAGGCTGATAATGACCGGATAAATTTGTTATATGCCTTATTGTGCCATCAGAGTTTAACTTTACAGTCCCGGCAGCTTTTACAGGCAGGCCTTTTGCCATATATGAATGGCCGTTGCCAAAATGGAGATCCCCATTATTGTCCATAATGAAATTTGCTCGGTTTATACCGTTTTTCGTTATGATTTTTCCTGCTTTTACTGTAACGCTATACTCCTTTCCCTGTTGATTATCGTGAAATTTCGAATGAATAAATCCGTCATCCGAGAGTTTTTGTTCGTTGGCAACGGCTGCAAGCTCAGCATTCATTTGTTCAAGTGACCCCTGTGCTCCGGAAGTACCGTTGCTGATTCCGCTGGTTTCTCCGCTACTCATGCTATCGCCCCCTTTACAACCCGCTGATTTCGGCGACGCATGGTGTTGTCAACAATGCGGACTTCGATCCCTTTTGAAACCGCATAATCAAACAATCGAAGCGATGTCTCGTCTTTCCCGCATACCGAATACACAAGAATCGTTTTCAGCGGGAAATGATCGACAGCATATTTGACCGTTTCTTTGATTCGCTGTCTGTCGCTCGCATATCTGACGTGGCTTTTGGTACTGAAGCACATTACAGTGCATTTTTCAAAGCCGCTCATATACATATCGAGCTTGTCCGCAGAGAGGTACGTTGCGTTCGGAATAACAACCGCGCCAATTACAAGGACAAACCAGAGAATGATTACACGAACTTTGAAAAGTCTGTACTCGTTTTCAAAATGCCAGATGTCATCAAACATAGAATAGTCCGGAGCGATTACAAATGCAACATCCTTGTATTGCTTTTTGTACTTTTCAAGCAACCGCTTATTCTTATAGTAGATGGCATTGTACAGTCCGTCAATCTTATCAAAGGTGCGGTCATAAGTGTAAAATGCAACGGCAGTGAGTGGCGTTTTATGATATGCAGACGGTTCGCAATTTAACGCTATGTAATCCGGATAGACAGTAGGATCACAATGATGAATCGGCAAATCATAATCGTTAAGAAACGATTGATTCAGCAAATCCGCGATTCCATAGTTCAGCTTGTTTGGGAGATCGATGATTTCTCTTTCGATCTTACCTTCAAGGGAAAGATGTTTATTTGTAATTTTCCGCATAGAAATACCTATAAAGGATCATAATAATCCTCCTTTTGCTCATACAACAAGGCACTGAGTCTTTGTGAATTTTTTGTCTTGAGGTCTGATCTCCGAGGTATTTCTATGTTTACAAATGACGAGTAGAAATACCCGGAGATATTAGTGTGAATGACGTGTAAGATAGATTTTTTGCGATTTGTCAAGTTTTTTTGCCGAAAATGCTTGACTTTTTCTCCGAGATATAGTAAAATACTTGTACGAATGACGAGTAGAAATACTCGGAGAGCACTATTTTGGTTGTTGCCGCAATCAAAATAGTGCTTTTTCTTTTTCATCTGATACAATCAAGTGAACCACCACCTTTCAATAATTCTATCTCAATAAGCCAGCCTTTTCTTGGCAGCCTCAGGAGATACGCCGTAGATTTTTATGAGTTCTTTTTCGGTCATGCCTTTGGAAGCTTCATAAGGCATCATTACTTCTCCGGCAATAGCTTTGACCGCCCATTCAAGACGCCGATATGGGGGTACATCCGTTGTCAATTGCCTCGAATAAATCGGCTTGAATCCAAGTTTGTCAAGATATGGGTGCATTATCTCATGCATAATATGCATCCGATGACCGCCGATCCTTTTTTCATAAGCTCCGAGATAAACGCTTTCCTTAATCTGAATAAGATAACCGTCCTCACAAGGAATGCACTGTGCAGGGACATTTCCGGGCAATGCGTTGTTCTCGACAACGTCATAGCGAACATTCCTAAAACCTTCAAAATCAGGAAGACGATCCAAAAGCAAAACCGGGTCAATTGGCTCATCCGGTGAAAAACCACAGATTAATCTAATCTGTATTTCACCCTTGTCCCTTGTGTTCCTGCGAAAGATAATCGGAAAGGCTGTCAAACCAATCATCTTCGCTTATAGAGTAGAATGCTTTAGAAATACTATCGTTATTCAAATCCGCAATGTATTTCTTTGCAAGCGAATAGCTATTTTCGATGGCTATGTCTTCATCAATCACCTCGCAGAAATGAATGAATATCGTGGGGTCAGCAGAACCGATATCTGCAAACAGGAACGGATTGGCTCCACTAAGGTATTCACCAACAATGATGTCTTTGGTTTCGTCCCAATCTGCGTCAAGGACATAGAAAACCATGCAAAACAATTCAAAGCTGTTCATATCTTTTCTACCGTAACAGATATGTTGTATTCTATTGAAGACTGCAAAGCTTCAACAATAGTGTTGAGCACATCTGTGGTTTCCTCAAAATCAAATGATTTTTCTTTATACTGAAGAATGTCCTCAAGATACTCTTTAGGATCAATTTCTATGGGTATGGTTTCATCTGCTTCTTCGGAAAACGCACCTTCAAATTGATGATAATCCCGGGTAAACCCTATCCAACCATTTCCGTCGAGAGATGGTGTGTCGAATATATCATCGAAATAGCCCTCCCAAATGTGAATGGTTGCATTATTGCCAACACGAAGCACGATTTCGGGTTCTCCTTCGTATCCTTCGTAAAATGCGTAATTATCGTTCATCTTTCCAATGTCCATTGTCCAACATCTCCTTCTGTTGTTTTGTTGCTGTACCGTTTTTCTTGCTTGAATAGCTTTACGCCATTCTTTGAACGATACCCACTTATTATGACCAACTAACACCTCGTGCTCTGCAGGACGCGCATCTGGTCCGTATCCCTTATGCCTCTTTGAGCAACTCGTTTTCTAAAACAAAAAAACAGCCGGACGCAAAGCGCCCTTTTAGCAATGCGCTCCTGTTCGGCTGTTTTCATCGCAAATCAGAATCGTTCTTCAACGGTCACCGCACCGGGTCACCGGGACAGCTTACTGCGGCTCCCGGTTCCCTTTCCCGTCTTAATAATCGCACTTCCCGTCGTACTCGGGAACGACGTAAATTTCGGCGTCCGGCTCGTTCCGGCAGTTCCGGATGTAATCCTCGATCCTGTCGTCGAAGGGCTCATAGTGATCGTAGGGCACGTCGTTGATGCCGAAGTTCTTTCCGGCGTACTGAATGTAGGTATTGCCCTTCATGACCGGCAGATGCTCCTTCCTGACCGAGCTGACCGAGAGAAGGGTGTCGATGCTGCGGTCGAAGATATTGCCCTCGACAACGAAGTCCTCGGCGGGGTATTTTCTCCTGCATCCGAGCCAGCCGCCCTGAATGTGTCTTGCCACCTTATTGGGGCGCTGCCAGCCGAAGCCGCCGGCGAAGCGGCAGATGTTGTTCGTCATGCGGATATGGCGCATCATGTCCTCGTCGCTGTTCTCCTGGTCGCAGAAGTATTCGATGGAATAGATGCAGCGCTCGAAGAGGTTGTTCGAGTAGGTGACGTTCTCCATGAGGAAGGGAATATCGCCCTTTCCTTTGCGCTGATGGGTCACGCCGGCGTCGTATACGTCGTGGATATAGCATCTGTCCACGAGGTAGTCCCGGCAGGAGCCGTAGATCTCCACGCCGTTGCCGAAGCGGGTGGCGGGAGCGTCGCCCTTTACGTACTGGATACTGCCGCCGATATAGCCGATCTCGCAGTTGGTGATATGGAGACCGTCCACCGTTCCGGCGCTGACGCCGTGTACGCCGACGTGCATGATGCAGAGGTTGTCGATATGAGTATTGTTGTGTCTTCCCACGGCAAAGCCCGGAACACGGGGGAACATTTCGATGTCACGGAAACGCTCGCCGGGGTTGCCTTCGGCAGAGCAGACGTATAAGGCTCCCTCCGGCTGATCCTGGAAGAATTCGAGATCGCCCGCAAGATCCTCGGGCTTGCCCGAGAAGCCGTGGTGGCGCAGGATCTTCTTGTTGCCGTTCCTGCCGTCGAAGAGCATATGACCGATGTCGAGGTTATCGAGTCTTACTTTATAGTGCCAGATATTTTCCCACTCGGACTTCTCCCATCTGAACGGGGAAGCGGCGTTCTCGGGGGAAGCGCTGATCCTCGGCTTTCTTCCCTCACCGTAGGCGGCAAAGGTGATGCCGTCCCGGGGGACGATGACGTTTCCCCGGAAGAGGTCGCCCCGCTTGAAGAGCACGGCGTCGCCCTCCTCAAGAGGCAGGGTGGTGATGCGGTTCAGGGAAGCGACGGGAGTCTCGGGGGAGAGTCCGTCGTTGGCGTCGTCGCCGGAGGCGCTTATGTAAAAGGCTTTTCCGGTGTATTCGGGGGTGCTTGTATCTTCGAGGATGGACTTTTTCAGCTTCTCCGCTTTCTCATCTATGGCTAAAAGGTATTCTTTGTCGGCGATCTTCATGTCGGGTACCTTCCTTTCAAAAAATGCTTTTTCCTTTGGCAGATCGGGCGCGGCGTGCTTTGCCGTGCTTTTCTTTTTCTGCACCCCCATTGTAGCAGTGCGATCGCAAAATGTCAAGGAGAAGCGGGGTAATTTTGCAGGAAAAGTCAACTTTCGGAATGTTTTTCCGTGTAAAGTTTCATGGGAGGAGGATTGGCTTCGGCTCACGCCGAAAGTCTAAGGCTCCCTTTGCACAAGGGCGCCTGCAAGTCGCAGATAAGACAAAACCCGCAGAGGTCGGCGTTTGACCTCTGCGGGGCACTGCCTGTCGCAAGCGCTTCTTTGGCGCTTGTTCCATGCTGAAGTTTCTTCGAAAGCTTTCGTTTCGAGTGACTTACGGAGAGGCTTGCTGAGTTTGACCGCTCGCATATATGGCGGTCAAACGGTATTATACTCGGGCATCTGTACTCCCGCTTTTGTCTGCGGTAGGGTCACGAATTGCCCGCGGGGGCTACCCCGCTCGGGCATCTGCGCTCCCGAATTTCATCTGAGGTGCAGTCCCGAGGTGCCCGCGGTGGCTCACCGTCGGGTGAGGATGGAGGCGAACTCGGCACGGGAAGCCGGTGCAAGGGGATTGATATTGCCGTTTCCGTCCCCCTTGAGGAGCCCTGCGTTGATGCAGTAATACACGGCATCCTTCGCCCAGTCGGATACGGCATCGAGGTCGCCGAACGTCCTGCCTTCGGGGATCGCCGTATCTGCGGCGAGGCTTCTGAACCGGGCGTAGCGGTAAAGGATCGCCGCCATCTGCTCGCGGGTGATGCTGTCGTCGGGGGAGAATTCCGTGTGGGAGGTGCCCTTGACGATGCCGTTCTTTTCCGCCCAGGCAACGGCTTTTGCATAGTAGGCGTCATCGGCAACGTCGGTGAACTTATCCGTCAGTCCGGTTTCCGGCTCGCCCTCCAGACGGTGGATGACCGTCACGAACATGGCGCGGGTCACGTCGCCGTCGGGATCGAAGCGGTCGCCCGAAACGCCCTTCATAAGACCCTTTTCATAGACGTACTGCACGGCGTCGTAATACCATGCGTCGTTTGGCGTGTCGGAGAATTTCAGCGCTTTGTCCTTCTCCTCCGGCACGGGCTCGGGCTCGGGCTTGGTCACGGCGGGAGCCCTTCCGGAGCCTCTTCCGGTCGGATATACGATCGTACCGCCGCCCGGCTCATCGTCTGTCACAACGACCTTCACCGCAATGTCCTTCACAAGAGCAGAAGGGAGAAGGTTGTAATCGTTGTACAGCTCGACGTCGCTTCTGCCTTCAAGCTGTCCGAGATAGCCGGTCACGTTCGGTGCGGCGTGGATCGTGATCTCCGCCTCGCCCTCCCGTTCGGCGCTGATGCCGCCTTTGGCATCCACTGCCGCAACACTGCCGTCCTCCGACTCGGCTACGAGCATGATCGCCTGCATAAGATCGTCCCTCTCCTCGGAGGCAGCACAGGGAATGACATAGGAATCGGCGTCCATCAAAAGGGCTTTTCCGATCTCTTCGCCGGTGATGCGGTCGATCAGCTGTACGCCGTCAAGCATCGCCTCGTATTCAAGAAGACCTCTCCGCTCGATCACATCCTGCACGCTTTCGCTTCCGGAATAAATCGTCACGGCGGCACGTTCAAAAATCATGGTCTCGGTGCGCTCTTCGACGAAATCCTCGTCGGTTACGTCGAGCCCGAGCTCGATGCGCTTCGTTTCGCCGGGTTCAAGGTCGAATGCCTCGCTGTAAACCGTCCGCTCGCCGACCCCGGCTCCCAGCTTTTCGCCCTCCAGCTTCACGCCGGACGGATTCTCCACGGTGATCTCGTAAAGGACCCTGCTGCGGTCGAGAACCGTCTTCTGTACCCCACGGAGCTTCATGACGCCCGTCGGCTGGGTGTAGCGGTATTCGAGGGTCGCAAGCGTTTCCTCTTCGTATTCGTCATAAAGGAGGAATCTGTCAAAGACACGGATCGCAAGGTCGATGTCCCGGAGATCCTCGGGAAGCGTCACGGGTACTGTCAGATATCTTGTTTCACCGGTGGCTATCCGTCCGGTGGATGCTTCTCCGCAGGGAACGTAGTTTCCGGTTCCGTCGTTCTGCGATACCGCTGCTATGATGACATCGCTCTCCACAAAGGTGGGATTGGTGAGGGCAAGCTCCAGATCAAAGGTGTCTGCGGCGTAGACGATATCGTCGAGGTTCTCCGCCGTCACGTCAAGACGGTAGGAGAAGTACTCCATCGTGTAAGGATCGAACTGCGCCAGTACAAGCTGTCTTCCCTCCTCGGAAGCGCTCGGTACCATCACGCCGTCCACCTCGCACAGCTCGCTTTTTGCCCTGACGTATACGGCGCTGATATACCTGCCGTCAAAGATGCTGTCGGCGAACACGATGTTTTCGCCCTTTCCTTCGGTCAGCTGCATCCTGGGAAGTCTTTCCTCTTCGTAAGCCTCGACGAGGACGGGATCCCCCGCCTTGACCTCGCCCACGTTTCCGAGAGCGTCCGGGATCTTCGTGTAGTCGATGGGGTTTCCGGCGCTGTCGAATTCGGGATAGAGCACGACGCTGCCGTCTTCATCGGTAAGCTCGGTGGGATAAGCAAGCACGCAGTGGAACAGCATATAAAGATGCCGCTCGCTGAACTGATTTTCGGGCTTCGCCGCCTCGGGATCTTCGGCGCTGATGCCGTCGGCGTAGGAGATGGCGGGCTCGGTAAAGAACAGATACTCGGTTTCGTCTGTCCAGTCCATGCTGAAGCTCTCGTAGCGGATCTCCTCGGAGCTCTCCTCATCCGCCGCCTTTTTCGCAAGCACTACCGTTCTGTCGACGCAGCTCCGGGGCAGGCGGTTTTCAAGGAGCGCCGTGCAGAGCACGCCCGCATAGGAGAAGTCCGGGATCTCTACGGCGTTGTCGATGATGTCGGAGAGCTTCAGGCAGACGATGCTGCCGTCCTCGGAGTAGTACAGACGCAGACCGTCCTGCATATCGGTGAGCACGATGTTGTTCTCAATGAAGTCGTTGTAGGTCAGCCGCATGGGAGGCGCAAGCTCGTCCTTCGCAAAATCGTAAACCATCATGAGAAGCTCCCGGTCTTCGGCGGAGGACTCATCGCCGTCGAAGTCCACAAGGTAAACGAATACGGCTTTTCCGTCGTAGGTGGCGGCATCCTGCGCCACGACCCGATAATCGGTGTCGATGCTCGCCAGCATCACGTCTTCCTTTCCGGGAAGTCTCTGCCATACGCCCATGCTGCGGCTGTCGAAGCACTGCGGGACACCGCCGGAGAACCGATCGGTGCTGAAGCCGGGCACCGTGGTGATGTAACCGGCAAGATCCACGAAGTACTGACCGTACATATTCTCGACGTACGCCGCCTTTTCCTCTTCGGTCTCGAGGAAATCAAGATAGCCTTCCTCGTAGCCGGTGTACCAGTCGTCCTTCTCAAAGTTGTAGAAGCGGTATGCCATGTAGGTGGTGGCGTTGAGCACGTCGCCCACCATGAGAACAGCGTCCTCGCCGCTGTCATTTCCTACGTTTTCAAAAATCGTTTTCCGGTAGGCGGCAACAAGGAATTCCCTGCCCTCGCCGTTCTTCCAGTAGGCAAAATCGGCGCCGGAATCGGCGTAGACGTCGCCCTCGGTCACCCGGGTAAGCTCACGGATCTCTCCGAAGCTGTCGGCTGCAACATCGTAGATGACCGTCCGGAGCTTACGGTGGTTCAGGCGTTCCTTGGGATCGTCCACAAGCTCGCTGTCGACGTTGGTCGACCAGGAAACGATGATCTTTTCGTCTCCGATGTACTCGATATTGTGCGAGTCGTCTCCCATGGAATCGGGGTCGAAGGCGACGGGCTCTGTCCACTCGTCATCCGTAAGGAAGCTGTACTTCAGCACCCGGATGGGCGAGCCCGCCTCCTTGGCGTCAAGGAAGATCAGGATGGCGTCCCTGCTTCCGGACTCCGAGAGCTGGTACCCGCGGATCCGCTCGATCTTCGGCATGGCTTCCGAATCGAAGTCCTCGGCAAGGATATGCTCGTTCACGACATACGCTGCGCTTCCGAGCTCCGAAAGCAAAGCGTCGGGCTCCTGCGCCGCATTTTCGTTCATGCTGCCGTTCCACTTGACCGGCTCCTTCGGGGCGTCGTCGATATCCTCGGCGGTGATCGTCTCGTAACGCAGGTCGGTGCCGTCTCCCATGAGATCGAAGAGCTCGGGCTCCAGCTCATATTCAAACATCGAATAGGTCTTCTTTGCGAGCGACCACTTCTTCTTGATCAGTCCGAAGAGGAGGCTCAGCTCGAGATTGGCGGCAAGCGTCACGTTGCCGGAGCCGGTATTGGCGCTGGTGAAGTTCATATCGAACGCCGCCGAGCCGACAAGGCTTACCGAAGCGATGTTGTCCGAAATGAGAGCGGCGGAAATGCCCAGCGTAATGGTCGGACGGATCATGAGCTTTCCGTATATGTTCATCTTGCGGTTGATGTCACGGTTGCCCATGCTGCCGACATCGAGGCCGCCGGTCTCGGAGATATAGGTGTGTACGGGGTGCATCGGATCACGGCTGTATTCGGAATAGCCGAACATGGCGGTGATGTCGCCGCTGAGCGTTGCCTTGATGCCAATCTTCACGCCGATAGGCGTCATGTAGCTGTAGGAAGCGGCGGCGGCTGTCTTTACCGTTCCTACGACCAGGAATTCGACGAAATACCATGCGTCCGCTTCCTCGTCGTATGCCAGCTCGAGGCTGACGGCTACGCTGAGGTCCACGCTGATGTTGGCGGCAAAGCTCGAACGCTTTTTGTTCTTGTCCTTATCGACGGCGTTTTTGGCGTCCTCGGAGGCTTCTGCCTTCTTTTCCCTGTCGCCGTTCTCCTCGGCTTCCGCCTTTTCCTCGTCGGTCATCTCGTTTTCCGCCTTTTCGCTGACGGTATCAAGGCCGGCGGCATCCTGACGGATGATCTCCTTCGCCGCTTCTTCGTCGCTGAGGTCGGAAAGCTCGATCTCCTGCGATGCGCGGAGGGCAGAAAGGGAGGCTTCGTTTTCGCCGCCGGCTTCATCGGTGTCGCCGCCGGGCTCTTCGGGCTCTTTCTCTTCCTCTCCCTCTCCCTCTTCCTTCTTCTCTTCTTCTTTTTCTTTGTCTTTATCCTTATCCTTATCCTTATCCTTATCCTTGTCCTTCGGCTTGTATTTTTCGGAGACGACCTTGGAGCTCCAGCCCCAGGAGATGATCTCGGTATACACGCCGTCCTTGGTCTTTTCCTCGAATTTGATGCCGGCAGCCTCAAGACCGTCACGAAGGCCGGAATCCAGCGTGGTGGAGAAGCCCAGATCGAAGGTACAGCCCACCTTGTCGATATAGTCGAGGACTACGCCGGACTTGGGGATGAGGGTGTTGATCACGCTGATCATGCCGAGGTGCGCCTTGTACCGCACGCCCACGTCGTGAGGGATATAGGTCACGCCGTTGTTGTCGGTGATTCGGATGACAAGATAGTCTCCGGCGCCTACGGGAGGCGTTTCGCCCAGAGGATTGAAGCTGTAATCGCTGTCGCCGTTGTCAAAGGCTTCCTTGGATTTTTCGTTCCGGATCACCCATTCGCCCCCGGCACGGTCCATGAAGGCTTCGTATACCGCCTGCAGGGTGTCGTTCTTGCTGAAGCGGTAAACCTCGACTTTTTCCGCCGAAATGCCGGGAACCGTCGAGGTGATGCGGAAGGAGTACCGATGACGGGTATCCTCGGCGGTGAGGGTGTCGGGGGCGACGACCTTGCTGCCGCTCTTAATCACGAAGTCGGTCACGTTGAAGGTGTCGTATTCCTGAATGGGCATTTCGAGGGCATACTGACCCACCGTTACGTTGAAGCTGTAGATCCTTCCGCCGTAGCTTACGTTCACGGCATGGATCTCATCGCCCTCAAAGTTTTCCGAGCTGAGCTCCCAGCGGCCGTTCTCATCGGTCACGCAGGAAAGATCGCCCGCACGGACCACCGCTCCCGCCACGGGAAGCATGGTGTAGGCGCCGCCGTTTGTGTTGTCGAGCACGGTGCGGGAACGGAGCACCACGGTACCCTTGAGAGAACGCTTCGGTGCGTCGGGATCGGCGTCGGAGGCGCTGACCCTGCGCAGCTGATAGTATACCTTCGATTCGCCGAGGATCTTCGGCACATAGGAGAAGACGTTTCCGGCGTATACCCGGCGGTAATCGCCGTAGACGGCGTTTCCGGTGCTTCCGAGAGCCTTCAGCTCTTCCTCGGAGAGCTCGCCGTCCCCGTCGGTGTCGCCGGTGTAGTCTACCCAGTTCACCTTATAGGTATAGCCTTCCGGAGGCTGGTCGGTGATGGCGGTGAAGTTATACGGCACGAGGCTGTAGGGAGAAACGACGATCTTATTTCCGGTGGCGCAGCTGCCGCTTTTTCCGGTATAATCGGCAAGCTGCTGATCGCCGGTCTCCTCGTCGTAGTACAGCACCTGACCCGCCTTCTGATCCGAGTAGTTGGCGGGACGGGGATTGACCGACACGGTGATGGAGGGCTGCTGATAGGTGGCGGTGACGTAGTTGAACATTCCGTTCGGACGGAAATACATCTCGCCCGGGTATGCTTCGCCGTAGTTCAGCTGCTTTGAGGTGCCGAGTCCGCCCGACCACAGCGTGCGGAGCTTCTTTTCGATCGTCGACGCTCCCGACGCTTTGGCGCTTTCGTAGTCCGAGGGCTTGTTTTGCCGGAGCTCCTCGGAGGCGTACATTTCTCTTTCTCTGTCATCGGAGGGGTTCGTCTCGTCGTAGTATGCGTTCCAGCCGGCGACCATCCGGTCCTCAAAGAGATTTGTTTTGATGTGGATCTCGTCCAGACGTCCGGTGACGAGCACGTCGGAATTCCTGAGGGTGCCGGGCTCGTACATTTTGTCCGACACCGTTTCGATGCGGGTGTAGGCGGTTTTCTGCCGGAACACGGGAAGGATCTTATAGCCTCTTGTGCCGGATTCGGTGAGGATGCACTCGGCGCCGATGGTCTTCCCGGTGTAGTAGTCCTTATAGCCTTTTTTATAGAGGGTCTCGAGGTTGAAGGAGGTACCCTTGTAATAGTAATACTCGGTCTCTCTTCCCGTACCCGCTTTTTCAAACTTTACGCCCCAGAGGTAGATGCCGTTCCGCTCGTCCTCGGTGAGGTTCGGATCCCAGACCGGCTCGACGTTTATCGTGCTGTTGCTGAAGAAGACGTCGTGCGTCTTGCCGCCGGCAAGGCAGATGGTGCCGGCAGTGAATTCGTAATTCTTTTCCTTTCCGTCCACCGTGATCCTGCGGGGGGAACAGCGGTCGGGATTCTCATAGACGACGGGACAGATGACCGAGTCCTTCCGGTCGGAGCTGCCGGTGTCGATGAAAAAGGGCTCGTAGTCTACCCGGATGTAACGGTTCAGATAGCCGTGGGTGTCGTTGCAGCCGTCCTCGCCGAGGCTTTTGAAGGTAATGGTGCCGTTTTCTTTTCTGGCGTCGAGATCGAGCTTCACGGTCTCGGTCACGTCCTCGAAGGTGCCGTAGCGCTTGACGTTGTTTTTGGCGCTCTGTCCGTCGATCTCGATCGCATTGTATTTCGTCGTATGCCAGCCGGTCTTCTTGTCACAGCCGGACTTATAGGTGTAGGAGGTACCGGAGCCGTTCTCGCCGTGGGTGAAGGAGACGTTCTGCACCATGGTAAGGTCGATGCCCGAGAAGGAAATCCATGTGTTGCTCAGCTCGATGATCTGGTCGTAGGCAAAGTAATGTCCGCCCGTCGATCTTTTGAAGCCGGAGGAAAGAAGGTCATAGGATGCGGAGCGGGAGGGGCCGGCGAGAAGCGAAGCGCCGTCCTCGTCGCAGGTCGGCTCGGTCTCGGTAAAAATCGCGCCGTTTGCAATGACCGGCTCGATGTTGATGACGGTAAACTCGCTGAAATCATCGGTATAGAGCTTAAAGTCCACCGCCTCGGCAAGGGGATGCTCCCGGATCGGGATCTCGACGGTCTTGACCTTGTTTCCGGGGAGGAACATCACGTCGACGCACTGGCTGTCGTAGTTCCTGCCCACCTGCGCCGTGCCCTCGCCGGAGAAGACGGTCATCTTATCGTAGCGGTAAAGACCGGTCAGTCTTTCGATCTCCACGGTCACCGAATCGGCATGGCTCGGTACGTCATAGAGGGGCGCTTTGAAGCGGTAGGTGACCTTTTCGGGCTCCTCGTTGTCGACGATATCCATAAAGCCGGTGGGGTTGGGCACAAGGCCGCAGTTCTCCGCATGGGAGAGCACGAAGAGCACCTGCTCCTCGTCCTCGCTGATCTTATCGTCCACCGTGTAAAAACGGAGCACCTTCTTGTATTCGCCGGGAGCGAAGACGAGGGTCGTCTCATGACCGGCGATGTCGTCGTACATTTCCTTTGCCGCCTCGTCCAGGGCTTCCAGAACGGCGGCGTCTTCGCTGCGCCAGTCCTTCAGGCGGTAGTCCTTTCCGGTCTGCTTCCGGACGGCGCTGACGAGAGATCCGTCAAAGGGCTCGTCAAAAAGCTCGGTTTCGGTATCTTCGGCGCTTTCGTCCTCCCGTACCTCTGCCGTTTCGGCGTATTCCTCTGCGGGCGCTTCCTCCGGGTCTTCGGAGGGCTCCTGCAGCTCCACGCTCACGCTCTGTATGTAAAGAGGAGCGTCCTCGTTCTTTTCGATCTCGGAGCGGAAAGGTCCGTTCGGGACGGTGACGGTATAGTCCGCACCGTATTCGGCGGACATATCAATGGCTTTGAAGCGGACGCTGGCTTCCTTTTCGGTGTTTCCCCGTCTGACGACGGCAAACTCCACGAAGCCCATGCCCTCGCCCGTCTGCATACGGGAGGACAGGAAGTCGAAAACGCCGTCGGGGTATTCTTCGGCGCTGACCGACGCTTCAAGCTCCCGCCGGAATTCCTCTTCCTCCTGCCATTCTTCCGCAAAAACGCCGAGCGGGCAGGACTGCACCGCCATCAGCGCTGCGAGGAAGGTCACAAAGACTCTTGCAAGTGTTTTTTTCATAAACTGCCTCCAAAATGATATACAACAGGATTTACATAATTTTACGTAATGACATGACCGGCAGGTCTAACGGGCACGGTGCGCTCTTGCCGAAACGGCAAGCCAAACGGCTCCCGCAAGGACCATGATCGCCGCATGGACGGAGCAGACCGAAAGACCGGCAAAGAGCTTTTCGTTATCCCGAAGGAACTCGAGGAAAAACCTCGAAGCGCCGAACAGGACAAGGAACAGCGGGTAGACTCTTCCGCCGGCGTTGTACTTCCGTTTTTTCGCATACAGAAGGCACGCGGCAAAGACGGCGAAGGACGCAAGGCTTTCCAGCGCCTGATTCGGGAACATATAGATTTTTTCCTGCACGTTCCATATCCCGAATGCGGCGGGGTATCCGCGGCAGCAGCCCGCAAAGCAGCAGCCGATATGGGCGATGCCCTGCACCAGCGCCATGCCGGGGGCGATAAGATCCACGGTCTTCCGTTTATCGGTCCGCAGGATCGTCGCCAAAGCGAGGGCAATCAGCGGGAAGAAGATGAAGCCCCGGACGATATTGTTATGTCCTCCCCAGTCGGAAAAGCCGCTTTCGATCCAGTACAGCACGTACAGAAGGAAGTAGCCGGCCGGCCAGAGGATCGCCGTTAAGGCAGCGCTTTTATACGGGGGGATGCCGTATCGCTTCCCGTGGAAAAGGGTAAATACGAACATTCCGACGAAGGACAGGGCGAGGAAGGCGATATACACCTTTTGGCTCATGCCGGCGTCGGCAGCAAGGCGGATCAGTGCGTTCATGGGGGTTCCTTTCAAGAAGATCCAGGCAAAACGGCGGTATTCGCCGGTTTCCGGCTTCGTTTCGGTGCCGGGGCAAAGCCTCCGGGGCGCACGAAGCCGTCATACATTTACACTTATAATATTATACGATACTGCTGCGGGAATGTCAAGGCATATTTATGGTATTTTGGGGCACTATAAATTGCAATATAAAGATTCCACAAAGTTAAGCAACCGAAATTTGTTTGATAAGCATATCAGAAGAAAGACCGTTAAGAGATCTTCTCGGATAGTTGTTGATCCAATGTTCAATCATCTTAATTCTCTCATGAGAGAATTTGGCAATGTCAGAACCTTTTGGGATGAAGCGACGAATCAGCTTGTTTGCGTTTTCGTTAGAGCCTCTTTCCCAAGCACTATATGGGTGAGCATAGTAAACCTTTGTTCTTTTTGATTTTGTTAATACTGAGTTTTCTATTCCCTCAAAGTCCAAGTTTTCGCAACCGTTATCGCAGGTAATTGTCTTAAAGGTTTCTCTGAATTTTTTGCTTCCCATTTTTCTTTCAATTTTATCAAGTTCTTTTACGATACAGTATTGCGATTTACTCGGTATCTTACGAACGATTTCACTTAATGTTTTTCGCTCTGTCATTACCATTAACACTTCTTTTGTTCCGCTTTTGCCAACTACCGTGTCCATTTCCCAATGACCGAATTCTTTGCGTTTTTCTATCTCTTTTGGCCTTTCACTGATACTTGTACCTCTTTTGTTGTTTGTTGCCGTCCTGGTTTGGTTATAATTACGTTTCTTCCCCTTTTTCTTTACCGGCAAGTGCTTGTTCGTTAAATGCGGAAACAGTCCTTCATCAATGTAGTTATATATTGTTCTACTGCATATTGTTGTTTGAAATTTATCTCTCTCTTGCTTAATACACTCTGCAGTCGCATACGGTGACATCTTTTCTTTTATGATTTTATCTTCTATATACGCTACAAGTGTATAGTCATTTCCGATTTTCAAACTTGGTCCTTTTCCTGTTCCGGCATATCTATGCTTTTGCTGACCTACATCGGCACTGTATTCTTCTCTTTCTGTTAAGTCGCTGTTAAGCAATACTACTTTCCCTTTCCTCAATTCATTTCTTATTGCTCTTCCACTGCATCCGATTATTGCGCCTATTGCTTCTGATTTCAGGCCTGCTTTACTTAATGCTTCAATTTTTAATCTTTTTTCGTAATTTAGGTGTTTACCTTTCCCTTTATTTGTGTTATTATTTAAGCGATTCATATTGTTTCCTCCGGTGTTTTGAGTTTGGTCGCTTAAATTATACCACAGGTTTCAATGTGGATCTTCTTTTTTTATCCTTTTTTGGAATCTTTATTTTACTACTTACC
>JAZRXH010000020.1:0-15399 GCA_045600125.1 Eubacteriales bacterium | reverse complement strand
GGTATGGCGATGCTTTGTGAGCGCTGTTCTCGTTCTTGTTGCACCTTGCCCCCTCCCGCCGACACAATCATCGGTGCAAGCACCGATGAAGAAAGTTTTCTGCGAAAACTTTCCACGGTCATAAGCAGCGCGCCCGCAGCGGACGCTATGACTCGGAGCTACTCCTACGGGAGCGCATTGTCGCCTCGCGGAAGTGTCCTATTTGACTTTGCACACTGATAAGTGTCGATAATTCCAACGAGCAAGTGTTACCCTTTAGCGAGCACCTTTCCCGGTGGAAGATATGCCAACGGCATCAGCGAAAATAATAATTTTTGCAAATCCCACTCGGTTACAATCGTGCTTACTGCGGTGTCGGCTCTGTCTGGGTCCCGACCAAAACTCGGTGCCGGGGGACACAGCGGCGACAAATTTCCGTATTTTTCCGGAGCGGAGCTGTGGGTCTTTTGGAACAGCACCGATGCGATAGTTTTGTCTGCACCATTCTGGTGTCCACAAGGGGAAAGGTATCGGAAAACCGCATAGGTTTTCTGATGGTAGACCATTTGCACTCGGTTTGATGCGGGAACAAAAAAATGACACAGCCGGCAGCGAGTGCGACTCGGATTGGTGTCGGAAGGCTGAAAGCCTTACCCGACGGGCTCTTTTGGCATGATACCGCACGAAATGCATATCATGCATTTCGGCGTGTATCTCCTTTTGCAGCTCTTGGCAAAAGTACCACCCCCGTTCGTGTGCAGTAGTCGATGGTGATACTATCGGCTGCGTAGGCAGCGAAACGAAATTACACAAAGGCGGTCAATCGCTGTACTCACGGCGTGAGTCGAGAATGATACACCCTACCCGCCGGGCACTTTGTGGTTATTTTACTTCCCGCCTTTGCCCCGGGGAGCATTCCCCACGGCGCCGCCGCCCTTTTTTCCTCCGAAGCGCTTGGTAAAGCTCTGCAGTGCCTTTTCCTCCTTCTCCTCCGCCTCGTCGGTGGTGATGGCACGGCTGCAGGTCCGGAGAAGCAGTTCAAATACGATAAATACTGCAAAGAACAGCATGATCGAGCAGAGATTCAGCGCCGGGTAATTTCTTCCGGCGTACTGCACGACGCCGCATACCGCCAGAATGACGTAGTAGGTCATACAGATGGAAAAGGCGAATACCGACCGCTTGACGCCCTTTTCGAAGGAAAGCGAAGCACAAAGATCCCGAAGCCCCAGAGAAAGAAAAATATGGAACGGCAAAAGAAGCAGCGAATGAACATAGGAAAGCGCCGTTTCAAAGACCGCCCCGAGGCTTACCGCCCCGGTCACCCGCAGCACCCACATTACCGCATCAAACGCTGAGAACACGAGAAGAAGCAGCGACGCAATATACGCAAGGCGCAGCCTGGCGTTGTAGATCGACAGCTTTTTCGTGCCGATCGTCACGGCGATAAAGCCGAACAGCTCCATCGGGAAGACACGGAGCGCCAGGAGCGATGCGTAGCCCGCAAAAATAAGACCGAATCCCATCTTTTCACCTTTTTACTGTCTGCAAAGATTTGCTGTAACTTAAACGGGAATGCCGACGGCATATACCACGGCACTCCCGTACTCTGATCACTTATCTGTTTAGGAAATACGGCTGTCAATCCTCGCCGTTATCGACCTTGCCTGCACCGCAGCACTTCTTATACTTCTTGCCGCTTCCGCAGGGGCAGGGATCGTTTCTGCCGATCTTTTCGGATGCCTTGAGAACCACCGGCTTCTTGGTTTCGGTGTCCGGCTTTGCCGCCTTTCCGTAGGCGCTCCCGGGCATGGGAAGGGTTCCGGGACGACCGGAGGCGGAGCGGGCAGGAGCCGGAGCGGTACTGTCGTCACGCTTTACCTCGGTTGTGTTCTTCGGCATTTCCTTCTGCTCGATCTTTGTCGTGGGAACCACCGAAAGGATCATCTTGGCGGTGCCTTCCTTGATGTTGGCGATCATCTCGTCGAACATGTCGGCGCCCTCGACACGGTACTCGTTGATCGGATCGCGGGAGCCGTAGCTGCGCAGACCGATACCGTCCTTCAGGTCGTCCATGGCGTCGATGTGGTCGATCCAGTTGATATCCACGTTCCGGAGAAGAACGGCACGCTCGATCTTGCCGAAGTCCTCCTTGCCGAATTCCTCCTGCTTCTTTGCCAGCTTTTCATGGGCTCTGTCGAGAAGGAGGGAACGCATCTTTTCGGTGCTCTGCTTGTTAAGGTCGTCCGAGGTAAAGCGGAAGTCCTCGTCGGTGGTGAGAACGCCGAAGAAGTAGCCGCGCAGAGCGTCGAGGTTCCATTCCTCCGGGATCTCCGAGGAAACGAAGGAATCGACGGCAGTGTTGACAACGTCATCCAGCATCGAAACGATGGTCTCGTGGATGTCCTCGCCGTGGAGCACGTCCTGACGCTGCTTGTATATGATCTGACGCTGGGTGTTCATAACGTCGTCGTAGTTGAGCACCGAAAGACGGCTGTTGAAGTGAACCGATTCACGTGCCTTCTGCGCCCGCTCGATGCCGCTGGAGAGCATTCCGGCGCCGACGGGTTCGTTTTCGGGAATGTTGACCTTCTCGAATATATTCTGCATCTTTTCGCCGCCGAAGAGCCGCATCAGATCGTCCTCGAGAGAGAGGAAGAACTTGGAGCAGCCGGGGTCGCCCTGACGTCCCGCACGGCCTCGGAGCTGGTTGTCGATACGACGGGAGTCGTGACGCTCGGTACCGATGATGTAGAGACCGCCCGCCTCGATGACCTTCTGCGCCTCGGGTGCGATCTCGGCTTTGAATTTCGCCTCGTATTCGGCAAATTCACGCCGGAGGCTGAGAATATGCTCGTCCTCGGTGGCAAAGTAGCTTGTCGCAAGAGAGATCTCCTCTTCGTCGTGACCGTTCTTGCGCATTTCCTTTTTCGCCATGAACTCCGAGTTGCCGCCCAGCATGATATCGGTACCACGGCCCGCCATGTTGGTGGAGATGGTCACGGCGCCGTACTTGCCCGCCTGTGCGATGATCTCCGCTTCCTTCTCGTGGTACTTGGCGTTCAGCACGTTGTGCGCCACGCCCCGACGCTTGAGAAGCTCGGAGAGGTATTCGGATTTATCAATGGACACGGTACCGACCAGCACCGGCTGTCCTTTTTCGTGACACTCGACGATCTGATTGATGACCGCCTCGTATTTGCCCCGCATGGTCTTGTAGACCTCGTCGTTGAAGTCCTTTCTTATGCAGGGCTTATTGGTGGGAACCTCCACTACGTCGAGAGCGTAGATCTGACGGAATTCCTCCTCCTCGGTAAGAGCCGTACCGGTCATGCCGGAGAGCTTCTTGTAGATACGGAAGAAGTTCTGGAAGGTCACCGTCGCAAGGGTCTTCGACTCGTTCTGGATCTTCACGCCTTCCTTGGCTTCGATCGCCTGATGCAGACCGTTGGAATAGCGTCTGCCCAGCATGATACGGCCGGTGAACTGGTCGACGATGAGCACCTCGTCGTCCTTGACGACGTAATCGACCTCGTTTGCCATGATGCCGTGGGCGCGGATCGCCTGATTGATGTGATGCTGCAGGGTGGCGTTGGCGGGATCCGAGAGGTTTTCGATACGGAAATACTCCTCCGCCTTGCGGATACCGTCGGCGGTGAGAACGACCGTCTTCGCCTTTTCGTCTACCACGTAGTCGCCGCCGATGTTGTCGTTGTCCTCCTTGTCGTCCAGCTCCTTGATGCGCTTGCAGGTGAGGGAGCGGGCGAACTTGTCGGCGATGACGTAAAGGTCGGTGGACTTGTCGCCGGGACCCGAAATGATGAGAGGCGTTCTCGCTTCATCGATGAGGATGGAGTCCACCTCGTCCACGATGGCGAAGTTGTGACCTCTCTGCACAAGACCGTCAAGGCTCGTCGCCATGTTGTCACGCAGATAGTCAAAGCCAAGCTCGTTGTTGGTGCCGTAGGTGATGTCGGCGTTATACGCTTCCCGTCTTTCCTCGCTGGACTTTTCGTGGACGATAAGACCCACCGACATACCGAGGTAGTTGTAAACCTTTCCCATCCACTCGCTGTCACGCTTGGCAAGGTAGTCGTTGACCGTTACCACGTGTACGCCGTTTCCGGGAATGGCGTTGAGGTAGCAGGGGAGGGTAGCCATCAGCGTCTTGCCTTCACCGGTCTTCATCTCGGCGATACGTCCCTGATGCAGGATGATGCCGCCGATGAGCTGTACACGGTAATGACGCTTTTCGAGAACACGCCAGGACGCTTCACGGACTGCCGCAAAGGCGTCGGGAAGAAGGTCGTCCAACGTTTCTCCGTTTTTGTATCTTTCTCTGAGAACGGAGGTGGTATTCTGAAGCTCCGCTTCGCTCATGGCGGCGTACTTGTCGGACAGCGCCTCGATCGCCTGAACGGTCTTTTCGAGCTTCTTTACTTCACGTTCGCTCTTGGTGCCGAACACTTTCGTTATTATAGACATTTCACTAATCTCCAAATTTCAATTTCTTTCCGGATTCTTTTCCGGAAGACTCTCCCGGGGTCAATCCATGAAGCGGAAGGTGGACACGGCGTGGGTCATGGCGCTCATGTAGGTGTCGCACACCTCCGGTGTCGCAGTATAGGTGAGGGTATAAGCGGTGCCGCTTCGTATGCCGATGCACTGGGTGAAGCGGTAGGGGTCCCCGGCGGCGTCGGCGCTGTAGGTGACGAGCATGGCGGGAACGTCATCCAGCTTTATCTCTTCCACGGACAGGACCTCGACAGTTCCGCCGAAGGCGTCCCTGAAGGAATCAAGATAACCGTTCCAGTATTCGAGGACCGCCATCGTCGGGTCGTCCGGCTCGAAGGTGGTGCAGGATATGCTCACGTTGTCCTCGGGCTCTTTGACGGCGATCATTCCGTCGTTGCGCACGACTTCCCACAAGTCCGGGTATTCAAACGTGTAATTCACAAACTCGTTTCCCGCAAGAGCGAAATCCGGGGAAGCCGCCGTAGGGTCGGTGCTTTCGCACGCCGTCAGAAGGGCGGCGCAGGAGAGGGCGGCGAGTGTGAGCTTCAGCGTTTTATTCATTCCTTGTTACTTCCTTTCTTTGTTATTTTTTCCGGTGATTTTTGCCGGTATCCGGGATTTTTTCGGCAGGGGCTCCGGGCGTACCGAAGCACGGCGCTTTTCACAAACTCCCATCCGGCGCATGACAACACAACGGCTATCATACACTCTGACATTCTACATTATATAGCAACTTATCCGTTTTGTAAACACGAAATTGTAAACTTACATCGCAAAACACGAAAAAACACGGAAATTCATAAATTGCAGTTGACATTTCCGGAAAATCGGTGCATAATATAGGGAGTATAAGTGTCCGTGTAACCGAATAACGCAGGGAAAAGACAGCCGCTTTCTTTCGCAGGATGCTTTTCGGGGTGTCCCCGACCTTTGGTCGCAGCGCACGGTGGGAGTGCTGCGGGGTGGGGAAAAAGCCGCCGGAAAGATCGGCAGAGCAAAAAAGAACGGCTGTCCCGAACCGGATCTCTTCTCCGATATGACCGTAATGGAACTATCGGGCTTTCGGCGTGTGCATTTTTGCACTTGGGAAGTGCATCAAACGATATGCTTCCGTTCTCGAAAAAGTCAGTCAACTTGTGCGCTTTTTAAGTGCGTCCGAAACAGTAATTATTTCAGAAGCAGCGTATGCCCGCACATACGGAACGTGCCGGGACCGCTGCCCCCAAAGAAAGGTAAGGTTATAAATCAATATGGCAAAATTCAAAAACAATGCAAAGGCAAAGACGGAGGAAAAGAAAAAGCCCACGTCCAAGCTCCGTGTCATCCCGCTGGGAGGTCTCGGCGAGATCGGCAGAAATATGACCTGCGTCGAATACGAGGACGATATCATCGTCGTCGACTGCGGTGTCGGCTTCCCGGATGACGATATGCTGGGCATCGACCTCGTCATCCCGGATACCACCTATCTCCAGAAGAACGCCGATAAGGTCAGAGCGATCCTCATTACCCACGGCCACGAGGATCATATCGGCGCCATCCCCTACGTCCTTCGCTCGCTGAACGTGCCGATCTACGGCACCCCCCTCACCCTCGGCATCCTCAACTATAAGCTCATCGAGCACGGACTCGAAAAGACTACATCTCTCCGCCGTGTGCGGGCGGGCGATACCGTAAGACTCGGCGTCTTCGAGGCGGAGTTCATCCGTGTCAACCACTCCATCGCCGACTCCTGCGCCATCGCCATCGACACCCCCGTGGGCAAGATCCTCTTCACCGGCGACTTCAAGATCGACCTCACGCCCATCTCCGACGACCCCATCAACTTCACACGGCTCGGCGAGATCGGCAACGCCGGACTCCTCGCCCTCTTCAGCGACTCCACCAATGCGGAGCGAGGCGGCTATACCATGTCGGAAAAGAAGGTGGGCAAGTCCCTCGACAACCTCTTCCGGGGCTGTGACAAGAGGATCATCATCGCCACCTTCTCCTCCAACGTCCACCGGGTACAGCAGATCATCGACTATTCCCATAAGTACGGCAGAAAGGTCGCCGTCACCGGACGCAGTATGCTGAACGTGCTCAGCGCCGCCAACGAGCTCGGCTATATGGATATCCCCCAGAATACCCTCATCGACATCAACGACATCCGCCGGTATAAGCCGGAGGAGCTGACTCTCGTCACCACCGGCACTCAGGGCGAGCCCATGAGCGCCCTCTACCGCATGGCGTACGCCGACCACGACAAAGTACAGCTGGGCGAGAACGATATGGTGGTGCTGTCCGCCTCCCTCATTCCCGGCAACGAGCGCTCGGTCACCAAGATCATCAACGAGCTGATGAAGCGGGGCGTTTCGGTCTACAATAACTCCGAGGAGGAGGTACACGTTTCGGGTCACGGCTGCGCCGAGGAACTGAAGCTCATGCAGGTGCTCACAAAGCCGAAATTCTTCGTACCGCTCCACGGTGAATACAGACATCTGCGGGCGAATGCGGAGCTGGCGCACGAGGTGGGCATCGACTCGCACCATACCCTCATCCCCGATGTGGGCAAGGTCATCGAGTTTACCGAGGATACCATGGAAATGACCGAAACGGTGCCCTCCGGCAAGGTGCTTGTGGACGGCTTCGGCGTGGGCGACGTGGGCAATATCGTCCTTCGGGACAGAAGACACCTGGGTCAGGACGGCCTCATCGTGGTGGTCGCTGCCGCCGACTTCGATTCGAAGCGCCTCGTTTCCGGTCCGGATATCGTTTCGAGAGGCTTCGTCTACGTCCGTGAGGCGGAGGAGCTGATGGACAGCGTCAAGGTCCGTGCCGCCGAGATCCTCGAGGAATGCTTTGAGGAGGAAAGCGACGACTGGAACGAGATCAAGACCCGGGTCAAGGACGAGCTGACGGCGTTCATCTACAGCAAGACCAAGAGAAAGCCCATGATCCTCCCCGTCATCCTCGACGTGTAAAACGCAGAAGGTAAGGAACAGCCAAAAATGAAAATTACGATAAAAAGGGTGCCGGATGCCGACGAGCTCCGGGAGTATGCGGCGTCCTGCTCGGAGCTTTGCGAGATACGGGTGCTGGTATACCTGCTCGGCACATCGGGAGAGACCGATACCGAGGAGCTGTGCTCGGCGCTTGACCTTACGCAGAACGAAGCCGCTTCCGCCGTGGCATACTGGCGGGGAGCGGGTCTTGTGACGGCGGGAGGTCCGGGTGCAAAGAAAAAACGCGGGGGCGCCGATACCGTTCCGTTAAGCAAAGACGAAAAAGAAATAGGAGAAACAGCGCCGGCGTCGACGGACAAAGCCGGAAAGCGGCAGGGGGAAGCTCCTGCCGAATCTTCCGGGGAAGGTGCGAAAAACGTCGTTTCTTCGTCCGGTACCGATAAGGGCACGGAAGAACCGGGCGGAAAAGTCCTCCCCTCCATGCGGGAGAACAATACCAGGGTCTATACCGGGGAGGAGCTGGCAAGGCTCATTTCGGAAAATACCGAGCTGAAATCGCTGATCGGCTATGCGGAGAAGACGCTGGGCAAGGTGTTTTCCCCGTCGGATATCGCCATGCTCGTGAACCTTGTGGATTACGTGCTTCTTTCCCCCGTCATGATCATGCGCATCGTGGAGTATTGCGCCGAAAACGACAAGAAGTCCATGCGCTACGTGGAGAAGGTGGCGATCTCCCTCTATGACGAGGGCGTGTGCGACTACGAAAAACTGGAAGCGTATCTCGAAAAAAAGCGGGCGAGCGCCAAAAACGAAGCGAAGGTCAGAAGGATCACCGGCATCGTCGGCAGAGCCTTTACCTCCAGGGAGAAGGCGTACATAGACCGCTGGTTTGGGGAATTCGGAAGCGCCGAGGAGCTTATCACCCTCGCCTTCGAGAAGACGGTGGATAACATCGCAAAGCCCTCCTTCGCCTATATGACGAAGCTCCTTGAAAGCTGGCACCGGGACGGCATCCGGACGGCGGCGGACGTGGAAAAACAGAAAAATGCGGGCAGCGTCCGCAGCGGCAAAAACGGACGTGCCTGTGTGGATCTTGACGACTTCGACGAGGTGGCAAGCGCCATGCGGAAAAACGCCGACGAAAACGGCGGAGAGGGCACCGGCGTCCACTGCGACCTCGACGACTTTTTCGAGGGACCGTGAAGCCCTGTTTTGCCGGATCACCTGCGGCATGAACGGTACAGAACGCAATGAAAAACAAAAAAGGGAGTATACCCGGAACATGAAAATTAAGACATGTGAAATCGGCTCCTTCGGAAAGCTGTGCGGAAAGCACATCGGCTTTGACGACGGGATAACCGTCGTGCGGGGCAGAAACGAGTCGGGGAAGTCCACTCTTTCCTCCTTCGTGAAGTACGTCCTCTACGGCTTCGAGGGAAGGGGCAGCGACGAAACGAAAAACGAAAAGCTCCGTTATACGCCGTGGGGAGAAAATGCGGTAAGCGGCTCGCTGGTAGTGGAAACAGCCGGGGGCGATACCTACCGTGTGGAACGGAATTCGTCACGGAAGGGCTCGGCGGGACGTGTCATCAGCGCCACCGGCTCGGAGCAGTTTGCGGGGATGGAGCCCGGCGAAGCACTCCTCGGCGTGGACGGCGTGACCTTTGAAAAGAGCGCTTTCGTAAGCCAGCCGGACCGAAGCGTGGGAAACGCCCGGGATACCGGAGCCGGTCTTGAACGGGCGCTGCTCGGCGAGGACACGGCGGGAGCGGACAGGGCGATGAAGGAACTGAAGGCAGCCCGGAACGAGCTGTACAACTCCATGCGCCGGACCGGTATCATCTTCGAGCTGGAAAGAAAACTCGACGAGCTCAGCGCCTCCATCGAAGAGGCAAAGAAGAACGAAGAGGACAGAGCCGCCGTCGAAAAGAGCATCGCCGATAAGGAGAAAAACCTCTCGGACAACCGCATAGCCTTTGAACGGCTGCTTGCCGAAATGACGAACATCGAGGCGTACGCCGCCGAGAAAAAGCTCGGTGAGATCCGAAGCGCCGAGAACGAGGCGAGGGTCGGAAAGGCGTTCCTTGAAAGATCGACGGAAATGTGTACCTTCAAAGGCTTCTTCGTTTCCCCGGAATTCCTTGCAAAGCTGCGGCGGGCGTTTTCCGACTACCTCATTTCTTCGGAGGGCTTCGACGCCGAAAAGAAGCTGTGCGAGTGCGCAAAGGAAAATTATGAGTCGGCGGGCGACGGGGAATACGGCGATATTTATGCACGGCTCGAAAACGATGCGGACTTTTCCCCGGAGGAGCTTACCGCACGCCTTTCGGAACTTATAAGCAAAAGAAAAAAACTCACCGCATGGGCGATCGTCCTCACGGCGCTGATCGTTACGTCGCCTTTTTCGATCATTCTGTGGGTAAAGCGTTCAAAGGTAAAGAAGGAGATACGGGAGCTTCTCGATCTCTATTCCATCGAAAAGGAAAGCGACTGTGAAGCCTTCACGGGCGGCTATGTAAAATACCGTCGCACGAGAAAAGCGAGAGGCGAGGAGCTGAAAAAGGCGCAGAAGGCTTTTGGCGAAAAGGAAACCGAGTTTACCCTCTGCACCGACGCCCTGCGGGAGATGTGTGAAAAGCTGGGATACGGGGACAGGCTCGGCGGGAAGGACGAAGTAAGACATCTTCGTGACGAGCTGACCGAAATGCTGGAGGAGCGGGTAAACCGGTACGAAAAAGACAGAGCCGAATACGACAAGGCGCAGAAAATCCTTGCGGGGCTTCTTTCCGGCGTCGATACCGAAAAGCTGGCTCTTGCGGCTTCCAAAAAACAGCCGACCGAGCCGGAGCGTGACGCCGAAACGGTGGAACGGGAGATCAGATTTTTCCAAAGTGCAAACAGCGCCCTCGAGAAGCGGATCGGAGACCTTCGCACCGATGCGGCAAGACTCAGCGCCGGTGTCTGCAATGCGGCGGACTGTGAGAATAAAAGAGCCGGGATCCGGGAAAAACTCTCGAAAGCCGTGACGGGCAGAGACGCTCTCGAGCTTGCCATGACGCTGCTCGAAAAATCCCGGGAGAATATACGCAGCGGCATTCTGCCGAGAATATCCGCAAGAGCCTCCGAGCTGTTCGCCACCTTCACCGAGGGCAAATACAAAAGCCTTCTTTTCGATGAAAACGAAGGAATACGGGTCATCGAGGCGGAAAAGGACGAAAGCGTGAGCCTCGGCTACCTCAGCGCCGGCGCCGTGGATGCGGCGTATATCGCTCTGCGGATCGCTCTGTCCGAGCAGCTCTGCCGTGAAAAGCCCACCTTTATTTTTGACGATTCCTTCGTGCAGATGGACGATGAGAGGCTGCATGGCGTTCTGGACGTCCTTCGCAGGATGGCAGAGGAATACCAGATTGTGATCCTCACCTGCGGCACACGGGAAGAAACCTATCTCGGAGAGGCGGCAAAGCTCGTCGTTCTCGAATAAATCGTATACGAGTGAAATCTGAAAGGACTGCAAAACACCATGAATTGTAAAGTGATGACCTTCAACCTTCGCACCGCCGTAGTATCCGACGGTATCAACTACTGGGGAAACCGCACCGACCTCGTAAAGCAGTGCATAACCGAGGAAGCGCCGGATCTTATCGGCTTTCAGGAGGTAAGGCGTGAAATGCTCGCCGACCTGCGAAGCCTCGTCGGTGACCGCTATGCCGTTCTCGGCTGCGGCAGAGAACAAAACTTCGGCGGAGAGGGCGTGAACCTGGCATACCGCCGGGACGCCTTCGAGCTGATCGGCTTTGAGACCTTCTGGCTGTCGGATACGCCTTCGGTTCCCGGCTCTCATTACGATCATCTCGACCAGTCGAAATGCCCGAGAACCACCGTCATCGCAAGGCTTGCGGATAAGGACGGAAAGGTCGTCACCTTCTGCAATACCCATCTTGACCACAAGGGATCTCTTGCAAGGATCGCCGGCGCCGAGCAGATTATGCAGAAGCTCTCGGCGTGCGCTTCGGACTCGGACGCTCTTGTCCTGACCGGCGATATGAACGCACCACCGGACACTCCCGAGATCGCCGTTCTCGCAAATGAGAAGCTGGGACTTTTCGACCTTACGAAGGAAGCGGACAATACCTTCCACAATTTCGGCGCCTATCTTCCCGAAAATAACGGCGGCGAGGACAAGACCGTCAAGATCGACTACATATTCTCGAACGTCGGTGCAAAAGGAGAAAAAGCGTATACCGTAAAGAATTACCGGGACGGGGACAGGTTTGTTTCCGACCATTACCCGGTCTGCGCTTTCCTTGAATACTGATCGCATCCCGTCAGATCCCGGGATAAAACGGGCGGTGCTTCTATGGAGCATCGCCTTTTTCTTCTTCTTTTCCTCTTTTCGTGCGTATATATCACGGCGCCCGGGTATAAACTATCTGTAAGACAGCATAGCGGAAAAAGGGGATGAAACGATCGGTATGGAGCAGAACAGAGAGCAAAAAAGAGAGCCGAAAAAAGAGCCGAAAAAGGAACACAAATTCCGTGAGGTGATCGAGCGCTATTGCAGCGTCATCGACGGGAACACGGCGCTTTTCCGCATCTCGGATGCGCATTCGGTGACCTACGAATGCCTGAATAAGCACCGGTGCCTTGAAAACGGCGGCTGTACCAACGACAAGTACCGTTGAAGCACAGAAGACAACAAAAACAATAAAGATGAAGGACCGCTCCTGCAACAGCGCAAGGGGCGGTCCGCTTTTTTTGTACAAGCTTTACAGCTCGGTCTGTTTTTCGATACGATCCTCCCGCAGCCGGGAGGGGTAGACGCCGTAGTGTTTTTTGAAGCTCTCGGAGAACGCCGGCTGGGAAGGGTAACCTGTCGCCGAGGCGATCTGCGCCACCGTCAGCGGCGTGGTCTCGAGAAGACGGCGGGCGTTTTTCATCCGCACCGAGGCAAGGTACCTTACCGGGGGTATCCCGTAATTCTTTCGGAAGAGGCGGCAGAGGTGCTTCTCGGATACTCCCGCCTCGGCGGCAACCTCGGTCATAGGAAGACGGCGGTAAAAGCATCGCTCCATAAAGGAAGCGGCGGCGGCGCAGGCGTCCTTCTTCCCGGCGTTCCCGGCGCCCTCCTCTTTCTTCCGGAGAAGGGGAAGAAGAGAGAAGAACAGCGAGCTCACCATGGCGTAGGCGCTGTCTGTGTCGGCGGCGGCACATTTGGCAAAGACGTCGGAAAGCGCCTTTTCCAGCTCACAAAGCGGCATCTTCACCTCGAAACGCCCGTGATCCTCTCCGCTTATGCCGAAGACCGCCAGAATCAGCGGCATTTTGTCCCCGCTTGCGCAGAACCAGTAATGCTCGTATCCCGCCTCCACCGAAAACGAGTGCATCACGCCGTCCGCCACCGTGAACGCCTCGCCCGGCTCTGCGTCGAAGGTGCAGAAGCGGCACACTCCCTTTATCACGAAGTGGAATATGGTTTCATGCCGCACGTTGGCATGGACTTTGCATTTCGTTTCCCGTCGGGAATGACCGAACTCGGTAATGGCAAAGCCGCTGCCGTTCTTCGGAAAGAAGTGGATGTGAAAGGGCTTTTCGGTGACGGTCATTTTTTTCCTCCGTGAGCCTTTTTTGATAATATACGCCATTATACGCCGAAAGCGAAAAAAGTCAATACCGAAAGCGTGAATTTTGAATTGAAATTCTGCAATTATTGTGCTAATATGGTCAAAAAGGAGTGATTTATCTATGAAATACGATCTTGGTCGGAACGATCCTTCCTACTTTCCTCCCATCCTCGGAAACGGCGATATCGCCATATCCACCGACTGCGAGGGGACCTTCTGGCGGGGGTGTCCCAAGGGGATGAATGCCTTCCCCGGCACCGTCCACCGGGCGGGAAGAAGAACGGCAAGGACCTATGACAGCATTCCGCAGCGCATCCTCAGCTTCGGAAGTCTCCGCTTCTTCGAGGGCTCCGAGATCGAGCTGAACGAATGCACGCAGGAGCTCCTGCCCGAAAAGGGGCTTCTCATCGGCGTCTGCCGCTATGCCGACGGGGCGGAAATCAGGACCGAATCCCGCCTCATGCAGGGGGAAAATCTGTATTTTATGAAAAAGACCTTCACCCGTATGCCGCAGGGGAAAAAACGGATGAAGCTGGTCTACACCCTTTGCGGCTACTCGGATTTTTCGGACGAGGCGCTGGAGGCAGGGGAGGCAAAGACAGACGGCAATACGGCAAGGCTCGGCTTTACGGCGACGGGGCTTGACACCTACCGGGGCGAGGCGTGTATTGCGGGAAATAAGGGATACACCGAAGCTGAGGGCAACGTGCTTTCCCTCGTTTTCGACGCCGCAGAAGGGGAGAGCCTCGAATTCTTCTTCTGCCTTGAGGACGACTATTTTGAAAAAGAGCCGCAAAAAAAGACGGAACAAATGCTGCAAAAAGCCGAAAAACTCGGCTATGACGGTCTTGCCGCTCTCCACGAAGAGGAGATGCGCCGCTATTTCTCGCTCGGCTATGTCGAAACGCCGGACGAAACGGTCAACGAGATCTTCAAGACCGCCCTCTACGACCTCAAGTGCTATACCACCCGCTGGTCGATCCCCGTGGGACTTTGCGGCGCCATGTGGGACGGCAAGTTCTTTGCCTTTGATGAGTATTACAGCTTCTTCGGGCTCCTTCTTTCGGGACGCACCGAAATGGCAAAGCGGGTCCCCACCTTCCGGAGCACCGTGTGCCTTGAAAAAGCCGTCGCCCGTGTCACGAGCCTCGGCAACGAGCAGGTACGCTTTCCGTGGGAGACCAACGAGTACGGGGACGAATGCTCCCGCCCGGGCTTCTGGTTCGAGCACGTTTTCCACATGAGCCTTGCCGCTCTCGGCGCATACCAGTATTATCTTTTCAGCCGGGACAAGGAATTCCTCGGCAGGTGCTATCGGATGATCCGGGGCTGCGCCAAGTTCTTCACGCTCCATATGCTCTACCGGGACGGCGAGCGTGTTTACCTCGGCAAATGCACCGACCTTGAACGCCTCGGCTCGTCGGTGGAGAACGCCTTCATGTCGCAGTGCGGAGCCATTGCGACCCTCGAGGCATGTGCCGACGCCTCGGAGTTGCTCGGGATCGACGAAGAATACCGTGCCGAGTGCCGGGCGCTCTGCATAAAGCTGCGGGAGAGCCTTCCCACCGACGGAGAAAAGTATATCCCGTACCACGGCGAGCAGAAGAGCGTGGGCGTGTTTGCGGGGAAATTCCCCTTCGACGTGCTTCCGGCAAGCGACGAGAAGCTGATGGCGGCATGGCGGGATTTTACCGTGAATGAGCGGGACTACGGCAATATGTACAAGGGCGGCGTGCGCACCTCTCCGTGGTACGCCTGCTGGAAGGCGGAGGGCTACGCACGGTGCGGCATGGCGAAGGAAGCCTATGCGTCGCTTGCGCAGTGCTTTGAGGAAACGGGCGTGTTCCGTGAGCTTTTCGAGATATGTGAGCCCGGCATCCTTTCAAGACCGTGGTTCACCACGGCGAACGGCATCTTCCTCTCCGCCGTCTGCGAGATGCTGATAAAGAGCGACGAAAAGAATATCGTTCTTCTGCCCGCCTTCCCGAGGAAGGACACCGACGAGTTCAGACTGAAGCTGGCGGTCTTCGGCGGCATCTGCGAGGCGCATATTATCGGAGACCGCATCAAGTCCTGCAGGGTCACGGATTTTGAGGGAAACGACATTACCGGTAAATTTGAAATAAGAGTTAGAAGTTAGGAAAAGTGTGGAGTGTGGAGTGTGGAGTGTGGAGTGTGGAGTGCGGAGTGTGGAGTGTGGAGTTAAACTGTACCCATAAAAACGGACACAGTGATTTTAGGGTAATGAGGTAACGTCCCCGAAAAGTGGACAGAAAAGAGAACTCAAAACCCGGAAAACCGTACAGTTGAAAAAAGTCCGAATTTATGGTAAAATGTATCCG
>JAZRXH010000019.1:0-22010 GCA_045600125.1 Eubacteriales bacterium | reverse complement strand
TCTCTCATGAGAGAATTAAGATGATTGAACATTGGATCAACAACTATCCGAGAAGATCTCTTAACGGTCTTTCTTCTGATATGCTTATCAAACAAATTTCGGTTGCTTAACTTTGTGGAATCTTTATATTGCAATTTATATGTAAATTCTGACAAGCGGAAAGTCCTTGATTTTTCCACGGCGATATGTTATAATCATAACGTAGTGTAAACTGCAAACCGGTGCCCTTTTCCGGCACCTAAAAAAGAAAGGAATGCGCCATGAAAAAAACGGTAATCACTCGGGTCGTGTCCTGCCTTCTCACAGCCGCTCTTGTCGGCTCCTCGGCATGCATGACCGCTTCTCTTGCCGCCGTCACCGGTCTTGAGCTGGGTTATTCCGGCATTCTCAACGCCGTTGTGAACTCCCGGGACACCTGCACCTATGAGAAGAATTTCAAGATCGACGGCAGGACCGCCGTCAAAATCGTCCCCAACGACGCTTCGACGCTGGATGATGCCATTTCCCTCGACTCCTGGGACCTTGCTTCGAAGGAATTCGATCTGGACAGCTACAACTACGCCGTTGTCTATTACAAGTACGACACCGACGACCCCAGCTACTTCGGCTATATGAATATGGACTTCATGACCAACGGCGGCGCTCTCAACAAGTCGGTCAGCATGCAGTCGGTAGAGCCCGTCAAGGCAGGGGAATGGAGCACGGTGACCTTCTGTATCGGCTCCGCCGCAAAGCCCAAGCTGTCGGTTCTTTACGATACCCATATCCTCCATCAGCTGCATTTCTATCCTTACGGCAGAACCTCCCGCAGTCTTCTGTCCGAAAAGGACGTGATGTACATCGAAAAGATCGTGCTGACAAAGACCAACCCCAATCCCGACATGACCTTCTCCTTCCAGTTCTATCCCGGAGAGATCAAGGCGAAGGGCAATAACCCCGAGCCGGTCGTATCGAAGGCGGGCGAGGCGATCTACCTTCCCAAGTGTCCCTATACGCTGGACGGAGCCAAGTTCGTCGGCTGGCTCTTCGACTACGACGGAAAGGTATATGAGGACGGAAACTTTATCGAGGTTCCCGAGTTTTCCGGTTCCTTCACCGCGAAATGGGAATACGAAAAGGTGGACAAGGACGCCATCAATCTCGTTTATCCCTCCTACTACATGAAGGGCGATGACTACTGTCATGCCGCTACCGCCGTGACCGAGACCGAGGACGGCATCAAGAGCATCAAGGTCGGCATCGCCAAGGACAGAGAAAAGGACGAGGTCATCACCCTCAACGGCTGGGAATACACCAAGGCGAACGTTGACCTTGACAAGTATAAGTATCTGCAGGTCACCTACAAGTACGTTTCGGAAAACCCCCGTCCCGACCTCCGTCTCGGCTTCAAGGTCATGACCTTCTCGCAGGACTCGGACAAGCACTTCACGGGTCCGTATTATGCGGAATCCGAGGAGACCATGGATATCGGCATCTGGTCTGTGGCGACCATCGACCTTTCCGGCGCCGAGTCTGTTTTCGCCGAGGGCGTGAACCACGTGTTCAGACAGGCTTACGTATATCCCTTCGGCGAGACGAGCACCGAGCTTCTGGATGAAAACGACGTGGTATTCGTTGCCACCCTTGACTTCTTCAAGGAAAAGCCCGGCATGGGCTCCCATAAGACCTATATCAACGGTTACTCCGACGGCACCTTCAAGCCGGAGGGCACCATGACGAGAGCCGAGGCATGCACCATCGCAGCCCGTCTTCTTGCCGGCGGCGAGTATAAGATTCCCACGGATCTTACCGCCTCCTTCACCGATATTGCCGAGGACGCATGGTACAGGAAGTACATCGCTTACTGCGAATCGCAGAAGCTCCTCGGCGCCTACAGCGGCGAATTCCTGCCCGACAAGGCTATCACCAGAGCCGAATTCGTAGAGCTTATCTACAACATGAACCTCACGTCCGGCGGCGATAAGCAAGCTTCCTTCACCGACGTTGCCGAAAACCATCCGAGATACAACGTGATCATGGCATCTGCCAAGGCGGGCATCATCAACGGCTACAACAACGGCGACGGTACCTATTCCTTCAAGCCCGACAACACCATCAGCCGTGCCGAGGTGGTGAAGGTCATCAACAATGCAAGCGGCAGAAGGGTAGACGCTTCCTCTATACCTTTCCGTCTTCCCACCGTATTCAAGGACATCGACAGCACTCACTGGGCTTTCTACGAGGTCATGGAGGCTTCCGTCGGTCATAAGATCAAGAGCATTGCCGAGGACGGCAAGGAGCTCTGGGACAGCACGGTAGGTCTTGAGATCAAGGACTTCTCGGACGGTATCAAATACGTCGAAGACCTTGACGCCGTCACCGCCGAGCGCATCGCCGCCATCCGTGCCACCGAAACAAGCGTAAAGTACAGCGGAAAGGCATACTACGTATCCGCCGACGGCAGCGACGAGAACGAAGGCACTTCTCCCGACAAGGCGTGGAAGACCCTCGACAAGGTAAGCTCCGCAAAGCTTGCCAGCGGCGACGCCGTTCTCTTCCGCCGGGGCGATACCTTCCGGGGCAACATCGCCGCCAAGGCAGGCGTGACCTACTCCGCCTACGGCGAAGGCGCAAAGCCGGTCATCACGGCTTCTCCCGAAAACGCAAATTATGCCTCCGCATGGGAAAAGACCGAGGTCGCAAACGTCTATAAGTATCACGAAAGAGTGACCGAGGACGTGGGCACCATCGTCATGAACGAGGGCGAGAGGTTTGCCGTGAAGGTCGTCGTTGACACCGACGGCATCACCAACCGCACCACCGGCACTCCCTTCAAGGGCATCGAAGACCTTGAAAACAACTTCTTCTGGCACGATCCCGTTTCAAAGCAGATTTATTACCGTCTTGACGAGGGCAACCCCGGCGAGCTTTATGACACCGTTGAGCTGAACCGGGGCGTTCACGGTCTCCGTGTCAGCGGCAGCGGCGTTACCGTTGACAACCTCTGCTTCATGTACTGCGGTGCGCACGGTATCAGCGCTCCTTCCACCAATAAGCTCACCGTCACCAACTGCGAGGTCGGCTTCATCGGCGGCTCCTTCCAGGGCAGCAGCGGCATCACCCGTTACGGCAACGGCGTGGAGATATTCGGCTCCTGCGACGGTTACCTCATTGATAACTGCTATGTATACCAGTGCTACGACGCCGGTATCACCCACCAGTTCAACGGCGGCACAAACGACTGCGTCATGAAGAACGTAACCTACACCAACAACGTCATCGAAAAGTGCATTTACAACATCGAGTACTTTAACAGCGCTTCGGATAACGTGAATGCCGTCAGAAGAATGGAAAACATCCTCATAAAGGATAACATCCTGCGCAGCTGCGGCATGGGCTTCGGTCAGCAGCGTCCCGACCGGGGCAACGACGCACACATCCGGGGCGGCGGCTACAACAGAGCCGACAACTACGTCATCGAAGGCAACGTCTTCGACAGAGGCAGAAGCAACCTTCTCTACATCGGCGCACAGTACAGCCAGTGGCTCCCCGTCCTGAAGAACAACACCTACGTTCAGCATTACGGACGCAAGGGCATCATGTTCGGCGCTCCGCAGGTGACCTACATGTACAGCGGCAACGTGGGCGAAGCCATCGAGAAGGAGCTGGGCGATACCGAATACACGGTATACTTCGTTCCCAACGAGCCCGCAGCGCCCAACTATTGATCGGCAAGGCAGAAGGCAATACAGGTCTGAATTTACAAATTCCGCTTGATTTGCTGACCCTTTCGGTCTAAACCGAACAAGCAAGAGACAGCTCTCCGGGTCTTGTGCTCGGGGAGCTGTTTTGACATGCTTTGACTATTCTAATCCGGAGAAACGAACCATGACTGACCAGAAGAAAACCTATCTGTTTGAAGAAATGCCGATCCCGAAGGCGGTGGCGAGCCTTGCCGTGCCCACGGTGGTGGGATCGCTCGTGATGATTCTTTATAACCTTGCCGACACGTATTTCGTGGGGCTTACAGGCGATGCGGTACAGACCGCCGCCGTGACCCTTGCCGCTCCGGTGCTCCTTGCCTTCAACGCCGTGAACAATCTGTTCGGCGTGGGAACGTCGAGCTATATGAGCCGGTGCCTCGGAAAGCACGAATACGAGAAGGTGAAAAGAACCTCGGCGTTCGGCTTCTGGTGCGCCGTGGCAAGCTCCCTTCTGTTTTCGCTTTTATGTACCGTCCTTCGTCCGCAGCTTCTCGCTCTTCTCGGGGCGGACGCCGACACCGTGAACGCCACCGGAAGGTATCTTTTCTGGACGGTCACCCTCGGTACGGCGCCGTCCATCCTCAACGTGGTGCTCGGCAGTCTTGTGCGGGCGGAGGGAAATTCGCTCCATGCGAGCCTCGGCACCGTGAGCGGCTGCATTCTGAACGTGATCCTCGACCCGATCTTCATTATGCCGTGGGGTCTCGGCATGGGAGCCGCCGGAGCGGGCTTTGCCACCTTTGTTTCCAACTGTGCGGCGTGTCTTTACTTCTTTATCCTGCTGTTTGCGACAAGGAAAAGCACCTGCGTCTGCATCTCGCCGAAAAAGTTCTGCTTTTCTGAAGAGATCGTCTCTGCCATCTTTGCCGTGGGCGTGCCTGCCGCCATTCAGAACCTGCTGAACGTGACGGGGATGACGGTGCTGAACAACTTCACCGCCGCCTTTGACACTGCGGCGGTCGCCGCCATGGGCATCACCCACAAGATCAACATGGTGCCCATGTACATATCCATGGGCATCGGGCAGGGCATCATGCCGCTCGTGGGCTATAATTATGCTTCGGGCAATGCCGGACGGATGAAAAGATCCGTCCGCTTCACCGCCGCCGTTTCCATGAGCTTTATCGTTCTCGCCTCCTGCGCCTATTTCATTTTTGCGGGAAATATCGTCGCATCCTTTATGAAGGACGAAGCCATCGTCGCCTACGGAAGCAGATTTCTGCGCGGCTTCTGCCTCGGTCTTCCGTTCCTTGCTCTTGACTTTCTGGCTGTCGGCATTTTCCAGGCCGTGGGGATGGGGAAGGAGTCGCTCATCTTTGCCATCCTGCGGAAGCTGGTGCTGGAGATCCCGGCGCTTGTCATTCTGAATAAGCTGTTCCCGCTGTACGGACTTTCCTATTCCCAGCTTTGTGCGGAGCTCGTCCTTGCCATTGCCGCCGTCTTTGTGCTGAAAAAGCTGTTCCGGAGAGCGGACGTTATGGCGGAAGGGAGAAAATAAGTGAAAAACGAAGGAGGCAGTTCTGCACTGTCTCCTTATTTCTCGTTTATTTGGTTTCGATATTCCCGTATACCTCGTATCTTGTATATCCCTGCGCCTTCTCTTTGCCGCCGGGGAAGACCGTGACGGGGTCTTTTCCCTTTTTGTCTTTGGCGGTGTATCCTTTTTCCTTTGCATAGCGCAGTGCCGCATCGTACTCGGAAAGGAAGCGCCCGGTTTTCTTGATCGACTCTATCCGCTCGTTTACGGCGACCTCCTTCGGGCAAAGGAGCATGGCAAGCTCGTAGTTTGTCATCGTTTTTTCGAGGCGCACCGTGTTGTCGTCGAAGGCGACGGCTCTGTCTTTTGAAAGGGATACCAGCTTTTCGAATATATCGCATTCCCGTCCCACGTCCGCAAAGGGGGATTCGGCGAGAAGCTCGCCTACGGGCACGACCTTATAGCCGTATTCCGTGAGGAGCCGGAGCTGCGCATCAAGGGCGTAGGCAATGGGGGTGCGCTTTGCCATGTTGTACCCGTCCTTCTGGAAGATGATCTGTCCGCGGAAGAAGTCGGGGTCTTCCCCGAGTCTGTTTTCAATAAGTGCTGCCATTTCGGAAACCTCGGCATTTTCGGCATCCTCCGCAGAGGAGGGGAGCCAGCCGCCGCCGTCGTAGGAAGCCGCCATGTACGTGTAACCCATGAGTGCGTAGGCGTCATAGCTTGTGAAATGCCGGTCGATTCTGTCCACATAGTGGGGCGGGCGGGAGAGCTTCATTTCATAGCCGAAATTCTCTTTTACAAAGCGGTGCAGTCTTTCGAGATCCTCCACCGTTTTGTCGAGGCTTCCGAGGTATTCCCGTTTACCGTATACGAAGGGCTTCTTCCCGAAGATGATATGCCGGTACCCGTGATTGGAAAGCTCGTGGCCTTCGTCGAGCATCCGGCGGACAAGCCCGGGGGCATGGACGGCGCCGCCGAAAGAATCCTTTTCAAAATCCGGGTAGTGGTCGAACGCCGTGCCGCCCCAGGCGGGACCTCCGACCTTCCCGCACACGTCGGGATAGTTTTCGCCCGTATCGCCGATGACGTCGAAGGTGGCGTGAGCGCCGTATTTTCGGAAGGTGTCAAGAAGATGCGCCGTCATGGACTTGCCGCCGAGCGAGTCGGGGGAGGCAGGCAGAGCCATGGGACCGTCGTCAAAGGTCATGGCGCATATCCTTTTATCCGTCCGGATGCGTTCGACCCGGCGGACGTAGGTGACACGGTGCTCTTTTTCAAAGAATCCGGCGCTTTTCAGTATTCCTTTTGCTTTTTTACCGAGTTTTACGATCATCGACATGGCGTTTCTTCCTTATTCGTTTACTCTTTACTTAATTATTTTCGACAGAAGATATTTCCGGAACGGCTTTTTGTCGAAGTGGACGTTTATGCCGTCACAGACGTTTTTCGAGAAGAGATCCCGGATGCCGCCGAAGGCTTTCTTCCGTTCAAAGTGGACAAGATAATCACCGATGGCGGCAAGATCGCTGAGAATGTATCGCATACGCACGCCCGTTTCATAGCCGCACGGGGGATGTGACGGAAGCTCGCCGCCCGATACCTTGACGTAATCCTCGGAAAAAGCCGAGCGGGCGCAGAAGGTGAGGGCAAAACTTCCCCAGATGCGGGGATTCACCTCGAGAAAGAAGGCGTTTTCCGAAAGGGAAGAATTTCCGATTATTTCGTCATAGCTTCCTTTCAGCTTATATTCCACCATGGCGATCCCTTCAAAACCGATCGAGGCAAGGAGTTTTTCGGACATCCGCACCAGTTTTTCGTCGCAGAAGCTCTCACAGCAGGCGCTGGGACCGCCGGAGTGCGGATATTCCCGGATGCGCCGGTGGCAGATGGCGCTCACGGCTTTTCCGTCTGCCATAAGGAGCGAAACGCCGATGCCGTCGCCCTGTATTTTTTCCTGAATGACAGGGCTTCCGCCGTAGCGGCTCATCCTTGCGACTGCCGCAAGAAGCTCTGTTCTGTTTTTTGCGATCGCATAGCGGTCTTTTGCCCGAAGTCCGAACTTCTCGCCGCATTTCGGCTTTACGATAACGGGGAAGCCGTCTTCCGGAACGTCTTCGGCTTTTTCATAGTTTTTCGGCGTACCGATACCGGCTTCCCTTGCCGCCTTTGCCATTCTGTCCTTGTCGTTTGCAAGCGAAAGCGTATCCGGAGAAGCGCAGACGAAATGACAGAATGCGCTCATTTCCTCTCTGTTTTCCGAAAGAAGCGACAGCGTTGCGGCGCCGACGGGGAAGAGGACGGGCTTTGCGTCGCTCTTTGCGTCGGTATTTGCGTCGGTATTTGATTCCGTTTCCGAGTCCGTTTTTGAATCTGTATTTGAATACTTTTGGCAAAGCCCGATAAGGCTCTTTTTGTATTCCTCTTTGTCCTTGACAGAGCATTCAAGGAGGAACGATTCCTTTACAAGCCTTGAAGAAAAGGCGGGAACGATACGCCCTGCGTCGGTTTTCGTCTGCACGGCTACAACGTCATGACCCGCAAGCGCTATTGAGCGGATGGCGGCGACCGAGGCACGGTATTTTGCGTCTGTAACGATTACGACCATGAAAGTATTTCACTCCGATGTGTATTTATGAGGAAATGGGAACCCCGCACAGAGGGGGATTCCCATTTTTCCTTTTTCAAGCAATATTCGTCCGTTATTTTCCGGCGGCAGGATCGTTTTTATTTGTAAGTCCCGATACCGTTTCATCGTAAAACCTGGAGATCTCGCTCTTATGAAGCTGAAGCGTGGAGAGAAGCTGCTTCTGACGTCTGATGAGATATTCCAGCTTTTCCCTGTTCTTTTCCACGAGGGTCTCGGACTCGGCACGAAGCTTTATGGCGTAGGCGTCGGCGTCGGCTCTGGCTTTGATAAGGCAGGCGTCCGCTTCCTTCTTGGCTCCCGCAAGGATCACCGCCGCTTCGGTCTCGGCGTCGCTTGTGATCTCGTCCGCCTTGCTTTTGGCAAGAGCGAGGATGCTCCCCGCATCGGCGCAGGTCTTGTCGTAATTCTTTGCCATTTCCGACATGGACTCATACCGGGCGAGCATGGCTTCGTGTTCCTTTTTCAGCGATGCGTAGTCGCTTTCGGTGCGTTCCAGTGTTTCCTGAAGGCGCAAAAGCTCGCTTGAAAGCTTTGCTTTTTCTTCCTCTATGGCGTTTCGCATGGCGGTAAGCGCCTGCACCTCGTCGGTTCCTGCGGTCCTTTCCTCGGCTTCCTTGCGAAGGATGCGGTTTTCGCTTTCAAGAGCGGCGATCTGCTGCTCGTAGGCTTCGAGATCGAACGAGGTCTTTTCTTCGGCTTTCGTTATGTATCCGGCGACCGCCGCTTTATCGAAACCAAAGAGTTTCGTTTTGAAGAGTGACTTCGGCATTCTGTTTTCCTTACTTCCGTTTGTATTTATCTGTTTCGTCCATCAGTATAGCACAAACCGCTCTTTAATGAAAGAGCCTTGCCCCGATTTAATAAAGAATTAACAATTAACGGTATGTGCCGTGAATGCAGGACAAAAGCTGAATAAGGGATTATTTGTAATAATCGAATTCCACGCCGTGGAGGTTGACCGTCTGACCGTCGGCGATGCCCTTTTCGACAAGGGCGTCGAGAATGCCGCTGGAACGGAGCACCTTCTGGAAATAGGCGAGGCTTTCCCGGTCGTTGAAGTTGATGGAATCGAGTACCTTCACGATCCTCGGGCATTCCACGTAGAAGACGTCGTTGTCACGGGTCACGGTAATGTCGCCGGCGTCCTCGGCAAGGTCGGTATCGTCGTTATAATCGAATTCGCTCTCATACACCTTGATGGGGGGAAGTTCCCGGAGCTTTTCGGCAATCTTTTCGCACAGCTCCTCGGTGCCCATGCCGATGGCGGCGGCGAGAAAGACGATATCCCAGTTCTGCTCTTTCGCAAAGGCAAGAAGGCGCTCCTTGGTTTCGTCGGTCATCATGTCGATCTTGTTGGCGGCAAGGATCCTCGGGCGCTTGGCAAGCTCGGGGCTGTACAGCTCAAGCTCCCGGTTGATGGTGATGATGTCCTCGATGGGGTCCCGTCCCTCAAAGCCGGAGGCGTCTACCACGTTGATGAGAAGGCGGCAGCGGTCGATATGGCGCAGGAACTGATGCCCGAGCCCTTCGCCGTTGTGGGCTCCCTCGATGAGTCCGGGGAGGTCGGCAAGGACGAACTGTCCCGCCTTGCTGTCCACCACGCCCAGCATGGGGGAAAGCGTCGTGAAGTGATAATCGGCGATCTTCGGCTTTGCGGCGGATACCACCGATAGGATGGTGGATTTTCCGGCGCTGGGCATTCCCACAAGACCTGCGTCGGCGAGCATCTTCAGCTCGAGGACGATCTCCGCCTCCTTGCCCTTGATGCCGGCTTTGGCAAAATTCGGGGTCTGACGGGTAGGCGTGGCAAAATGCGTATTGCCGAAGCCCCCTTTTCCGCCCTTCAGAAAGACGTACCGTCCGGTCTCTGTCACGTCGGCGTCCGACATATCCTTGATGACCTTGTCGGTCTCGGGGTCCCTTATGACCGTTCCGGGAGGAAGCGGGATCTCGAGATCCTGCCCGTTCCTGCCGTGGAAGCGGGAGCCGGAGCCGTTTTCTCCGTTTTCGGCGACGAACTTGCGGCGGTATTTGAAGCTGAGAAGGGTATTGTTGCCCTCGTCCAGCGTAAAGACAATGCTTCCGCCGACGCCGCCGTCCCCGCCGTCGGGACCGCCGTGGGAGACGTATTTCTCTCTGCGGAAGGAAACGGCGCCGTTGCCTCCGTTTCCCGCCTTTACGTAGATTTTTACTTTATCTATAAACATAAAATGTCCTTTCCGCACCGGCAGGGAAGAGGATATGATCCCACAGGTGCCGCAGACACGGATATTTTGCGTACCTTACAAGAATAGCGGGTTATGAAAAAGGTCTGAAACCGAATAATGAAAAATGATCGGCTGTACGGAAAACTCCGACAGCCGACCCGACGCCGTTACAGTCTGTTACGCCTCTACGGAGTAAACGCTTACACGCTTTCTGCCGCCTGCTGCATATTCAAACTTAACAACACCTGCTTCGAGAGCGTAGAGTGTGTCGTCAACACCGATACCAACGTTGACACCGGGACGAATGTGGGTGCCGCGCTGTCTTACGATGATGTTGCCGGCAGCAACTGCCTGTCCGTCAGCCTTCTTTACGCCAAGACGCTTCGATTCTGAATCTCTGCCGTTCTTTGTAGAACCAACACCTTTTTTGTGTGCAAAAAACTGAATACTGAGTCTTAACATTTCTTTCTTCCTTTCCTGCAGAAGGACTTCACCTGTCTGCAAAAGTAAACCTTACGTAGTTCGGAAACTGCTTTGAAAAGTCTTCCATCTGAGAAGCAAAACCGCACGTGACCGCTTTCACGGCTTCGGAAATCCTGTCGTTTTCCCTGCAGTGCGGAATCGCAAGCCGAACCAGCGCCGACCCTGCATCTATCTTTGTTTCGACCTTTGCTCCGAGCGTATCCATGAGGATGCACATCACAAGGTCTGTCGCAGAGGAGATGTAGGCACAAAGGATGTCCGAGCCCTTTTCGGCATAGCCGGAATGACCGCTGACCTCAATGGTGCCGTAGCCGTAGCTTTCGTCCGCTTCAAGTCTTATTTCAGTCACGATGATTAAAATACGACCTTCTCGATCTGGATCTTGGAGTAGGGCTGTCTGTGGCCCATCTTCTTCTTTTCATTCTTCTTGGACTTGTACTTGATGATGGTGATCTTCTTGGCCTTATCATTCTTGATAACGCTGGCTTCGATCTTCGCACCGTCTACGTAGGGAGCGCCGACCTTGATACCGTCATCGTTCTGAACTGCAAGTACTGTGTCGAAAGAAACCTTTTCGCCTGCTTCGGTGTTGAGCTTTTCGACGTAAATGACGTCGCCTTCCTGGACCTTGTACTGCTTTCCGCCCGTTGTGAATACTGCGTACACGAAAAGCACCTCGCTTTCATTGTGAACTCGCTGAATCGGGTTTTTGCGCTGCGGATTTCTCCGCAAAGCAAAATTACCACCCTTATCAAGCGGCAAATCATTCTACCACAAAGCGCTTTGCTTGTCAAGAAGAATTGCAATATATTTTTCAAATGTTTTTATATTATTTACAAATTCGGAATCAATATGTGGTATAATGGCTTTGTACGGTACAAAATGTAGCGTTTTTACCCGTTTTTTGCCATATGGAGGGAAGGTGATACTATTCCGAAGAGCCGAAACCAGAAGCTCAAGCTTCTTTACCTCTATAAGATTCTGCACGAAAAGACCGACGACAAGAATCCGATGAACGCCTCGGAGCTGATCGACGAGCTGAAACGGTACGATATTTCCGCCGAGCGGAAAAGCATATACGACGACATCGCCGCTCTTGAGAGCTTCGACGTGGAGATCATCAAAACGCAAGGGGCGGACGGCGGCTATTATATCGGCGAAAGGTATTTCGAGACCTCCGAGATCAAAATGCTTCTCGACGTTATTCAGGCGTCGAATTTCATCCCCGACAGCAAAAGCCGGATTCTCATCGACAAGCTCAGTTATTTTGCTCCGGTCTCGGCGAGAAAACAGCTCCGGCATCAGGTCTTCGTCGACAACCGGGTGAAAAGCGACAACAAGAAGGTCTACTACAACATAGACGTGCTTTATCAGTGCATCGAGCAGAAAGAAAGGGCGAAGTTCCGCTATTTCAGCCTTGACGTGGACAAGAATAAGATTTACCGCAAAGACGGAAGATTCTATTTTGTAAACCCGCTGGCCCTCATGTGGTCGGATGACCGCTATTACCTCGTGACCTTCGACGACGAAAAGAACCAGACAAAGCATTTCCGTGTCGACAAAATGGAGAGCGTATCCTTTTCGGGAGATCCGATATCGGATTCCGCCCGCGCTTATCTTGCTTCGTTTGACGCCGCCGAATACGCAAAGCGCAATTTCTTCATGTTCGCCGGAGAGGAAAGGGAGGTCACCCTGCGCGGCTCGGTGTGTGACGTGGGTCTTGTGTTCGACCGCTTCGGCACCGGGGTGTTCATCGTCCCGGACGGGAAGGACTTTTTCACGGTCAGCGTCCGTGTGGCGCTCAGTCCTCAGTTTTTTTCCTGGATATTCGGTCTTGAAGGAAAACTGAAGATCGTCTCTCCCGACGACGTTCTCGGACAGTACCGGCAGATGTGCCTTCGTATGGCGGAGCTCTGAGCCGGTTCAAAGCGTTTCCGGGCAGAACAGACAATTCATATATGCATATTAAAGAAAGGAAGTAACCGAATCATGAAAATGAATAAGACCTTCAGGTCCATCCTTGCCGGCGTGCTTGCCGGCGCCGTGACTTTTGCCGCTCTTCCCGCCATTGCCGACGGAATCGACGCTCTCTTCAACTCGGTCCGTATCCGTGTCAACGGAGAAGAGAAGGCTGATTTCGAAGAAAACTACGTGCTTGCCAGCGGCAGGGAGGTGCCCATGTCCATCCTTTACGGCAGCACCACCTATCTTCCCATCCGTAAGATCTCCGAGCTCACCGGCGTTTCCATCGACTGGGAGGACGCAACGAGAACCGTTGTACTGGATACCTCCTCGCTGATCTCACAGCCCGAGCAGCCCCAGACCGACGTGGTCAATACCTCCGGCGGATACGATCCCTGGATGGAAGCCCCCGATTTCGGCAAGTTCTACGGCATCGACGAGCTTTCCACCACCGTGACGGTTTACGCCACCACGCACTGGTATGACGTGAAAGCCGTGACAAGCGCCGACTCCTACGTCGAAAAGCTCACATCTCTCGGCTTTGAGAAGGTCACCGAGGGCGAGATCCTTTCCCGCTTCAAGGTATACCGCAAGAACAACACCGAGGTATGGCTGGATCTCGGCATGTACACGAATCTCGTTTACGGCGTGACGGTCGCCGACACCACAAGACCCGCTTCGGGACGGGAATACGAATACGTAGACTCCAAGGAGCTGGTTCCTTCCTTTGCGGACTCCATGGGCTGCTCCTGCGATTCCTCCGACAAGGGCGAGGTATTCTACGGCGACTGGGCTGTATGGGCTTCGGTGCCCTGCTACCTGCGGCTCCTCGAGGACGAGGGCTTCACCTATTCCAAGACCTCGACCGGCTATTACGGCAAGGGCTACGTCTTCAAAAAGGGAAAAGCCAGCGTTACCGTCAAGTTCGACGGCATCCCCAATTCCACCATTCCCGCCTTCCTCATCGGGTATTGATTTGCCGCTTCACAGGATATACAAAAACGTTACCGAGGCTTCCGGAAATTGCGGGAGCCTCGGCTTTTGCGTTCTTATTCTGTTTTTTCTGTTTTATCCGATATTATTCAATGGTGATCTTTCTTCTGTAAAGTTCGTCGTAGCTGTAGTTCTTCGTGGACTTTCTCGGGTAGTAAATGTAGAATTCCCTGCCGATCTCCCGCATGTCGTCGGTGCAGTCGCCGTCGGTGGAAACGAAGGTGGCGTAGGGCTGCATGAGGTCGGTGACGCCGGTTTCGTCGATGATGATATGCTCGCCGAAGTGCTCGCCGTCCTCCGAGATGAACATTACGAGTTTTCCGTTTCCTCCGGTCATGAGGCAGAGAAGAAAACGGTCAAGAGTACGGCAGAAGGCGCCTTTTCCGTGGGAGTCGATGTGACAGCCGATGTCGGGCACGATCCTTGCGCCGCTTTCCTCGATGGGGTCGGTATCCCATACGCCGCTGCCGGTGTATTTCTTCACGCTCTTCGGAAGCTTGCCCTCACGCACGGCGGCGATCGTTTCGTCTATCTCCATTCTTGCTGCGGAAATGTAAGAAGAGCCGACCTTCCGGAACTCATTGAAATAGACGGTGAAATAGCCGTCCTTTGCCAGCATGGAGCAGCCGCCCATGTTGCCCTTTTCGCCGTGGGAGCCGTTGGCTACGTTGGAGAGGATATCGCCGAGGTACTTCCAGGAGTCGCCGTTATCGTACGACACCGAAATGCCGATGAGCCAGTAGTTGCGGAAGAAGGGGTCGGTGCGGCTGAAAAGCTCCCGGTGCGTAAAGCCGATGAGCATACCGTCCTCGCACTTATAGGTGCTCCATACCCAGAGACCCGAGGGCCACTCTTCGCAGTGACCGTTGAAGTCGATGCCGAAATATTCGTGCTTTTCAAAGGGGTTCTCGGGTGTGCCGATAAACTTGTGATAGTAGGGCTTTTTGCCGAGGTCGGTGGTCAGAAATTTCCACGTGCCGTCGGGGTTCTTGATCGGTACGAAGGTCTCGTCCATCGTGAGGGGCATCTGCTCGTCGCTGAAGATCAGCTCTGCCTCTCCGACTTTGATTCTGTCTTTTACAAAAGCCATATTCTCTTCTCCTTTTTCATGTAAATTGATTGATCGTGAATGAAATCCATTCGGCAGGATTCCTTTGCCGAGAACATTTTAGCACTCGCAATACCGCCTTGTCAACCGCTTTGCTTCATTTCCGAAAATTCGGCACTTTGAACGAAAAAACAGCATATTTATGGTTGAATTGACGTTGACAAAACAAGCCCTTTATGGTAAAATTTACGGAGATTATCCGAAGGATTATACTCATCATATTTTAATGCAAACGGAGGAAATGAAGATGTCCGAAATCACCTATAAAGCCCAAGGGTACCTCGGAGAAGAGTCCGGCTGCTGCCCCTGCGCTCTTACATTCAAAGAAAAGGACGGTTTTACCGCCGTCTATACCGAAGCCGACGCCGGCAGCCGCTTTTTCAACAGCGAGCTTGCCGTCAAGATCTCGATAAGCGGCTTTGAGAAGGATGCCGAGTACGTTTCGGTCAACCGCTACTCGGAGTTTTGGTGCCGCCCGAACTTCGGAAACGATCTGTCCCTTTGTCCCCCCGACACGCAGGCGCTGATCGTCAAGAATAAGGACGGCTCCTTTACGGTGCTGCTTCCCGTCTGCGGCGCCGAGTACAAGTGTACCCTCGAGGGCTGCGACGGCGAGCTTTGCGCCAAGGTCTACTCCTGGTATGCGGGACTTTCCAAGTGCAATACGCTTGCCTTCGTTGTCGGCTCCGGCGACGACCCTTACGTTCTCATGCACGACCTTACGAAGTTCGCCGTGGAGTGTCTGGGCAATTACATCAAGATGCGTGAGGACAGACCGTATCCGGAAATATTCGAATACCTCGGCTGGTGCAGCTGGGACGCCTTCCAGATCCGTGTCACCGAGAACGATCTTGTGGAGAAGTGCCGTGAGTTCCGTGACAAGGATATCCCCGTGAAGTGGGCGATCATCGACGATATGTGGGCGGACGTGAAGAACTTTGTGGGCAAAAAGTATTCCACGAGAGGCGAGATGTTCAATCTTATGCACTCCTCGCCGCTGGATTCCTTCAACGCCGCTCCCGAGCGTTTCCCTCTGGGGCTCGGTCACTGCATTTCCGAGATGAACAAATTCGGCATCACTGTCGGCATGTGGCACCCCACCACCGGCTACTGGAAGGGCATCGCCGAGAACGGTGCGATCTTCAACGAGCACCGCTCCTGCCTTATCGAGCGGGAAAAGGAAGGCAGGACGAGATACATCCACGGCATCACCGAGGAGCAGGCGTTTGAATTCTACGATTCCTTCCACAGGACTCTTTCCGACGCCGGCGCCAAGTTCATGAAGGTGGACAATCAGAGCTGCATCCGCTCGTGGTACAAGGGACTTGCTCCGGTGGGAACCATCGCGCGGAACCTCCACAAGTCGATCGAGAAGTCTGTCTATAAGTATTTCGGCGGCGACCTTATCAACTGCATGGGCATGGCGGAGGAAAACATCTGGAACAGACCCGACACGGCGATCTCCCGCTGCTCCGGCGACTTCCAGCCCGAGAACCGTCCGTGGTTCATCAACCACATCCTCCAGTGCTCCTACAACTCGCTCTATCAGGGACAGCTCATCTGGTGCGACTGGGATATGTGGTGGACAGACGACGGGCAGGGCATCAAGAACTCGGTGGTACGTGCCATCAGCGGCGGTCCCATCTACGTTTCGGATACCGCAAAGCGCAGTAAGGCAAGCGTTCTTGCACCTCTTTGTCTGTATGACGGACGCATTCTCCGTACCGACCTCCCGGCGGTGCCGACAGCCGACTGTCTGACGGTGGATCCCGAGGGCTCCCGTGAAGCCTTCAAGATCTTCTCGAGGTGCGGCGACACCTACATGGTCGCAGCCTTTGACATCAACGCAAGGAACCTCCCCGTATCGGTTCTCTTCGGTCTTTCCGAACTGAAAGCAGAGAAAAAGGCGGACAGATATCTTATCTACGAGCACTTCTCCGGAAAGTACGGCGTGATCGACGCCGAGGGCGGCAGGTTCTCCTCATGTCTTTCCGATCAGGATGATTTCCGGCTCTACACCGTGGCGCCCATCCGGGACTCCTTCGCCCTTGTCGGACTTACCGATAAGTTCATCGGCACAAGAGCCTGCGCAGATGTCAGTCCCGACGGCTGTACGCTTCTTGAGGGCGGCGAGTTCGCCTTCTACAGCGAGAAGGAAGTGAAGGCGGTGACCTTTGACGGCAAGCCCGTTATCCTCTACAAGAACGGGAATTTCTACAAGGCGAAGGCGCCTTGCCGGAAAGCCTCCGTTGACGTGAAGATTCTCTACAACTGATATTTATTGAAAATTTCCGCTGAGGTCGGGAACAGTCTTCAGCGGGCGGGGGAGCCCATGCGGGCACCTCGAGACCCTGCCTCAGATAAAAGCGGGAGCGCATTGCCATCGGCTCACGATGTGGGTGCAGCGATTGCCGGACTCACGGCTCTTCCGGGAATAATACCTGCGAAATAAACCATTCGTAAAGGAAATACAGCACAAATAATGCCCGATGAAGCTTTTAACCTCCATCGGGCATTATAATAATTACTTGGCTATGATATATCCCTGCTTCGCCAGAAGCTCCGCAATGAGAACGCCGCCGCCGGCAGCACCTCGGAGCGTGTTGTGGGAGAGTCCCACGAACTTGTAGTCAAAGAAGGAATCCTCCCGGAGTCTGCCGCAGGTCACGCCCATGCCGCCGTAGATGTCTCTGTCGAGATTTGCCTGCGGACGGTTGTCTTCCTCGAAATAAGTAATGAACTGTGCGGGTGCCGACGGAAGTCCGAGCTCCTGAGGAAGTCCGCTGAAGCTCTTCCAGTCCTCGAGGATCTGCTCCCTTGTAGGTTTATTCTTAAACTTTACAAAGCACGCCGCCGTATGACCGTCGGTCACCGGCACACGGATGCACTGGGTGGTGATGAGGGTCTCGGATTCGGGAACGATCCTGCCGTTTTCGATCTTGCCCCAGAGCTTTAAGGGTTCCTTTTCGCTCTTTTCTTCCTCGCCGCCGATGTAGGGGATCACGTTGTCAACCATTTCCTGCCATTCGCTAAAGGTCTTTCCGGCGCCGGAGATCGCCTGATAGGTGGTAACGACTACCGTTTCAATGCCGTACTTGCGAAGGGGAGTGAGCATGGGCACGTAGCTCTGGATCGAGCAGTTGGGCTTTACGGCGATAAAGCCGCGCTTTGTGCCGAGTCTCTTCTTCTGCTCTTCGATGATTTCGAGGTGCCCGGGATTGATCTCCGGAACGACCATGGGGATGTCATCCAGCATACGGCAGGCGGAGTTGTTGGAAACAACGGGCGTTTCGTGCTTTGCGTAGGCTTCCTCGAGAGCGCGGATCTCGTCCTTCTTCATGTCCACGGCGCAGAAGGTGAAATCGCACATCTCGCAGATCTTGTCGATGTCGGCGACGGCGTCGTATACCGTCATCTTTGCGACCTTCTCGGGCATGGGAGTCTTCAGCTTCCATCTGCCGCCGAGGGCTTCCTCATAGGTTTTTCCGGCGCTTCTGGCGCTTGCGGAAAGTACGCTTATTTCAAACATCGGATGCTCGGCAAGAAGGGTGATGAAACGCTGACCTACCATACCGGTCGCTCCGATGATACCTGCTCTGAGTTTATTCATATGAAAAACCTCCAATGTTTTATTATGCTATTATAGTAAATCCGTAAAGTATTGTCAATATGGATGTTTGCCATATTTTCGGTAAATTTTACGTAATTCTTGTAAATATTGTAGTTTTTGCCGTGGAAATGCATGGCATAACGGTCGTTCATTTGCCGGAAGACCTTTCAGTCCTTATTCCGGAGAAGGGCTTCGGCGACCTTGTAGGCTACGCCGGCGCCCATGGTGATGCAGATGTCGTCTGCACGGAGCTCGGCTTTCAGCCTTTCGGTTACGGCGTCGAAGGAGTCAATGTATTCGGCGCAGTCCATCTTCTTTGCAATGTCGCCGGAGCTTACGCCCCAGACGTTGACCTCCCGGGCGGGGAAGATGTCGCAGAGATAAACCTTGTCGGCAAGAGAAAGAGCCGAGGCGAAGTCATCGAGGAAGCCGACCGTCCTCGAATAGGTGTGAGGCTGGAACACGCAGAAGATTCTGCCGCCCTTCACGATGTCCTTTGCCGCCGTCAGCGTGACGCGGATCTCGTCGGGATGATGGGCGTAATCGTCGAAAACTCTTGCGCCGTTAAAGCTGCCGAGAAGCTCGAAGCGGCGGGAAACGCCGGTGAAGCGCTCAAGACCTTTCCTGATATTCTCCGGGGACACGCCCGCAAGGCAGCAGGCGGCGAAGGCTGCCACGGCGTTCGAGACGTTGTGTCTTCCGGGAATGTTGAGGCGGATATCCTCGACAACAGTGCCCTTACCCTTCACGGCGAGCGAGAAATGACCGTAGCCGTCCTTCATTTCGACCCTTTCGGCATAGAAGTCGGCTTGTCTTGTATCGGAGTAGTAATAGATCTCCGAGCCGGAATCCTTCACGGCGTCCACGGCGTTAGGGCTGTCGAGGTTCACCACGGTGATATTCGTATCGTTCCCGTTTCGGCTGTTGCCGGCATATTTTCCGAAGGAGCGCTTTACGTCTTCAAGGGTGGGGAAGTAGTCGATGTGGTCGTGCTCGCAGTTTAGGATGACCTTGACGGTGGGGATCATGCTGAGATACGAGTCCTTGTACTCGCAGGCTTCGTATACGATTTTGTCCCCGTTTCCCGTTTTGAAGCTCGAACCGAGGAAGGGAAGGTTGGCGCCGGAGAGTACGGCGGTATTTTCATCGTCATATAGACAAACGGAGGAGATAAAGCCGGTGGTGGTGGACTTTCCGTGGGTGCCGGCAACGCCGATGGCGATCCTGTAATCGCCTTCGATAAGTCCGAGAAGCTGTGCCCTTGAAAGCACGGCGGCTCCGCTGCTTCTCGCCTTTACAAGAAGGGGATTGTCGTCTTTTATGGCGGCGGTGAAGACCACGGCGTCAAGGCGTTCCGGAAGCTCCGACGAAAGCTCGTAGGTGATTTTCGCTCCCGATGCGGAGAGCGCCTCGGTGACCTCGGAGCGGTTCATGTCGTAGCCGTAGACCGATGCGCCTTTTTCAAGGAGAATATGGGCAAGTGAGGACATGCTCACGCCTCCGATGCCGATGAAGTATACGGAATTTATGTTTTTCAGTGAAAGCATCGTTTTGAATTCCTTTCATGAATAGATTTTTGTTATCCGTGCATTCTAAGCCCGGGGAGGACAGCCGAAAAACGGGGGAGCCTTCCCGGAAAGGATGCTGAAATCATGGAGATAACAGACGTAAAATTCAGAAAACTGTTTGACGCCCGACCGCTCTGCGCCATCTGCTCCGTCACCTTTGACGACTGCTTTACGGTTCACGACATCAAGGTAATTTCCGCCGGAAACGCCGTATTTACCGTGATGCCGAACAAAAAGAACAAGGACGGAAGCACTTCCGATGTGGCGCACCCGATAAAGCGGGAATTCCGGAAGGAGCTTGAAGAAAAAATCCTCATTGCCTATGCCGCCGCCCGTGAAAATGAAAATGCAAGCATAAAGGAAGACAAGCTTTAACAAAACGGTTTCAATTTCCGCTTGCAAACGGGAGCTCTTCGTGCTATAATTTCAAGTATAGGAATTATTTGCTTTATTATACTACACTTTTTCAAAATAATCCATAGTTTTTGAAAAATTGCAGAAAAAATGTTCGGAGGGCAATATGCGATACGATCTTCTGCCGAAAGGTAACTACTACAAGGCGAACCTTCACTGCCACACCACCTGCTCGGACGGGAAATGGACTCCCGAAGAGGTGAAAGAAAAGTATATGGAAAAGGGCTATTCCATCATAGCCTACACCGACCATGAGCGGATCATTCCGCATAACGAGCTGTCGGATGAAAGCTTTCTTGCCATCACCTCTTACGAATATGCGATCAACGACAGGGACAGCGAGCGGTGCTATCATCTGAATCTTTTCAGCAAGGATAAAAACTGTGAAACCATTGTCGGCTACACCCCGGAGTACGTGGACTGGCGCTTCGCGAACGAAGAGGCAAGAAAGAAATTCAAATACTACGGCGAGCCGGTGGAAAGAGTCTATTCGCAGGAATTCGTGAACGGGATCGTTGCCGAAGCAAAGCGGCACGGCTTCTTTGTTTCGCTGAATCACCCTGTCTGGTCGCTCCAGACCTTTGCCGATTATGACAGACTGGAGGGGCTGTGGGCTCTCGAAATGTTCAACTACGGCTGTTATGTGGACGGCTTCCTTGAGGACGCAAACCACGTCCTTGACAAGATGCTCCGCAAGGGGATGCGCCTCTCTGTCACCTCCACCGACGACAACCACAACGGCGGGAGGACGGCACGGGATTCCTTCGGCGGCTTCAACATGGTCAGAGCCGACAGCCTCGACTACGACACCGTCATAAACGCTCTTGAAAGAGGCGATACCTATTCCTCCAACGGTCCTCTCTTTGAAGAGATCTTCATAGAGGACGGCTTTGTTCACATCAAGTGCTCTCCCGTTCGTGAGATCCGTATGCTCACCGAGGGACGGGACGGCATGATCGCACGCTCCAAAAACGGCGTCATTGCATCCACCTCGTCGAAATCCGACGCACTCAGCTTCAAGGCGGACTGCGAAAAGTCCGAGACCCTCACCGAGGCGGTCTTTGAGCTGGACAAGAGCTTCTGCGGCAGATTCATCCGCTTCGATCTGCGGGACGAAAAGGGCGGCTTTGCCGATACGAGAGCGTACTTCTGGGACGAGTTCGAGAAGCTTCTTCCGGAAGACATAAGATAAAATGAACATAGGACAAGGAGATAATACATGAAAATTTCAGCTGATTTTAATAAGGTCTGCGGAAAAATAAAGCCCATGCACGCCGTGGGACAGCTCCCGCTTGACGGAGCCGCAAGCGGCGCTCTCGAGTATCTGACGAAGGCGGGAATCCCGTATTCAAGACTCCACGACGTGTACGGTATGTTCGGGATGGATATGTTCTGCGACGTGCCGAATATATTCCGGGATTTTGACGCCGACGTAAACGATCCCGCCTCTTACAGCTTCGCCTTTACCGATACCGTTCTGAAAATGCTGACCGACGCCGGGGTAAAGCCCTTTTACCGTCTCGGCGTTACCATCGAGAATTTTCACGAGCTTGAAGCAAGAAGGATTTTCCCGCCGAAGGACATGCAGAAGTGGGCAGAGATCTGCGAGCATATCGTCCGCCACTATAACGAGGGGTGGGCGAACGGCTTCCATATGGGCATCGAATACTGGGAAATCTGGAACGAGCCGGACGGAAGCACTCCCTTCAACGGGTATAAGGGTCCCATGTGGCACGGCACCGACAAGGAATATTTCGAGCTGTACCGGGTCGCCTCAAAGCATCTGAAAAAGTGC
>JAZRXH010000018.1:0-20999 GCA_045600125.1 Eubacteriales bacterium | reverse complement strand
CTCTACGCGCAAGCCACCGTAGCAAAGAAGCGCTTTCATTTTGTCGGGACTGGTCAAACGCATTTTCTTTCTCGGAATAATATGGGTACCGTCCGGAGTAACAAGCTCCAAATCCGAAAGCATATTCTGAAAAGCGTTTTGTACCGCCGCTTCTACGGAGCCCTCAATCGTATCCTGAAAAGCGTTTTGTACCGCCGCTTCTACGGAGCCCTCAATCGTATCCTCAAGATCGTCAAAAGCGTCTTCGAAAGCATTTTGAATCATATCTTCGATTTCCTGATATTCTTTATCCATAACAATGTTTCCTTTCTCAAAAAAGCTGCTTGTTTTCCTTTGCGGTGCTGACAGAGGAATTCAGCATTCTCCGTATCGTACCGCAATCGTTGTATATCTTTTTACATTTTTGCGGTCGAGCAATTCGGACTTTACAAACAATTCCAACCGGTATTCTGTCTCATAGCACTCTTTTTAGGCGATTTGTAGCTTTGCCGCAAAATCGACCTTGCTCTGAGCATAATTTGCCTCGTGAATGTTTGCACCGACGCAGCTCGCCGAGCGTTCCGACTGATTTGTGACGGACGAATGATCCTTGATGCTGCCGCACATTTTCAGCATCTCCACAGAAAAATCCATGGATAAATCTCTGAGTTTGGATTCTGCCATATCAGCACCGCCCTTCGATGAAAATTACTCATATTTTTTCATGCTTGTAAAAATACGAGTGAAATGCTGCTTCGCAGCGTGAAATAATGCCCTGCAAGCTCGGCATTGCGAAATATCCTCGCCTTGCTCGGATGTGAAATGAAATCCCCCCCCACGCCCCGCAGGGCATTTCATACGCCGCAGACGTATTTCACGTGCGAGCGCATTTCACAAATCCCGCAAAAGATTTATTTCGGATTTATTTCGTTGTAAAAAAACCACCTTTGTCTTGGTAGACAAAAGTGGTTTTTTACATAGTGACCCGTACGGGAATCGAACCCATGTTTTCGCCGTGAGAGGGCGATGTCTTAGCCTCTTGACCAACGGGCCGTCAACGTGTGATATTATAGCACAGTTCTTCCCGTTTGTCAAGCCCTTTTTGCGAGTTTTTTCGATTTTTCAACGTTTTTCAAAAAATCCGCCCCGCCGCCCGTAAGCGCCGTTCCCGCGCTCCGCCGCCCGGCACGTCTGTGCCTCCCGATACGGCTTACTGACCACTGCCCGCTAAATACCGCCCACTCACTTTTCCGGCAGCTTCTCCGGGTATTCGCAGTCGTTGCCGATGCCGCAGGCGGCATATTCCCCGCCGTAGGAGAAGGTCTCGGGGAGGGAAAAGTCCACCGCTTCGGCGCCGTTCAGTATGACGGCTGCAAAAACGCCGTCCTCGTCCCGCCGCAGCGTAACGTTCTGTTTCTCGGTCACCGTCTCGGAAATCATCCTCGATATATTGACGTTCACAAGATCGTTCCCTCTGTAATAGATCGACCCCGTCGCCCAGCCGTTTTCACTTATCTCGGTGAGAAGAGCGTCCGCCCCGTCCAGAAGCCGCAGCTGATCCTCCCGCATGGCGATGCCGCCGTATTCGTGGAAGAAATTCCCGTCAAAGTAGAAATAATACGGCTTCCTCGTGATTCCCGATACCGTGCCCGTGCTGCTGTCGTAGAAAGCGTCCTCGGCAGAAATATAACTTACAAACTCGTCGGTCTCGCCGCTCATCCTTGCAAGACCGCTGCCCAGCTCGCCATATCCGTAAGCCCCGTTCCCGGATACGAAATATACCCTCGAACGGTTCCCGAATTCCTCGGCGCCGTATTCCTCGATGCAGAAGAGCTTCTTGTCCTCGAAGCCCCAGATCTGCCCCTGCAAAGCAAGCTCGCAGGTGTCGAGCAAAAGGGAAGCCCTATCCTTTTTCAGAAACCACAGCTTCATTTTCCCGTGTTCGGCATTCTCGGGAAGGGGAGAGGCGCAGGTCGTGGCAAACGCCTCGTTCACCCCGTCCCCGTCAAAATCTCCCATCGAGAAATGTACGATCCCCTCGTCGGTCTGCGACTTCAGAAGATCGTAGTACACAAGCCGATTGTATACCTTGTCGTTCGACGGCTTCCCCACGGCACTCTGCGGGAGCTCTTCCCCCGTGCCGGGACCTCCGATGCCCGGATTGTTTTCTTCCTCAAAGCCCGGCATCTCGCAGGCGGAAAGACCAAGAGCGAGAAGCAACGCAAGCATCCCCGACAGAACCGAGAAAAATTTATTCTTCATAGTCATCACCAAAGCACGAAAACTCCTTTCCGTATTCATTCTCTACCCGTATACCTATATTTTTCCATAGCGAAATCCACATTCACGCCTGCATCCGATGCCCGAAAAGACTGCACACCCCGAAAATCACCGCATTGCAGAGCACGATGCTCGCTCCCACCGGCGTTCCGAAAGCGACCGAGCAAAGAGTCCCGAGGATAAAGCATACCACCGAGAACACAGCCGACAGGATCACCACGCTCCGGAAGGAGCCGCACAGCCTCATCGCCGACAGCGCCGGGAAGATGATGAGTCCCGAGATGAGAAGCGTTCCCATGATTTTCATGCCGATGACTACCGTCAGCGCCGTAAGAAGAGCGATGACCGCATTGCACCGTCCCACCCGGATGCCCGAGACCCCCGCAAAGCTCTCGTCAAAGGTCAGAGAGAGGATCTTGTTGTACAAAAGGATAAAGACCGCAATGATCAGCACCGTGATGGGAATGCACAAAACCGCGTCCGCCTTCGATACCGCCACGATGCTGCCGAACATGTAGTCGTTCACGTTGGCGTTGACGCCCTTGGCAAGGGATACCGCCGCAATCCCCAGCGCCAGCGAGGTCACCGACACAAGAGCGATCGCCGCATCGCCTCCGACGGCGCTCTTTTTGGAGAGCCGCAGAAGAAGAAAAGCGCAAAGAACCACGATGGGAAGCGAGAAGGCGAGGGGAGCAGCCCCCATCACCAGCGAGATCGACATGGCGCCGAACGCCACGTGGGAAAGCCCGTCCCCGATCATCGAGTATTTTTTCAGCACCAGCGTCACCCCGATGAGCGAGGCAGCCACCGCCGCCAGAAGTCCCACCGTGATGCCCCGCCATACCACTCCGGGCAGCGAGGACAGAAGAAGTATAAAGTCACTCATTATTTATAGTATTCCTTCCGATTCAGATTCAGAAACCATAAGTACGGCGTGTCCGCACACAACCGCCTCAGTCGGGCACCTCGTCGGGATGCGCCCCCGAGAAGAAATCGTGCCCGAGGGGCGTTGCAAGATAGTCCGCCTTTGTCCCGTAGAATTTCAGCGTCGTTCCCATGTGCAGGATCTTGTTTGCATAGTTCTGCGCCGAGCCAACGAGATGCGAGACCATGATGACCGTCATCCCTTTTTCCCGGTTCAGCTTCGTCAGTACGTCGTACAGATAGCGGTTCGCCACGGGATCAAGACCGTTTGACGGCTCGTCCAGTACGATAAGCCCGTCGGTGTGACAGAAGGTCTCGTCGTGACAGTGACAGCCGTGCTTGCGGCAGACGTCGCACCTTGTCGCCGAGCAAAGAGCCCTTGCCAGAAGCACCTTCTGCCTCTCGCCGCCCGACAGCGCCCGGAAGCTCTTGCTCTCCAGCTTTTCTATATCGAGATACCGCAGGATCTCTCCCGCCTTTTTTCTGTCCTGATGCGAGTAGAAGGAGAAAAGCCCGTGCTTCCCCGCAAAACCCGACAGCACCACCTCCCGCACCGTGGCGGGAAAATCCCGGTTCACGTCGGCGCTCTGAGGCAGATACCCGATCTTCTTCTCCATGTCCTTTACGGGAAATTCGATTTTTCCCGCCGACAGCGGCACAAGCCCCAGCATCCCCTTGACAAGGGTGCTCTTGCCCGAGCCGTTTTCTCCTACGATAAGCAGAAAATCGCCCCGCTCTACGTCAAAGCTCACGTTCTCCACCGCCGCCGTCTTCGCCGTGTAACCGATGGTCACCCCGTCGAAGCGCACCGCAATATTCTCGTTTCCGGCGGCGTTTCCGGTGCCGCTCTGCCCGTTTTCCTTTTTCATCGTCCGTTATCCCGTATCTGTCAAATATCAATATCCTTCACCGACGACGATCCACTCGCCGCCGATCTTTTCAAGAACGATCTCCCGGTTCGGCTCTACCGCCTTGCCACCTTTGGTAAGTGCGCTCTCAAACCTTGCATGACTTTCATCCGATTCGAGAAGCGTCAGCGAAACGACCTCAAATACCGTGCCGCCGTAGTAAGCGCCGGCAGCCGCCCTTGCCGCCTCTTCTCCCGCCGCATCGAGCGCGGCTAAAGGCGCTTTCGCCTTTTCGGTATTCTTTTCGGAAGCCGCCTCATCGCCGCCTGCCTCTGCATTTCCGGACTCTTCATCCGAACCCTCTTTCTCGGCAGCACTTTCCTCCAAAGCCGCTTCCGCAACGCTTTCCGTCCTTTTCTCCCCGAACAGCGCCGTCTCGAGACGGTCGATATTTTTGTCCATGATGGAAATATAACTTTCGCCCGCCTTTGCTTCATCGGCGGAGATATTGTGGCAGGAATGCAGGATCAGCACCTCGGCGCCGGTTTCCTCGCTGAGGGAGGAAGCGATCCTTCCGCCTCCGCTTTCCTCGGCAAAAACGGTCGTGGCTCCTTCCGCCATCATCCTCGAGGCGATCTCGCTGATGTCCCGGATGCTGGGCTCGCTCTCCTCCGAACAGCCGTGAAGCACCGAAGCGCAGTTGAAACCGTATTCCTCAAAAAGATACCGGAACGCAAATCTTCCCCCGAAGAATACCGTCCTTCCGTCGTATTCTCCGGCGTCCGCCTCGAGCCGTCTGTCCAAAGAAGCGATATCCGAAAACAGCTTTTCCGCATTTGCCCAATACTCGTCCTTATGTACAGGGTCGGCGTTGCAGTAAGCGTCCAGCACCGTGTGCGCCATCAGAAGCGCATTCTTCGGCGAGGTCCATATGTGCGAGTCGAGATCCGAATGTCCCTCTTCCTCGTGATGCTCTTCTTCTTCCTCCTCCCCGTTTTCGAGAAGCACGATACCTTCCGACAGATCCGAAATAACGCCCCGGCATTCCGCCCCGTCCAGCGTCTTCTTCGCCCATACCTCCAGCTCGTCCCCCGTGTAGAAGAACAGATCCGCCGAAGAGATCTTCGCAATGTCCTTCACACTGGGGTCGTAGGTGTGTGTCTCCGTCCCGAAGGGCAGCAGCATCGAAACATCGGCAAGGTCACCGCCGATGATCCGTGCGAAATCATAGGGCACGAACAGCGTCGCAACGACCCGCAGCTTTCCGCTGCCGTCGCCTTCTTTCTTTTCACAGCCGCAGAAGACGGCAAGGACCGATACGGCAAGAAGCACCGAAAGAAGTGCCGCCAATGCCTTTTTAACACAGAAACTCTTCATATATTTATAAACTCCTTTATTCTCGTTATTTGCCTTTCAAAACCTTTCAGTTTTCCGTCTGCTTCTTCGCACATTCCCCGCAGATCCCGTAAAAGACCGTCTTGGACGGATCGATGGTGAACCCGTGCTCGCCGCAGACGTGCTTTTTCAGCTCGGACAGAAAATCGCAGTCCGCACAGAACAGCTTCCCGCACTCGGTGCACTTCAGATGAAAATGCCCCCGACATTCCTTTTCGGCATAGCTGTACCGCGCACCGCCCTTGGTGCCGTCGGTGTATTTCCGCACAAGCCCCTCGGAGTACAGCTTCTCAAGATACCGGTAAACCGTGGCAGTCCCCACCGCCGCACCGTCGCTGTGAAGGCGCAGCATCAGCTCCTCCGCCGTCATGTGTTCGTCCTTTTGTTCTTTCAGTACCGCCAAAATCAGCTCCCGCTGCTTCGTCCGGTACCCTCCTGCCGTTCTCATATGCTTTTCCTTTCTTTGCTTTATTCGACCATTGTGTCACCGGACGCTATGCGCTCGTGTACCACGGTATCAATGTATTCACAGACCTGCCTGAAATCTGAATCAATTTCGTCGTTTGAAATGCGTAAAACCTTCAGACCGTTCCGTTCAAGGATCTCCGTCCTGCCGGCGTCATATCCCATTCTTTCCACCGTATAATGCTGACCGCCGTCGAGCGCTATTACGAGCTTTGCCTTATGACAGTAAAAATCGACTATGAATATGTCCATCGTTACCTGCCTGCGAAAACGGATCGGATAGCCGGAAAGAAAATCATACCAGAGCCGTTTTTCCTGCCGTGTCGCATTGCGGCGAAGCGTCTGCGCCCGGTTTATCAGTTTTTCATTGTGTTTGATTTGACCCATAGCCGTTCGTTCCTTCTTTCAGCCTTTGCAAGCCGCCCCCAAAGCCAAGCCTTCCCCCATGGGGAAGGTGGCGCGGCTCCGCCGTGACGGAAGAGGCCATAAGGAAATCCCGATAACCCGAAATTGAAATTGAATTTCAATTTCATATTATAGCATATCCGCATCGGTTTGTCAATATCTTTTTTGGGGGTACCCGGAGCCCGGAACTTCTGCGGAACTTCTGCAAGGATCCTTCAGAAAAAGAAAAGTACGGCGCCTGCTGCTGAGCGCCGTACTGAGTCTTCTGATAATATTGAAAGGCATGTGCGGATGACGGTGCCTTTTCCGGTTCACTTCATAATATAATACATCGTGTAGCGATCCTTCCCGGGTTGGCAGTACTGCGACTCCTTCAGGAATCGGAAGGACTGATCTACGTTCACCCGTTCCTGAATTTCGGTGATTCCCGCTTCCTTTGTATCACGGCAGAGAGCGTCCGCCAGCTTCTCCCGACCGGGAGCATCTGGCGGCATCCGTGCGATACGCAGGAATCTTACCGACAGATATTCCAAAGACAGCCGTTTCTTCACTTCTTCCGAGTCTGCGGCTGCAAAAGCCTCGGTGAAAATTGCATCCGCCTCGTCGACCAGTTCATCGGTGATGAAATCTGCGTCGGGAGTGTAATAAAGCCGCAGCGTATGTCCCTGTACCGCTTTTTCCCATAGGTCGATATACCGGCGCAGGATCCTCCCGGCTTTTCCGAAGTACCCGTCAAGGAATTCGTCGATAAGACCGTAGATGTCAACAGACGGATTCCAAAGAAGCCGTGAAGTAATATAGGTCTGCATGGCGGCAAGTCCCGATGCCGCACCGTAGGCAAAGTTTCCCTGCTGCAGCATTCCTTTTACGCCTTTGTCCCGGTAGAAGCGCAGGTTTTCCCCAAGAGAGCGCCAATTCGGGAAGGGGAGTATGTAAAAACGGAAGTTGCAGTTGTAATCCCAAATGTACAGATTGTCGCAGATCTTCGACCAGTCATGGATGTTTTTCAGAAAATCCGCAGCCGGAGAGTCGGGATCCGCCGCCCCCTGTATTGCCATGGGAGTGTCCCAGCTGCATTCGATGTTGCAGAGCCGCACAATGACGTTTTTTCGGGGACGGATATGAAGGGGCGCCTTCCGGGAATACCGGTAGGCAAAGGTGTGGATCATAACATCGGGATGCTCTTTTTCGATTTCCTCAGCGACCCGGTTCACAAAGTGGATGATCGTTCCGGCTTCGCTTCCCTCGGCTTCGTTCATTTTTTTACATTCCGGGCATTGGCAGAAGCCGTTCCAGTCGTTTTGCGCCACCGAGAAGATCCTGCAGTCGGGTCTTTGCTCTATCCATTCCTTCACACGCTTTACCGCACACGCAATGACCTCCTCGTTTGTCAGACACAGCTGACCGTGGTCATACGTCCGCTTCCCGTCCACCAGAGCATAATACTCCGGGTGCGATCCAAACCACTCGTCCGGGGGAAGAAGGTCAAAAAACGAATGATGAAAGTTAAAGAATTTCATCTTGCCGCCGCGTTCCACCGGAATGTGGGCAAGACTGGAATTTAACCGGTTGCGAACGGCAAAATCACAGTCAAGAGAGCTTCGGTAGTATACGTCACGATAAACAAAGGCAGGGTTTTCACAGAAATACGTGTCGGGAACGGTCAGACATTCGCACTTGTCGATTTTTTCACAGCCGGCTGCAAAATAGCGGTAGTGGAGAAAATGCTCCAAAAAACCGAACACGCCGTATACGACGCCCCGGACGGTTTTTGCCGTAATGACAATATCTTCCCCGTCGGTGTAAACGCAGAAGCCGTCATCCTTTACCTCCTGTGCATTTCCTTTCTTTCCCCTTGCCGTAAGACCCACCCGGATCTCCGCCGACCGTTTCGCACAGCGGTCGGAGAAATAGGGAACAACGGCGCCGGTAGCTCGGAAAAGGTATTCCTTTAAGGTCGAAGCGGCATATAACTCCGCTTCATGGGCAAACTGACTGGTTACGATGGAATAGTCGGTAAAGCCGTTTTTTATTATAATTCTGTCCATTTTTGTTTTTGCCGCAAAGCGCAGATCTCCTTTTTACTTTTTTGTTTTGAAACGGGGGCATAAACTCTTTTTCTCATCCGTCGTGTCGTGCCGGATGAGAAAAAAGTCGGTTATTCAATGGCTTTGAATGAAGTGAAATACCCGTACTTCACATTCGCGGAACTGCCCTTACAGAAGCAGTTCTGACATTATTTGCCTATCCGACTCTTTGGACGGTTTATCCCGGCATTTTCAAAAACGACGATACCGCCCCGAGCCTCGTCTCAAGGACCCACAGAAGCACAAGCTGTGCTGCGAGGATTGCGGGGATCCCCAGCGTGAAGGTGCGGTGCTTCGTCTTGTGCCGGAAGGTGTACATTCCGATCAGCATCCCCACCGAGCCGCCCAGCGCCGAAAGGATAAAGAACCGCTTCTCGGCAATCCTCCATGCCCCGGCTTTTGCCTTTGCTTTGTCGACTCCGCAGAGGATGAAAAGATAAACGTTCATGACGATAAGATATGCCGCCGCCGCAAAAGCACCCGGATTTGCCTTCCATAGCTCCGCTAACGTCTGCCATATCGTTTCCGGTATCTCCAAAGTGTTTTTCCTTTCTGTTTCTTCGTTTGCTTTTTCCGGACAGTCCGCCCTCAGACGCCGCAGAGGATGTCTCCCTCCCGGAGCGGGAACGGCGCCTTCACCGAGTACAGCATCTTCGGATGGGGCGAGGACTCGATGGCTTCTCCCGCCTCGTTCTTCATGTCTTCGAGGAGCATCGTCCTCGGCTTCTTAAACGGTGAGATCACGTTCACAAGATCCCCCACGCTCGTCTTGTTCCGCTGCAGAAGGACGCATCGCCCGGTCGCCTCGTCGTAGCTTTCCACCGTGGCAAGGAACGCCTTTTCCCGGACGTACCCGCCCTCCTCGGCGATCTGCGCATTCTCACCCGGTACGTCGAAATAATAACCCGTCCCGTACCGCCGGTGGCTGACGCTTTCGAGCGCCTCAAGAGACGCCGGATCGAACCGGTATCCCGACGGATCCTCTATGTAGCGCATCAGCTCCGACTTGTAAGCGTTCGCCGTCACCGCCGTGTAGTAAGCGCTCTTCACCCTGCCTTCGATCTTGAAGCTGTTGATGCCCGCCCGGCACAGCTCCGGGATGTGCTCGATCATGCACATGTCCTTCGAGCTGAAAAGGTAAGTCCCGTGCTCATCCTCAAGGGCGCTCATGATCTCGCCCGGACGCTTTACCTCACAGAACTCCGCCGCAAGAGGACGCATCCTGTACTCCCAGCGGCAGGGCTGCGCGCAGGCGCCCCGGTTCGCATCCCGACCCGTGAAGAAATTCGACAAAAGGCACCGACCGGAGTAGGAAACACACATCGCCCCGTGGACGAAGGCTTCCAGCTCCAGCTCCTCCGGGATCCCGCTCCGGATCGACTCGATCTCGGAAAGATTCAATTCCCTTGCAAGGACGATCCGTTTTGCACCCAGCTCGTACCATGCCTTGCACGCCGAAGCGTTCACCGTGCTGCTCTGAGTCGATACGTGCCGTTCGAGGTGCGGCGCATACTTTTTTGCCAGAGAGAAGACCCCGAGATCCGAAATGATGAGAGCGTCGGGACGGATGGAATCAAGGTACTCCAGATATTCCGGGATCTGCTTTTCCTCCTCCGGATGGGGGAGAATGTTCACCGTCACGTAGACCTTTACCCCTCTTGCGTGGGCGTATTCCACCGCTTTTTTCAGTTCTTCTCTGTCAAAATTTTCCGATGCGCTCCGCATCCCGAATTGTGTGCCTGCAAGATAAACCGCATCTGCGCCGTACAGGATCGCAAATCGCATCTTCTCGAAATTGCCGCAGGGCGCAAGAATTTCCGGTCTTTTCATATTTATTCTATCCTCTGTTTCCAAATCCTGATTCTGAGTGCGTACCAAATTCATGATTCTAAATTCCGAATTCGCATTCCGAATTTATAACTCCACACTCCACACTCCACACTTCAAACTGCATCCTTACTCCTGCTCCTTCGCCTTCTTGATCATCTGAATGTTGGCGTTGTGTCCCTCCAGCGTCTTTGCATAGAAGGTCTCGCCGAGATCGTTTGCAACGAAGTAGTAGTAATCGGAGTCATCCGGGAAGAGCGCACGGTCGATGGCGTCAAGACCCGGATTGGCAATGGCACTGGGCGGAAGTCCCTTGTTGAGATAGGTGTTGTAGGGACTCTGATACTTCAGATCCTCCGGCGAAATACCGGATTTCCGCTCCGGGAACGCATACTGGATCGTGGCGTCCGACTGCAGATACGGATAGGCTCCGGGGTTCTTCAGTCTGTTGCGGAATACCGAGGCGATCAGACCCACGTCGCTCTGGAGCTTTGCTTCCTTTTCGATCATCGAGGCGAGGATCACCACGTCGTCCACCGTAAGACCCTGGTTTGCGGCGGCGGTGTAGTATACGTCCTCAAACTTCACGTCAAAGTTCATAAGGAACTTGTTGACGATGCTCTCGGGACTCTCGTCGGTATAGAATTCGTATGTATCCGGGAAGAGATAACCCTCAAGACGGTAAACCCTGCCCTCCTTGAAGTTATCCACGTCCATTTCCTTCACGAACCGATAATCGAAATCGTAGTTCTGAATGACGTCCACGTACTGTTCCTTGGTGTTCTGTACGCCGCCGTTTATCAGAATGTTGATAATCTCGTTCACCGTGGAGCCCTCGGGGAAGGTGAGACGCACGATCTCCCGACCGCCTATGCTGTTCGAGAGGGCGTAGATGAGATCGTCGTAGTCGGTCTCGGCGGGGATGAACTCGTATTCGCCCGCCTTGTAGCCCTCGGTATAATAGGTGCTCTTGCCCTTCTTGAATTCGGTGTAATAGCGGAAAACAGTCGGGTACCTGATCACGCCGTTTTCCCCGAGAAGAGCCGCCACGTCTTTGGTGGAAAGTCCCTCGTCCAGCGTCACCGTGATGGGCTCGGGATCCTTGATGAACGCAAATACGTCGTTGGCAACGCTCACGGCGAAATTCGCCAGAAGCACCGAAACACCTGCCACGAAGGCGATGTAAAGAAGGACCTTCAGCGCCACGATGCCGCCGTTCTTCTTTTTCTTCTTCTTTTTGCTTTTTTTGGAAGAGGCTCTGCCGCTTTCCGCACCGGAGGACGCCGTGCTTCCGGTGTAAGCCCTTGCGGGCGTCGTGTCATGGAGTCTTGTCTTGCTGTTGCTGCTTTGTCCGGCAGCGGAACGGGGAGCGCTCCTTGGCGCTATTTTTACGTCGCTGTCGTCCGCATAGGAACCGTTTGCCTTGCTGTTTGGGGTGTGGATCTTCATATCGCTGTCGTCCTCATATCCTCGGAGCTGCCCCGGATCTCCGGCTGCTTTTCCGTCCTGTTTCTTTTTGGGATGTTCATTATCCGCCATCTTTGCGATTCGTTTTTCTGCCGTCTGACCTTCAGAGGTGATACCGGTAGATCTGCCGGTCCCGTTTTTTTGCGAAACATTGACCGGAACGTTCGAGCCCATCAAGTTCCTGACCGTACCGACAGAACCTGCGGAAGTACCTGCTGTACTCTTTACCGCACCGCCCGTGCCTGCATTTGCCGTATTTTTCACGATACTGCCTGCACTTGTGCCGACGGTTCTCCTCATAGGGCTTTCCGGCTTTCCGGAGGAAGAAGCCTTGCCGCCGGATGCGGAAGTACCGAAGCGGATCACGTCTTCACCCACCGCTTTATCGTTTTTTGCCGCCGCCGCAGCCGCTTCTGCCGCCGTCGCCGTGCCGCCGATCCGGATCGGCTTCTTTTCGGCGCCCGATTCGCCGTGTGCCAAAGAGGAGGAAGGCGACTGTGCCGCTGTTTCCGCCTTTTTTACGGGAGCCTTTGCAGGGCTGAAAAGCTCATCGCCATGTCCCGTGCTTCCGGACTCTGCGGAGGCCTTATTCGTTTCTGCCGCATCGGAAGAAATACCGTTCCCCGAAGAGGAGCCCGATACAGAGTCCTTCTTCAGACTTTTGATACCGAAATTTATCTCGTCAAGCAGATCGTCAAAATCCGCCGCTTTTTCATCCTTCATTGAAGTAGCTGTTTCCTTTCCAAGAGTATTGCCGAATGTGCAAAAGACGGCTCCTTGCCAAAGCCGCACATCGGTGCCGCCGCTTCCCCAAAAGGGAAAACGCCGCACCTTATCCCAGAGCGATCCGCAGAACGTAGAGCGCCAGCGCCGCAAGAAAAGCGGGGCAGAGAACGACCTTCAAAATCTTTCCGCCCATTTCACCCTTCTTCGGCAGAAGCCGCACGACCTCATTTTCCTCCGTGTCCTCGTGGGAGACCAGCTTGTCCGCTCTCGACGACAGTACGTATTCCAGCATTTCAAACAGTACGTATACCGAAATGAGGAACAGCACCACCAGAATAAAGCTCACGAACACCGGGCTGATCTTCTCCGCCGAAACCTTGCGAAGGAAGGAATCGCCGTATATGCAGATAAAATTGTTGACAAAATGGAGTACCACCGGAACGAATACCGATCGGGTGATGTGCAGGGCAAGACCGAGAATGAGCCCCGCAAATATATAGGTAAAGAATTCTCCGATGTCGAAATGCACGAAGGCAAAAAGCACCGTCGTCGCAAAATACGCCCCGAAGCAGCCGATCCGCTTTTCGTATTCCGAAAAGACCAGTCCCCGAAGAACAAGCTCCTCACAGAGAGCCGGTATCAGCGCCGAGGACAAAAAGACATAGAGAAAATCACGGCTTCCCGCCGCCGAGACAGCCCCGGAGGGACTGATCCCGAAATAAGTGTAACCCGCATAGCGCAGAAGCATACAGCCGAAAACAAGAAGCGGTATGCAGCTCGCCGCAAAGCCCAGCGTGCCCTTGTTCGGCATGGCGAATTTCATCGCCGCGGCTCTGTCCGCCTTTCCCGCAAGCGCCGCATAAAAAGCGCAGGGGATAAGATAGGTGCAGAGCTGCGCCACTACCACCGAAACGTAAGGGTTCGAGCTGTTGATGTAATTTCCCGCAAGAAGCCGCTCGGAAACGACCGTCAGAAGCATGATGAAGATCACCGGCAGTACGGGAATATTGCAGTCGTGAGCGCTCCTTGACGGGTCCTTTTTGATCTTTCCTTTTCCGACAGGAGCGGAACCGGAATAAATCTTTACGTCATCGTCCGGATGCTTTAAGCCTCCGGATGCCTTACCGCCGTTATCTCGGAGCATTGACCGCCACAACTCCTCTTTCACTGATGATGATGTCCACGTGCTTGTCGAAGCGGCCTCTCGGCACTCTCGGCAGGATCATGCTGCTGTAAACAAGACCGACCTTCACGCCGGAAAAGCCGGAAAGGAATCTGTCGTAGAAGCCCTTTCCGTGCCCGATCCGGAAGCCATCCTTGTCGAATACCACCGCCGGGACGACCATCAGAGAGGGGATGCCGCCGGCGTATTCCTCAAGACCGTCCACCGGGACGAGCTCTCCGTTTTTGTCCTCCGTCAGCTGATCCTTCGAGGAAACGCAGTAGAACCGCATGGAGTTGTCCTCGAAGCACTTCGGAAAATAGACCTTTTTGCCGGCCTTTACGGCAGCGTCAAACAGCCTCCAGGTGTCGATCTCGTTGCCCCTTGAGGCGTAGAGAAGGATCTCTCTGGAATGTCTGTAGGTGATGGAAGCGCACAGCCTGTCGAAGATTTTCGTGTCGTTCGATACCCGGACCTCTTCGGGAATGGCGTCACGGAATGCAAGATACTTTTCTCTCATTTCCTTTTTGACTGCTCTGATCTCTGCCATTTATATACCGTTCCTTTCATCCTGTCCGGCAAAAGAGCCGGATAATGTTTATTACAGAAATAGATGGATGGCGGGAGAAATACTCCCACGTGGTGACCGTTCGGAATAACGGGGACGCCCCCCGAAAGACAAGAAGTTATCTTGCCACAATGCTTTCCCGGACCTTTTCGGCTGCGTCCTTGCCGAGAAGAGCCTCGATAAGTGCAAAGGAGAATTCCTCGGAAACGCCCGCAGCGGCAGCCGTGATGATCTTGCCGTCGATCGCTACCCGTCCGCTCGTGTCGGAGCATTCGGAAAGCTGTCCCAGCATCGAAGGATAGCATACGGCGTGTTTTCCCCGGAGAAGTCCCGCCTTCGCAAGGATCGTCGGAGCGGCGCAGATCGCCGCAATGTAAATATCGTGCTTCACACAGTAGTCGATGAGAGCCGATACCGCCTTGCTCTTCTTCATGCCGTCCACACCGCCGAGACCGCCCGGAAGAACGATCATCTCAAGACCGTCCTCCTCCGGCTCGATGTCCTGTACCGTCATGTCGCAGAGCACCGGAATGTTGTGGGAACCGATGACGCACTCCTCGCCCACCGATACCGTGCATACCGTAAGACCCGCTCTGCGCAGATAGTCCACCTGCGTCAAAGCCTCGATCTCTTCAAATCCGTTTGCAAGAATAACGTATACCATAGTTTTATATCCCTTTCCGCCCGATAAAACGGACGTCCCTTTCAGCCGTTTGCGCCGCCAATGCAGACGACGTTTTTCTTCTTTGCCGTTTTGCAGTCACCTTATGACCGCTTCAATACTGCCGTAGACATTTTCCACACGAAAAAACTTCACACAGTGAAAACCGAAGCACCCCGGAAGGCGTCATCCTTGGACGATCTTCTTTTCAAGAAGCTTTGCCCGTGCCGCTCCGTAAACCTCAGAGGCAATGTCCTCTCTTGTCCGGATCTCTCCGCCTTTTACGCAGGGGATCGTTTTCCAGCCCCACGCATCGGCGGTGAAATGCGCCGCCCGGTACGCCGCCTGAAGATGCCCCTTGTCCGCTTCATGAATGTCCTTTTTGGCGCCGGTCTTTTCGCATCGCCCGTCCAGGAGCCTTGCCGCATAATCCGGCGGCATCTCAAGATAGATCACAAGGTCGGGAACCGGAAGCCCCAGCTTTACAAACTCAAAATCATACAGCCAGTCGAGAAACGCCTTCTTTTCCGAATCGTCCTCTATCTTCGCAAGCTGATGCACCGCATTCGCCGTCGTGTAGCGGTTCAGAATGATGACCCCGTCCGCACTCTCGTATTCCGCCTTCCACTTCCGCACAAAGCTTGCATACCGGTCTACCGCAAAAAAGCTGGACGCCGCATAAGCGTTCGTGTCGCCGGGGGAGGAGCCGAATTCGCCGCCGAGATACATCTTCACCAAAGTACTCGACGGATCGTCGTAGTCCGGAAAGGATATCTCGGTCACCCGGAGCCCCGAGTCCCGAAGGGATTTTGCCAGTATGTCCGACTGCGTCTTCTTTCCCGAGGCGTCGGTGCCGTCAATGGCTATCACAAGACTCATTCCCCGAGAATCTCCTTTCTGACCTCCGCCGCCTTGCCGCAGGTCATCGCCCCCTCCGAGCACCTGCCCTTTATGCAGGCAGGTCCCGCATTGGCAAACAGAATGGGGGAGACCTCCCGGCATATCCTCAGCATCTGCCGTGCCAAAGCACGGATCTCCCACTGCGCCCGGTTGCAGCAGCGCAGAGAGAAGAAGTTGTACAGCGAGCGCACGTTCATCGTCATCACGATCTTCGTGTCGCAGGCGTTGGAAAGAACGTAGCGGGCGTCCTCGTGTGCCTTTTTCGACGCCGCCGTGTGCGCCTTGGCACTGTCCATGCCGGAAGCCACCATGTCCGCCTCGTGCTTCGCCGTCAATAGCTCGTCCAGCCTCCGATAGGTCTCCCGGTCGTTCTCCATCGCCTCGATAAAGAGCGCCTTCGCTTCGGGCACTGCCTCGATTTCCGGCGGGATGATGTATTCAAAATTCTCTTTTCCCACGTACCGCTGACTCTGCACGCTGTAGGAGGCGATACGGTGCCTCGTGATCTGCGCCAGAAGAGACCGGGAAACGCCCTCAATGGCAAAGGTAAAGGTCACGTGCTCCACCGGACTCTCGTGCCCGAGATTCATCAGCATGTTTATGAATTTTTCGCAGGATTCGGGAGTCATCTTTTCACAGATCTCATCCACTCCCACCGCCGAATAACAGAGCTTCGCCGCTGCGGCAATGATCCGCTCCGGCTCCGGTGTGTGCGCAAGAAGTTCAACTTTCATTTTCCCTATGTCCTTTCTTTCTTTCTTTCTTTATCTTACCGTAATTTACCGTGTAAAAGCACAGCACGAAGCTGCTCAAATAAAGCACCGACCCGCCCGACTGCACAGTCTTTCAAAGACAAAACGCAAAAAGCACGAAACGCTGCCGAACCGTCAGGTCCTGTTCCCATGCAGGATCACACCGAATAAAAACTTCGGCAGCTTCATCATCCGCCCGATCCTCGACGGCATGCACAGAAGCCGGTAGAACCACTCGAGATTTGCCTTGATAAAGAACGCCGGCGCCCGCTTTACGTTGCCCGAGTATACGTCAAGACTCCCCCCAAGGCCGAGAGCCAGCTTTACCGAAAGCCTTTCCCGGTTGTCGTACATCCACCTTTCCTGCTTCGGCGCCCCGAGACAAACGAAAAGAAGCTCCGCTCCGCTGCCGTTTATCTCCTCGATGATCGAGGGTACGTCCTCTTCCCTGAAATAGCCGTCCCGGCATCCCGCCACACGAAGCCCCGGATACTTCTCACAGAGCTTGTCCGCCGCCTGCCGAGCCACACAAGGCTTTTCCTCGGTCGCCTTGCCGCCGCCGAAGAAGAAGACCGACTTTTCCGTCCCGGCAATGCTGCCGATAAGACGCTCGCCGAGATCGCAGCCCGCAACCTTTCCCTTCAGAGGCGTCTTCAGGATCTTCGACGCATATACCACCCCGATCCCGTCGGGAATGATCATCGACGCCCCGTTTATCACTTCATAGTTGCCCGGATTTTCGATGCAGTTCTGTACGATCTCGGAGTTCGGCGTCACTATGTAGTCGAAGCCATCGCTTCCCAACATCCCAAGCGCCTTTTCCAAAGCCTCGTCCGGCGTCACGTTGTCAAAATATACGCCCCGTATGTTGATCTTTTCGGTTTCCATGTCCTTATTTCCTTTTCCTTTATCACTTATCTTTTATCTTTTATCTTTTTGGTGTCCTTCCGCCCCGACCGCCCGACAGCCGACTTCCGCCGCCGCCCACATTGCGGGCGCCGACTTCCGCCGGCACCGGGCTCGCTTCAGCGAGCCGCCGCAGCCCTTCGGGAAGAACACACCTACTCTATTATAATTACTCAAAATCCATTATATCACAAATATTCCGTGTGTGCAATACAAAATAATATTATTTACATTTTATCTAATACATAAGCGCAAAAAACTCCCCCGACAGCCCGAAAAGGGGAGCGGGGGAGAATATTGCAAAAACGATGTCCCTTATCGCCTGCTTTTGCCGACAAAAGAAGACAAAAAACGACGGTTAAAATTACTTCTTGGGAACCAGCTTCTCGGTGCCGCCCATGTAAGGACGAAGCACCTCGGGGATCGTCACCGTACCGTCTGCCTGCAGATGGTTCTCCAGGAAAGCGATCAGCATTCTCGGAGGAGCAACCACCGTGTTGTTCAGCGTGTGAGGCAGATAGTTCTTGCCGTCCGCACCCTTGACACGCATCTTCAGACGCCTTGCCTGCGCATCGCCCAGATTCGAGCAGGAGCAAACCTCAAAGTACTTCTTCTGTCTCGGGCTCCACGCCTCGATGTCGCAGGACTTCACCTTCAGATCGGCAAGGTCACCCGAGCAGCACTCCAGCTGACGCACCGGAATCTCCATGCTGCGGAACAGCTCCACGCTGAAACGCCACATCTTCTCGTACCACGCCATCGAATCCTCCGGCTTGCACACAACGATCATTTCCTGCTTCTCGAACTGATGGATGCGGTAAACGCCTCTCTCTTCAATGCCGTGCGCACCCTTCTCCTTGCGGAAGCAGGGGGAGTAGCTCGTCAGAGTCTGGGGAAGCGATTCCTCGGGAATGATCTGATCAATGAATTTGCCGATCATCGAATGCTCGGAGGTGCCGATCAGATACAGGTCTTCTCCCTCGATCTTGTACATCATCGCATCCATGTCGGTCTGGCTCATGACACCCTCCACTACGTTACCGTGGATCATGAAGGGCGGGATGCAGTAAATAAAGCCCTTGTTTATCATGAAATCTCTTGCATACGCAAGGATCGAGGAGTGCAGCCTCGCAATGTCCCCCATGAGATAGTAGAAGCCGTTGCCGGAAACTCTGCCCGCAGCGTCCATGTCAACGCCGCCGAAGCTTTCCATGATCTCGGTGTGGTAGGGAATCTCAAAATCCGGCACCACCGGCTCGCCGAAACGCTCTACCTCTACGTTCGCACTGTCGTCGGGACCGAGCGGTACAGAGGGATCGATGATCTGCGGGATCACAAGCATGATCCTGCGGAGCTTCTCCTCGTATTCCCCCTCCAGCTTCTCACATTCGGCAAGTCTTGCCGCCTGCTCGCCCACCTTCTTCTTCATCTCTTCGGCTTCTTCCTTCTGACCCTTGCCCATAAGAGCGCCGATCATCTTGGAGCACTTGTTTCTTTCGGCTCTGAGGCTGTCCGCTTCCAGCTTGATCTTTCTCGAAGCAGCGTCCAGCTCGATCACCTCGTCCACAAGAGGGAGCTTTGCATCCTGAAATTTGTTGCGGATGTTCTGACGAACAAGCTCGGGATTTTCCCGGATCAGTCTGATGTCTATCATTTTCTTTTCCTCCATAGAAAAAATATTTACAAAATCGGTTTTTATCGGTCTTTGAGCCTCGGACTTGTGAAAAACAGCCCTCCCGGGATAAAGAAAACCCCTTCGCCCCACGCATGGGACGAAAGGGAAAATTCCGTGTTGCCACCCAAATTGCCGTAATCATTCATACGACCGCTCGAAGGCAGGATAAGGGCTGCCGCCCGGAGCTCATCGCCCCACGCTCCGAAAGCGGAAAGGTAAGGCGAAGCACCTGCTCACAGCCGCCGCAGGCTCTCTTTGGCATCGGTTCTTACCGCTTCTTTCATCAACGCTGAGGGTATTATACACCAACGAAGCGGAAAATGCAAGGGAAACATAAAATGTTTACAATTGGCGAAAAATTTCCCTTCGCCGTTCCTCAATTTTTCTCTTTTCCGTTCGCTTTTCTCCCGTCCACCCGAACCGTCCGTCTTTCATTTTTAACGATCAAACGAATGTGATTCGGCATAATAACGTATTTGTCAATGCCCGGTATCGATTTAATGTTTTTTCAACAACAGTACCGTATTTTGTCGGGACGATGTGGGCATCGTCCCCTACGTTCTGCCGCCGTTTTACACAAAGGAAAAAAACAAACCTCCGCTTCTTTTCGTCCGTTGTATCCATCCCGTCTTTCACCTTTCCAACTCCTAACTCCTTACCGTTAGTTATGCATTATCAAGAGTTTTGCTTAATCGGGCGAACGCAGTTCGCCCCTACTACATTGTAACATTTAAAACTTTATGCTTGGGTATAAATGTTTCAGTTTGATTCTGGCATCGGAATTTGAGAAATGCCAAGAAACACCTTTTTGTTTTGCGTTACGGGTTAAGTACCAATCATTTAGTTTGGTATTAAGGTCGTCAACTGACGGTATTCTAACGCCTAAAAGGCACTGTACGGTAAGAGCAGAAAGTTCGATTTCTGCAATATCTAACCAAGAACCGTGTTTTGGAGTATAGTGTATTTCTAATTTTTGTGAAAGTCTAAACGCTTCTTCCGGAGAAAAGGCTTTATAAAAAGATGAAGTCGCATGAGTATTAAGATTATCCATAACCAACACGATTTTTTCAGCATCAGGATATGCCTCATCAATGAGCCATTTTAATTGTTTTGCCCAATCAACTGCCGTTCTGCTTGGCAATGCATGAGCCTCACGCCATTGACCAAGTGGCTCGGTAAACATAAATATTGAACAGGAACCCTTGCGGACATATTCAGAATCATATTTTACTGAATGATTCTTTTCACTCATTTTAATCGGTTCTAAATATTCATCTAAAAGTTGAAACGGTTTCTCATCCATACAAATTACCGGTATATTTTCATTAAAAGGTCTTGAATATACCTCCAATACATCTTCCATATGGGCAACAAACTCTGCATTTTGTTTTGGAGGTATACACCACATCTTTTTTAGGTGAGGCTTATATTTCGTTTTTTTAAAAGTCTTTGTACGGTCATATGAGATAGTTCATCAACATAATTAAGCGATACTGCTCTTTCTGCTAACAATCTTACAGTCCACCGAGAGCATCCCTCGGGCGGTTCACTACAAGCCATTGCTATTATTTGTGCTTCTAATTTTCCGTCTGTTTTTGGTTTTATTGGCGGTGTTTCTCTTTTCTTTCGTTTTAGATATGCTTCCACATCATGATTATTTAAAAACTCATCTCGCATATTATATACCGCTTGAACCGATAATCCAGTATATTCCGCTGTTCTTTTATACCGAACATGGTCGCTTTTTCCACTTCGGTCTAAAAGCAATAGCACCCTTGCTCTTGCGATTTCATGCGAATTGTGTATCCCTGCGGATACTATGGATTTTAAATACGCCTGTTCTTCTTCACTTAAATATATTTCTTTGTTTTTCATATGGTACACCCCTTTTTCTCTATTATACCATATGTTTTTACAAAAGTAAAGTTTTAAATGTTACAATGTAGTAGGGGACGATGCCCACATCGTCCCG
>JAZRXH010000017.1:0-1063 GCA_045600125.1 Eubacteriales bacterium | reverse complement strand
ATACTATGGATTTTAAATACGCCTGTTCTTCTTCACTTAAATATATTTCTTTGTTTTTCATATGGTACACCCCTTTTTCTCTATTATACCATATGTTTTTACAAAAGTAAAGTTTTAAATGTTACAATGTACTACGATTTTACGAATAATTATTCATTACTCTCAGAGCCTTGTTCTGTCGGGACGATGTGGGCATCGTCCCCTACGGTTTGGTTTGACGAAGGCAAAAAAACCTCCGCAGAGGTCGGCGTTTGACCTCTGCGGAGCGGGGAGCCCCCCATAAATGCTCAGACCTTCTTGTGCTGTACCTCGTAGCTCAGCTTCAGAATAAGGCGGGTCGGAGCGAAGCGCCGGAAGAAGGCGGCGGCTTTGACCTCGATGCCGGGAAGGATCTCCCGCTTGCGGCGGAACATCTGCTTTACGGCGTAGGCGGCGATGACCTTCGGCGTGCGGGACTTCAGCGAGAAGCGCACGTTTGCGACGGTCAGAAATTCCGTGTCCACGGGACCGGGGCACACGCATCCGATGTATACGTTTTTGCCGCTGCGGCGGACCTCCTCGTATACGCCCCGGGTGAGGCTCAGTACGTACGCCTTCGTCGCATAGTAGGTCGCAAGGAGCGGTCCCGGCATGTAGCCCCCGATGGAGCATACGTTCAGAATATACCCCCGGTTCTCCGCATCAAACTTCCGAAGGAACAGCTTCATCAATATGTGCAGAGCCTTCACGTTCACGTCCACCATTTCCAGCTCCCGGTCAAGATCGTTTTCCACGAAGGTCCCGAGAAGCCCGAAGCCCGCATCGTTCACCACGATCTCGATGTCGTCGTCCTTGAAACGCTCGAACAGCGCCCTGCATTCTTCTGCCTTTGAGAGGTCGCACGTCACCGCCTCCACCCTCGTGGGAAGCTCCGACGCCAGCTTTTCCAGCCGGTCCGTCCGCCTTGCCACCGCAATGATGTCGTATCCCTTCGCACTCAGCTGCCGTGCGAATTCCATGCCGATCCCCGAGCTTGCGCCCGTTACCAATGCCTTCATCCTCGTACCCTTTCCTTCCTTCAATC
>JAZRXH010000016.1:0-3049 GCA_045600125.1 Eubacteriales bacterium | reverse complement strand
ACCCTCCGGCTTCACAAGACCCGACGGTGCAAGTGCCGGCGCAGGTACTTGGGGCGGCGGCATGGCAGGCTTTGGCGGCATGAGAAATCAGGCTGTTTACGGCACGGCTCCCGCCGAGACCGAGACCGAAACGGTCAGAGTCACCACCGGCGTCAGCGACGACGATTATATCGAGATCGTGGACGGTCTGGAGGAAGGCGACATCGTTATCGTCGAATCCAGTCAGGCACCCTCCTCCAATCCCTTCGCAGCCATGATGAACATGGGCGGCGGCATGGGAGCCATGGGCGGCGGCATGGGCGGCGGCAACCGTAACTTCGGCGGCGGACAGAGCGCCGGACGTGCCGGCGGCATGGGCGGTATGCGATAATACGGGGTAATCCGATGATAACACTGAAAGACGTTTACAAAATATACTACATGGGGGATAACGAGGTCCGGGCGGCGGACGGCATCAATATGCACATCTCCAAGGGAGAGTTCGTGGCGATCGTCGGACAGTCCGGCTCGGGTAAGTCCACCTGCATGAACATCATAGGCTGCCTCGACACGCCCACCGAAGGCACCTACCTCCTCAACGGCATCGACGTTTCCACCATGGACGAGAACGAGCTTGCCGAGATCCGGAACCGGATGCTGGGCTTCATCTTCCAGCAGTACAACCTGATCCCCAAGCTCACCGTGCAGGAAAACGTGGAGCTCCCGCTCCTTTATGCGGGCGTGGACGCCGAGGAACGGCACGAGCGGGCGAGATACCAGCTCAAGCGTGTGGGTCTTGAAGGAAAAGAGAAGAACTATCCCGCTCAGCTCTCCGGCGGTCAGCAGCAGAGAGTTTCCATCGCCCGGGCGCTTGCGGGAGAACCCTCGGTCATCCTTGCCGACGAGCCCACCGGCGCCCTCGACTCCCGGACGGGCAGGGAAGTGCTGGAATTCCTTCGCAAGCTCAACGAAGAGGGCAACACCATCGTCATGATCACCCATGACAATTCCATCGCCGTCACCGCCAAAAGGATCATCCGTCTCCACGACGGCAAGATCGTTTACGACGGTCCCTCCGATGCCCCCGAGGCAGTGGTCAACTCCACCATCTCCTTCGACGACGACCCGCTCGTTATAAAGCAAAGGAAGGAAGCCGCAAGGAAGGACAGAGCCTATAAGCGTGCCATGGAGGCGGGACTTTCCTACGAGGAATTCGACAGGCAGTACGCCGAAGGCAAGTGGCAGGAGGAGGACGGGGACGCCGAAGATGCTTCCGCACCTTCCGAAGCCTCCGGATTCTCCGAAGACCCGTCCCTTGCAAAGACGACAGCGGGAGAGGACGCCTTCTCCGGCTTCACCGACGAACCGCTGAAAAAACATCTGAACGGCGGCGTCACGGCAGAGGAATACCGCAAAAAGCATCGGGGTCTCTTCGGCAAAAAGAAAAAGAACGGCAGGAATGACGACGACTCCGACGGTGGGGATAATGAGGAAGGAGGCGAGGGCTGATGAACGGGATCTACTGTTTCGTACTGGCTCTGAAAAGCCTTGCGACCTCCAAGATGCGCGCCTTCCTCACCATGCTGGGCATCATCATCGGCGTGGCGGCGGTCATCATCATCATGAGTCTGGGCAACGGCATCACCGGCGAGGTATCCGACGCCTTCGACGCTCTCGGCACCAACACCATCACCGTATCGGTGCGGGGCAGAGGCTCCACGAGAAGCGTATCGGACGACGATATGTTCGAGCTGAAGACCGAGAACCCCGACGCCATCGCCGCCATCAGCCCTACCGTCACGGTCGGCGCACAGGTCAAGATCGGCACCGAGTCCTACACGCCCTCCATCACGGGCGTTGCCGAGGACTACATCATCATCAAGGCGTATGAAATGGGAGAGGGACGCTTCCTCAACTACATCGACTCGGAAGCCGCAAAGACGGTGTGCGTAGTCGGCGCCTACTATAATTCCGCCGAGGCGTTCGACGGAAACGCCCTCGGAAACACGCTCCGCATCAACGGCTACCAGTTCACGGTGGTGGGCGTTGTCGACAGGCAGTCGGACGACTGGGAGGACGAGGACAGCGGCGATAACTTCGTGCTCGTTCCCTATACCACCGCCTCGAAGCTCCTCATGCGGAATGCGCAGATCTCGAGCTACACGGTGCTTTCCACCGACGAGGATCACGTATCCGAGGCAAAGTCCGCCGTGGAAACAAGGCTTTACAAGGCGTTCGGAAACACCAACGCCTATTCGGTCATCGCCATGTCGGAGATCCTTGACTCGGTGACCGGCATCATGGACACGCTGGTCATGGGACTTGCCTACATTGCGGCGCTGTCGCTCCTCGTGGGCGGTATCGGCATCATGAACATCATGCTGGTATCGGTCACCGAGCGTACCCGTGAGATCGGTATCCGGAAGGCGCTCGGCGCAAAGCCCAAGCACATCAAGATGCAGTTCGTCATCGAGGCTGGCACCACCAGTGCCCTCGGCGGCGTCATCGGCATCATCCTCGGCATCATCGTGTCGGGCGTGGTGGGCAACCTCCTCGACATCACCTGCGAGCCCACCATCTTCTCGATCTGCGTTTCCTTCGGCGTGTCGGTCGTCATCGGCGTGCTCTTCGGATTCCTTCCCGCCAACAAGGCGGCGAAGCTGAACCCGATCGACGCACTCAGAAACGACTGAAATATATGGGGGCTGCTCGCCCCTGCGCCCCTCGACGAAAGCTGTGGGGCTCCTCGCCCCTGCGCCCTTCGACGAAAGCTGTGGGGCTCCTCGCCCCACGCCCTCGCCGCCTTTTGGAAAAGGCGGGCGAAAACTTTCAATAGTGAAAGTCCTGCCGGACTTTCACGGGGCGTTTTTGAAATAAAGGATTAGTGCCTACTGTCCGATGAAGTCAAGATCCGACTTCATCGGAGGTAGGGAATAGTTTCGGTACAAGCAATGAGCTTTGCCGCTCGGATTTATGGCGGCAAAGCGAGATAATACTCGGGCATCTGCATTTTCGTTTTTCGCTGAGGTAAATTCCCGAGTTGCCTGCGGGGGCATCCCCGCAAAAAGGC
>JAZRXH010000015.1:0-8522 GCA_045600125.1 Eubacteriales bacterium | reverse complement strand
CCCCGTAGAGCACGACAAAAATGTACATGGCGGGCACGCTCCTCGGGAGGAGTAAGCGGAAAGTTTTCGCAGAAAACTTTCTTCATCGGCACTCGTGCCGATGATTAGAACCGCATAGGTTCCGCCTTCGGTGACCGTTTGCAGTCGACAAGATGCGAGGAATTGCCCCACACGCCTCCGAAACTGAGTGCGCAGGGTTGGAGTCGGAGGGCAAAGCCCTACCCGACGGGCGTTTTTGGTGCGATACCGCACGAAATGCATATCATGCATTTCGAAGTGTATCGGCTTTTGTCGCTCGTGACAAAAGTAACGCCCCCGTTCGTGTGCAGTAGGGCAATAGCTACACCCACGGCGGGAGCCGAAAACAAAGCTGGCGAACACAGTTCGCCCCTACGGTCTGCTCCGGTTTGACGAAGACTAAAAACAAAACTCCGATGAAGTCGTGTCTTGACTTCATCGGACGTCAAAGGCTAACCGTTTATGCTGTACCCATGAGTTTGACCGCTCGGATTTATGGCGGTCAAACGGGGATAGTTTCGGCCATCGGGGATCACGGTTTAGTCTGCGGTGCAATCCTTTCGAGGTGCCTGCGGGTGCTACCCGCTGCCCGCGGGGGCTTCCCCGCACGGCGAAAGCCGAAAATAATCAATATGACAATCCCTCAGTCAGCTAACGCTGACAGCTCCCTTTGCACAAGGGAGCCAACATGTCGCTGCGCTCCATGAACAAAGTTTTCTTCGAAAACTTTCACTCCAAATAACTTTGTGTGTGGGCCGAAGATAAAGCTGGCGAACGTAGTTCGCCCCTACGGTCTGCGCCGGTTTGACGAAGACTAAAAACAAAACTCCGATGAAGTCGTGTCTTGACTTCATCGGAACGGTAGAGAGTTATTGTTTTCGCTGAATAACTGAGCTTTGCCGCTTTGATATATGGCGGCAAAGCGGGACAAGGTTCGGGCACCGGGAATTACGGTTTAGTCTGAGGTGTATTCCTCTCGTATTGCCCGCGGGGGCTTCCCCGCACGGCGGGAGCCGAAAACAAATAATCATCCATTTTACATAAAATGTCCACTTAATAAAGCTCACATAGGAAAGGAACGCAATAAGGATCATGAAATACGAAGCAGGAAAATCCGATATAGCCGTCATCGGCGCCGGCCACGCCGGAATAGAGGCTGCCCTCGCCGGAGCCAGAAGGGGCTGTAAAACCCTGCTTTTCACTCTGAATATGGACGCCGTGGGCAATATGCCCTGCAACCCCTCCATCGGCGGCTCGGGAAAAGGTCATCTCGTCTGCGAGATCGACGCCCTCGGCGGCGAAATGGGCAGGAGTGCCGATAAGGCGTGTCTCCAGTCACGGATGCTGAACCTCGGAAAAGGTCCCGCCGTCCACTCCCTCCGCATGCAGCAGGACAGAATGAAATACCGCAGCATCATGAAGAGCGCCGTGGAGAACTGCGAGAATCTTTCCCCCATTCAGGGAGAGATCGTCGAGCTCGAGCATAACGGGGACGGCACGTGGAACGTCACCACCCGCTTCGGCGCCTCCTGGAACGTGAAGAGCGTCGTCATCGCCTCCGGAACCTACCTCCGGGGCAGGATCATCGTCGGCGACGTCATGTACTCCGGCGGTCCCGACGGAATGTTCCCCGCCGGCTTCCTCACCGACAGCCTGCGAAAGCTCGGCGTGCCGCTCCAGCGCTTCAAGACCGGTACCCCCGCCCGGATCCACGCCGATTCGGTGGACTATTCGGTGCTGGAGGTACAGAAGGGCGACGAGAACCCCGAGCATTTTTCTTATTTCACCAAAGATTTTGACGATAAGGACCACCTGCCCTGCTACGTGGTCTACACCAACGAGGAGACCCACCGCATCATCCGGGAAAACCTTTCCCGCTCTCCGCTGTACTCCGGGAAGATCGAGGGCACGGGTCCCCGCTATTGCCCCAGTATCGAGGATAAAGTCGTGCGCTTCGCCGATAAAGAGCGGCATCAACTCTTCCTCGAGCCTACCGGCAAGGACACCAAGGAGCTGTACCTGCAGGGCTTCAGCTCCTCCATGCCGGAGGACGTGCAGATGAAGATGATCCACTCCTTAAAGGGTCTCGAGCACTGCCGTGTCATGCGGACAGCCTACGCCATCGAGTACGACTGCACCGACCCGCTGGCTCTGAACGCCACCCTCGAATTCAAGGACTTCCCCGGACTCTTCGGCGCCGGACAGTTCAACGGTACCTCCGGCTACGAGGAAGCGGCGGCGCAGGGACTGATCGCCGGCATCAACGCCGCATCGCACGTCTTCGGCACCGAGAAGCTGTCGCTTACGAGAGAGTCCTCCTATATCGGCACCCTCATCGACGACCTTGTGACGAAGGGAACGAGCGAGCCCTACCGCATCATGACCTCCCGTTCGGAATACCGTCTTCTCATCCGGCAGGACAACGCCGACGAAAGACTGACCCCCATCGGCTGCCGGTTCGGGCTCATTTCCGAGGAAAGATACGCGGACTTCCTCGAAAAGCAGAAGCATATAGGCGACGAGATCGCCAGAATTAAAGAAAAAGTCCTCCCGCCCTCGAAAGAGGTGAACGAGCTTCTTTCGTCCCTCGGCTCGGCGCCTCTCACCACCGGTATCCACATGGCGGAGCTGATAAGACGCCCCGAGGTCACCTACGAATGCCTTGCTGCCGTGGACAAAGGACGTCCGGAGGGGCTGACCCATGCCGAAAAGCAGGCGGTGGAGGTCAAGATCAAATACGAAGGCTATATAAAGCGTCAGACCGATGAGGCACAGCGGATGGCAAGGCTGGAAGAGAAAAAGCTCCCCGCCGACACCGACTACGCCTCCATCGAGGGTCTCCGCCTCGAAGCACGGCAGAAGCTGGACAAGGTGAAGCCGCAGAGCATCGGGCAGGCATCGAGAATTTCCGGCGTGAATCCCGCCGATATTTCGGTGCTCCTTGTATACCTCGAAGGAAAAGCAAGGGACAGAAAGAGGAAAGAAGAAAGCGGAAGCCGAGCGCAGAGCGAAGAATCCGGAATATGAATTCGGAATTTGAATCGGAATCGGAATTTGAATCGGAATCGGAATCGGAAATCCGAAATATAAAACAAAAGATTCGGAAAGGAGGAGACACCGTGCAGACGGAAAAAAACGGCACATCGCCGCTTGCAAAATTCATTATCGACGCCGTATGCGCCGAACCGGACTACGAAAGGATCGCAGAGCACCTGTCCTCCTTTGCGAAGGCGGGCAGAAAATTCCGCTCGGATCCCCTCCTTGCCACCGGCATGGGGGACACGCCGAGAGCGGCGGCGATCTATTCGCTGGGCAGTGACGAGCGGATCGACCCGCTGCTTGGCACTTCGGTCATCCTCGTCCCCGACGAGAAGACGGCGTACTCTCTGCAAAGACAGCTTTCGGCGTTCACCGACAAGGTCTGCGTCTTCTCCCAGAGGGACTACGTTTTCCACAACGTGTCGGCGACCTCCCGTGAATTTGAATACGAGAGGCTTTCGGCGCTGAAAAAGATGACGCTTCCGGAGGAGGAAAGACTCCGTTTCGTCATCTGCGTCCCCGAGGCGCTTCTGTGCCTCCTCCCGCCGAAAAGCCTTGCGGTGAGCGAGCTGAAGATCGAAATCGGCTCGGAATATCCGCAGGAAGAGCTTTTATCGAAGCTCTCCGAATTCGGCTACACCCGTGCCGAAACGGTGGAGGGCAAGGGGCAGTTCGCCGTCCGGGGCGACATCCTCGACATCTTTCCTCCCGCCGAGGAAAACCCCATCCGTGTGGAATTCTTCGGAGACGAAGCGGACGGAGCGGGCTATTTTGACGTTCTGACCCAAAGGCGCACCGAGAACCTGCAGAGCTTTGTCATAACCCCCGCAAGGGAGGTGCTTCTGACAGAGGAAGAGCGGGCGAGAGCCGCCTCTGCCATCGACTCGCTGATACTCGGTGCAAAAAAGCGGATGGGTCTTTATGAAAAAGCGGGAAATACCGTAAAAATACAGGACGAAGAAAATCTTACCGGAAAGCTCCTTGCGGAAAAAGAAGCGCTGCAGAGCGGGGAGCTTCCCTGCATCGACAAATATCTTCCGCACGTGCGAAGCGAAAAGACCACCCTTTTTGACTACGCCGAAGGAAGCCTTTTCATTTTCGATATGCCGAGGGTCAAGGAACGGATCGCCTCCTTCGAGAAGGAGATGTCCGAGACGCTGACCTTCCTTGCCGAGGCGGGGGAGATCGACCTCAAGACCGCCGGGTCTTTCCATGAGGACTACGATTTTCTCTATACCGAGATGCGGAAGCGGCCGACCCTCGTATTCAATACGTTCTCGCAGAGCTCCGGCGTAAAGTTTGCGGGGATCTTCGATTTCCGTACCAAAACGCCCGCCCCCTTCACCCACGAAAAAAGCGCCGACGTCGTCGGCGAGGACGCCGCCTTCTACACGGAATCGGGCTATAAGACCGTCATGCTTGCCCACAGCGCCCACAGCGCCGGAGTGCTCTGCTCCATCCTTTCGGACAGAGGGATAAAGGCGATCCTGATCTCTCCGGCAGAGCTCCGGTTTTCGATCCTTTCCGAGAAGCACATTGCCGTGACCTTCCCGGAGGAAGGCTTCCCGCCGCTTCCCGGCTTTGAGCTTCCCGTGTCCCATACGGCGCTGCTCACCGAGAGCACCGGCGAGGCGGCGTCCCCCGCACGGAAAAGAGGCGGGGTGCGGGGCTCAAAGACGAATAAAATGCTGTCCTATTCCGATCTGTCGGTCGGCGACTTCGTTGTCCACACGGTACACGGCATCGGACGGTACGACGGCATCAAGACGCTGACGGTGGGCGGAGTCACCCGGGACTACGTGTCGGTGGTCTATGCGGGGAACGACGTGATGTACGTCCCCGCCGATCAGCTGGACAGGCTTTCAAGATACGCCGGGGCGGGGGAGAACGTACACCTCTCAAAGCTTGGCACCCCCGACTGGCAAAAGACCAAAACAAGAGTCAAAAAAGCAGCAAAGGACATGGCGAAGGAGCTGATAAAGCTCTACGCCGAGCGGCGGCGGCTTCCCGGCCACGCCTTCAGTCCCGACGGGGAATGGCAGAAGGACTTCGAGGCGAAGTTCCCGTATGACGAGACCGAAGGACAGCTTTGTGCCGTCCGGGAGATCAAGGAAGACATGGAGGAGACCTACCCCATGGATCGGCTCCTTTGCGGGGACGTGGGCTTCGGCAAGACCGAGGTGGCGCTCCGTGCCGTCTTCAAGTGCATCGCCGAGGGAAAGCAGGCGGCGATTCTCGTGCCTACCACCATCCTTGCGTGGCAGCACTACGAAACGGCGTTCTCCCGCTTCTGCGACTTCCCGGTGAACATGGACGTACTGTCCCGCTTCAAAACGGCGAAGGAAACGAAACAAATTCTGAAAAAAATGAAAACGGGAGAGCTGGATCTCGTCATCGGAACGCACCGGCTTCTCTCAAAGGACATCGAATTCAGGGATCTCGGGCTTCTCGTCATCGACGAGGAACAGCGCTTCGGCGTTGCCCATAAGGAAAAGCTGAAGCAGCTTTCGAAAAACGTGGACGTTCTCACCCTCACCGCCACGCCGATCCCCCGGACGCTGAACATGGCAATGGCGGGGATACGGGATATGTCGGTGCTGGACGAAGCGCCGCAGGACCGCTATCCGGTGCAGACCTACGTCACCGAGCACGACTACGAAATGATCGGCGACGCCATTCGCCGGGAGCTCCGTCGGGGCGGGCAGGTATTTTACCTGCGCAACCGTGTGGACGGCATCGAAAGCGTCGCACAGAAGCTCCATACCCTTGTGCCGGACGCACGGATCGCCATTGCCCACGGGCAGATGACCGAGGAGCTTCTTTCGGATATATGGCGGGAAATGGTGTCCGGCGAGATCGACGTTCTCGTCTGCACCACCATCATCGAGACCGGTGTGGACGTACCGAACGCCAACACGCTGATCATCGAAAACGCCGACCGGATGGGACTTTCTCAGCTCCATCAGATCCGAGGCCGTGTGGGACGCTCCAACCGCCGTGCCTACGCCTACTTCACCTACGACGGGTCGAAGGCTCTGTCCGAGGTGGCGCAGAAGCGGCTCGAGGCGGTGCGGGAGTACACCGAGTTCGGCTCCGGCTTCAAGATCGCCATGCGGGATCTGGAGATCCGGGGTGCGGGCAACCTTCTGGGTGCCGAGCAGTCGGGACATCTGGAAGCGGTGGGCTACGATCTGTATATAAAGCTCCTCGAGGAAGCGGTACTGGAGGAAAAGGGAGAGGGCAGAAAGAAGCGGTGCGAATGCACGGTGGAATTCGGAAAGAACGCCTATATCCCGGAAAAATACATCTCCAACCCCGGCGCCCGCATCGAGGCGTACAAAAAGATCGCAGCCATAGACTCCAAGGAAGACGCCGACGACGTGACCGACGAGCTTCTCGACCGGTACGGCGATATGCCGAAGCCGGTGAGCCAGCTTATCTACGTTTCGCTCGTCCGCTCCCTCGGTGAAAAGCATCACATAAAGCGGGTCGAATACAAGGCGGGACGGCTGAATTTTTACCCCGAAGCACCGGACAGAGACGTACTTCTCGCTCTCTACGGAAAATTTGCGAAGGCTCTGCTGTTCACCCGGGGCGCTTCTCCCTGTTACAGTATAAAGCTTCCGTCGGAGGAGGAGCTTCCCGCAGTATGCGACGCTTTCTTCTCGGTGCTTGCCGAGAGGGAAAAACTCCTCGAAGACAAAAAACAAGATACGGAAAACTCAGATACGAAAGGAAACGGTACAGAACAATGAAAACGAAGAAGACCGAAAACGCTGCAAAGCTCGTAAAAATCCTGAGAAAGGCTGCCTGTGCGGTGATCGCCGCAGCGCTCTGTGCGTCGCTTTTCTCCTGCGGAAGGACGAGAAACGTCCTTGAGTATGCGGACGAGAACGGCAAGGTATGCACGAGCCTCAACGAGAACGAATTCTCTTATTTTCTTTCCGAGACGAAATCCACCTATCTCTATTCCCTCGGCGCTTCGGGGGACTCGGCGGAGTTCTGGAATCAGACTTTCCCGGGCACCGAGAAGACGGTGGGCGATATCGCCTTTGAGACCCTTGTGGACAGCGGCAAGCGCATCCTTGCGGGCGCCTACCTCTACGACACCGCACGTGCGGAGGTAAAGGACGAGTCGGAGGGTACCGAAGCGGATCTGCAGCTGCAGAAGCAGGTGGAATCGGTGATGGGGGATCTTGTAAAGTCCAAGGGCTCGAAGGGCGCATTGGAGGATTATCTTTCGGGCTTCGGTACCGACTATAAGAATCTTTCCTCCTACTATGAAAAGTATTTCAAGATGGCGGCGGTGAACGCCAGCGTCGAGGCTTCCGAGGAGGAAAAGGCGGCGTATTTTGCGAACAATTACTCGATTGTGAAGCACATCCTCGTCAACACCAGCTTCAAGGTGAAGGACGACGGTTCGAGAGTTTCCCTGAATGAAGAAGAAAAGGCGGCAAAGATGGCCCTTGCCGATGCCATCAATCTCCGTCTTGCCTCGGGTGAGGAATTCGAGGACCTCTGGGAGGAATACAAGGACTCGGATGCTGCCGGCGCCGCCAAGTACCCGGAGGGCTATTTCGTATGCAAGAACAGCGCTTTCACGAAGGAATTCGAGGAGGCGGCGCTCGATATGGCAGAAGGTGAGGTCCGTACCGTGAACAGCACCTACGGCGTCCATATCATCAAGAAGTACCCCATGGATGCGGCAAAGTATAACCTTTATTCCGACGTGGAATCGGATATCTCCGCCTCGGTCATCAATCTGAAATTTGCTTCCCTTCTGGAACCCTACGAAAAGAACGTCAGGGTGGACGAGGACGTGCTCGCCGAGTTCGACTTCGTGAGTGCGGGAACGCTGCTTGGATAAGCACACTTAATTGCAGGGGGCTGCTCGCCCCCTGCACCCCATCGCCGCCTTTTGAAAAAGGCGGGCGAAAACTTTCAAATAGTCAAAGTCCATACGGACTTTGACGGGGATTTTTCAGAATAAAGGGGCAGTGTCTGCTGCCCATCAGGGGCAACCGCCGTCTCCGACGGAGGCGGGACGGCACTCGACTTATTTGAGAATTTTCTCGGCTCCCGCCGAGGGTGTAGCAATCGCCTTGTTGCACACGAACGGGGGTTACGGGGGTGTTACTTTTCCCACGAGCTGCAAAAGCCGATACACTTCGAAATGCATGATATGCATTTCGTGCGGTATCGCACCAAAAGCGCCCGTCGGATAAGGCTTTCAGCCTTCCGACACCAATCCGAGTCGCACTCGCTGTTGGTCATATCTTGCTGTTGTTCCCGCATCACTCCGAGTGCAAACCGACACCGAAGGCGGAACCTATGCGGTTCTAATCATCGGCACGAGTGCCGATGAAGAAAGTTTTCTGCGAAAACTTTCCGCTTACTCCTCCCGAGGAACGGAACCGCCATATACATTTTTGTCGTGCTCTACGGGGGACTTTTTTTCCTCAGCG
>JAZRXH010000014.1:0-2480 GCA_045600125.1 Eubacteriales bacterium | reverse complement strand
TGCGGATACTATGGATTTTAAATACGCCTGTTCTTCTTCACTTAAATATATTTCTTTGTTTTTCATATGGTACACCCCTTTTTCTCTATTATACCATATGTTTTTACAAAAGTAAAGTTTTAAATGTTACAATGTACTACGATTATATAAATAATTATTCATCATTCATTATTCATTTGTCCGCCGCCGGTTTGACAAAGGCAAAAATAAAACTCCGATGAAGTCGGCGTTTGACTTCATCGGACGATGTAAACTTATTGTTTTTGCTGAAAACCTGCTGAGTTTGACCGCTTTGATATATGGCGGTCAAACGGGACAACACTCGGGCATCTTTAGCCCCGCTTTTGTCTGGGTTAGGGTCTCGAATTGCCCGCGGGGGCTTCCCCGCGTAGGGTCTCGAGTTGCCCGCGCTGGCTCAGCGCCGCCGCTCTTGACTCTCAGAGTCGTATTTTGTCGGGACGATGTGGGCATCGTCCCCTACGGGTTGGTTCGACAAAAGCAAAAAAACAAAACTCCGATGAGGTCGTGTCTTGACCTCATCGGATCGTGTAAACCTATTATTTATGCTGAAAACTTGCTGAGTTTGACCGCTTTGATATATGGCGGTCAAACGGGACAACACTCGGGCATCTTTAGCCCCGCTTTTGTCTGCGGTGGGGTCTCGAATTGCCCGCGGGGGCTTCCCCGCGTAGGGTCTCGAGGTGCCCGCAGGGGCTCCCTGATTCTAATTCTTTTTCCATTTTTCCCCGCAAAGGAAGCTGATGCTCCGCTCCACCGAGTCCTTGGCACTGCCCCATGGCTCCTCGTCGTAGCGGTAGTCGAATTTCTTGCAGAACCAGGAAACGTCATCGCCGAGGGAGTCGAGATACTTCGTTTCCAGCTCGTTTATGTCGGTGAGAAAATCGGGATAGCGCTTCTTGGAGATATAGCGGGAGGCGACACGGAGATAGCGGCGGTAATGGTCGAGGCAGATGTAGGGCTGCTCCTTCAGGTACTCCCGGAACTGCTTCTCGTTCTCCCACAGAAGAGCGGCGGTGATCAGCATCTTCGAGAACTTTTCCTCGATGCGGCGGCACACGTAGCAGTCGCTGCACAGCCTGTCCAGCTCGTCCGCCGCCCGGATGCCCGCATCCCGCACGAGGAGCGAGGGCTTTGCGCTGACGCTCTTTTTGATCGAGTCGAGGTGGCTTTCCAGTATAAGTCCCATGCCGAGGCGGTTCTTCATGGTGAACATTCTGGCAAAATGGCGGGAGCAGAAGCCGTGCCTGTTGGTCTCGATCCGCACGTCCGGCTCCATCATCGAGGCGCCGAGGATCAGCTCCAGCTCGGTGTCCTCCAGCTCTTTTTCGAGGGTGCAGAAGGGACAGCCGTCCTTCTTTTCAAACGCCATGTTCACCGGTATCGTATATATTTTCTCGTCCATTGTTTTCCTTGACCCTCCCGGAAACGATTCGTTTTTCTTTTTTCAGTATACAGCAGATTTTCCGAAAAATCAAGACCGATCCCGCATCTTTTGCCGGAAGCGGGCGCAGCTTTTACGGGAGACACCGGAAAAAGCCCGGAAGGGACGGCGGGGGAAGGGGAAGGGGGAAGGAGAAGGAGAAGGAAAGATTTGACGAGGGGCTCTTCCGGGGGGACGTGTTGAGATGTCAATGATGGGTGACACATTTTTCAAAAAAAGAAGGAAGCGACCTTGTCAAGGCGGAGAGGTGGAGATTTTCGCAAGAAAATGACGAAGGGCTCTTTTTGGGGGACGTGTTGAGATGTCAATGATGGGTGACACATTTTTCAAAAAAGAAGGAAGCGCCCTTGTCAAGGCGGAGAGGTGGAGATTTTCGCAAGAAAATGACGAGGGGCTCTTTCGGGGGACGTGTTGAGATGTCAATGATGGGTGACACATTTTTCAAAAAAAGAAGGAAGCGCCCTTGACAAGGCGGAGAGGCGGAGATTTTCGCAAGAAAATGACGGGGGCTCTTTTTGGGGGACGTGTTGAGATGTCAATGATGGGTGACACATTTTTCAAAAAAAGAAGGAAGCGACCTTGTCAAGGCGGAGCGGCGGAGATTTTCGCAAGAAAATGACGAGGGGCTCTTTTCGGGGGACATGTTGAGATGTCAATGATGGGTGACACATTTTTCAAAAAAAGAAGGAAGCGACCTTGTCAAGGCGGAGAGGCGGAGATTTTCGCAAGAAAATGACGAAGGGCTCTTTTTGGGGGACGTGTTGAGATGTCAATGATGGGTGACACATTTTTCAAAAAAAAGAAAGAAGCGACCTTGTCAAGGCGGAGAGGCGGAGATTTTCGCAAGAAAATGACGAAGGGCTCTTTTGGGGGGACGTGTTGAGATGTCAATGATGGGTGACACATTTTTCAAAAAAAGAAGGAAGCGGCCTTGTCAAGGCGGAGAGGCGGAGATTTTCGCAAGAAAATGACGAAGGGCTCTTCCGGGTCGGAACTTGACAGCGGCACCTTTTTTGTG
>JAZRXH010000013.1:0-18080 GCA_045600125.1 Eubacteriales bacterium | reverse complement strand
GAAAAAGTCAGCCCCCCGTTCGTGTGCAATTGGGCGATTGATATACTTCCGGCGGGAGCCGAAGATAAACTATACGACAATCCCTCAGTCAGCTATCGCTGACAGCTCCCTTTACTTGGGGAGAGCCTTAGATTACGGCGGTAGCCGAACATTCCCCAAAATGCCTTCAGGGCGAGCAGCCCTGCATATTATTTCAAACTCTTGAGGTACTCGGTTTCGTTGTGGTTGAGGTACTTCCACTTGCCGGGGGCAAGGGTACCGATATTCAGCTCGCCCACGGAAGTGCGCTTGAGGCGCTTGATCTTGAGCTCCGCCTGCTCGCACATGCGGCGGATCTGTCGGTTTCTGCCCTCGCAGAGGACGAATTTCAGGAGCGTTTCGCCTTCCTTGCGGCTCAGAATCGAAACCTTCACCGGGGCAATCTTTTCGTTTTCATCCGAAAGAACCGACATCTCGTTCAGCATTTTCAGCTTCTCCGGTCCGATCTCTCCGGCGATGCGTACCTGATATACCTTCTCCACATGGAACCTCGGATGCACAAGGCGGTTGTGCACCTCGCCGTCGTTTGTCAGAAGCAGCAGCCCCTCCGAGTCCATGTCCAGACGGCCGCAGGGATTCACCCGCACCGGGAGATCCTCCAACAGCTCGGGAATGCACTTTCTGCCCAGCTCGTCGCTCATCGTGGTCACGTAGCCCCGGGGCTTGTACAGCATCACGTAGACCTTGCGGTCGCCGCCCTTGACTTCCCTGCCGTTGTATGTCACACGGTCAATACCGGGACAGATCTTCCTGCCCACCTCGACCCTCTCGCCGTTGACCGTGATGCGTCCCGCTTCGATCTCCTTCTCGGCACTGCGCCGGGACATCAGTCCGCAGTCCGAAATGTATTTGTTCAGTCGTATTTCTTCCATGATTTCAAAATCCCCAAAGAACCCATTTCTTTATATTACACAGAAGGGGCTGTGCCGTTTGACACAACCCCCGCATAGCGTACCGGTACGGTTTTCTGTTATCAGCCGAGAGAATTCATGATGGAATTCACGTCGGCAAGCGTAATCACTCCGTCACCGTTGTAGTCGCCGCCCACGTTCGTTACGGTCACATCGGTGCCGATGCCGGTGGCGATGGCGTTCAGAATGTTCACGATGTCAAGGTAGATCACCTTGCCGTCGGCGTTCATATCGCCGAAAGCGTAGGTCTTCTGCGCATAGGCGCCGCCCTTGAGGGTGTTGAAAACATCGGAGTTATTGACCGAATAAATCTTGGAAAGAGAGGAAGCGCCGAAAGCCGCCGGAGCGATGGCTTCCACCGATTCGGGAACCACCACCACGTCAAAGCCGATGTTGCCGTAGCCGCCCTCGCATACCACGCTTACCGAATCGGGGATGCGGTAGAAGTCGGCGGAATCACCGTCGAAGCAGTTCCAGAAGGAGCCTACGTTCACGTAAGCAAGGCTTCCGAAGTCGAAGTCCGAAAGAGCCGAGCAGTTCCAGAAGGCGCACTCGCCGATGCCCACAAGACCGCTGTCGCCGCTGCAGGTGAAGCTCTCCAGAGCATTGCATCCCGAAAAGGCACAGAAGCCCACCGTTTCGAGGTCCTCGCCGTATTCGATATCGGTGAGAGAAGAACAGCCGGAGAATGCCATATCGCCTACGCCGGTGCAGTTCTCAAGGCTTCCGATGTCGGAAAGGTACTTACAGTTGGAGAAGGCGTTGCTGCCCACGTAGCGCATAGCCGAAAGGTCGATGCTCGTGATCTTGCTTTCAAAGAAAGCGTCTGCGATCGATTCGATGCCCGAGGGAAGTACTACGTCCTTAGCTGTGCCCTTATACTTGAGGAGCACCTTGCCGAAGGTCACGAAATCACCGGTGCTACCGTAGAGAAAAGGCGTAAGGGAGAAGACCGACGAACCGAAGTAGATAAGGTTCGGAAGGTTTGCCGCCGTCGCTCCGTTCACCGTGCGCAGAGCCGTGTCGTTGTAGAACGCACTGTCGCAGATCGTGGTGAGCTTCGAGTTTGTCGACGAGAAGGTCACCGTCGTAAGAGCGGGGCAGTAAGCGAACGCATTGGCGCCGATCTTCGTAAGGTTCGTGGCGCCGGCAAAGCTGACCGACGTAAGGTTTGCATTCTCGCAGAACGCATTGTCGCCGATGGCGGTCACCTTCTTGCCCGCAAAGGAGGCGGGAACGGAGAGCGTCGTGTCGGGAGCCGTCGCCGAAGTAAAACCGGTTATGGTGATGGTGCCGTCGCTGTTGGTCGTATAGGAATACGCCGATGCGAAGAGCTCCGCACCTTCGTCATTTTCGGAATCGTATTCCTCGGCGGCTGCGCCCGTATAGGCACCGCCGATACAAGAACAGGCAAGAAGCGCCGAAAGAGCAAGGGATACAAATTTTCTCATAGTGAAATTCCGTCCTTTTCCGCAGTATCGCTGCTCCAAAAAGCAAACCGCCCCCGCCGCTTCCGGCTGATACCGAAAAGCCGTACGGGATGTGCCGGGTATCAATCGGTCCCGATTATCCGACACGAAGCGGGGAAAACTGTCCGTTTACGCCGAAAAGCCATGCTCTTTGATATACGATACCACTTTAACAAGTACTATGTTACCACAAAGTTTTCCCCTTGTCAAGAAGAACGGTGCATAATTCGCGGCTTTTTTTACAAATTTACAAAAAAGAATCTCTGCCGTCGGCGTTTCTTCCGGATTTCAGTGCGTTTTCCGGACGGTTCCGAGCCGTTTTAACGCCTTGCTGCGGTCTTGCTGCTGCGGACTTTTCGGTATGCTTACAGAATTTACAGATGCGTAACGAAATTTCCCCTTTACACTGCTATAATGATATACGGAAGGTTGTCGGCTTTGCCGGCACGGGTACGATATACGAAAACGAAAGAGATGATTCGGTAATATGGGCGTAAAGGTACGCAATATCGGCGGAATAAAGCCGCAGAAGGGGCGGTTCCGTTTTGTTTTTATCCTGCTTATCTGTGCGGCGGCGGTCTTTCTCGGAAGGCTCGTAAGGCTGCAGCTCTCCGGAAGTGCCTCCGTTCCGGAGGTCACCTCGACCCAATATAAAAACACCGTGGACGTAGCCGTCCCCACCATCCGGGGCGAGATCTGCGACGTAAACGGCGTGCCGCTGGTGACGAATATCACCTACCGGGATCTTGTGTACGACACGGCGTTCGTCCCCACGGGAAAGGACAACAGCTCGGCGCTGGAGACCCTGCGTCTTCTGGAGAAGAACGGCGTAGATTTCGAGGATCTTCTGCCGGTCACCTCTTTTGCCCCCTACGAGCTTATCCGCAATTATGCGGACAACGAGGACGCCGCACGGCTCGTCCGCAATTTCTCGAAGTATTACGGTCTTGACGAGGCGGAGCTTGTTGCTGCGCCCGACGCTCTGTATCTTCAGCTTCTCAAGACCTACAAGCTGAAAAACAGCGATTACACCGACCCGGAGAAGCGGCTCATTGCGGGCTTCCGCTTCACCATAGATTCCTGGTATTACACCCACGCCACTCCCTGCCCCATCATCACCCACGTGGAGGACGGTCTGATGAACCGGATCGCCGACACGCTGCACGATCACCCGGCGCTGGCACTGACGGTGAAGGCGGACCGATACTACAACGAGGACAGCAGCGCCGCTCATCTCCTCGGCAGGATCGGTCCCATCTACGCCGACGAGGCACAGGAGTACCGAAGCAAGGGGTACAATCTGGGCGACGACGTGGGAAAGACCGGTGCGGAGGCGGCGTTTGAAGAACAGCTTCACGGAGCGGACGGCGTCAAAACCCTCTGCTTCAACGACCCCGGCGACACGCTCCTCACGGAATTCGTAAAGAAGGCTCCGGTCTCGGGAAAGACGGTCAAGCTGACCATCGACATCGAAATGCAGAAGGCGGCGGAAAGGTCCCTCGAGCGGGTCATCAAAAGCGAGGCACGTTACGGTCTTGCCTCGGGCATGGCAAAGAACGGTGCGGACGCCTGCGCCGGCTCGGTGGTGGTCATGACCGTGGCGGACGGCGGTCTGCCGGTGCTGGCAAGCTATCCCTCCTACAGTCAGAATAATTACGAGGACGATATCGAAGAGCTTCTGCACGATGATAACTCGCCGCTCCTCAACCGGGCGACCCAGGGCATCTACGAGCCCGGCTCCACCTACAAGATCGCCACGGCGGCGGCGGGACTGTATTACGGGACGATCACCCCTACCACGTCGATCTACGACAAGGGTGAATTTGAGGACTACCCCACCTACAAGCCGCACTGCTGGATCTACGACCGCTACGGGGTCACCCACGGTTATCAGGACGTCCGCAGTGCCATCGAGAATTCCTGCAACTACTTCTTCTTCCGTATCGGCAAGGAAATGGGCATCGCCAAGATGAACGATTACGCCAAGATCCTCGGTCTCGGCGTCCCCACGGGGATCGAGATCGGGGAGTCGATCGGCGTAACGGCGAGCCCGGAATACAAGGAGTCGGTGGGGCTTTCCTGGAACCCCGGCGACACGCTGCAGGCGGCGATCGGTCAGCAGCATCTTTTCACGCCGGTACAGCTTGCTTCGTATCTGACCACGGTGCTGAACGGCGGCGTGCGGTACAAGGCGCATCTTTTCCATTCGTGCACCGACTACGCCACCGGAAGCATCACGGAGGTCTACCGCAAGGAGGTATTGTCCGAGGCGGATATCGCTCCCGAGACGGTGACGCTCCTGAAGGAAGCCATGCGGCGAGTCGTGGACGAAGGTACGGCGTCCTCGGTATTTGAAAACTACAAGTATCATGTAGGCGGAAAGACGGGTACGGCGCAGGTCAGCAAGGGCTCGGACAACGTCGTCTTCGTGGGCTTTGCGCCCTTTGATAACCCGGAGATCGTGGTGGCGGTGGTGCTGGAGCACGGCAACCGCTCGAACAATGCGGCGCTGGTGGCAAGAGATATGTTCGACTGCTATTTCAGCCTCAAGGAAAAGCGGGCGAAGGAAACAGCCGAAGCCGTGGAGGCAGCCGTTGCCGCCGCCAACGCTTCCGGCGATACGACCGCCGATGTCTCCGAAACGGATGACCCCGCACAAGACTCCCCCTCCGGCGTCAGCGGCGACTACGACAGTGAGTACGGCTTCGCCGTCTTCGCAGGGCAGCAGGAGATCATGGACTGAAGAGAAGGTGCTCTTTCCGGGGAAAGAGCGGAAGGCGGGCTTTCGGGAAAACGGATCGTTCCCGGCTTCCGCCGGGGAGTGTGGAAAAGCCTTCCCCTTTGGGAAAGGTGTCACGTTATCGCCGTAACGGAAGAGGCTGTGAGACATTCGCCTTTTCCGATTAAGAGTTTATTATCGGCTCCCGCCGTGAGTGCAACAATAGCCTTGTTGCACACGAACGGGGTGGTACTTTTGCCAAGAGCTGCAAAAGTACCCAAAAGAGCCCGTAGGAAGGGCTAAGCCCGCCCTTCCTACACTATCCGGGCGTCGCACTTGCTTTTTGTGGTTGCCCCGCTTCTGTTCTCGCACCGAACCAAGTGCAAACCGACACCGAAGGTGGAACCTATGCGGTTCCCCTTCACTCCTCCCGAGGAACGGTTTCGCCATGTACATTTTTGTCGTCTTCTACGGGGGACTTTTTTCCTCAGCGGACATTCTCACCTCAGTTCGTGCGTGCCGTACTTGGTTTGTGCTTTCCCGTCCTATGGGTCGGCATAATTCCCGCCGACCGCATATAGTTTGGGGGGAATCGTTACGGTTCGGCTCTCCGTGAGAGTTGTAGCCGTAACATTGTCGAAAAAGGTAGTAAAAAGTTTTGCAAACCCACTCAGTTACAATCGTGCTTACTGCGGTGTCGGTTTTGCCTGGGTCCCGACCAAAACTCGGTGTCGGGGGACACAGCGGCGACAAATTTCCGTATTTTTCCGGAGCGGAGCTGTGGGTCTTTTGGAACAGCACCGAGATGACATTTTAATCTGCACCATTCTGGTGTCCACAAGGGGAAAGGTATCGGAAAACCGCATAGGTTTTCTGATGGTAGACCGTTTGCAGTCGACAAGATGCGAGAACAGGAGCGGGACAATTGCAAAAGCAAGTGCGACGCCCGGAAAGTGTAGGAAGGGCGGGCTTAGCCCTTCCTACGGGCTCTTTTGGTTACTTTTCCAGCTCGTGGGAAAAGTAACGCCCCCGTAACCCCCGTTCGTGTGCAGTAGGGCAATCGCTACACTAACGGCATGAGCCGAAGGCAACACGCTCCCGTTCGTGTGCAGTAGTCAATAGAAAATTATCATCTGCGTAGGCAGCAAAACAAAACGACTCAAGGGCGGTCAATTACCGCCCCCGCAGCATAAGACAAAATGCAATTTAAGTATAGGGAAGGAGGAACAGCCATGACGGTATTCGGCAAAGATGAGATCTCCGAACAGGATAATATATCGGTTCGGCGGTACACCGTCTGCAAAGCGGCGTCGCCTGCTCATGTCCACGAGTTCGTGGAGCTGGTGTATATCACCTCCGGCTCGGCGATTCAGTGGGTAGACGGCATAGAGTATAAGGTCGGTCACGGGGATCTGCTCTTCATCAATTACGGACAGACGCACCGGTTTGTTCCATGCGGCAGCTTCGGCTACGTGAATATCCTCGTGAACCCCGTGTTCGTCAGCGGGGCGCTCGTCAACTCCGAGAACATCTTCGAGATCTTCGCCCTCTCCCAGTTCGAGGACGCCGACATAGCCGGGGATTTCAGCCGTCAGGTCGTGCACTTTACCGAGGACGATCTTGCCGGAGCCGACGCCGTGATCGACGCCATGTTCCGGGAGTATACCGCCAAAAGAGCCGGCTACCGCTCGGTGCTGAGGGGCTATCTGTCCGTCCTCTTTTCTATGCTCCTGCGGGAGCTCTCGGACAGCGTCCCGAACGGAAGCAACGCCGGGGACGATCTTCCGGGGGAGATCGAAAGCTACATCGACGAAAACTGCTTCGACCGCATCACCCTTGCGGACATTGCGGCGAAGTCCTTCTATAATCCCGCCTACTTCGGGCGGCTTCTGAAAAAGCACTACGGCAAGACCTTCTCGGCGTATATCAAGGAAAAACGCATGAACCGGGCGACCGAGCTTCTCGCCGACAAAAGCCTCACCGTGGACGAGGTCATCCGCAGCGTGGGCTACGGCGACCGGAAGCTCTTCTACCGCCACTTCCGGGAGATGTTCGGCACCTCGCCCGGTGAGTACCGCAAAAGCGGAAAGAACAAATAATTTCGGCAATCATTCTATTTTCAATTTTCAATACAAGGGAGAGAAACATCATGCAAAAGAAAGTCGGCATATCCATCGGCGCTTTTCAGAGAGCGTTCGGTGACCTGAAAGCCCTCGAGGTCGCCTCCTCCATCGGTGCGGACGCCGTGGACTTCTCTTTGGAGGGAAACGAGTGCGATTACCGTAAGGAAGGCTCGAATTACGCAAAAGGCAAGGAAGCCATTTATGAATATTACCGGAACGTAAAACGCCGTGCCGACGAGCTGGGCATCCTTATCAACCAGACCCACGGCAAGCTCGAAGGCTTCCGCAACATCGAAGAGGAAGACAACGCTCTCGTGAGGAACACCGAGCTCGACTGCTTCGCTACGGCGACCCTCGGCGCTTCGACCTGCGTTATCCACAACGCCACCTCCATCTTTTTCGGCGCACACCCCGACAGCGAGCTGATGCACCGGATGAGCTGCGGTCTTTTCACCTCCGTGCTTCCTTTTGCCAAGGAGAACGGCATCAGGATCGCCACCGAGACCTTCGGCGACGCCGTGCGCTTTTCCGCCGTGGACTTCTTCGGCGATATCGAAGAATTTGAAAAGGCTTACCGCGCGATCAAGAAGATCGACGGGCTGAAGGACTCCTTCACCGTCTGCGTCGATACGGGACATTCCAACAAAGCCATGCGCTTCGGGAACCCGTCGGCGGGCGACGTGATCCGGCGCCTCGGCAAGGAGGTCACCGTGCTCCATCTGCACGACAACGACACCTTCACCGACCAGCACAAGATGCCGTTCTCCGGCACCATCGACTGGGAGGACGTATTCAATGCCCTCGATGAGATCGGCTACAACGGGATCTACAATATGGAGCTCGCCCTCGGCTTCTACGGGCAGGAGCTGATCGTGGACACGGCGGCGTTTGCCATCAAGGTCATGAAGAATTATCTCGGCAAGCGCTATAACTGAAAAGCGTTTTGCGGCGTAGTGCCGCAGAGGCTTTTGAAACTTTTGAAAAAGGAAACATCCGCCGAAAAGAGGCTTTCTCTTCGGCGGATGTTTCTGTATATTTTCTGTTTTGATCTCGGGAAAGACCTTTTCGCCGTTCCGGAAAGCGTCACGTTCCCTCTACCGAAGATTTCTTCCATTCACCGGGCGTCTTTTTCATGACCTTTTTGAATACGCTGCAAAAATACTCCGCCGAGGAAAAGCCGGAGCAAAGCGCCGCTTCCTTGACGTTTCCTCCTTCAGACAGAAGACGGCAGGCTTCCCGCAGACGCACGCCGGAGAGATATTCCGAAAAGGTCAAGCCGGTGGTTTCCCGGAAAATCCTCCCGAGGTAATTGGGCGTGACCGAAAGCGTCGAGGCGACCGCCGTAAGGGAAAGCGGCTCGGTGTATTTTTCCCGGATGATCCTTTCCGCCTCGTCCACCGGCTTCGAGACGGAGCTTCGGACGCCGCAGCAGCGGAAATAGTCGATGATGAGGCTGTTTATGACGGAGGAGACGTACAAAGCCCCGTAATCAAAGGAGCGCTCCTCCGATGACAGCAGCCGGAAACGGCTTTCCATACAGGATAAGGCGCCGGCGTCGAACCGGCAGACGGGAAGCCGCCTTGACAGTCTTCGCGCAAGAGAAGCGTCGAGCACTGACGTGCCGAAGGAAAGGCTGGCAAGCACCATTTCCGCATCGTCGTCTACCCGTATGCAGTGGACGCTGCGGGGGTCGATCGTCATGAGCCACGCACTGCCGGGGGCGATCCCAACCGCTTCATCCCCCAAAAGCGCCGTGCCGTGACCGCACAGGACGACCTCAAATTCCAGGTAGCTGTGCCAGTGCTTCGGGACGGTGTGCCCTCTTTCGAGGGTATGATATTCAAAGACGAAGTCTGTGCCGGAACTGAATCTGCTTTCGAGACAAACCATGGTGCCGCTCCTTACTTTTGTGTTGATTTTCTTAATGTTTGTGCGTTTTGGCGGCATTGACAGCACCGGATAATGTGGTAAAATATAGGAAGAAAGGCAGAAAAACAAAAAACGGAAAGAGAGGAAAAGGTTTGAAAAAGAAACTTTTTCAAACCTTCCTCACAGAAAGGAATGGTCATAACTATGAGTAAGAAAAAGATCCTTGTCATCGGCGGCACCGGCTCCATGGGAAGAACCCTTGTCCCGGAGCTTCTCGGAAGAGGCTTCCGGGTAGACGTGGCGGCGCTGGACAAGCCGTGCCTTGAGCATCCGGAGCTGAACAGCTTTACAGGGGACTTCAAGGACAACGGGAACATGAAAGCACTTCTTGAAAACGGCTACGACGGCATCATAGACTTTCTGTCCTATCCCACCGAAGAGTTCCGCGCCCGCTACCGGATGATGCTGGAAAGCCGGGCGCACTACGTTTTCCTTTCCTCCTACCGGGTATATACCGACAACGATCCCGTCACGACGGAAGACTCCCCCCGCCATGCGGACGCAAATCCCGATACGGCGTTTACGTCCTCCGATGACTATTCGATCTACAAGGCGCACGACGAGGATATGCTGAAGGAGTCCGGCATGGACAACTTTACCATTGTCCGTCCCTCCATCGTATTCTCCCATCTGAGCTTCCCGCTCGTTTCTCTCGGCGCCTGCTCCATCGTCAACCGGGCGCTGGACGGAAAGCCCACCCTCATCCCCGATGAAGCGGTGGACGTGCAGGGTACCGCCACCTGGTCGGGCGACCTTGCCAAAATGTTCGCCGGCGTCGTTACCAATAAGAACTGTTACCGGGAAGCCTACACCTTCGCCACGTCGGAGCATCACGCCTGGGGCGAGGTCGCAGGTTATTACAGGGAAATTCTCGGGCTCTCCACCATGACAGTCCCGCTGGAGGACTTCAAGGAAATTTACGACCGCCACTCCCAATGGAGCGTCTGGCAGATCGACTATGACCGCATGCTGAACCGTGTCATGGACAATTCCAAAATACTGAAAGCGGTGGGAATGACACAGTCGGATCTGACTCCCTTCCGGACAGCCCTTGAAAAGGAACTTCTCGGTCTTGAAAAAGGATACCGGTTCCCCGACCGGCAGGGCGTGAACGAGCGCATGGATGCCTACCTCGAAAACGGCGGCAGGATCATCCGGAAGCTGTATTGAAGAACGGAAACGGAGATAAGAAAGCCATGTCAAAACGAATACTGAGAGTCGTGCAGGTCGGCACCTATTACATGGTACACGCCGCCCACATAGCCAAAAGCATCCGCAGTATGCCGGAGGAATTCGAGCTTCTCGGCATCATCGAGGAAGACGCCGGATCCAAGGCAAGAGCGCTCCGGGATCCCACCTACGACGGTCTTCCCTTTCTTTCCTGGGAGGAAGCGATCGAAAAGAAGCCGGACGCTTTTATCATCGAAACGGAGGAGCACGAGATCGTGCCGAACGCCATAAAGGCGCTGAAGCTTGGCTTCCCCGTGCATATCGACAAGCCGGGCGGAGAAAATCACGAGGAATTTTCCGAAATGTGCCGCCTTGCCGAGGAAAAGGGTCTTGTCCTGAGCGTCGGCTATATGTACCGCTGCAATCCGGCGGTGCTGTACGCTCTGGATCTTATGAAAAAAGGAGCTCTCGGCGAGATCACCTCGGTGGAGGCGAACATGAGCTGCCTTGGCGACGACGCTTACAGAAGGTCCATTCTGCGCTACGCCGGGGGCATGATGTTTTATCTCGGATGCCACATGGTGGATCTTGTGGTGCATTTTCAGGGCTTTCCCGAAGAGGTCGCACCGTTCCACGGAAAGACGGGTCTTCACGGCATAGACTGCGCTGACAACGCCTTCTGCGTCTTCCGTTATCCGAAGGGCGCTTCTTTTGTGAAGGTGAACTGCACGGAATACAACGGCAGAGAGCGCCGTCAGGTCGTCATCACCGGCACGGGGGGCACCGTCGAGATCCGTCCCATCGAATCGCCCGACGGCAAGGGAAACGACACCGTTTATGCCAAGGTCACGCAAAGCGAGGACAAGGAAACCTTCGATAAGAGTACGCCGGTGGTCTTCGAAAAGCACAAGCGGTACGACAACTTACTTAAAACCTTCGCCGCCTGCCTTCGGGGAGAGATGCAGAATCCCTACACGCCGCAGTACGAAGAAAAGCTGCATGCGCTTATTATGCAGTCCTGCGAGATGAAGTAAGAAGCGGCGCAAAGCCTCCCTCGCCCTGCAAAGCAGTATACAAAAACCTAACTGCCTGCCGAAAGTGTGGCTCCCCCTCTTTCGGCAGCTATTATTTCATATTCGGATCCGTTATTCTTTCGGAAGGACGGAAATAGTCTGCATCCGCCCGGAATATCTCGGTGGTTTCCCCGCCGTCCGGCGTATAGGAAATGATCACGTTTCCGGCACGAAGCGCTGCGCTGAATGTGTTTACCACCTTCACCTCGTCCTTGTGGTGCATGTTCTGATACACTTCCCCGTCAAAGAACGTCCGGATCTCGTACGTTCCGGCATCTTCCTTATAATACTCGATGCGGAACGTGCTGACGATCGAGTTTTCCTGGGGTGAGCCCTTCGTTCCGTAGTATACCATATCGACCGACCCTTTGTCGGCGGCACTGTCCGTCATCCCTACGACGATGGAATAAATACCGACCTCATCGGCGCCTCCGTTGATTTTGGCGACCGGTTCGCTTACGGGTTCGGAGGGAACGTCAGACGGCTCCGGCTCTGCTTCAGCCTCCGGAGAAGCGGGAGGAGCCTCCGACTCTTCCGGCTCTGTTTCGGTTTCGGTAACAGCGGGAGCATCGGCGTTCTGTTCCGGCTCTTCTTCTGTTTCCGGAAGGACGGGGTCGAATTCGGCAGGCTCTTTCTCCGTTTCGGTAGTTGTCTGGGAGGGAGTTTGTTCTGTGTTTTCGACTGCCGGATCGTCCTTGCCGCCGTTACCGCCATTGCCGCCGCATGAACCGAGCAGGAACAGGCAAAGGACGGCTGCCGCAAGAAATGCGATTTTCCGTAAATTCTGCTTAGACATAGCATCCTCCTTGGTAATTATATATTTGATATGGGAACATTTCCTGAAAATCAGCCTCTCAGACGAGGAACGCTCCGTTCTCACGGAGTTTTGCCCGCAGGGCGTCTGTATCCACGTCCCGCATGATGACGGTGTGTTGCTCCTTGCTCTGTGCCGCCGCAACGCCTGCCGCCTCACCGAGGGTGCAGACGATGGGCATGATGCGGATGGACGCCTGCGCCTCGTGGGTGCAGGAGATGCAGCGTCCCGCAACGAGAAGGTTGTCCACGCCCTTCGCCACGAGGCTTCTGTACGGGATGGTATAGAACTGTCCGTCCGGGAAGTAATAGTGGCTGGTATCGGAACCGGCGGGGTTATGGATGTCGATATCGTAATTTCCGCAGGCGATGCCATCCGGGAACACTTTACAAGCCTTCATTTCATCGGCATTGAGGACGTATTCGCCGTCGATCATGCGGCTTTCCCGGACGCCGATCTCGGGAGCGATCTCGCTGAGCACCGCATTCTTGAAGGCGGGGGAATTGGCTTTGAGGAAGTCCACCATCTCAAAGACCTGCTCTCTTGCCTCCATTTCGGCTTTGGTAACGTCAAAGGGATCTGTGGGATCGAGCTTTATGATACGGGTGGTATTGAAATGGAGCACGCCGTCGATGCAGTATTTGAAAACGAGGATATCGCCTCTCGGGTTCTTGATCTCACCCGAGGCACGCTTTTCGGCGTAGAGCTTGCCGAGGCGGGGACGGTCGTTCCAGAAGGCGTCCACGTCCACGTTGATGACACGGAAGCAGGTGGTCATGGGCTGGCAGAGCTTGTCCTCCGGTCTTCCGAGGCGGAAGGGACAGCCGCTGCGCACCGCAAGGTCACCGTCGCCCGAGGCGTCGATAAAACGGTCGGCTTCGATCTCGATGATGCCGCTTCGGGTGGCAAAGGAGGCGGAAACGAGCTTCCCGTTCTCGACCTTGGTCGAGGCGAGATAGGCATGGAAAAGCACATCCACGCCGGCTTCCTTCGTCATGCGGTCGAAGATGAGCTTCAGGTATTCCTCATGAAGACAGCCGTAAGCCTTTTTCAGCTCCTCGGATATTTCGGTAAAAAGTCCCTGGGACAGCTGGGTCCTCTTGCCGTCCACCGTGGTGGCGTTGGGCATGAAGGGATAGATGAGGCAGTTGGCGGGAGCGCCGCCGAGACAGCCGGATTTGTCTACAAGAATGGTCTTTACACCTCTTCTGGCGGCACAGATCGCCGCCGCCGTGCCGGCAAAGCCGCCGCCGAGGACAAGAAGCTCATAATGCATCATATGATTTCTCCTTTGTAATTCTCTTTTTTGTCGGTCGAAGCCCCTGCGCCTCTCCCGTTATCTCCATTATAACAGCCATTTATGAAATTTTCTTGCAGTTTGCCATATTTTTTGCGGGGCGGTGTGCCACCGCGGGCAATTCGGGACTCCACTTCGCACAAAGTTACTCTGAGTGAAAGTTTTCGAAGAAAACTTTAACTTGGAGCAAGCGCCAAAGAAGCGCTTGCGACATGCAATGCCCGAGTATTGTCCCGCTTTGCCGTCATATATCAAAGCGGCAAAGCTCATGGCATTTCCACATAGAAAAAAGCAAAATCTGTTGCGGCGCTGCTTTTTCGCCGCAACAGACAGTAGATACACATCATTTAGTCTAAAAAACACCCCGTCAAAGTCCGAACGGACTTTGACTATTCAAAAGTTTTCGCCCGCCTTTTTCAAAAGGCGGCGAGGGTGCGGGGCGAGCAGCCCCCATAAGCGCAGAACAGCCCCGGCATTGCTGCCGGGGCTGCCCTTTATTCGGATTTAATCAATCTTTTAGGAAGGATTATTCGCGAACGATTGCACAGAATACAACATTCTTGAAGAGGTCGTTGTCGTCATCGTCGTCGTCCTCAACACAGAGAACTACGCTGATTTCGCCGGTCTTTTCGTTGTTGAATCTGTAGGTTGCAGAGGTGGAATCGAGAACAGAAGCGTCAACAGTCTTGATGGACTTTTCGCTCTTGTCGATGAGGGTTACAGCGGTCTTGGAGTCGATGACATAGAGGATACCATCGTCAACGCCGTTAACCATAACAGAGAGGTAACCATCGTTCTTGTCATAGCCGGTAACTTCTGCGAAACCGATGGACTTGGAGTAGTCTTCGAAGTCTTCAGAACCGTCTACGTCGTAGATAACGCCCTTGTTGAAGATGTCACCCTTGGAACCGATTTCATCGTCTTCTACGAGACCGTCGGTGGTAAGAGCTACGATCATGCCTGCGGAGCAGAGCTTGCCGCCATCAGCGATACCGTCAACGTTGTTTTCGATAGTGCCGGTGAAGGGGTTGTAGAGGGAGTAGGTACGAACGGTGGAATCATCGTTGGTCTGCGTGCTGTAGTCTCTTACGAAACGTACTTCTGCAACGTCGCCGTTGGAGCCCTTGAGCTCGGAGTTGAGAACGCCGTAGAATACGATGAGGTTTTCGTACTTGGTGGAGTTGATGTTGTTGCCGAGAACGATTTCAGCCTTAGCGAACTTGGTGCCTTCCTTGATGGAGGGGAGGTTGTCATAGTCGTAGGTGTTGATTACGTTTTCGGAAGCGTCGTCCTTATCAACGGACTTGATGATGATCTGGGTGTAGGGCTTAACAGTTACCCAGTTGATGCCGTAAGTAGACTTAAGAGCGCCTACTTCGAAGTTCTTGCCGCTTACCTTATCGAAGGTGGTGTTGGTGAGAGTGGTATAGAACTGACCGTTCTCATCCTTGCCCTGAACGTTGCCGATGGTAACGAGGTCAGGATCGCTGCTGTCGATCATCTTGAAGTAGTAAGCACCGTTCTTGTCGGACTTAGCGGTAGCGAGCTTGTCGAGATACTTGGTGAAGGGAGCTGCATCGTCGAGGTCAACTTCAGGAGTAACTACTGCATCGTAGTACTTGTCGGAGGTAGCGATGTCACGAGCCTTAACAGACTTAACTTCGCCGTCGTTGTAAACGGTTACGTATTCAGCTGCCTTGAGCTTGTTGCCTTCCATAACGGTACCGGTGGTGGTGGTTTCTTCAACAACGATTACCCAGTTGGTATCGGTGCCAACCATAGAGGAAACGCCGGTGGTGAATACGAGCTTGCCGTTCTTAGCGAAGTAGTATTCGGAATCGGTGGTGGTGTTGTAAGAGAAGAGACCTTCGTCGTCGCAGAGGTCGGAGTTGGTAACTACAGCCTTAGCGTTTTCGAAGTAGATGGTCTCGCCGGTGGTAATCTTGTACCAGTCTTCGGAGTAGGATGCATGGGTAGCTTCCTTAGCGGTGAGAACTTCTGCGATCTTTGCATAGTTAGCATCGGGGCAAACATATGCGAGAACGATGTCTTCATCCTTAGCGGAAACGCCTTCAACCATGGTCTTGTCGATGAAGAGGTCGAGGTTTTCTACATCGGTTTCGGTGATGTCGAAGGAGCCCTTGATGGAGGAGTCTTCGTCGTCGTTAACGGTTGCTACGGTGTAGTTCTTAACGAAGAGGTACTCGTACTTGCCGTCGCCGTTACAGTCGATACAATCAAGTTCGCCGAGACCGCCGAGGTAGATCTGAGAGAGATAACCGTCGTTGATCCACTTTTCATTAACTGTGTCGTAGGTACCAACGATGCCGTCGTCGAGAGCAACTGTTACGGGAGCAAATTCGAGGTAAGCTTCTTCGTCCTCGAGCTCGTCCTTGTCGGCGCCGTCAACGAGGGTGATGAACTTGGAGTTGTACTTTGCGGTGTCCTTGGTGCTCTTGGAGAAGGAGTAGGGAGCGTCGAAGAGATAAGCCTTAACGCCATCGAGTTCGAGGCAGCCGTTGAACTTCTTGTATTCCTTGTCAGCGCCGTCATAGTACTTGTCATCGGTGGTGCCGGAAACAGTACCGAAAGCAACGTCGTCGAAGGAAACGGTGGTCTTCTTGCCCTGAGCGGTAGCGCCGAGGATGTCATATTCGCCGTCCTTGGTCTCTCTTACGAACATAAGAATGTCGCTCATGAAGTAATCATCGGGCTTGCCTGCGAGACCGAGTTCGGAGAACTCTCTTTCGCCGAGGTCTTCGATGATCTCGTCGCCGTCTTCAAAGTACTCAGCATAGTCAACCACGCCGTTGGAGGTGAGGTAAACCATATCTTCGTCTTCGTCGGGTCTGTCAACCTTGGAGTTGAACTTGAAGAGGAGGTTGGGGGTAGCAACGATTCTCTGGGAGATCTTCTTAACGTCGAATACCTTCTCAGCTACGGTCTCATGAACTTCTTCAGGAGTGGTGCCGAGGGAGATAGGAGTAGAACCTGCAGTACCTGCGGGAACAACTTCGCCGTCCTTGTAGAATACAACGCCGAGGGACTTGTTCTTAACGGTGGTCTCAGCGGTTTCTGCATAGAACATGTTAGCAAGGATGATTGCTACGTCGCCTCTGGTAAGCTCAGTGGAGTACTGAATGTCAGAGGGAAGGTCTTCGTCGAGGCCGAGCTCTTCAGCCTTGTCGATGAAGGACATCGGGTAGCTGTAGGTGCTGTCAGCATAACCGAGAGCACGAACGATCATGGTGTACGCATCCTGAAGAATGATGGTTCCTTCAGGCTCAAAGGTGGTCTTGGATGTACCCTTGATGATGCCCTGGTTGTTCGCCCAGGAGATCATGAAGAAGAAGGTAGAATCCTTAAGGTCGGTGAAAGGTGTGGTGTTAACGCCGCCTTCCTGGGACTTGCCGCCCTTCATCATTCTGTAGATGAAAGCAGCCATCTGCTGACGCTGTACCTTCTCAGCGGTGCCAAAGGTCTCGGAAGAGGTGCCCTTAGTTACGCCGAGGGATACGAGAAGCTCAACGGAGTCCTTAAGAGCAGTGTTGCTCTCATCAACGTCGTTGAACTTTGCCGATGCGCTCGTAATTACAGCGCTTACGGTCATAAGAGCTGCGAGAACGAGGGAAAGAAATCTCTTGGAATTTCTCATCGTGTGTTCCTCCTAAAAAAATTGATTTAGCAAAATGATTTTTTGCTTGCCTATAATATACTACACCTCTTAGAAAAAATCAAGAGGTTTCGGGGAGTTGTAACCTAACTGTAACCTTGGGGGCACTTATGTTACATTTGTTACGTCCCGGGGGCGTTTTTGAAGCCTTTTTCGCCCTATTTGCCCTTTTCGGACGGAAGATATGGACGCATCGGAAACTTCCTATACTATATATATGCTCTGTATGCGCCCCGGTCTTCGGTGCGGAAGGAGGGGATCGTGCATCTTTTTCAGGACGGCGGCGGGGAGGAGTTTTCCTAATATAATAGGGAGCAGACACGGGGGCTCTGCCTGTCGCAAGCGCTTCATTGGCGCTTGCGACAGCGCTAAAGTTTTCTTCGAAAACTTTCACTCAAAGTAACTATGTGCGAAATAGGGTCTCTAATTGCACCGTTCTATGAGTTTTGCCGCTCGGATTTATGGCGGCTACTCAAGACCCCATTACGCACAAAGTTACTCTGAGTGATAGTTTTCGAAGAAAACTTTAGCATGGAGCGAAGCGGCAGGCAGGCTCCCCCCGAGTAAAGGGAGCTGTCAGCGTAAGCTGACTGAGGGATTGTCATACTGGTTGCTTTTGGCGTACTCGCAAAGTGACTCTGCGTGAAAGCTTTTAAGGAAAACTATAGATCTGTCGCAGACGCAGGGGCGTCGCTTGCGGCAGGCAGGCTCCCCCGCCGACATTATCCTCGTATAAATTCAAAAAGCGCCTTCTTTGCCGACTCCATATCCCGGAGATCGACCGTCTCCGCCTGCGTACCGGCATACCGCACGGGGAGGCAGACGCACGCCGTCCTTGTTCCCGCACCGACCGAGGCGATGGT
>JAZRXH010000012.1:0-4962 GCA_045600125.1 Eubacteriales bacterium | reverse complement strand
GGCATTCCATTAACGGAAACTGCAGAGAAACCACTACACAGAGATACTTTATGAGTACAGTTCTCGTTCTTGTTGCACCTTGCCCCCTCCCGCCGCCACCATACCCACCCCGAAATACACCAAAATCTTTAGCGAAACGTGATGGGGCGTTGTGGTCTTCAGTTGTTGCAGCGCGTCCGCAGCGGACGCTATGACTCGGAGCTTCTCCTACGGGAGTGCATTGTCGCCTCGCTGAGGTGTCCTATTTGGCTTTGCACACTTATAAGTGTCGGTTATGTCAAGAAGTGAAGGTTTCGCCATAGCAAGCGTTTTTTCCGTGGGAAAAAATAGCCCCCGGCGTTGTCGAAAAGCAATAGTTTTTGCAAACCCACTCGGTTACACTCGTGCTTACTGCGGGTACGGTTTCGTCTGGGTACCGACCAAAACTCGGTGTCGGGGGAAACTGCGGCGACAAATCTTCTCTTTGTTCCGGAGCGGCGCTGTGGGGCTGATTGAAGACCTGCGAAGTGACATTTTAATCTGCACCATTCTGGTGTCCAAAAGGGGAAAGGTATCGGAAAACCGCATAGGTTTTCTGATGGTAGACCGTTTGCTGTCGCTGAAATGCGAGGAATAGCCCCACACGCCGCCGAAGCCGAGTGCGCAGGGTTGGCGTCGGAGGGCAAAGCCCTATCCGACGGGCGCTTTTTGGCGACTTTTTCTCGCTCGTGAGAAAAAGTCTGCGCCCCCGTTCTCAGAGAAGGCGGTCGTCCGCCATCCTCCCGGCGTGCGCCGAAAGCAATACGCTTCCGTATCGTGTGCAGCGAGGCGATTGCTCCACTAACGGCGTGCGCCGAAGTATGCGGGCGAACGCAGTTCGCCCCTACGATTATATAAATAATTATTCATCATTCATTATTCATTTGTCCGCCGCCGGTTTGACAAAGGCAAAAACAAAATCCGCAGAGGTCGTGTCTTGACCTCATCGGACAGTGTAAACTTATTATTTATGCTGAAAACTCGCTGAGTTTGACCGCTTTGATATATGGCGGTCAAACGGGACAATACTCGGGCATCTGCACTCACGCTTTTGTCTGCGGTGGGGTCCCGAGGTGGCAGCGGGGGCTACCCCGCCGCCGCCCCACGCAAAAGGAGGAAAGGAGGATCGAAGTTTGAAAAAAGACACTGTTTTCAAACATGCAATCGTGCCCTTCGGGAGCATAAATCCGACTCCGGATTTTCTTTGCCGAATAAAGAAAACCGGCATAAATGCAGACCTCAGAAAGGAATGGTCATAAGTATGGAAAGAATCAGCAAGGAAAACTACTACCTCGACATCGCCTATACCGTGGCGAGCCGGGGCACCTGCCTTCGCAAGAAATACGGCGCCATCATCGTGAAGAACGACGTCATCATCTCCACCGGCTACGTGGGCGCTCCGAGAGGACGAAAGAACTGCTCGGACATCGGACGCTGTACCCGGGAGGAGCTGGGCATCCCGAGAGGAGAAAGATACGAGCTCTGCCGCTCGGTTCACGCCGAGGCGAACGCCATCATCTCCGCCTCCCGTGAGCAGATGCTGGGCGCCGCTATGTACCTCTGCGGCATCGACGTCAAGACCGGCGAGCTGGTGCCGGACGCCTGCTGCTGCCAGATGTGCAAAAGGCTCGTCATCAATGCGGGCATCGAAAAGGTCATCATCCGCAATACAAAAGACAAATTCACCGTCATAAACGTGTCCGACTGGATCGAGGACGACGACAGCCTCGGCGGAAAGCTCGGATACTGATTTGAACACGGATTTGAATACTGATTTGAACACTGATTTGAATACGGATTTGAATACGGATCCGGGAAAAAAGAATATGCAAAACGAAAACATGAAAAAATTCCTCTTCGTCTGCACCGGCAATACCTGCCGGAGCCCCATGGCAGAGGCGGTCTTCAATAAAAAAGCAAAGGAAAAGGGACTTGCCGCCATCGCCCTTTCCGCCGGTCTTGCGGCAGACGGAAGCCCTCTTTCGGGGAACGCCGCCGAAGCCCTTGCAAGGCACGGCGTCACGGGCTTTACCCATACCTCCGTCACGGTGACAAAAGAAATGTGCGAGGAGGCGGACGTGATCGTCGGCATCACGGGAAGACACGCCTCGGCGCTCACCGACCGCTTTCCCGAGCTGTTCGGCAAGGTCTTTTCCTTCCCCGCCGACATCCCCGACCCCTTCGGCATGAGTCTGTATATCTACGAGCGCACCCTCGGGGAGATCGAGGCGGGCGTGGACGAGATCATAAGCGAGGTCTTCGGAGCTTGAAGAATAATCTGGATTTTACCGTCACGCCCGTCACGGAAAAGAACATTGCGGGTCTGTGCCGCATCGAAAACGCCTGCTTTTCCGAGCCGTGGTCGGAGAACTCCCTCCGGGAGCTTCTGACGCTCGACTACGCCGTGAGCTTTGCGGCACAGTGCGAAGGAAAGACCGTGGGCTATATCAGCATGTACGTTTCCTTTGAAACGGGAAGCGTGAACAACGTGGGCGTCCTGCCGGAATACCGGCGGCAGGGCATTGCCCGGGCGCTGGCGGAAAAGCTCATCGCCTGCGGACGGGAAAAGGGGCTCGAGGTCATCACGCTGGAGGTTCGTGCCTCCAATGCGGCGGCGATCGCCCTCTATGAGTCGCTGGGCTTTGAAAAGGTGGGCGTGCGGCGGGGCTTTTACAGAAAACCCTGCGAGGACGCCGTCCTCTACGACCTCACGCTGAAAAAAGCCGAAACGGTCTGAGCCGCTGCAAATCCGAAAGAGAATTGCGAAATAAAGGAACAACGAACATGAAGATATTATCCATAGAATCCTCCTGCGACGACACCTGCGCCGCCGTGGTGGAGGACGGACGGTACGCCCTTTCCAATGTGGTGGCTTCGCAGGTCGATACCCACGCTCTGTACGGGGGCGTGGTGCCGGAAATCGCATCCCGCGCCCATTCCGAGGCGATCTGGGGCGTGACAGCAAAGGCGCTGAAAAACGCCGGCTGTACCATGGACGACATCGACGCCGTCGCCGTCACCAACTGCCCGGGGCTTATCGGCGCCCTCCTTGTGGGGGTGAATTTTGCCAAAAGCCTCGCCTTTACCCATAACATCCCGCTGATTCCCGTGCATCACATCCGCGCCCACGTGGCGGCGAGCTATACCGTCTTCAACGGACGGGACGGGAACGACCTTCTGGAGCCGCCCTTCAACGCCCTTGTGGCGTCCGGGGGACACACCTCGCTTCTGCGGGTGAACGGCTATACCGACTTTACCGTCCTCGGCGCAACGAGGGACGATGCGGCGGGGGAGTGCTTCGACAAGGCGGCAAGACTCCTCGGGATGCCCTATCCCGGCGGCGCCGTAATGGATGCGGCGGCGTACAGAGGAAACCCGAAGGCGTACACCTTCTCGGACGCAAGGGTCAGGGATTTTCCTCTGGATTTCTCCTTCTCGGGACTCAAGACCTCGGCGGTCAATACCGTCCACAACGCCGGGCAGAAGGGCGAAGCCATAAACGCCGATGACTTCTCCGCTTCCTTTACATCGGCGGTAGTCAAGGCGATCCTTACGAGAGTCGAGTGCCTCTTCAACGACAAAGAGAAATGCACGGCAAAGAAATTCGTCATCGCCGGGGGCGTGGCGGCAAACTCCCACCTGCGGGAAGCCTTGACGGCGCTTTGCGAAAAATACGGCGTGAAGCTGTATCTTCCTCCGAAGAAGCTCTGCGGCGACAACGGCGTGATGTCGGGGGCGCAGGGGTACTACGAATATCTGGCGGGCGTGCGGCAGGGCGAGGACTTCCGGAATCTGTCGGTCAACGCCTATGCCACCAAGGAATGCGACGAGAGCCGTGACCGCCGGACGGTGCGGGACCTTGCCGGGAGCTGAACGGAAACTTGCCGGGACCTTGCCGGAAACTTGCCGGGAGCTGAACGGAAACTTGCCGTGACCTTGCCGGGAACTTGCCGGGAACTTGCCGGGACCTTGCCGGGAACGCCTATTCTTTTACATACAGACGCTTTACATACAGACGATCCTTTGAAAAACGTGCCGAAGGCTCCACGGCGAGCCGCGCGGCAGAAAGGGTGTGATTACGCCGATGAACCGAAACGGAATCGAAAACGAAAACGGAATCGAAAACGAAAACGGAAACGGAAACGGAATCGAAAACGGAAAATCCGGGAAAACAGAAAACAACGGGAAAACCGAGAACAGCGTGAAAACCGAGAATGACGGGAAATACGAAAAGACGATCGCCGCCCCCGTGATCAAGCGTCTTCCGAGATATTACCGGTATCTGCGGGAGCTGATCCGGAACGACATCCTTCGGATCTCCTCCAAGGAGCTTGCCCGGAGGATGAACGTCACGGCGTCGCTCATCCGGCAGGATCTGAACTGCTTCGGCGGGTTCGGTCAGCAGGGCTACGGCTATAACGTGGAAAATCTTTACGGGCAGATCTGCGAGCTCCTCGGCGTCAACGAGGACTACCGCGTCGTCATCATCGGCGCGGGAAACCTCGGGCGGGCCCTGGTCCGTTCGCCGATGTTTGAGCGCCGCGGCGTTCATCCCGTGGCAATGTTTGATATTTCGGAGTCTCTCATCGGCACCGATATCGGCGGGGTCCCCGTGTGCGATATGGCCACCATTGAGGACTTCTGCCGCACGCAGAAGGTCGATATCGCCATTCTCACGCTGCCGAAGGATCAGGCCGAGAGCGCGATGTCCGCGCTCCGTGCCGCCGGCGTACGCGGCTTCTGGAACTTTACGAGCGTGGAGCTCGACCATATCCGAGAAAGCGCCGTGGTCGAAAACGTCCACCTCGGCGATTCGCTGATGACCCTCTGCTACCGCCTGCGCGAGAACGGGATGGAAGGCGAACGCAGCGGCGGCAGCGCGGGCAAAGAAGAATAAACCGATGGAAGACAAAAACGAAAAAACCGCACTTCGCGTGCGCATCC
>JAZRXH010000011.1:0-1702 GCA_045600125.1 Eubacteriales bacterium | reverse complement strand
CAAAAGAACAGAACGGTTTTGGCATGGACGATCTGAAAGAGGGGCTTGACGGTCTGAAGGAAGGACTCGGGGGTCTCAAGGGGCTTTTCAAGAGATGAGCCTTTTTGGAAATATATAAATTTAGTGAATGAATTTGGAGATCAAAAACATGAAAAAACTTTTATCCGCATGCCTTGCCGCATCTTTGACGGCGGCTCTTCTTCCCACAGCTGTTTTTGCGGCTTCCGAATTTGAACAGAAGTATCTGCCCAACGGCATTACCACCCCGAAGGCGCCCTATCTTATCTATTCGTATGATGAAACCAACTCCGATTTCATTGAAATGTGGTATAATCCTTCCGAAGAACTTCGTGCCCTTGAGGAAGCCGAAGAGCTGTATGCTTCCTCCGACAAGACCGTGGAGGAGTACTTCGGCGTTTACGAATTCGAAACCGGTATGCAGATCGATGCAAAGCTCGACGACGGCGCATGGATGTATACATCGGAATGGGACAACCCGGAATGGAGAGGCATTGAGGAGCCTACCGATCTTGCCTTCCGTACTTTTATCCATCCCGACGCAAGCCGCCTGTTTTCGGAGTTTGAACTCAGCTGGCTGACCTACCTTGAAGAGGGACGCCTCGGATTCCTTGAACCCATTGTCTACGCCGTCCCGAATGAATACGGTGAAAACACCTATCACTACGATCTCGCCGGACACACCCTTTCGGTTCGCTATCGCTATTATGTCGATATCTACCCGGAATACGATCGGCTCGACAGAGTATTCTCCGAATGGTCGCCTGCGACAAGCATCGGCAAAAACGGCAATCAGGTACAGCATACCGCGCCGACTGCCCTTGAAGCGCCCCGGCTTTCAAGATTTGAGGTTTCCGTGTCGGAGGACGGCGGACGCTCGGGACGTTATTTCATCCATATCCCGGACAGCGTTTTTGACGCCCTTCTTTACTGCGAAGCCGATCTTGACGCTTTCGGACCGCTGTACATTCAGGCGCAGATGCGTCTTAACGGCACCGAGTGGCAGGACGTCTATACCGCTAATCCCGACTGGATCTATGACGGATATCGGTCGGCAGCCCCTGCCGAAGAGGAGCTGAAAGCGGACGACGCCGTAGAGATCCGTGCCTGCATCGTGTGCGAAATGCTCGGTATCACCTCTCCCTGGTCGAATATCGTCGGCACCAAGACCTACCAGACCTCCGAATGGGCGCTGCCTTATATTGGCGAAGCGGACGGTCTCGGGCTTATCCCGGACTGCCTTGCAGGGGAGGATCTCACAAAGCAGATCACCCGAAAGGAATTTGCCGCCGTTGCCGTAAAGCTTTACGAATCTCTCACCGGACAGCCTGCGCTTCCCGCCGAGGTGAACCCCTTTACCGACTGCGACGATCCCGAGGTAGCCAAAGCCGTGAACATCGGCATCACCAACGGCACCTCCTCCGATAAGTTCTCCCCGGACGTCGTTCTGAACCGTGAACAGCTCGCCACCATGCTGACAAGAGTCTACAAGAAGGCGATTCTTCCCGGCTGGACGCTGAAGACAGACGGCGATTTCGCTGCACAGTTCAGCGCCATGTTCACCCGTCCCGAGCCCTTCGCCGACGATGCGGCGATCTCGGACTTTGCCAAGGACAGCGTTTACTTCATGAAGGCGATGAACATCATCAACGGTGTGGGCGGCAATATGTTCGCTCCGCAGCAC
>JAZRXH010000010.1:0-5418 GCA_045600125.1 Eubacteriales bacterium | reverse complement strand
TATGGATTTTAAATACGCCTGTTCTTCTTCACTTAAATATATTTCTTTGTTTTTCATATGGTACACCCCTTTTTCTCTATTATACCATATGTTTTTACAAAAGTAAAGTTTTAAATGTTACAATGTAGTAGGGGCGAACTGCGTTCGCCCGCCTTGTTTTGGCTCCCGCCGTGGGTGCAGCAACAGCCTCCCTCAAGGCGGGGCTCCCTGCCGCTCGGCGTGAGCCGAGAATGATTCCTAACCGGTCAAGGCGACTGTTTCGCAGCCTCTTCCGTCACGGCAAGCCGTGACACCTTCCCCATGGGGGAAGGCAATCATGTCGCTTCGCTCCATGAACAAAGTTTTCTTCGAAAACTTTCACTCAGAGTAGCTTTGTGCGAAGTGGTCGTGAGCTTTGCCGCTCGGATATATGGCGGCAAAGCGGGATAAAACTCGGGCTTCTGTAACCCCGTTTTAGTCTGAGGTGCAGTCCCGAGGTGCCCGCAGGGGCTCCCTGCCGCCCGGCGTGAGCCGAGAATAACGGTTTTGTATAGATTCTACAAAAAATAAATGAAATTTTGCTATTTTATATATTGAAATGTTCTCGGTTTTGTGGTACAATGACCATTGCGAAAATATATTTTCGGGGAAGGAGCTCTTTCCCGAGAAAAGAAAAGGAGACCGGCTATGAAACTCAGAAAAACTCTTTCCGTCCTTCTCTCTGCTCTCCTGCTCGGCAGCATGCTGTCCTTCACGGCAGCCCACGCCGAAACGGGCGTCATCACGTCCCTTTCGAGAGTCCCCCAAAAGCTCTGGGGCATCACCGAAGCGGACACCGTGACCGTGCCTGCAGAACAGACGGCGGCGATCACCACCAACCTCTCCGGCGTTTCCGTTACCCCCGTATGGCAGGGTGCAGACGGCTTTACCTTCGGGACTTCTCCCGCAGGCGACACCTTCATTTCCTACACGGCAACCCTCAATGCTCCCTCGGGCTGTACCTTTGACGCTTCCCTTGCCGAGGGCAGAAACGTCGAACTCAGCACCGATGCGAAGACCCTTACCTACACCTTCTACACCTACGTCATCCCGAACGACGCTTATTACGTAAGCGACAGCGGAAGCGACAACAGCGCGGACTACGTGGAGGGCAACTACGGCAAGCCCTTCAAGACCCTTCAGCATGCTTATGAAATGCTGCAGGGCGTGGGCGGCGGCACCATCGTCGTAAAGGATCTCGTGTCCATCACGAATACCACACCCAAGACTCCGATTTATTCCGGAAGCTATAAGATCGTAGGCTGGAACGCCGATTCCGTGCTTTCCGTTACCAATTCCTTCTACGTACAGTGCGAAGAGCTTCAGTTCCTCGACATCACCATGGAAAGAGGCTCCTCCAACTCGGCAATCTATGCCAACGGTCAGACCCTGACCATAGGCGACCCCCGGTACGACAGCTTTGAATTCACCGTACTGGATGGCTTCACCAACGCCCGTCAGGTCTTCATCACCGGCGACGGCGGTACCTTCACGAATCCCGGCAAGCTCACCATCAATTGCGGCACCTATGATTATGTAGGCGGCTCCGGCTGGAACGTTACGACCGTAAACGGCGATCTCAATTACGAGATCAACGGCGGCACCATCACCGGCTTCTTCTGGGGACTCCACTCCGGAGACAAGAGCAAGGGTGAGCACAAACTCAACGGCGACGTCCACGTCGTTATCAACGGAGGTACCTTCACGACCACCTATCCTACCTCCAACTACAAGATGCATATGACCGGCGATACTTATATCACGGTAAACGGCGGCAGCTTTAACAATCTCGCCCTCTCAAGATCCACATCGAGCATTGATTCGGTGACGTACCCGATCATCGAAGGCAGCCTTTATGCCAAGATCAACGGCGGCGACTTCACCGGCAGCATCACCTGTAACGCAAGGTCGGTCTACATCGGCAGTGCTTCCTGCGACATTCTCGAATACGAAGGCCCGCTTACCTTTGACGCTCTGAAAGCAAAGGTACAGACCAGCCAGTTCGACAGCGTGAACTCCACCGTCATCTACGTGGACTACACCGATGGCTCGAACTCCGCAGCCGGCACCGAAGCAGCTCCTCTCAAGACCCTTACCGAGGCGTTCAAGAAATTTTCCGGCGGCGTCGGCGGTAAGATCGTTCTCGTGGGCAGTTATCCCGGCACCGAATCCATCACCGATACGGCAGGCAGAGGCGCTGTGATCTTCTGCGGCGCAGACGAAAACGCCGTTCTCGAGCTCGGCGGCAGCCGGACCATCCTCGGCGACATCACCTTCAAGGATATCACTCTTGAATCCACGGCGCAGTACAAGACCTTCTCCGCTTCCGGTGCAAAGCTCGTCTTTGAAGACAGCGTAAAGGTCATCAATACCACCGGTCAGGTCCAGCTGGGCGGCGTCGGCTACAACCGCACGGCGGACTTCTCGAATATCACCGTAAAGAGCGGCGAATACGGCCTGACCTATACCGGCGCCGATCTCGGCGGCGGCGAATGCCTCGGCGACATGACCTTCAACGCAGAAGGCGGCAAGTTCATCGGCGAATTCTATTTCGGCGGTTACCTCAGCAACGGCGCCAGCTACCTCAAGCAGGTCGCTAATGGTGATGCTTCCCTCAAGAAGGGCGGCGTCGGCGGCACCATGACCCTCAACATCAGCGGCGGCGAATTCACAAAGACCATGTACATCGGCGGCAAGCAGCTGGATGACCTCCACGACATCAACGTGAACATCAGCGGCGGCTCTATCACCGGCACGGTGAACGTAGGTCCTTACTACAACAGCGACACCCTTTCCGTACAGCTTGACGACGGCTCCACCTACAGCGACTTTGACTTCGGCATCGACGGCGATATCATGATCAACATCACCGGCGGTAACATCGCAGGTCAGATCAAGCCCATGAACCTCCAGAAGCTCGCAGCCGGCAAGAAGGCGATCATCATTGCCAACAACGGCGTCAGCGTCAACGTAGGCACCAGCACCACAAGAAACTTCGACTACGTTGTAAAGTCCGAAAGAAAGGGCACCGTTTCCTACGACAAGGCAAGCGGCAAGTTCAAGATCGTCCCCGCAAACAGCGCATACGACATCATCATCAACGGCACAACCGTTACAAAGAGCGCCGATAATCTTTACACACTCTCCGGAGGCACGAACAACGTGTATAACATCACCTACGGCGGCGAGGTCGCAGCCGACGCTGCCTTCGTCATCACCCAGCCGATCGCCGAGCTGACCCCCGTCAGCACGGTCATTGCCACCGGCGGTAAGAACACCTCCAATCCTCTCTCCTCCAACTGCAACGTCAGCACCGTAACATGGTCTCCCGCTCACGCAAAATTCGAGTACGACACCGTGTACACGGCGACTGTAAAGCTCACCTCCAAGAGCGGTCTTCCCATGGACGCTCTTGACACCAGCAAGATCCACATCAACGCAGATCACGTAACGCCCACCTATACCTTCAAGAACGACAATACCGAGATCGAGATCAGGATCACCTTCCCGAAGACCGCTTCCGCTCCCGAAGGCGGCTCCTCCGGTACCACTCCCTCCGCAGCAGATTCCACCGTTACCGTGACCTTCACGACCCAGCGTGACAGCGGTGCCACCAACCTCCATAACGCCGCAATCGTCTTTACGAACGTCCTTGACGCATCGAAGGTTTACTACGGCGAAGCTGTTGAAACCGGCAATGCCGGCACCTTTACCGGCACCTTCCCCGCAGGCACCTATAACGTGACCGTCAAGAAGCAGGGCTACCTCGCAAAGACGGTTCCTTCGGTCACCATCTCCGCCGCTTCTCCCGTCAGCGTTCCCGTGGGCGCCCTCACGGCGGGCGACGTCGTAGGCAACGGCTCGAAGAACGGCGACGGCAAGGTCAACGTAGACGACTTCGTCGTATTTGTAAGAGCCCTCAATGAAAATGCTTCCGCAGCCGTTACCGACGCTGCCGACATCACCGAGGACGGCATCGTGACGGTCGCAGACCTCAGCTTCATCAAGTCCAACTTCGGCGAGGAGACCGAAAACATCGAAGTGGACATTCCCGACGTGGATACTCCCTATCAGAACAGCCTTTACAGGCTGACCCACGACAAGAAGTTCACCGTCGGCTATCTCGGCGGCTCCATCATTCAGGGCTCCATCGGTGAAGACGCCGGCAACAGCTACTTCATCGACAGAATGGACGCATGGTTTGAGTCGAACTTCCCGGATGCAGACGTTCACAGCATCAACGCCGGTATTTCCAACACCGGCTCCAACTTCGGTATCCAGAGACTGAAGGCAGACCTTATGGAACGTGACGCAGGCTACGTTCCGGATATGGTATTCGTTGAGTTTACCGTCAACGACTTCGGCACCTTCGGCTCCGAGCAGATCGAGTATCTCTACGAGAGCCTGATCAACGACATCTACGCCATCAATCCCTACTGCGATATCATCTGCCTCTCCACCGCCATGAACGGCGGCTACCGGACGCAGTACAACGCACACAAGAAGATCACCGATCATTACGGACTCGAATTCCTCGACCTCGGTACCGCCATCAGCGACAACTACAACCTCGCCGGCGACTGCAAGGTATTCACCAACGACGACCTCCATCCCAACGGCATGGGCTACGAGCTCTACTTCGTAATGTGTAAGAACCTTCTGAAGCCGGGACTCATCGACAATGCGCCCGCATCGCCGAAGTACACGGAGATCGAGCTTCCTGCGACAAGGGTTTACAACACCCTCTTTGACAACCCCGCAAAATATGCGGTGACCGATCCCGCCATCACCTGGACCGGCTCGTGGACGAGCGGCAGCGCAGGCAACAACAGCCGTCTCTTCAACGGCAGCGCTAAGACCGTAAACTATAAGACGAGCTCCACCGTGGGCAACTCCTTCACCTTCTCCTTTGACGGTGACGCCTTCGGCTTCTACTTCCGCAAGTCCGCCGATATGGGTACCATCGAATACAGCGTGGACGGCGGCACCTACAAGGAATTCGACGCCGGTCAGACGCAGGCGACTTATACGCACTTCCAGACCTACATTCTCGAAACGCCTCTCACCGGTCTTACCGACGGTCACCATACCGTAACTGTCAGAGTCAAGGGCAACAAGTCCAAGACCGCAACGCAGAACGGCTCCGTTGTCGGTATCGCAGGCGTATTCTACAACGCATCGGCAAACTGAGCAAAGTCACACTCTTTAGCATTTTGCAGGGGGCGTTGCGCCCCCTGCACTTCTCTGTTATGGGGGCTGCTCGCCCCCAAACCCCATCGCCGCCTTTTGAAAAAGGCGGGCGAAAACTTTCCAATAGTGAAAGTCCTTTCGGACTTTCACGGGGATTTTTAAGAATAAAGGATTATTACCTGCTGTCCACCGGGGTCAAACGCCGACCCC
>JAZRXH010000009.1:0-15885 GCA_045600125.1 Eubacteriales bacterium | reverse complement strand
TGTCGCAAGCGATCCCTTGTCGCTTCGCTCCATGCTAAAGTTTTCTTCGAAAACTTTCATTTCGAGTGACTTTTGGAGATACTTTCCGAGCTTTGCCGCTCGGATTTATGGCGGCAAAGCGGGACAATACTCGGGCATCTGGATTCCCGTTTTAGTCTAAAGTAGGGTCACGAGGTGGCGGCGGGGCATCCCCGCCTGTCGCAAGCGCTCCCTTGGCGCTTCGCTCCATGCTAAAGTTTTCTTCGAAAGCTTTCATTTCGAGTGACTTTTGGAGATACTTTCCGAGCTTTGCCGCTCGGATTTATGGCGGCAAAGCGGGACAATACTCGGGCATCTGAATTCCCGTTTTAGTCTAAAGTAGGGTCTCGAGGGGTCAGCGGGGACTCCCCGCTCGGGCATCTGCAACCCCGGTTTTATCTGAGGTGGGGTCCCGAGGTGGCAGCGGGGGCTCCCCGCTCGGGCATCTGCAACCCCGGTTTTAACCGAGGTGGGGTCTCGAGTTGCCAGCGGGGGCTCCCCGCTCGGGCATCTGCAACCCCGATTTTATCTGAGGTGGGGTCCCGAGGTGGCAGCGGGGACTCCCCGCCCCCGCGGGAGGAGAGGATGGCGAGGCTGAAGCCGTCGAGGGGACAGCCGTCGAAAGCGTTTTCACCGACCTCGCACACGGTCGAGGGGAGGACGGCGTTTTTCAGGGAGGCGCAGCTTCGGAAAGCGGACTTCCCCACGTATTCGAGTCCTACGGGAAAGACGACGCTCTCGATCCCGATATGTCCCGCAAAGACGCCGTCGCCGATGATGCGCACGCCGCTTGGGATCACTACGTCCTTTGCGTCTCCGCAATATTTGATCAGAATACCGTCGCCGACCACGCAGAATTCATCGGTCAGCGAGTCGAACCAGGGCGTGTTTTCAAACGCCGAAAGCCCCACACGGCGGCAGGCGGGGGAAACGTATACCTCCTCCAGCGAGGTGCATCCCATAAAGGCGCCGTCGCCGATGGCGCATCCGCCGTAGATTCCGATGCTTTCAAGGGACGTGCAGTAGGCAAACGCCTCGCTGCCGATCTCCCCGGTAAGATACGGAATGTTGACCTCACGGAGCTTTTCGCAGTCACGGAACGCCCCTTCGCCGATGGCTTCGAGCGTCCGGGGAAGAGAGACCGTCTCAAGAAAACGGCTTCCTTCAAAAGCGCCCACCGAGTCGATCCCCGCCTTCTCGGAGGAAAGGATCCGACGGTACCCCTGCGGGATAACGACGCTTTTGGCTTTCGATCCGGTAAACGCTCCCGCCCCGATGTCCCTCAGCTTTCTGCCGTCGGCGCTTTCGGGAAGCACCGCTTTTTCGGGGCAGACGCCGGACACGAGCAGCGAACCGTCGGTCACAATGCTCTTCAGCGTGCCGTCTTTTGCAAAGGAAGCGTCTTCTTCCGCATTTTCCGGGAGCTCTCGGTATTTTTTCACGTACTCGGCGTACCCTTCCCGGTACCGTCCGCTGTATGCGGCGACCTTCCCGGCGTCGGAGACGGTGCTGCCGACGTTTTCCGCACCGCCTTCGGAACCCTTTGTGGCAGCTGTAATGGCAAGCGCGATCAGGAGCGCCGAGACGAGCGCAAACGCCGCCGCCTCCAAGGCGTGCTTTATGTTTTCCGGACGGATACCCCGCCTGACGGTCGCCGTGTTATTCTCTTTTTCGGGTGTTTCGGTGCTGCCGTTCCGACTCATTATCGTGACCGCGGCTTTCGCAGGGAGCGAAAACTTCCTTTCATTCCATTCTGTCTGTTAAACACTTTTACAAAAGGAGCCCCGAAGGACGCATACGCAAATCGCCGCCTTTGTTTTGGCGGCGAAGCGGGGACGGCATTTTCCGGCGCTGCCGCCCTTCTGCAGGGATCGATTCCATATCCGGGGTTCCGTTTTTGCTTTCTTTATTCTTCCACACCGCCGAAGAGCTCGGCGGCGGCTTTCAGCTCGTCGTAGGTTTTGTAAACGAAAGCGGATTCGTTGTACTCGATGATGACAAACTGACCCGTGGTGCTGATCTCCTTTATGTTTTCCGAGTTTTTCAGTTCTTCGTTGGCAAGGGCTTCCGCAAGGACCTGCTTTGCGTACTCCTCGCTTCCCATGTCCATATAGACCATGTACGAATTGACCTTCGTGCCGTCATGCGTGAAGACATACCGGGTGGGACCCTGCGTCCACGTCATCGAATGATACGCCTCGGAAACGGCAATCTCCGGCTCCTCGACCGGCTCGGCGACCGGCTCCTGCACGGGAGTGCTTTCGACGACGGGTTCCTGCGCCGCATCGGAAGTCGGTTCTGCAGGGGGCTCTGCCGTATTTTCGGGGGTCTCGTCAGGCGCCTTTTCGGAGGCATTTCCGGGAGTGTTTTCCGGGTTGCCGGTCTCGTCGGCTTCTTCCGAGGAGGCGTCCTCCGATGTATCATCGGTTTCGTCCGGTTCTTTCTCTTCGGTTCCTTCGGGTTCTTCGGCACGATCCGCCGACTCGTTCTGCTCTTCGGTGATCTCCGGAGCTGTCATGCCGTTTTCGGTTCCCGGGGCGTCTGTGCTCTTGCCGCTTTCTTTTTTACCGCATCCGCCGACGCTGAGCGCAAGAAGGAGGGCAAGGGCGAAAACTACGGTCTTTTTCATCTTTTTATATTCATCCTTTCGCCGCATCCGTTTCCCGGCACGGCTTTGTATCGCTTTTTCCACAATATTATAGCCCCCGGGACGCCATTTTTCAATATACTTTCCGAATAATTCACAAAGCTTTTTCATTTGCGGTGTGCCACCGCGGGCAGCGGGGAGGCCCCGCCGCCACTTCGGGAATGCACCTCGGATAAAACCGTGGGTGCAGATGCCCGAACCTTGTCCCGTTTGACCGCCATATATGCGAGCGGTCAAACTCATGGGTGAAGCGAAAATAATCACTCTCTACTTCTCCGATGAAGTCAAGCTCCGACTTCATCGGAGGTTTGTTTTTGTCTTTGGAAAATCTGCGGCAGGCAATAACCCGTTATCCAAGAAAAAAACACGCCCAAGTCCGTATGGACTTGGGCATTTCAAAGTTTTCGCCCGCCTTTTTCAAAAGGCGGCGATGGGGCTTGGGGGCGAGCAGCCCCCGAAAGCGGTGTGCCACCGCGGGCACCTCGAAAGGATTGCACCTCAGATAAAACCGAAATTCCAGATACCCGGAACTGTCTCCGCTTTGCCGCCATATATTCAAGCGGCAAAGCTCATGGGTGAAGCGAAAATAATCACTCTCTACTTCTCCGATGAAGTCAAGCTCCGACTTCATCGGAGGTTTGTTTTTGTCTTTGGAAAATCAGCGGCAGGCAATAACCCGTTATCCAAGAAAAAAACACGCCCAAGTCCGTATGGACTTGGGCATTTCAAAGTTTTCGCCCGCCTTTTTCAAAAGGCGGCGATGGGGCTTGGGGGCGAGCAGCCCCCATAAATCCGGCGATGGGGTTTGGGGGCGAGCAGCCCCCATAAATCCGGCGAGGGTGCGGGGTGAGGAGCCCCCGAAAAAGGAAGTCATTCGTCGTCAGACTTCTGCACGAAGTAGAAGTCGTTTTCGAGGAGGCGCTCGTCCACGAGGAGAGAATTATCATAGAGGACGGGGTTCCCCTGCGGGTTGGTGTGGTACTTGCCGAAGAGGTCGCCCTCGTACTGGATGAAGGTGTTGCCGTGGAATTTGGGCTCGTCCAGCTCGGAAACGTAGCCGCAGTCGATCATATAAACGCCGGCTCTGTCCATGATGTTATCGTAGATCTCGAAGTCCTCGGCGGGGTTGCGGTGGCTCCAGCCCTTGATGTGCGCCTGACTGCCGTAGTTGGGACGCTGATTGCCCCATCCGAAGCCGGAGAAGCGCATGATGTTGTCGTGGATCTTGAAGTTTCTGAACCGTCCGGCGGGATCGTCCGGCGTATCGTGGAAGTATTCCACCGAGTATACGCAGTACTCGATGAGGTTTTCCGAGAAGTCGATGTCCTTCATGGTGATGGTGCTGTTGGCGCTTCCCTTGTACTGGGGAGTAAGACCTGCGTCGTATACCTCGTATACGTAGCAGTTGTTGACCTTGAAGCCGTCGCAGCCGCCGTAGATCTCGACGGCGTTGCCGAAGCGGGTCGCCGAGTGGTCGGTGGTGCCGTTGGCGCTGTAGCTCTGGATGCCGCCGCCGATGTAGCCAAGCTCGCAGTTGGTGACGGTAAGTCCCGCTCTCGTGCCGCTGCCGATGCCGTGAGCGCCTACGTATTTGATCGTGAAGTTGTCGATGTGTACGTTGTCGCCCTTGATGGCGAAGCCGTTCCTTCTCGGCGCAAATTCAATGGACTCAAAGACGCTGCCGGGGTTGCCCGCCGTACACTTGAAATAGAGCTTGCCCACGCAGTCGGTGCTGCTGACGGAGGGCATATCGTTGTTTATGACGGAATCCGCCTCGCAGAAGAAGTCGAGGTCGTTGTCGAGGGCGCTGACGATATCGAAGTCGATCGACGGATCCTCCCGGCAAACGAAGCGGCCGCCCGCATAGGTGGGGATCTCCTTGTAAGCCACGATCCTGCCGCCGTTGAGGAACAGCGCACCGGAATCCATCATCTCGTCTTCGTATACCCAGATGTCCTCGGTGCCGGGCATCAGCGACCACTTGTCGGGGTCGGCGCCGTCGGCGGGAGAACCGTAGAGGCAGGGCTTTGCGCCTTCGCCGTAGGCGGTGTAGGTCACGCCCGCCTTGGCTTCGATCTGCCCTCTCCAGACGCCGCCTCTCTCAAAGAGGACGCAGCAGGAGGCGGGAAGCTCCGCCGCATTGAGCTTTTCAAGGCTCTTCCATGCGCTTTCGGGGCTCTTGCCGTCATTTGCGTCGCTGCCGTTCGGGGACATATAGAAGCAGACGGTACCCTTCGGGATCTCCATGTTGGGCGAGGTGAGGATGCTTTCACGCTTTGCCTGCGCTTTTTCGTCGACAGACTGCAAAAACGCCTCGTCCGCCTCGTGCCTCGGAGCGGTGGGCACAGTGTGGGAGCCGTGGCAGTCGGTGATGGCGATATTGCCGCTGAGAAGACGGAGGTCGCTGCCGAACTGCTCAAGGCAGAACATCTGCCATGCTTCCGCATCGCTGAAATAGCTGCCGTTTGCGCCGATGTAGATCTTGGTGCCCTCCACACGGTACATATACTCGGTGTCGGGAACGGCGGCGAAGATATCCGCATATCTCGGGTCGTTCGCCGAGGAGAAGATGATCTCGCAGTCGGAAGGGTCCTTATAGCCGGGATGCTCCACACGGAGGGTCTTGCCGTACAGAGGACGGAAGACGTCGGCAAACGCCTTGCCCCGATCGTCGCCGGAATCCGCCACGAGCACGTAGTTCTCCAGCGGCTCGCCGCCGATGGTGAAGCTGTCGATGGGGTAGTCGTGACGGTACTCCCTGATCTTTCCCTTCGGGAGAGCGAAGGTGCGGGCGTTTTTATAGAAGCAGTTGTCAATCAGATATTCCGCCGCCATGCAGAGCGCCTCGGAGGAGCCGCCGTTGATCACGGGACGGGTGGAGTCGGCGTCGAAATGGATCTCGTAGTCGAGGTATGTAAGAGGCTCTTTGACAGCCTCCTTTTCGCTTTCCTCCCGGTTTGTCTTTCCGACGAGGATCTCGAAGTCGGTCCGCATCGTATCGAGCTTCTCGTGCTCGAAGTCGGTGATGATCTTCACGTCGGTATCGGATATTTCGTTCATGGCACGGCGAAGCATGACGCTCGCCTCTTCACCGGCGCCCGAGGTATCGCTGCGGACGATCCGGTAGCTTGTAACCCCGTTGTCGATGAGCTTCACGTAGTCCTCCGGTACCGGTCTTTCGCAGGAAACGAGGGAGGTGCCGAGGAGCGCTGCTGCAAGAAGTGCTGCCGCAAGTTTCTTTGTTTTCATGGAAATTCTCCTTTTCCTTTCGTCTTTTTCCGCCGCAGGCGGGGAGGCGGGGAAGCCCCCGCAGGCAATTCGAGACCCCGCTTCAAATGAAAGCGGGAGTGCAGATGCCCGGATATCATCCCGCTTTGCCGCCAGCAGGGAGCCCCTGCGGGCACCTCGAGACCCTACCGCAGACAAAGCCGGGAACGCAGATGCCCGAGTATAATACCGCTTTGCCGCCAGCAGGGAGCCCCTGCGGGCACCTCGAGACCCTACCGCAGACAAAGCCGGGAACGCAGATGTCCGAGTATAATACCGCTTTGCCGCCATAAATTCAAGCGGCAAAGCTCATGGGGAAAGCAAAAAATAATAAGTTTCTACCGTCCGCCGAGGTCAAGCGCCGACCTCAGCGGAGTTTTGCTTTTGTAAGGGCGCACTTAATAAGTGCGCTCAAGCAGAGCAAGGCGAAGCCATCCCCACCTCCGTCGGGGGCGGCGTTTGACCCCGACGGACAGCAGGCAATAATCATTTATTCTAAAAACACCCCGTGAAAGTCCGATAGGACTTTCACTATTCAAAGTTTTCGCCCAGCCTTTTCCAAAAGGCTGGCGAGGGCGTGGGGCGAGCAGCCCCCTGCAGTAGGCGGGGTTGCGACCGTTATTCTCCCACCGAGGCATTCAGCGCCTCGATCTCGGAGGGCTTCATGTTGGCGATCTCTCTCATGACGGCGGTTTCTCTCGAATCGCGGATGTGCAGGGGAGCGGGGATCGGCAGGAAGCGGAACTCGTTGTCCATGAGGTTCCCGTCCGCGCGGATGGCGTTGGAGTAGGCTCTGCGTCCCGTGCCGTCGGGGACCTGCCCGAAGGTGCCGAAGCTCATGAATTCATACTGTACAAGAACGTTGTCAAGGTCGGCGCCCGCCGCACGGAGAGCCTCGGACAGAGTGCCCGCTTCGTACTGGATGAATACGTTGTCGCGGAAGACCGGCTTGTCCTCCTCGCCCGCAAAGGCGGTGTCCACCATCATCACGCCGGAGCGGTCGAAGATGTTGTTGTAAATGACGAAATCCTCCGACGGGTTCACGTGTCCCCAACCCTTGATGTGCGCCTGACTGCCGAAGTCGGGACGCTGGTTGCCCCAGCCGAAGCCGGCAAAACGCATGATGTTGTCGTGGATCTTGTAGTTCTTCATCCTGCTTTCCGGGGAATTCGGTACGGTGTGGAAGAACTCGATGGAGTATACGCAGTATTCGATGAGGTTCTCCGAGAAGTCCATGTTCTCCATCATCAGAAGAGAATCGGATTCCCTGTTGCTGTACTGCGGCGTGATGCCCGCATCATAGATCTGATAGATGTAGCAGTGGTTCACGGTATAGCCGTCACAGCCGCCGTATATCTCGATGGCGTTGCCGTATCTCGTCACGCTGTGGTCGGTCTTGCCGTTGGCGTTGTAGCCCTGGATGCCGCCGCCGATGCAGCCCAGCTCGCAGTTGGTGACGACAAGGCCGTTTCTCGTGCCGCTTCCGATACCGTGGGAGCCTACGTATTTGATCGTAAAGTTGTCGATGTGTACGTTGTTGCCGCCCACCGCAAAGCCGTTGGCTCTCGGCGCGAACTCGATGGAATCGAAGACCTCGCCGGGATTGCCCGCGCTGCACTTCAGATAGACCTTGCCCACGCAGTCGGCGCTGGATACCACCGGCATATCGTCGTTTACGTTGGAGCATGCCGCACAGAAGAAGTCGAGGTCGTTGTCGAGGGCTTCCGCAATGTCAAAATCCTCGCTCGGAGCGTTTCTCTTGACGAACTTTCCGCCGATGTAGGACGGGATTTCTTTATAGGTGATATATTCGCCGCCGTTGATGAAGAGAGCGCCGGAGTCCATCATGTCCTTTCCGAAGACCCAGATGTCCTCGGTGCCGGGGAGAAGCGACCAGAGCGCCGGATCGGCGCCGTCGAGGGGCGAGCCGTAGAGGCAGGGCTTTGCGCCCTCGCCGTAGGCGGTATAGGTCATGTTTTCTCTCGCCTTGATCTGTCCTCTCCAGACGCCGCCTCTTTCAAAAAGCACATAGCAGGGTTTTGTTGCGGGGAAGCTGTTGACCTTCGACAGCGACCTCCATGCCGTTTCGGGAGTCAGTCCGTCGTTTGCGTCGTCGCCGTTTTCCGAAACGTAGTAGCAGAGAGCGTCCTCGGGGATCTTCATGTTCGGCGTGTTCAGGATGCTTTCCCGGAGAGCGTCCGCCTTGGCGTCCACCTCGGCGATGAAGGCGTCGTCCGCCTCGTATCTCGGAGCGGCGGGGATCTCGCAGGCGTTTTCGCAGTCGGTCAGAGCGATGTCGCCGGCAAGGAGATTGAAGTCGTTTCCGAACTGCTCGGCAACGAACATATCCCACGCCTCGTCATCGTCGAGGATCACGCCGTTTCCGCCGATGAAGGCTCTCGTGCCTTCGATCTTATACATATATTCGAAGTCCGAAAGGGAGGAGAACACGTCGGCGTATCTTTCGTCCCCTGCGGAGGACAGGACGATCTCGCAGTCGGACGGGTCCTTGTAGCCCGCCTTCTCCACTCTCGGTCTTTTGCCGTAGAGCGGCAGGAAGCTCTTTGCGAATTTCTCCGCCCGCTCGTCGCCGGGTACGCTGACGATCACGCAGTCCTCGATGGGCGTTCCGCCCAGAGTAAGGCTGTCGATGGGGTAGTCGTGATGATGCTCGGCGATCTTTCCCTTTGGGAGAGCGAAGGTCTTTGCCGATGCGTCGTAATAGTTTTCAAGAAGGTAGTCCACCGCCATGTCCAGCGCCGCCGAGGAGCCGCCGTTTATCGCGGGGCGGCTGCTGTCCTCGTCGAAACGGATCTCGTAGTCGTAGTAGGTGAAGGGCTCGTCCGGCTCCCAACCGCTTTCCTCCCGGTTGGTGGGACCGACAAGGATCTCAAAATCGGTGCGCATCGTGCCTAGCTTTTCGTGCTCGAAGTCGGTGATAATCTTCACGTCCGAGTCGGAGATCGCAAGAAGGGCTTTCCGCAGCTTTGCGGCGGCGGAGGCGCCGATATCGCTGTTGTCGCTGCGCACCACCGTGTAGGAGGTCACGCCGTTGTCCACCAGCTTCACATAGTCCTCCGGGACGTGCTTTTCGCAGGAGGCAAGAAGGAGGGCGGCAAGTCCTGCGGCAAAAAGCGCCGCTGTTCTCTTAAGGCTTTTGCCGAAGCCTTTTCCGTCCCCGAACCGTTTCATTTCCGTTTTGCACGTTTTGTTCATGATGGATGTTCCCCTTTCGGAAGCTTTCGGCGGCGTTTTTTCCTCAGGGGCGCCCGCCGCACTTTTGCATTCTATCCTATTCTATTCTTATTTTAACAGACAAATAAGGAAATTTCAAGGCAAAACGGCAAATAATCGTCAAAATTTACGGATTATTATAAAAATCGGCGGAGGCGCCCCCGCAGGCAATTCGAGACCCTGCTTTGTGCGTGAGCCGAAAAAAACGGGAGGAGCAAGCCCCTGCGGTTTGCCGTTTTTTGACGAAGGCAGAAAACAAAATCCGCAGAGGTCGTGTCTTGACCTCTGCGGAGCGGGGCGCCCCTATAAAAAAGGCTTTAAGCAGCGTCTTCGGCGAGATCTTCTGCAGTGTCTTCGACGGCGTCTTCCACTGTGTCGAGGACATCCTCAAGCACGTCCTTCGCACCGGACTCGGCTTCGATCTCGGCGTTAGCCTCTGCGTATTCTTCGTCGTCGATGATGATGCCGTCTCTCTTCTGGCAGGTCTTGCAGAGTCTGGTTCTGCCTTCGGCGATAGCCTGCTCGGCACTGCCCGACGTCAGTTCTTCGGTATGAGTAAAGTGCGAGCAATCGGGGCTGGTATGGAATACCTTACCGGAGGGAGACCAGTAAACCTCCTTGCCGGCGAGGGCTTCCACCACCGCATTCTTCTCTTCGAGGGAAACGGGGTTCCATTCGTATCCGAAAAGACCGCCGATGATGAGAGCAACAGCCGCAGCCGCCACGGCAACGGTCTTGGTCTTCTTGTCGGCGTTCTTGTCGGTCAGGGTGAGAATAATAAAGGGAAGGAACGCAAGGACGGTGATGATGAGTCCGAGGTTGTTCCAGAGCCAGAACTTTACCTTGTTCTTCTTGGAGGCGGGATTGATGTGGTTCGCCTTCTTCCAGAGGAGGGAGCCGGTAACGGCGCAGGCAAGGTCGAGGACGAGAGCAATGATCATCTGTACGAGGGGACTTGCAAAGCCGAGGTTGATCGTGCCCTTGAGCATCAGGATTGCAGCGACCTCAAAGCCGATCGCAAATACCCATGCGATGATGGCGCCGACACGGAGTCCGGTCGAATTGCCCACGGGTGCGGCGGGCTTCGCCACGGGAGTCGCCGTGGACTGTGTGATTTTCTTTTCCTTTTTTTCTGCCATGATTGTGTACTCCTTTTCTGAATTTTCCAAAGTGGATTTTCCGCTTTCCTGCGGATATGTAGTATGCCTTGCCGCTATTATACTACATATTTTGCGATTTTGCAAGTGGAAATGTAAATTTTCCCGTCCGTCGGAGCCGTCCCGGCTTTTACCCGGCTTTTAATAACTCCGCATTCCGGACTCTCCCAATTTCTCAGAGCCGTATTTTGCCGGGACGATGTGGGCATCTTCCCCTACGGTCTGACGATGTTTTGACGAAGGCAAAAACAAATTCTCTTCGCTTTTCGCCTGAGCGGGCGAACACAGTTCGCCCCTACTGTCTGCGTCGGTTTGACATAGGCAAAAAACAAATCTCCGATGAAGTCGGCGCTTGACTTCATCGGAGCAGTGCCTGTCGCAAGCGCCTCCCTTGGCGCTTACGACAGCGCTAAAGTTTTCTTCGAAAACTTTCACTCAGAGAAACTTTGTGCGAAGTGACCACGAGCTTTGCCGCTCGGCTTTATGGCGGCAAAGCGGGACAACACTCGGGCATCTGCAACCCCGATTTTTACTGAGGTGCATTCCCGAGGTGCCTGCGGTGGCTCACCGCCCGTCGGAGCCGTTTCGGTTTTCGCTGTCAACTCCACACTCCACACTCCACACTCCACACTGTCCCAATTCCGAATTGCGAATTGCGAATTTTTCCCCGTCCGTCGGAGCCGTACCGGCTTTCAACCGCCTAACTCCTAACTGTCCAAATTTCTCTCCGTATGTTAATATGCATATTGACAAGAGCGGCGGAAAGTGGTATACTATATGTGTAGATTTCTGTAATTTCGAGAAAGGAGCCCCTTGCGGATGACACACTGCATCCTGATCACGTCGCTGAAGGGCGGCGTGGGAAAGACCACCGTTTGCGCAAACCTTGCCATGGCGCTGGCACGCAAGGGACACACCGTCATAGCGGTGGACTGCGACACCGAGTCCCGCTGCCTCGACATGATCCTCGGGCTGGAAAGCAGCGCTCTTTACGATATATCCGACGTTCTGTCGGGACGGTGCGGGCTGGAGGACGCCGTCGTCTGTGACGACCGGTGCGAAAGGCTGTCGTTCCTCGCCTCGCCCTCGGCGTTCTTCGGACGGGACAGTGAGGAGTTCGCCAAGGTCTTCAGCCGGGAAAACATCGACCGGCTCGTCGCCTCGCTCCGTGAGCGCTACGAGTTCATCCTTTTCGATCTTCCGGCGCATCCCGACGTGTGGTACGACCTGCTTCTCGGGCATACCGATACCGCCGTGGTGGTGGCGATGCATACCGCCGTTTCGGTCCGCTCGGCGGAAAAGACAGCCATGTCGCTCCTCGATCGGCGGGAAAAGAAGGAGAACGGGTCCGGCGGACAAGGAATGCCGTCCGGAAGCCTGAAGATCCGACTCGTCATCAACGGCTTCAAGCCCCGGGAGATCCCCGAGGGCATCCGGAGCGGCGTTTACGACATCATCAGCAAGACCTCGATACGGCTCCTCGGCGTGATTCCCTACAGCGAAGCCATGGCGGCGGCGCAGGAATCGGGGAAGCTGTCCTATCAGCTGTACGGCGGCAGACTGATCTACACGGCGGCGCTGGACAATATCGCCGATCGGCTATGCGGGGAAAACGTACCTCTTCTTTCGGGCGTTCTCTCGGACAGAGCGAGAAAAAAGGTACTGTGATCTGCACGGCAAAAGCATTTTAAGCGTATGATACATACGAAACATACGAAACTTAGGAAACTTACGAAACTTACGAAACTTACGAAATAATCGAAGCATACGAAAACCGTATACATACAACCGGGAAAAGTTTGCAGCAAGGAGGCAAAAACCATGGAAATCGCTATCATCGCCTGTGACCAGAAAAAAGAGATCATGACGCAGTTCGTAACGGCATACTGCGGCATTCTTGCAAAACATAACATTTATGCGACCGAAATCACCGGACGCTACATCACCGAAGCCACCGGACTCCACGTAGAAAGAGTCATGACCGGCGAGCAGGGCGGTACCGAGCAGATCGCCTCCCGGGTATCCTGCAACGAGATCGACCTTGTGATCTTCCTCCGGGAGACCAGCGGCGCTCACGCTCCCACCGAGGAGGATCTGAACCTTCTCCGTCTCTGCGACGTGAACAACGTCCCCTTTGCGACCAATATCGCCACCGCCGAGGCCCTTATCCTCTCTCTCGAGCAGGGCGCCCTCGACTGGCGTGAGCTCGTCAACCCCCGCTCCAGATTCAACCGGGGCAAGCGCTGAGTGCGGGGAGGCCCCGCTGCCAGCGGGTAGCACCCGCGGGCACCTCGGGAATGCACTTCAGTAAAAATCGGGGTTGCAGATGCCCGAGTGTTATCCCGTTTGACCGCCTTATACGCAAGCGGTCAAACTCAGCAAGTATCTCCAAAAGTCACTCGAAATGAGTTTTCGAAGAAAACTTCAGCATGGAGCGAAGCGCCAAGGGAGGCGCTTGCGACATGCAGTGTCCGCAGAGGTCAAACGCCGACCTCTGCGGATTTTGTTTTATCTGAGACGTTCGCCTTTGCCGATTAAGGATTTATTCCCGGCTCACACCATTTACCAACGGTGAGAACCGAAACAAATCGAGAGGAGCAAGCCCCTCCCCTGCGCTCTGCCACCGTTTTGACAAAGGCAAAAAACAAATCTCCGCAGAGGTCGGCGCTTGACCTCTGCGGAACAGTAGTAACTAATCATTTATGCAAACCCATGAGCTTTGCCGCTTGAATATATGGCGGCAAAGCGGGGATAGTTCCGGGCATCGGGGATATCGGTTTATACTGCAGTGCAATCCTTCCGAGGTGCCCGCGGGGGCACCCCGCTCCGCAGAGGTCAAACGCCGACCTCTGCGGATTTTGTTTTATCTGAGACGTTCGTCTTTCCCAATTAAGGATTTATTCCCGGCTCCCGCCGTTGGTGCGGAAAAGCCTCCCTCCTTGAGGGAGATGCCCCGAAGGGGCGGAAGGAGTTGGGGGATGTTCGCTTCGACCGATTGAACAATTATTCTCGGCTCACACCATTTACCAACGGTGAGAACCGAAACAAATCGGGAGGAGCAAGCCCCTCCCCTGCGCTCTGCCACCGTTTTGACAAAGGCAAAAAACAAATCTCCGCAGAGGTCGGCGTTTGACCTCTGCGGAACAGTAGTAACTAATCATTTATGCAAACCCATGAGCTTTGCCGCTTGAATATATGGCGGCAAAGCGGAGACAGTTCCGGGTATCGGGGATATCGGTTTATACTGCAGTGCAATCCTTCCGAGGTGCCTGCGGGGGCACCCCGCTCCGCAGAGGTCGGCGCTTGACCTCTGCGGACGGTTTGCCATTACTGCATTCTCCCGAACCCAAAGACCACCTCTGTTGGGGCACTGCTTTCCTGCCGCCACAGACAGCAGGCAACGACCATTTAACCCCTAAAAAACACCGTGGCAGTCCGTATGGACTGCCACTATTGAAAGTTTTCGCCCGCCTTTTTCAAAAGGCGGCGATGGGGTGCAGGGGGCGAGCAGCCCCTTGCAATTACTATTACTATTTACTATTTAATCTCCCCGGCTTTGGAGAGAGAAATTTTCGTCAGCACGGGGCCCACGATCTCATAGATGAGGGTACCGCAGAGGATCACGGCGCGGATCTGTGCGGCGTACTCGGGGACGACGGTCTGTGCGGCGATGGTGAGACCGATGGCAACACCGGCCTGCGGCACGAGGGTCGCACCGAGGTATTTGCACACGTTGGCGGGCGCCTTCATGATCCTGGCGCCGAGATAAGCGCCGGAGATCTTGCCGATGACACGGAAGATGACATAGATAAGTCCGATCACGCCGATCTTCGGCAGGATCGTCACGTCGAGTCCTGCGCCGCTGGTCACGAAGAACATCAGGAAGATCGGAGGCGTCACCGAGTCGGCGATATCCGCCATGAAATCCGATTCGGGGGAAATGTTGCAGAAGGTCGTGCCCGCCATCATGCAGGCGAGAAGCTCGGACACGCCGAACATCGTCGCAAGCGAGCTCGCAAGGAAGATGAAGCCAACCAGTATGATCAGCCGGTTGCCGTTCTTCTTGAAAAACCGCATGGGAATCAGCATGAGAAGCCCCGCCGCGATCCCGATGACAAGTGCCAGAAGCACTTCGCCGAAGGGCCGCATCACCGACAGAAGGACCGAAGCGCCGCCCTCACCCGGGTTCTCCAGAACCTTGGCGATGGTCACGGCAAAGCCGAAGGCAACGAGAGCCACGGCGTCGTCGATGGCTACGACGCTCATCAGCACCTCGGTCAGAGGTCCCTTCGCTCCGTACTGCTTGATGACCATGATGGTCGCCGCCGGAGCCGTCGCCGCCGCAATGGCGCCGAGGACGATGGAAAACGGGATGCTGACCTGCGCCGAAGGCACGAGGAACGAGTAAAGGATCAGGGCTCCCTGCACGAAGAAGACGGCGAGGAGCGCCTCGAAGATGGCGATGACCACCGGCATAATGCCCACTCTTTTGAAGTAGCTCCTTTTGAAGGAAAGTCCGATGGTGAAGGCGATGAACGCCAGAGCGATCTCGGAAATGACGCCGAAATCCGTCACGGTCTCTTTGGACAGAACGCCGAGGACGCAGGGACCGAGAACCAGTCCCGCCACAAGATAACCCGTTACGTTGGGGAGCTTTATGAGCTTCGCAAGCCGTCCGAACAATAGGCCGGAGATGAGCAGAAGCGCAAGATAAAACAGGGTACTGAACTGCAATTTTATATACTTCCTTTCAAGATATCACGATATTAAGGCATCAAGGCAGATCATCTGTCGCCAAGACCCTCGACGAAGCTGAGGGGAATGGTAAAGAGAATGCCGGTGTTGGGGTTTTCAAGACCGCCCACCGTGTCGTTGATGACCTTGCGCGCCGTTTCGATCATATTGTTATCGAGGACGGTGAAGATGGTGCGGTTCTCGCTCTTGCCCACCGAGAACAGAGCGCGCAGAGAGCTGATGGCGTGGGAGTCCTCGTAGCTGTGGAGCTCGTGCGCCATGCCCACGGAATTGAGGACGGTAGCGCCGGCGATGCCGCTGTCATTGAAGTTGCGCAGGAGCTGGTCGAGCACCTCCACCTTGTGAAGTACCAGTACGAGTACGGATTTTTCTGTCATGAGATCAAGTCCTTTCGGTATTTTTCGGCTGTCGCCATATTTTCTGTATTTCGGTGCACTTAATAAGTGCTGTGAAAAGCCTCCCTCTTTGAGGGAAGTGCCCCGAAGGGGCGGAAGGAGTGGTGAAACGTTCGCCACGCCCGATTAAGGAAGCATTGTCGGCTCTCGCCGGGGGTGTAGCGATTGCCCTACTGCACACGAACGGGGGCGTTACTTTTCCCACGAGCTGGAAAAGGAGATACACGCCGAAATGCATGATATGCATTTCGTGCGGTATCATGCCAAAAGAGCCCGTAGGAAGGGCTAAGCCCGCCCTTCCTACACTTTCCGGGCGTCGCACTTGCTTTTGCAATTGTCCCGCTTCTGTTCTCGCATCGAACCGAGTGCAAATGGTCTACCATCAGAAAACCTATGCGGTCAAAATCATCGG
>JAZRXH010000008.1:0-11376 GCA_045600125.1 Eubacteriales bacterium | reverse complement strand
ACCAAACTAAATGATTGGTACTTAACCCGTAACGCAAAACAAAAAGGTGTTTCTTGGCATTTCTCAAATTCCGATGCCAGAATCAAACTGAAACATTTATACCCAAGCATAAAGTTTTAAATGTTACAATGTACTACGGTCATCCGATGATTTGACAAAGGCAAAAAACAAAACTCCGATGAAGTCGGCGTTTGACTTCATCGGAGAAGTAGTAACTAACCCTTTATGCTGTACTCGTGAGCTTTGCCGCTTGAATATATGGCGGCAAAGCGGTATAACGCTCGGGCATCTGTACTCCCGCTTTTATCCGAGGTGCAGTCTCGAATTGCCCGCGGGGGCTTCCCCGCTCGGGCATCTGCGCCCCCGAATTTCACCTGAGGTGCAGTCCTTTCGAGGTGCCCGCGGGGGCATCCCCGCCCGCAGAGGTCGGCGTTTGACCTCTGCGGACAGTAAATAATAATCGGTCATTCAAAATAATCCCGTGAAAGTCCGACCGGACTTTCACTATTCAAAGTTTTCGCCCCCGCCTTTTTCAAAAGGCGGGCGAGGGCGTGGGGCGAGAAGCCCCACAGCTTTCGTCAGTGGAGTGCAGGGGGCGAATAGCCTCTTGCATCACAGATCCCACTGCGGGGCGTTTTTGGCGCCGCCCTCGCTGCAGATCACGACCTCGACGCCGCTGCCGAGGTACTGACGGGCGGTGTCGATGAGCTTCTGTCGGCTGTCCTCCCGGGAGGTGATCATCCGGTAGGCGAAGGCGGGAAGCTCAAAATAAGCCTTGCCGCCGCAGATATAGGCACTTGATGATACGATTAAAGAGCCGAGCAGAGCGTTCTGCGCCTTGATCTCCTCCAGTATTTCCGGGAAAGCGGGCATGGGCAGCCTTTCGTCCGGCGCCGTCTTTACGCCTTCGGATGCCTTGTCGGACGAAACGCCTGCGGGGGCACCGGATAAGCCGTCGGGCTCACCGGGCAAAACGTCTTCTTTCGCAGCGTCGGGTGCGGAAAGGTCGCCGTATGCTCCCTCCCCTTCTCCCGCCTCCGGAGGCGGTGTGCCGAAGCGGTCGGTCACGTCGGGCGCATTTTCGGGTGCATTTTCGGGTGCATTTTCAGGTACAGACGGAGACGGAGCCGGGCTTTCGGGAGAAGCCGCCATCGATGTTTCCGCATTTTTTGCGGATTCTTTCGCTTTTTCGGGAACTTTTTCCGTGTTCTTTTCGTCTATGCTTTGAGAAGCATTCTTTACGAAGCTGCCCGAGGCGAGCGCCGATTCCAGCTGTGCCACTCTCGTGTTCAGCGATTCCGGCAGTGCCCAAAGCTTCACGTCGCAGAGTTTCAGTACCGTAGTTTCCAGAACGGCTCTTCTCGAAATGCCGGTCTTCACCATGCGGCTTTGCGCCTCGTCGAGGATGTCCATGCTGTAAATGAGGCGTTCCTTCGTGAAGTGCGAGGCGCACTCGGACAATTCCGAAAGAACGTCCGCCGTTCCCTCCACGAAGCTCTCCGGGTGCTTTGTGTATTTGATCATCAGCATGTCCCGCATGCTGTCGGCGCATTCCGAAAGAAGCACGCCCATGTCCTTACTGCCGCCGTACGCCTCGGAAATGACCGAGAGCGCCGCCGGACAGTCGTTCTCTGCAATGGCGGAAAGGAGCTTCATCACGGGTCCTCTGCCGATAACGCCGAGGGAGCGGGCGCATTTGTCCTCGTCCACAAGCCCGGTGCTTCCCACAAAAAGTTCCAGCATCGACAGAGCGTCACGCATGGCGCCTCCCGCAAGGCGGGCGATGAGCATAAGAGCCTCGTCGGTAATCCTGATCCCCTCGCTGTCGCAGACGAAACGGAGCCGCTTTGCGATGTTCTCCGGAGTGATTCTGTGGAAGTCAAACCGCTTGCAGCGGGAAAGGATCGTGGCGGGGATCTTGTTCAGCTCGGTGGTTGCGAGGATAAAGAGCACGTGCTCCGGCGGCTCCTCCAGCGTTTTCAGAAGAGCGTTGAAGGCGCTGATGGACAGCATATGCACCTCGTCGATGATGTAGACCCGCTTCTTCATCTCGGACGGCGGGTACAGCACCTCTTCCCGAAGCTGACGGATGTTGTCAACGCCGTTGTTGGAGGCGGCGTCTATTTCGGTGATGTCAAAAGAAGTGGCGGCTCTTTTGCAGTTCTCGCATTCCCCGCAGGGGTCGCCGTTTTTCGGATTCTCACAGGATACCGCCTTGGCGAGGATCTTGGCGCAGGTGGTCTTGCCCGTGCCTCTCGAGCCGCAGAAAAGATAGGCGTGAGAAACACTGCCCCGGAGGATCTCCCCCCGCAGCACGTCGGTGATATGCTCCTGCCCGATCACGTCCTCAAAGCACTGCGGACGCCACTTCCGGTAGAGAGCGATATAGGAACCGTTACTGTTTTGGATTTCTGAGGACATATCCGTTCCTTTCCGTGCCTTTCCCTTTTCCTTTCGGAAGGCACACGAATCGCACGGCAGTGCCCCGGAAACCGGAGCGCTTTGCCGGTGACAGCCTCTGCAGAGCCCTTTTCCGCCGCATTTGGCGAAAGCAGGCAAACCGCAGATCAAGGTACTGTTGTAATGTCTGCAGGTATTATTATAGCACATTTCCGCCCCGATTTCAAGCACAACATATTTTTTCATGGATTTCATAATAATTTGACCAAAATTTCAGTTGAAATCATACAATGTCTTATCATTGTTTACCTAATGTTCATCAATTCCGAAAAGAATTGGTTTACAATAGTTACGGAAAAGGTTTATTTTTCATATTTTTGTTACAAGCGCAGCGCTCCGAAACGGGGCGGCAGACCGTTCTTTCCATAAAAAGGATTCGGGGAAAACGGCGAGCGGCAGGAAAATTCCAAAGCGAAAACGAAACTGTAAATATCAAAATATCAGAATATCAGAACAAATCAAAAAACGGAGGTAACACCATGGGTTACAAAATTCTTGTTGCAGACGACGAAAGCAATATCTGCGATCTCCTCAAAATGTATCTTGAAAACGAAGGCTATGACGTAGTTACAGCCAACGACGGCGTGAAGGCGATCTCTTCCTTTAAGATCTACGAGCCCGACCTCGTGCTTCTCGACATCATGATGCCCCGCAAGGACGGCTGGCAGGTATGCCGTGAGATCCGTGAGATCTCATCGAAGCCCATCATTATGGTAACGGCAAGAGGCGAGGTATTCGACAAGGTGCTCGGTCTCGAGCTCGGCGCCGACGACTTCATCACCAAGCCCTTCGACACCAAGGAGGTTTCCGCCAGAGTAAAAGCCGTTCTCCGCCGCTACAGCGGACACGACAACGACGACAGCGAGGTCATCCGCTTCGACAATCTGGAAATCAGCCTCCAGAAGTACGAGCTGAAGCTCGCCGGCAAGGTGGTGGATATTCCCCCGAAGGAACTGGAGCTTCTCTACTTCCTCACCTCCAACTACAACCGTGTATTCACCCGTGACCAGCTTCTCGACAAGGTCTGGGGCTTCGATTACCTCGGCGACTCCCGGACCGTGGACGTACATGTAAAGCGCCTTCGTGAAAAGCTCGAGGGCAAGTCCGACAAGTGGACGCTCAAGACCGTCTGGGGCGTAGGCTACAAGTTCGAGCTTCTCCAGCAGTAACATACGGCGGCAGATAACGCCGCAGCAAAGCCGTGAAAAAACTCCGTTTCCAATAGCTGGTGCGGAGTTTTTTTCGGCACAGACACCATAGGACGGAGGTACCATACATGGGAAAAACCAGCTATGCCGCAAATGAAAACCGTGAGCGATCACAGGCATCCAAAGCCGAAGGCACGGAAAAAAACACTTCTTCGGTTTCTTCCGTTTCTTCCTTTCTCTCCGGCGCGCCGGCAAAGGCTCTGTCGGCGCTCATCACGCTCCTGACAGTCCTGGGACTTATCGCCACGGTGATAAACCTTGCCATGTCCTTAAAGACCGGAACGTGGCGAAGCGCCGAGGTAGAGGCGACATCCCTTGCCTCCCACGTCGCCGTCATCCTTTACAGTCTGTACGCTTACCGGATCCCCAAGGGGAATCTCTTGAAATACGCCTATCTTCTTTTCTCGCTGTGTCTTGTGCTGATCGTCACCGAAACGAGGACGGAGGAATTCTCCCCGGCGTGGCTTTTCCTTTTGGGGCTCTCCATCATCCCCGCCTCCTTCATGGCGGGAAGACTCGACCGGTTCGGGCAGAACAAGGCGATCATCCTTGCGGGCGGCGCTCTGCTTCTTGCGGCATCGGTCCTCGAGGTCAGCCGTCTTTCGGGAGCGGTCGCCGAAGGGATCCTGCCGGACGCCGACGGCATTCTGAAGCTTGCGATCCTTGTCAGCGCCTTTGACCCGTTCATCGTATGGGCGGCGCTCGGGAAAGCCTACGTGAAAAGATACGAGGCGCACCGGGCGGCGGGAAAGTGCTGAATCCCCTGCCCTTACCCGCAACGCCTGCCGAAGAGCCGTTTCCTTTTCAAAAAGCACGGGGACGGCGGCGAAGGATCCACTCAAAAATCAGCGAATAACCGGAGCATTCGGAAAGGAGTGCTCCGGGCTTTTTTGCTTTCTTTCGGCAAGGGAAGGTATAGAGACATGATTTCGGGAATAATGTTAGAGAGTTAAAAGTGTGGAGTCGAGCGGTGTAAACCGTGACGGCTCCGACAGACGGGGCAATTCGAAATTCAGAATGTGATAAGGGGGGAAACCGTTTTGGATGACAGACAGCTGACAAGGCTTACGGAAGTTCTTTTATGCACCGTTCTCGGCACGGCTCTGCTCGTGCTGTTCGGAAAATATCTCCTTCCGGCACTCCTACCCTTCGTCATCGCTTATGCGTCGGCGCTGATGCTGCGTCCCGGCGCCGTTTTTCTCTCGGAAAAGACGGGTAAAAGCGAAAAGCTGTGCGAGCTTCTGCTTCTTGCCGTGCTTGCCTCGGTGCTCCTTTCGCTTATCGCTCTTTCGGCGTCGGCGCTTTTCCGGGAACTGCGGGAGCTCGGTGCTGGGCTTGCCGAGGACGGCGAAGGCTTACGGGATACGGTCGCCATGCTTTTTGAAAAGATCGGGGATGCGGTCCGGAAGATCCCGTTTATCGGAAAGACCGAGGCGGTGCAGAGGATCACCGGGGATCTTGAGGGCTTCCTTCTCGAAAAGCTGTCCGAAAACGTCCCGGAGATCGCCGCCGCCTGCGCTTCGATGGTGGCAAAGCCGATGATGGCGCTTCCGAATGCGGCGCTTTTTCTCCTTGTGACGCTGCTCGCCGCCTTCTATTTTGCCTCGGATATCGGGAGCGTCAACTCGTTTCTGTCATCGCTCCTGCCCAAGAAGCCGAGAAAACTGGCGTTCCTTGTCAAGAACGAGCTTTTTTCGGTGGTATTCGGGTATCTGCGGGCATATTCCGCTTTATGCCTCATGACCTTCACCGAGCTGTATATCGGTTTCCTTCTCATCGGAACGGAGTACCGTCTTTTGTCGGCGCTTCTCATTTCGCTGATCGACATTCTCCCGGTACTGGGCACGGGAGCGGTGCTTGTGCCGTGGGGACTCTTCGAGCTGTGGCTCGGTGATCTCAGACGGGGCATCTGTCTTCTCGTGCTGTACGGAGTGATCACGCTGGTGCGGGAGCTCGCAGAGCCGAGGATCGTGGGAGGCTTTCTGGGGCTTCATCCCGCCTTTGCGCTGCTTGCCATGTATGCGGGACTGCGGCTGTTCGGCATTGCCGGGCTGTTCCTTCTTCCCATGGCGTTTGTGGTGGGCAAAAACGTACGGGCGAAGGTCAGAAGCGGCAACGGCGGCGAAGACATTGACACGGGGGCAAATCCTCCGCCCTTCAAAAAGAACGGCGGGTACGGAAAGGCGGACGTTTCCTCCTCTGCTTTCGCCTCTTCCTTCCGTGAAAAGGGGCAGGGAGCGCCGGAGCACACTCAAAAAATCAAAAGTGCAAAAGGCGCAAGACAAAAGAAGAAAGACCGGCACGGTAAAGCCGCAGGCAGATAAGGCGGCATTCGGAATGCTGAATTTTCTGCGTACAACCGTTACAAGCGGGATTTCGGCAAATCGGATTTTTCGGTTTTTCGGAAAAAAGTATTGACTTTTTCCGGAAAAACAAGTATAATATCCTCCAAGGGAATGAAGTTCTCCCGAGGGAAACCTGAACTGCTTTCAAGCTGATGACTTCTGCAACGATCACACGCAGAGGTCATTGGCTTTTTGCGTTTTTTGGGGAGGAGCATAATGTTAACTTCACTGGCGCTGATTTTTCTTGTCGGGCTTTCCATGGCATTTATCTGCCGGAAGATACGGCTTCCGCGCATCATCGGGATGCTCGCTGCCGGTATCGTCCTGGGACCCTTTGTGCTTGATTTTCTGGATCCGACGATCCTCGGCATTTCATCCGAGCTGCGGCAGACAGCACTGATCATTATTCTCATCAAGGCAGGTCTTTCGCTGAATATTTCCGACCTGAAAAAAGTAGGCAGACCGGCAATACTGATGTCATTTTTACCGGCGCTGTCTGAAATCGGTGCGTTTGTTTTATTTGCCCCGGTACTGCTCAAGGTCACTCTTCTCGAAGCGGCGATAATGGGCGCCGTGCTCGGCGCCGTATCTCCTGCGGTAGTCGTGCCGAGGATGGTATCCCTCATGGAAGAGGGCTACGGTACGGACAAGCAGATCCCTCAGCTCATTCTTGCCGGCGCATCGCTGGACGACGTTTTCGTGATCGTTCTGTTTTCGACCTTCGTCGGGATGGCGCAGGGAGAAACGGCCGCCGTAAAAGATTTTGCAGGCATTCCCGTTTCCATCCTGCTCGGGATTTTTGTCGGCGCCTTGTCCGGAGCCTTTCTCGCATGGCTGTTTGAATTTGCCCACAGAAAAGGAGACCCCATAAGGCAAAGCCTGAAGGTCATCCTCACGCTCGGCACGGCATTTTTGCTGATGGCGATCGAAGCATGGCTTGACGGCATCGTTTCGGTTTCGGGACTGCTTGCCGTCATGAGCATGGCGTGCGTCATTGCCATGCGGACACGCAAAGAGGTATCCTGCGACTTATCGAAGAAATACGGGCGGTTGTGGCTTGCCGCCGAGGTCGTTTTATTTGTGCTTGTCGGGGCGGCAGTGAATATCCGTTATACTTTGCAGGCAGGCGTTATGGCAGTGGTGATGATCCTGCTCGCACTCGTCTTCCGTTCCCTCGGCGTGCTTCTTTGCCTTGTCGGAACGAAGCTGAACGCCAAAGAAAAGCTCTACTGCGTCATCGCCTATCTGCCGAAAGCCACCGTTCAGGCTGCAATCGGTTCGGTGCCGTTGTCGCTCGGGCTTCCGTGCGGAAACATGGTTCTGTCGGTGGCGGTTTTGTCAATAATCATCACCGCTCCGCTCGGTGCGATCGGTATGGATCTCAGTTTCCGGAAGCTTCTGAACAAGATCCGATAAATTCTCCGTTTGCCCGGGATGTAAAAACGACCCACCGAAGAGGTAAAAAATTCCTTTTCGGTGGGTATCTTTTTCTCACACGGTATCGCAGCCGGGACGCATTCGCCTTTGCGGATACGTCAGTTCTGCTTCTTTTCCTGTTCTTCCTGTTCTTCCTGTTCTTTCTGTTCTTTCTGTTCTTCCTGTTCTTTCTGCGCTTTCTTTGCTTCCTTCTTTTCCTTCAGCCTTTCCCGAAGCCGGAGAATGGCGTCGAAAAGCATTTGATTTGCGAGCTGTCCCATATTTTTTCTCCTTTTTCAGATTTCGAATCCCGGATTTCAGCCTTCGGATTTCAGACGGTGCCTCCGTTTTTCACGAAGTCGCAGAATTCGCCGATGATCTCCCACAACTCGCTCTTCCCCTCTCCGGTCTTGGAGGAAAAGGGAATGACGGCGGCGTCATACGGAAGCGCCGGAGATGCCGCTATTTTTTCGAGGTATGCCGCTCTTTCGGTCTTGTTGGGCTTATCGCACTTGGTACAGACCACGGCGAAGGGAAGATTGCACTCCTTCAGGTAGTTCAGCATTCCCTCATCGTCCTTGGTGATCCCCGCCTTGACGTCGATGAGCTGGAGGTACAGCACGTCGCAGTCGAGGGAAAAATACTTGTCGATGAGTCCCTTCCACTTATTGCGTTCCTCGAAGGAGCGCTTGGCATAGCCGTAGCCGGGAAGGTCGACGAGGTACAGCTTTCCGTCGGCGTTGTAGAAATTCACGGTGATGGTCTTTCCCGGCTCGGAGCTGACTCTGGCGAGGCTCTTCCGTCCGAGAAGGGTGTTGATGAGCGAGGACTTTCCCACGTTCGACCTGCCGCAAAGGGCGATCTGGGGAAGTCCCGTCTTGATCCTTCCGGGCATCTGCGAGGCAAGTCCCGCAGTCATTTCCAGATTTACGTTGTTGAGATTCATAGGAAGGCTTCCTCCCGTCCCTGTTATTTTTGTTCTTTCAGTCGTTCACCAGCGCCGCCGCAAGGACCTCGGAGACCTCGGTCACGGGGATGAAGCGCACGTTGTCCCGCACCAGAGCGTCGCAGTCCTCGATGTCCTTTTCGTTGGCCTTCGGGATGATGACGGTACGGATGCCGTGGGTATACGCCGCCATGGTCTTCTCCCGGAGCCCGCCGATGGGCAGGACTCTGCCGGTCAGCGTCACCTCGCCGGTCATGGCGATATCGCCTCTGACCTTCTTTCCCGAAAGCTCGGAAACGATGGCGGTGGTGGTGGTGATGCCGGCACTGGGACCGTCCTTGGGGGTCGCACCCTCCGGGAAGTGGACATGGATATCCAGTTTATTGTGGAATTCGGGGTCGACGCCGAGGCTTTCGGCGTTTTTACGGATGTAGCTGACCGCCGCCTTGACCGACTCCTTCATGACGTCGCCGAGGCTTCCGGTGGTTTCGAGAACGCCTTTTCCGGGCATGGAGAGGACCTCCACCTGCAGAAGCTCGCCGCCGACCTGCGTCCAGGCAAGTCCGTTGACGACGCCGACCTTCGGGATAAGCTCTTCCTTCGGCTCGTCGAATTTGCGCTTGCCGAGGAATTCCTTCACGTCCTTTGCCTTTACGGTGACGGTCTTTCTTTCCGGATTCTCCACCAGCTTTCTTGCCGCCTTACGGCAGAGAGCGGCGGTCTCCCGTTCAAGGTTCCGCACCCCCGCCTCACGGGTATAGTATTCGATGATCTCGTCGAGGGCATCGTCGGAAATGCGGAGCTTCGATTTCGTAAGACCGTGTCTTGCAAGCTCCTTGGGAAGAAGGTGATTTTTGAAGATTGCTTTCTTCTCGCTGGGGGTGTAGGCCTTCAGCTCGATGATCTCCATTCGGTCGAGCAGAGGTCTCGGCACCGTTTCAAGGGTATTGGCGGTGGCGATGAACACGCAGTCGGAGATATCGAAGGGGAATTCGATGTAATGGTCACGGAAGGTCTTGTTCTGGTCGATATCCAGTACCTCGAGGAGCGCCGCACCGGGGTCGCCGTGCATATCCTTGGACATTTTATCCAGCTCGTCCAGGAGCACCACGGGGTTCTGCGAGCCGCAGTTCTTGATGGCGGTCATAATCCTGCCGGGCATGGCGGCGACGTAGGTCTTGCGATGGCCTCTTATATCCGCTTCGTCCCGGATACCGCCGAGGGATACACGGACGAATTTCCGCTTCATGGCGTGCGCCACCGACATGGCGACGGAGGTCTTACCGACGCCGGGAGGTCCCACGAGGCAGAGGATCTGTCCGCAGAGATTCGGGGAAAGCTGTTTTACGGCGATGTATTCGAGGATCCTGTCCTTGACCTCACGAAGTCCGTCGTGCTCTTTTTCAAGGACTTTGTTTGCCTTTTCCACGTCGCACACGTCCTTGGTCTTGACGCCCCACGGAAGCGCCAGCACGGTGTCGAGGTATTCCCGGAGCACCGAGGATTCCGAGGAGATGAGGGGCATACGGCGAAGCTTGGCGGTCTCCTTCATGAGAGCCTTCTTGACGTCCTTCGGGCAGCCGGATTCCCGGATCCTCGTAAGGTAGGCGGCGATATCGTCGTCCTCCTCCACGGGCTCGCCTTCTTCGTCGACGAAATCGTCGTCGCTCATGCCGAGCTGTTCCTGAATGACCTTCAGCTCCTCCCGGAGGTAGTATTCACTCTGATTCCGTTCGATCCCGGCTTTGACCTTGGCGTGGATCTCCATCTGGGTCTTTAAGACCTCGGTCTCGTTTTCGAGGAAGATGAGGAGCTTTTCGAGCCTTTTTATGGGGTCGTAGGTCTCGAGGATCGACTGCTTGTTTTCAATTCTGTGCAGGATGTTGAGGGCGAGATGGTCGGCGAGAGCGCCGGGCTCGTCGATGACCTGCGTCATGGTGACAAGCTCACTGGAGGGCTTGGGAATAAGCTGGAGAAATTCCTCGAATCTTGCCCGTGCCTCGAGAATGAGGGCTTCGCCCTTGACGCCGCCCTTGTCCCGAAGGACGATATCGGTGGCGAGGATCTTGGCGCGCATATAGGGGGTATCGCCGATGGGCACCGAGATCTTTCCTCTGCGCTTGCCCTCGACGATCACACGGAATTTACCGCCGCCGAGCTTTGTCGCCTGCACGATCCTTGCGACGCATCCGGTCTCCTCGCAGTTGGCAAGGCTGGGGTTTGCTGCCTTCATGTCCTTCTGTGCCGTGAGGAACACGGTGCCGCCGGCAGCCGTCGCCGCCTGCAGAGCCACCACCGAGGCGTTCCTGCCGATCTCGATGCTGGTGGGGAAGCCGGGGAAAATGACGAGTCCCCGCAGGGCGATGACGGGCATGGAAAGCTCTTCGACTTTTTCTATGTAATTCATCGTATCATTCCTTTCGTACCTTTCGAAGGTGAGATGCGGGCGGATGTGCCCGCTGTATCGGTGTAAAAATTATTTGTTTTATATTCGGTATGTTATCCATCCTTCCCCGATTCCCGGCATCGGGACGGGAAGAAATCGGCAGAGTATAGCCCTATATTATATATTATAGCACAAAATTCGGGGAATTTCAACAGGAAAGTATGAATTTGTTCCCCGGGAACATACGGGGGTGCTGTCGGCGATAGCTGACTGAGGGATTGCTATATTGATTATTTTCGGCTCCCGCCGTTAGTGTATCGATCGCCCTACTGCACACGAACGGGGGTTACGGGGGCGTCACTTTTTCCACGAGCGGAAAACCGATACACTTCGAAATGCATGATATGCATTTCGTGCGGTATCGCACCAAAAACGCCCGTCGGGTACGGGAGGAGGCAGTCCTGCCTGTCGCAAGCGCCTCCCTTGGCGCTTGCGACAGCGCTAAAGTTTTCTTCGAAAACTTTCAATACCCATATCTTTCTGCAACCGGTACAGCGATGCTTTATGAGTACAGTTCTCGTTCTTGTTGCACCTTGCCCCCTCCCGCCGACACAA
>JAZRXH010000007.1:0-11211 GCA_045600125.1 Eubacteriales bacterium | reverse complement strand
CGCAAACCCGATCCGGCGCTCAGGTCGCTCCTCAGCGTTGCCTTATCCTCCCGATCGGTAAAGCGAGAACATTATACCACACTATTTCAAAAATTTAAACACTACAAATCAAAATTGTACTTGACTTGGGGTACACTGCACGGCTTCAAACCGGGGCGACTGTGATGGACGGGAGAATTCGGAACAGTTTAGTTTTTCATCATTCATTTTTTATTCTTCATTCTTCACTTTGTTTCGTCTGTTTGAACCGTACCGGTTTCAGAAATCAACTCCACACTCCACTCTCCAAACTCCACACTGCTTTCAGCTCCCCTCTTTTTCTTTTCCCATCCGTACAAATCAGTACAAAACAGTAATGAATGAAAGGACAGGTAACAAGTTATGAACGATATTTACACATGGAGCAACGACCTTTATCCTCTTGTCAAGAAGCGTTTCGATCTTCGATACGCCAAGAGGTGCGACATTCTGAACGAAGTCTGCGACGTAATCGTGCGCGACAACATCGACTACAGACTCGAAGGCGTGGGCGGCTTCGGCGAGCTTCCCGCTTATGACGGCGAAAGCCTTACCAGCGCCGATCAGAAGAGAAGCTTTATCACCACCATCACCCCCACCGAGAAGGCGCTGGCGGTCAGCCTTTCCTACAAGAAGGCGAAGGTGGACCTTTCCGGCGAGGCGCAGAAGATCGGCACCCGTCTTGCGGATTCCGCTTACATGACGGTGCTCAACGACTTCTACCGCCTCTTCGGCTCGGCGTATACCGGAGAGGGCTTTGACGGAAAGCCCTGGGCTTCCAACCGGCATCCGGTAAACACCCTTGAGGATGCACCGCTCTTCTCCAACGTGATGAAGGAGAACCTGAGCGTGGCGGCGATCTGCAAGGCGCAGGCGAGAGCTTCCCGCTTTGTGACGCCGGACGGACTTCCCTTTGCGTCGAACTTCGACCTTCTTCTCGTAAGCCCCGAGCTTGAGAGCAAGGCGAAGGAAATCTGCGGTCCCAACTCCCGTCTGGTTCCCACGAAGAATCCCGACGAGGGTGCGGATACCAATGCGGCGAACCCCGTATACGGCATGAAGTACCTTGTTGTCGGCGGCGGCGGTATCGGTTTTTCCGCCAAGCAGTGGGCGGTCGCCGACTCGATGCTTCTGCGTGAGGTGCTCAAGCTCGTGTACATCACCAAGCCCACGGTGCTGATCGCCAAGCAGGACAACCCTCTTATCACCGACTACATCGGCTATGTGGATTTTGCCTTCGGCGTTGCCGACGCAAGACCCATCATCTTCTCCGACCCCGACTATGCGGGAGACGTGGAGGTCCCCGAGGACGAGGATGAAGAGGATGACGACGAGGACGACGAGGACGAAGAGGACGAAGAGGAAAACTGAGCCTCAGATCCTGCGGTGTGAGCCTTCGGGCATGAGCATCGCATAAGAGCTGCCGCCGATTCCGGGGGAGGAAAATACCCCGGCGGCGGGAAGGACTTCTTTGCGGGGTGCGGTGCGGACTTTGCACCGCACTCTGTGAAGGGGGAGCGTGGAACGTGCGAAGTACGGAAAGGAGAAAAGGAAAATGCAGGAAATCTATCTGAAGCCTCTGTATGCGGAGACGCTGGAAATTGCGGAAAACGAGATCATCAAAACCTACGGTCTTATGGCAAGAATAAAACCGCAGGACGGGGACATCTACATCACCGGCTCGGAGGAGGATGCGAGCGAGGATTCGTATCTTCTCGAGGAGGGGGAGACGCTGGACTTTGCGGGAGAGGTCAGCGTGTGCCCGACGGGAAACGAAGAGGTCTCTGTCAAGATACTCTACTTTGACGCCCTTTAAGGGGCGACGGTTTCCCGCATCACGGAAAAACAAAAAGGAGAAAACCCATGGATCAAAAAACATTTTGCCTCGGAAATGCCCGTGACAACGTTCTGAAGCTTCTGGAGCGCTACTCCCGCAACGGCGTTGTGATGAGCGGCGGCGAGCGGGAGGACGTCGGGAAAAGATTCCTCTCGGTGCTGAACCATCACATAAGGCGGATCTATACCGAGCTGTACCGGGGCGAGAAGACCGCCGCGGTCTTTCTTTCAGATGCCGGACAGACGCTGTTTCCTTCCGGGGATCTGTCGGACGGCGAACAGCGGACAAGCGAGCTTTCCGGCTCCGGCGTCGGCGTCGTTCTGTCGGTCTGCGGATGCGGCACTGTGACGGCAGAGAACGGAGAAGAGGAGATCGGCACATCCTTTGCAAGCCCTCCCGGCTTATTCCGGGACGTGAAGCTTTACCTTGGCGACTGTACCGACGCTTCGCTGACCCTTACCGCCGAGGGAAAGGTGAAATTGCGGGGCGCCGTGCTGTTTACCGGCATTTGTCCGGAGGAAGAGGAAAATGCCGCCATGCTTCTCCCCGATTTCCCGGAAAAGGGCGTTTTACTTGCATCCCTTCCCGGGGACTTCCTCTCTCTTTGCAGTGTGCGAAGGGTGAACGGACGGGAAGACGAAGAGTACGACCTTTTCGATTTTACGGTCAGAGGCGCTTTTCTTTACGCAAAGAAGGCAAAGAGCGGCGAGTACCTTCTCACCTATAAGAATATGCCGAAGGAGCTGTGCGAGGAGGACGGGGACTTTGCCGCTCTCCCGCTTCCGCATCGCTTCTTCGATCTTCTCTGCCTTGTCACGGCGAGAGACCTCTGCACCGACGAGCAGTCGGACGTGTATGCGAAGCTGGGGATGCGGGCGGCAGAGGCGGAGGCGGCGCTGGAGATATGCGAGGCACCCTACCGGCGGGACAAGACGCCCTACTATCGGGACGCCTTCCGCAAAGGCAGCCTTCTTCGCCGGCACTTCTTTCACTGACGGGAAAAACTTCCCTACTGACACAGACTGACTGACACAGACCGAAGCAGAGAAACGGCGGAAGACATCCCCGTTTTATGCAGGGCACCGGGAGGAGGCAGGACGGCTTACGGCTCCCCTTTCCGGTGCCTTTTTTCACTATGATGCCGCTTGTTTTGCGGCAGAACGGAGTGCGATATGGCAAAAATCAGAACCGGAAGGGGCTGCGTGACGTCCCGGCTCGGCGTACCGGACGGCGGTGTGCGGCTGGGGGCGAGCTCGGACGATCTCGGCGCATCGCAGAGTCCCTTCCTTGAAAATACGATATTCAGAAACAACATGCTTCACTGCCGCTTCGGGCAGGAGACGGCGGCAGAGGCTATCGCAGAGGGCGCTGTCCACGGCGTCACCGAGTCGGAGTTTTTCGGGGCTGTCCTTGTCCATATCGGGACAAAGCTGATCCGGATCTCGCAGGACGGCGAAGCGGACGTACTATACGAGAAAATGACCGATGCGGACAGCCTGCTGTTTGAGATGAACACAAAGCTGTATATTTTCCTCCCGGATATCCGCATCCTTTCGGTGGACAAGGATTTTACCGTTACCGAGGAAGAACCGGAGGTCAAGGTGACCTACACCGGGGCGAACTACTTTCTCGGCAGCGGCTGTACGGCGGGAGAGGTGTCGGATAATTTACTTGCCTGCCTTGTGGAGATACATTATTCCGCCCACGACGTGAACGTGCCGCATCTGGTGCTTCCCGTGCCCTGCGACGTGTCGCTTCCTTTCTCGGTGGTGGGAGAGGAAACGGGCAGAGTATACCCGAAGGAGAATTTTGTTGTCTCGGAGGGACGGCTGACGGTTGCGCCGGGAAAGTCGCTTACCGAGTCCTGCGTCGTCCGGTATTATCCCAAAAAGGGAGAGGAGATACGGGAGTTCGACCGCATCTTCGGCTGTCGGGTCTGCCGCTGTTACGGCGGTAATTCGGCGGGGGGCACGAGGGTTTTCTTTGCGGGAAATCCCGAATACTGCGGCTATTACTTCATGAGCGATCTTCTGTCGCCTCTTTCGGTAAAGCGGGATTCCTTCGACATCATCGGAAGCGGGAGCGAGGACATCGTGGCGCTGGAAAAGCAGAAGGACGAGCTGTGCGCCTTCTGCAAAAGGTCGGTCTACGGCATCCGCTACAGCTTCTCGGAGAGTGCCGGCGCCGACTTCCGGGTGCGGCAGATCAGCACGGGGGTCGGATGCGACATGCCGGGGAGCATACGCCTTGTGGACAACCGTCTGGTCTTCGCCTGCTCGGGAAGCGGCATTTACATCATCGTGTCTTCGGAGTATACCGATGAGCTGAGCGTGCGGAAGATCTCCGCCAACATCGAGGGTCGTGGAGCAAGGGTCGGCTTCTTCCGGGAGGACAAGGAGGCGCTTCTTTCGGCGGTATCCTGCGACTACGACCGGAAATATATCCTTTTGGCAGGCGGGAACGCCTACATGTGGGACTACGGTGCTTCCCCCTATTATGCGGGCGCAAGGCCGGATGACGCCGAGAAGGCGCTGTGCTGGGTGCGCTTTACGGGGCTTTTTGAGAAGGCGCTGTTCGTCTGCGGCACTACACTCTACGGACTTTGCGCCGACCTCTTGCCGGAAGAGCCGGACGGGGAAGACGGGGACGGCGGCGAGGAAAACGGCAGCGGCGACAGCAATGGCAATGGCAATGGCAATGGCTCTGCCGATCTCTTCGGAGCGGGTGAGGAAGACGGCGGGGCGGATACCGGGGAGGAGCTCCTCCCGGGCGAAAATGCCGGGGAAGACCCCGGACCCGGAGTGCAGGAGGAAACGGGTGATCCCGAAGGCACCGGGGATCCGGAAGGCTCCGACTCTCCCGACTCTCCCGAAAACGACGGCGGGGAAGACGGGGAAGACGGGGAAGACGGCGACCTCTTCGGTCTTGACCTCTCCGGTGAGGGGGACGGAGAGCCCGATGAGGAAGACGAGGAAGACGGTGAGGAAGAAACCGAGGAAAGGTTCTCGGTGCGCCTTGTGCGTCTCGGGGAGGACGTGGAAGGAGACTTCGGGGAGGACATTCGCTGCGTCTACCGCACGAGGGACGTGGATCTGGGCGATCCCACCCTTCTCAAGGTGCTCTGCGGCGTTTCCTTCGAGGTCCCGGCAAGCGTTGACGGGGTCTCCCACATTGACGTGTACGGGGATGATTCGCTGATCTATTCGGCGGATCTTTCCACGGCGGAGGAGCCGGGGAGTGCGGGCGTACCGTCCTGCCCCAACGGCATAAGGCGGATAAGCCTTCGGATTCCGGAGTTCCGATGCGCCAGATTCTCCTTCGGGCTTTCCTCGAAGAAGGGGATCTTCGGCCTTGCCAACCCCTCCATGCGCTTCTTCGTTTCCGGGAAAAACGAGACGTGAAGGGACGGCATTCCCGGACTATTGAAAAGAACAGATAAAGGAGATTTTGTATGGCAGGATCAAAATGGAAATACGCCGACAGAAGCGCCGATGAGCGGCTCGAAATGCTGCGGGGCGGAAACACCGAGCTTCTCGGCGAGGAGATCGAACGGACGAAAGAGGTCGTAAAGGCGAGGGACGAGCTGGGGCTCGACACCTCGGCACAGCGGGACTGGCTGGACACCGTAGGATACAACTACAATCTTTCCGCCGCCCCGAAGATGGGCATCGAGCCGGAAAACGTATCGAAGAGCGGCTACGCAAGGCTGTATCTCGGCGAAGGCTCGGGAGGTGCCGGGTCTTCTGCCGGCGCTTCTTCCGAAACCTCTTCCGGCACCTCTTCCAAGGGCGGCGGGATGTCGAAGGTAAAGGCGTACAAGACCACGAGCGGCATCGGGGAAGTCACGCCGATCAGCGACGCCCGCTTCATGGTGGAGGCGGCGCTGGAAGCATCGAACAAAGCCCTTGACGAGCAGTATGCCGCCATGAAGGAGAAGGCAAAACAGGCGCTGTTTGCCCGCTATCCGTATCTTGACGAGCAGATCGTGAACAGCGGTGCGAGTCTTTCCGGCGGCAAGGCGCAGAGGCTGAAAAAGGCGCTTCTCGGCACCCTTGACGGCGTTTATGCGGAGCTGGATTCCGAGCTGGAAAAGAAGAAAGCCGAAAACGGCGGCCGCTACCGGGGGATCCTTGACAATTTGCAGGCGCAGCTGCGCAGCGGGGTATCGAAGTACGAGCTGCCGGACGTGGCAGAGAAGCTCCTTTCGGCGCTTGCAAAGGAGGACGGGTACGAGCTTTCCGCTCTGTTCCCGAAGGAGACGGTCTACTCCGCAGACTCGAAGACCGGCTCGGCGCTCCTTGCCGAAGCGGCAAAAAAGCAGGCGCAGGAGGAGGCGGAGGCGGCAAGAGAAAGGGCGCTTCCCGACACGGCGGGAACGGTGGTAACGTCCGAGGCGCAAAGCGGAGCGAATGGCTCCTCTTCGGGACTTCCCGCCGGGGTGATCCCCGCCATTCTCCGGGCAGTGGGCGATGCTTTCGGCTCTTCCGGAGCTGGAAAGGAAGCCGATCCTGCACCGGGCCGCAAAGAAACGGCGGGCGGCGAGGCTCGGGAAGGCGTTTATGATGAAAACGTCGGAGAAAGCGGAACTTTTCCCGCATTTCTTCCGTCTTATACAGAAGAGAAACCGGCGGCAGCGGCGTCTGCCGGGGAAAAACGTACTCCTTCGACTCCCGGCGAAGCGGCAAGGATGGCGGCGGACATTCTGTCGGACTGTTTTACGGGAAAAAGCTCCGGCGAGAGCGCTATTCGCCGTTCCGATTATCGGCGGGATCTTGCCTCGGTGCTCGGGATGCTGGTGCGGCTTCCGGCAAAGGAAATCGCACAACTTTCGGCGGCGGCGAAGAAATAAGGGCGTAAAGCAGGTCTTGATTTCATAAATTGTTTATTTTACGCCGTGCTTGAGACAATATTTTTTCTAAAAAGTTAAATTAGTTGTTTTTGGCTAAAAATGCATAAACAACGCATTTGCGTTGTATTTTGAAACAATTTCCGGTCGCCTCGCTGTTATGCTTAAAAAATAATTCATATGTTTTTGAATTTTTTTGTAAAATTCTATTGACAAATACAAAAAGATATGGTATAAGTATAGTGTAAGCGGCGTGCTTCGCCGTCGGTGCCTCGGTGCGCCGTATTTTGTAAGGGTGGTGCTGCGGATGAGCAATAGAAAAACGGTCATACTTTCTTTCCTTCTTGCCCTCATCGTCGTGACCCTGCTGATCTGCGCCGACCAAATGTCCGTCGGTGCGGAGGATTTCGTTTCCTACTGCGTGAAAGTAATTTGATATTTTCCGGGCAGCGGGGAGGCCCCGCCGCCACCTCGAGACTGTGCCTCAGATAAAGCCGAAAGCCATGATGCCCGAGTATAGTCCCGTTTGACCGCCTTATATTCAAGCGGTCAAACTCATGGGTTCGGTATAAATGGTGAGTACCTGCTTCTCCGATGAAGTCAAAATCCGACTTCATCGGAGATTTTTTTGTCGTTATCATTCTAAGCGGAAAAACGCAGAGCTTTCTCCAAAGCCGTCCCCCACCTCTGTTACGACAGTAGGCAATAACCCGTTATCCAAGAAAAAAACACGCCCAAGTCCGTATGGACTTGGGCATTTCAAAGTTTTCGCCCGCCTTTTTCAAAAGGCGGCGAGGGCGTGGGGCGAGCAGCCCCACACTGGTAAGGCGGCGAGGGCGTGGGGCGAGCAGCCCCACGCTGGTAAGGCGGCGAGGGCGTGGGGCGAGCAGCCACACGCTGGTAAGGCGGCGATGGGGTTTGGGGGCGAGGAGCCCCATGCATTTATATTTACTTCAGTGCCGCTACAAGGACACGGACTCTGCCGCCCATGGAGGGGAGCTTGTCGTAGTAAGCGCGGATCTCGCACTTTTCGATGGCGGCGATATCGGTGAGAGTGGAAGCCTCGTACTGGCGAAGGGTATTGAGGGTATAGCACTCCATGTTCGGTGCGAAGGGATAAGAGGTGCCGGAGGAAGAGCAGAAGGCGTCGTGGAGGTCTTCGGGCTTTACGACCACGTAGTCAAGGTTCGAGTAGACGCTGCTGCTTCCTCTCGTCTTGAGCCTTACGGGTCCCACGGAGGGCATCACGGCACTGCTCGAAGCATTCTGCTTCTTGCCGTTTGCAAGCAGCTTATAAACTACGTTTCCGTTCTCACGCTCGGTGATGAGCACGCCGTAGGTGTGGATGTCGCCGGTAAAGTCGTTCAGGATCAGGTTCTTCAGCTTGCCGTTCTCGATGCTGTAATAGTAAATGTTGTCCTTCGTGAGGGACACGCCGGCAAGCCGGGCGGGATAGATCTTCGTGTAGGCGACCGACTTGTCGGTGAGGGAGTTTGCGTCGGTGGTCACGAAGATATCCAGAAGCTCGGCGCTGTCTTCTACCATGCCGGTGGAAAGAAGCGTGTTGATCTTGTCCGCTTCGTCGGAGGATACCGAGAGCTTCGACTTGGAAATGCTCACGCCGCCGTCGGTGAAGACGATCCGCACGAAGTCGCCCTTCTTGAAGCCGCTGTTGTCGTATTCGTAGGTGTAGGTCTGGGTGTCGGAGGCGATGACCGTGATGCTCTCGGCACTGTAGGTCACGCCGTTGGATCTGGTGTAGGTCTTGTCGCCCATGGCGGTGATAAAGCCGTAAACGTCGCTGGCGCCCTCGGTGCCGGAGAGGACCTCTACCGCTCCGCCGGACTTGCCGAGAAGGAGGGTCACCGTGTCGCCCAGCGTGAAGGTGCCCATGCTGGATACGCTGTACGCCGCATTGGTGCTTTCCAGAGCGTAGGTCTTGCCCGAGATCGTCACGCTGTCGGGAGCGATGCGGTTGGGATTTATCGCTTCGATGGTGCCCGTCGCTCTGTCGCTGTATACCCATACCGTGGCAAGGGACTTGGAGTAGTACAGAACGTCGTTCTTCGCAACGTCGGAAATCTTTGCTTCGCTGTTCTTCTTATAGAAGGAAGCGGCAGTCACGTCAAAGGGGATCTCATACTTCCAGCTCTCGGCGTCCTTTGCGATGACCGGACCCTTCATGGTGGACTTCACGATCTCCGCGAAGGTCACGTCGTCGTCGTTGGAGGCGGCGTACTTTATGGCGTCACCGTCGATGACTTCGACGGCACTGCCGTCCTTGCCGAGAAGGAGGGTCACGAAATCGTCCTTATCGTAGTCGCCGTAGACCGAGAAGCGTGTTCTCGCCTCGGAGGTGGAAAGGGTGTAGCTCTTGCCGCCCACGACCACCGAGGCAGGCGAATCCTTAGAAGGATTGATGGCGCTGACGATGCCCGTCGCCGTATCCCGGAGGATCCATACCCGACGGAAGGCTTCCGAATAATAGAATACGTCATTCACCATCACGAAGGAAGGAGATACCGGAGTGTTGCCGGAGTATACGGTGTTTTCTTCAACGGCAAAGGGGAGCTTCTTCGTCCAGTCGGCGTCCTTGACAACGTAGGGACCCTTCACGGTGGAGTTGAGGAAGTTCACGTAATCCTCGTCGTCGGTGTCGATATTTCTTGCGTACTCGTCGGCGTCGCAGTCCACGGCGTAGACCGCCGAGCCGTCCTTGCCGAGAAGAAGCGTCACAAGGCTGTCCTTGTCGTATCTTCCGTAGGTGGAGAAGAGGGTGCGGGCATCGGAGGTGGAAAGGGTATAATTCTTACTGCCGAGCGATACCGAGGTCGGGGCGTCTCTCGAGGGAGCGATGTTCGTCACAACACCGGTGGCGGATTCCCGGTAGATCCATACCGAGGAAAGCGCCTCGGAATAGTAGAAGACGTCATTGATGCATCCATCCCACACGGTCACGTCGGCGCCGTCAAGATAGTATTTAGCCGTTTCGGGAGCGAAGGGGAGCTTTGTGAGCCAGTTTTCGTCCTTGATCACGTAAGGACCCTTCAGGGTGGAGTTGATGAACGCCACCTTGTCGTCGTCCTCGTCGGCGTATTTTTCATACAGCTCGGCGTTGGCTTTTACGGCGTCCGCCACGTTGCCGTCCCGGTCGAGAAGGAGCATGACGAAGTCGTCGGGAATGAACTCGCCGTAGGCGGAGAATTTGCTCTTGGCACTGCTGTGGGCGAGCTTATAGCTCTTGCCGCTGAGGATCACGGTGTCGTTGGCGGCGGGGGTGCCGGTGTACTTCTCGGACTTTGCCGAAACACCGTTCACCGTCACGGCGTTCACCACGCCGAGAACCTTCTCCGAGAAGCACCATACCGTCTTGGCTTCGGGGTTGTAGTATGCCACGTCATAGAGGCTGATCGCCGCCGCAGTAGTCTTTTTATTGTCCCGGTACACGCTGCCGTTTTCGGGGGCAAAGCCGAAGTCGGCAGAGTAGCCCGCATCCAGCACCGTCACGGGACCCTTCATTTTGTCGTTCACGAGAGCAAGGTAGTCGATACGGTCGTTGGAGTCCGCCGCACAGCCGAGGGTCGTGCAGTAGAGGGCGCCGGAGGCGTTCTTGGCGCAGAGGGCGTTGTAGACGAGGTACATACATTCCCGTCTTGTGAGCGCCTGCCCCTGCACGGCGGAGATGCGCTGATCCATGTTCAGCTCACGGTATTTGGAGAGCTGTGCGTCGGGGTACTTACCGCTGTCGAGAGAGGTATAGCCCATGACACGGAGCATGATGGTCGCCGCCTCTTCGAGGGTGACCTCGCCGTCCGGCTTGAAGGTACCGTCAAGATAGCCCTTGATGTAGCCCTTCGACACACCGGCTGCCACGTAGGATGCCGCCCAGTGGGAGGCACGCACGTCCGGGAAGGGCGAGGTGGTGCTTCCGTTCTTCACCTTGTCCTTATCGACCGAGGCGCAGAGCGCCATTTTGAGGAATTCGGCTCTTGTCACCTTATTGTCAAGATGGAGATCGCCGTAATAGTCTCCGTTCATGACCTCAAGGAGTCCGACGATCCGGATGATCTCCTCTTCGGAGGGCATGGTGGAGAGGGCTGCGCCCTGTGCCGAGAGGGTCAGCGTCAGAGAGGACACCGAAAGCACGAGGGCTGTGAAAAGACATAAGAGCTTTTTCATGTTGCTTACCGTATGATTTCCTTTCTATGGGTGCGACACCGGCTGAACGGTGATATTATGCGAAGCTTATCAAGTTCGCCAAAACCTAATCTCACCTCTGCTGCGGCACTGCTTTCTTGCCGCAGCAGGCAGCAGGTACTGCCCCTTTATTCTTGAAAAACCTGCCAAAGTCCGAATGGACTTTGACTATTTGAAAGTTTTCGCCCGCCTTTTTGCGGGGATGCCCCCGCAGGCAACTCGGGAATTTACCTCAGCGAAAAACGAAAATGCAGATGCCCGAGTATTATCTCGCTTTGCCGCCATAAATCCGAGCGGCAAAGCTCATTGCTTG
>JAZRXH010000006.1:0-6904 GCA_045600125.1 Eubacteriales bacterium | reverse complement strand
CAAAGAATACCTCCCGGAGAAACACTCCGAGAATTACAAAAGACTTTGATTTGAAGGGAAGGATGAACCATGAATCTTACTCAGAAGGAAACCGAGCTTCTCAAGGATCTCCGGGATCAGGAGAGCCTCTGCGTCGAGAAGTACACCGATTACGCAGGCTCCGCCAGGGACGAGCAGCTGAAGAACCTTTTCTCGCAGATCGCCTCTGCCGAGCGTGCCCATCTTCAGAAGATCAACGAGATTGCAGCGGGCAGCGTCCCGGCAGCCTCCGGCGGCGCCTCTCCCATTGCGGGCATCACCTTCAAGGCGACCTACGGCTCCGCCGAGGGCGAAAACAAGAAGGCGGACTGCTTCCTCTGCAAGGATGTCCTTTCCGGCGAAAAGCACGTTTCTCACCTTTATGACACCTGCATCTTCGAGTTCAGCGACGCCGCCCTGCGCAATACCCTCAACTCCATCCAAACCGATGAGCAGATCCACGGCAAGGCGATCTACGACTATATGTCGGTCAACAGCATGTATTGATGGGGGCTCCCCGCCCCTGACCATTTTTCGGGGGCTCCCCGCCCGCAGAGGTCGGCGTTTGACCTCTGCGGAACAGTAGTAACCAATCATTTATGCTGTACCCATGAGCTTTGCCGCTTTGATATATGGCGGCAAAGCGGGGTAACATTCGGGCATCTGCGCTCCCGACTATATCTGAAGTGGGGTCTCGAGTTGCCTGCGGGGGTTCCCCGCCCCCCAAACCCCTCGCCGCCTTTTGAAAAAGGCGGGCGAAAACTTTGAAATAAGGCAAAGTCCTGCACGGACTTTGCCTTGTTTTTTCTTTGAATAAAGAGTCGTTGCCTACTGTCTGTTGCGGCAGTGCATGTCGCAAGCGCCTCCCCCTGGCGCTTGTTCCATGCTAAAGTTTTCTTCGAAAACTTTCACTCGGAATAACTTTCGAGTGTGCCTAAAACAAACATCCGATGCGGCGCTGCTTTCTCGCCGCATCGGACAGTAGTAACTGACTATTTATGCTTCACCCATGAGCTTTGCCGCTTTGATATATGGCGGCAAAGCGGGGATATACTCGGGCATCTGCGTTCACGGTTTTGTCTGCGGTGCAGTCCTTTCGGAGTGCCCGCGGGTGCTACCCGCTGGCGGCAAAGCGGGACAATACTCGGGCATCTGCGCTCCCGGTTTTGTCTGAAGTGCATTCCCGAGGGAAAAATCAGTTGCCGCATTCGATGCTGATCTCGTTGAAGATCTTGAGGATATCCGCCATCCGGGTGGCTTTTTTCTCCTCGCCCTCCTTATCGAGGACGATGCCGCCGGCGTGCATCATGACGAGCCGGTCGCCGTACTCGAGGGCGAAGCGGAGGTTGTGGGTGACCATAAGGGTCGTGACCTGCCGCTCCCGCACGAATTTATCCGTGAGCTCCATAATCGTCTCGCTGGTCTTCGGGTCGAGTGCCGCCGTGTGCTCGTCGAGAATGAGAAGCTCGGGCTTTGCCATGTTGGCGATGACCAAAGCCAGCGCCTGCCGCTGACCGCCGGACAGAGAGCCCACCTTCGTGCCCATTCTGTTTTCGAGTCCCATGCCGCACTGCGCCACGAGCTCCTTGTAATAGTCCAGCTTCTTCGCATTGACGCCGGCGCCGAGCCCGAACAACTTGCCCTTGTTATCGAACAGCGCCATGTTTTCCGTGATGGTCAGCTCGGAGCAGGTGCCCGCCTTCGGATCCTGAAAGACTCTGCCGATGAACGCCGCCCGACGGTACTCCGGCAGAGCGGTGATGTTCCGTCCGCCCACGAAGATCTGTCCCGCCTCCGGGGCATAGGAGCCGCACAGGATGTTCAGAAGCGAAGTCTTTCCCGAGCCGTTGGAGCCGACGATCGACACGAAGCTCCCCTTCTTTGCCCGGAAGGAGAAGCCGTCAAAGAGGGTCATGGCGTCGATGGTGCCCGCATTGAAGTCCTTGCAGATCCCGCAGAGCTCGATAAAGCCCGAAGCGTCCGCACTTTTTTCAAACACGTCTTTCATCGTCGTACCCTCCCTTCTTCTTGTGTGCCTTGTCGCCGAGGATCAGCGCCGCCGTGAAGAGAAGCGCCATGATCAGCTTGTTATACGCCGAAGGCACGCCCAGCATCGAAGCGACGCCGAGACAGCCCTGATAGATGATCGAGCCGATGATGCATGCCGTGGTGGGCTTTATGAACCTCGACTTTCCGAAAAGCGAGGTGCCGATGATCAGCGAAGCAAGACCGATGACGATCATGCCGATGCCCATGCCCTGATTCACGTTTCCCCGGCTCTGCGCCACGAGCGCTCCCGAGACCGCCGCAAAGCCGTTGCCGATGGCAAGACCGAGGATCTTGCAGCTGCCCTCGTTCTCGGCAAGCATGGTCACGAAGCGGGGATTCGAGCCGGCGGCACGCAGAAGAAGCCCGTTTTTCGTCTTCAGATACAGATCCAGAAGGATCTTGAAGAGGAGAGCGATGCCGAAGAAGCAGACCAGCTTCCGCAGGTTGAAGCCGTATACGTCGGTGGGAAGGAGATTCAGCGGGAAGGTCCGCACGAGAGTCGGCATGCTCCGTCCGATGTCGATGGTGGAGAGAGCGCCGTCCCCGGCGAAGTTGCCGCCCATGCCCGCCACGGTCGCAATGAGGTTCACCGTGATCAGCCCCGTGGAAACGAGGATGCCGCAGAGGAGCGGACGGATCTTCAGCTTCACGTTGAGTACGCCGGTGAGCGAGCCGAAAAGGAAGCCCACGATGAAGGCGCAGACCAGCGAGATGTACGGATTGACGCCCGCCTTCGAAAGAAGTCCGAAGGTCACACCGCCGGAAAGCACCGTGCCTTCCACCGTCAGGTCCGGGAAATCAAGAATGGAATAGGAAACGTAATAGCCCATGGCGAGGAGGGAATACATCAGCCCGTCCTGGAGTATTACGTCAAGGGATGAGAGAATTGCAGACAAATCAGCACCGCCTGTTCTTTTTTAGTTTTCTTTTTTTGTTGATGAAGTTTTGAAGCTTGCCGCACTTTATAAGTGCACAAATTGACTGCCCTTTCCGAGGGCAAAAAGGATCGTTTTCGGCTCCCGCCGTGGGTGTGGCGAGTGGCAGCCCTTGTCCTTTTATGTTTTGCTGCTTACGCAGGTGATGATTGTTCTATTGACTACTGCCTACGTATGTTACTTTTGTCAAGAGCGACAAAAGTAACCAAAAGCGCCCGTCGGGTACGGGAGGGCGGCAGTCCATAAACGGCAACCGCAGAGGAACCACTGCACAGCGGTACTTTATGAGCGCCGTTCTCGTACTCGTTGCACCTTGCCCCCTCCCGCCGACGCCACACCCACCCCGAAATACACCAAAATCTTTAGCGAAACTTGGTGGGGCTGTGTGGTTCCCCATTGTTGCAGTGCGCCCGCAGCGGGCGCTATGACTCGGAGCTTCGCCTACGGGAGTTCATTGTCGCCTCGCCGAGGTGTTCTATTTGACTTTGCACACTGATAAGTGTCGGTTGACACCAACAAGCGAAAGTATCCATTTGGCGAGCGTCTTTCCCAACGGAGAGCTGAACCGCAACGGTTTTCTCCGAACTATATGCGGTCGGCGGGAATTATGCCGACCCATAGGACGGGAAAGCAGGAACCAAGTACCACACGCACGAACTGAGGTCAGAATTACCACTGAGGAAAAAAGTCCCCCGTAGAGCACGACAAAAATGTATATGGCGGAACCGTTCCTCGGGAAAGGTATCGGAAAACCGCATAGGTTTTCTGATGGTAGACCGTTTTTGCTCGGTTTGGTGCGAGAACAAAAGCGGGTCGCCTGCAAAGGCAAGTGCGACTCGGGTTGGGGTCGGAGGGCTGAAAGCCCTACCCGACGGGCGTTTTTGGTGCGATACCGCACGAAATGCATATCATGCATTTCGAAGTGTATCGGCTTTTGTCGCTCGTGACAAAAGTAACGCCCCGTTCGTGTGCAGTAAGAATTATTGCCGCACCCACGGTGGGAGCCGGGAATAATACGGCTCAACGTACTTGAGAAGGGCGGTCAATCGCCGCACCCACGGCGTGAGCCGAGGATAATCCGCTCCCGTTCCGACAAGAAGCAGTCGATAGATAATTCTCGGCTGCGTAGGCAGCGAAACATAATTCTTCAAAAGAAGTCGCTTGCCGCACTTACGGGGTGCGCCGAAAACAAATCGGGGCAATGGGGGCAGGGGGACGCACAGCCTCCCAAAAGGGGTGCGGGGCAAGCCGCCCCCTGCCTTACGTATTACTTATTGGTAACGACCGTTTCAATGTTGGCATAAGCCTCGGGAAGGGTGATACCGAAGGCGTCGAGCACCTCGGTATTCACAACGGGAGTCGCCTCGGAGGTGGTCTTCACGGCACACTCGGCGGCGGAAGCGCCGTCGAGGATGTCGGCTGCCATGCTGCCGGTGATCTTGCCGAGGGCAACGTAGTCGATGGAAACCGAAGCAAGACAGCCGTTCTTTACCTGCTCGACCTCGGAGCCGAATACGGGGATGCCCGCTTCGTTTGCGGCGTCAAGAAGCACGGAAAGGTTGTTCACGACCTTGTTGTCGGTGAAGTTGTTCACGCAGTCGACCTTGGCGCAGAGAGCGGCGGCAGCGGCGGGGATGTCCGCGTCGTTCTGGATACCGATCGCTTCGACTTCCATGCCCTGCTTTGCGGCGGCGTCCTTCAGAAGCGCCAGCTGGGAGATGGAGTTTGCTTCGGAGGTGGTGTAGAGCACGCCGATCTTCGCCGCATCGGGAAGGAACGCCTTGATGAGGTTGACCTGTGCGTCCATGTCAAGAACGTCGGAGGTGCCGGTGCAGTTGTAGCCGGGCTTGTCCATGCTCTCCACAAGACCTACCGCCATGGGGTCGGAAACGGCGCAGAATACAACGGGAATATCCTTGTCCTCAGCGGCGGCAAAAGCGGCGGAGGCAGCCGGCGTGGCGATCGGGATGAGAATGTCGGCGCCGGAAGCGCAGAACTGCTTTGCATACGTCGCACAGTCCGAATCGGGGGAGGAGTCCGAGCCGATCTGACGGGTGATCTTCACGTTCTCACCGTATCTTTCGATAAGAGCCGCTTCCACACCGTTATAGCAGTTGTCGAGGGACGGATGGCTCACGTACTGGATAACGCCTACGGTAAAGATGCCGCTGTCATCGGCGGGAGCGGGCGTGTTTTCGCAGGAGGCAAGAGCTGCCGAGGAGATAAGGAGAGCTGCCGCAAGAAGGATGGATGTGATCTTTTTCATGGTTTTTTCTCGCTTTCTTTTGTGTTTTGTTTTTTATATTTTTCCTTTTTGGAAAACAAAGGGGAGGAAGGGGACGTTCCCGGGATCTTACAAAAAGAAAAGCCCCAAACACGGATCTATCTTCCGTGCTTGGGACGAATAAAAACTTATCCGCGGTGCCACCCAAATTGAAGCCTTACCGAAGTAAAGCCTCCGCTTTACGTACCTGCATACGCTCCGTGATTTACGCACACGGTCAATACGTCGACTGCTACTTGCGATAGTTCGCTTTCGGTCGCCCTCATAAGTCCATTCACAGATACTTTCCCCGCCGCACTCTCACCGGCTGCGGCTCGCTTTGCGGTTCCGTATAAGCTACTACTCTTAATCATCGGTTTTTTGTTTTTCTGCATTATAACACGCTTTTTCCCGTTTGTCAATAGGAAAATTGAATTTTTTTGTATACACATATACCGATTATGCCGGATAAGCGAACCCGGGGTGAGTTGACAAAGCGGGATCGGGTGTGCTATACTCAGATTACGGAAAAACAATCCTTTGGTTTTGCTTAAAACAGAATAGAAAGTTCAAAGGAATGACCGTCTGTCCATTACCGCCTTATTATAACAAAAATAAGCATAGCCGTAAATCCAGTCGTGGTACCGACCTGCGGCTACGCTAATATTGTACCAAAGGAATGAAAAGAATGAGACCGAAAGAAATCGCTTTGGGGGTGGTCCTCGTTATGAGTCTGTTCGGATGCATGGGAAGGCAGCGGTTCGCCGTGGATTACGGCGGGAACAAGGACTGCTTCATCGGCGCAAAGGACGCCTACTATGAAGGCGCCACCGTCCGGCTTTCGGTGCCTCTTGCCACCGATACCGATTACAGTCTTACGGCGGACGGGAAGCGCATCAGTCCCGACGTCACCAAAAACGGCTCGGAGCTTACCTACAAATTCAAGATGCCGGATCACGACATAAAAGTGGAATTCAGCTCGCACAATTCCATGGTCAACATAGACGCCGCTCCCGAGTCGTTGACCGAGGGCAGGCTGCTCCTCGACTACTACAGCGCCCCTGCCGCTGTGGTGGGTGAGGCGGAGTACCATGAGATCACCGTCAACGAGGGCGCCGACGGAGCGCTGTATTTCAACGTCTACACCGGAAGCGCCGCAGACGGCACCACCACCTCCCACAAGGCGTACAAGGCGACCGAAGAGGTTCTCGCAAAGGCGAAAGAGGTCGTGGACAAATACGGAATGGCCACCTGGAACGACGAGCCGGGCGTCGGCATTACCGGCGCCGTCCGTGTCTGCAAGTTTGTCGATGAGTACGGCGACCTCGTGCGGGTCAGCACCGAGCATATGCCGGAGGACGGCGGCACCGCCGTCTTCGCCTTCGCCGAAGCGCTCTCCTCCTGCCTCGAAGGCGCCGAGGAGGTACCGCTTGAATAATAATTGCAGGCCCCCTGCACCCCATCGCCGCCTTTTTGCGGGGAGCGGGGAGGCCCCGCCGCCACCTCGAAAGGATTGCACCTCGGATAAAACCGTGATCCCCGATGGCCGAAACTATCCCCGTTTGACCGCCATATATGCGAGCGGTCAAACTCAGTTGTTCAGCGAAAATATTCACTCTCTGCCACTCCGATGAAGTCA
>JAZRXH010000005.1:0-7451 GCA_045600125.1 Eubacteriales bacterium | reverse complement strand
TGAGTGTCGGTTATATCAAAAAGTAAAGGCTTCGCCATAGCAAACGCCTTTCCCGTGGGAAAAAATAGCCCCCGGCGTTGCCGAAAAGCAATAGTTTTTGCAAACCCAACTCGGTTACACTCGTGCTTACTGCGGTGTCGGTTTTGACTGGGTCCCGACCAAAACTCGGTGTCGGGGGCGCTTAAAGCGACAAATTTTCGCCTTGTGCCGGAGCGGCGCTGTGGGTCGAATTGAAGACCTGCGAGGCGACATTTTAATCTGCACCATTCTGGTGTCCAAAAGGGGAAAGGTATCGGAAAACCGCATAGGTTTTCTGATGGTAGACCCTTTGCTCTCGCTGAAATGCGAGGAATAGCCCCCACACGCCGCCGAAACCGAGTGCGCAGGGTTGGCGTCGGAGGGCAAAGCCCTACCCGACGGGCTCTTTTGGGTACTTTTGCAGCTCTTGGCAAAAGTACCACCCCCGTTCGTGTGCAACAAGGCGATTGCTACACTCACGGCGTGCGCCGAAAACAATACACTCCCGTATTCAAGAAAGGCGGTCAATCGCCACCCTCCCGGCGAGAGCCGAGAACAATACGCTCTGTTCGTATGCAATAAGGCTATTGCCATACTCCCAGCGTGCGCCAAGAACGATTCCTTAAACGGGAAAGGCGAATATCTTACAGCTCCTTCCACCCCTTCGGGCACCTCCCTCAAAGAGGGAGGCAATCTTGTGCAAGACAAAACAAAAACCGCAGAGGTCTTGTCTTGACCTCTGCGGCGGGGCGCCGTGAAAAGTGATTATCGGTCTTCCCGGAAGTAGGAAAGTCCGAGGCTCTTGGGGGGCTGGTTTTCCTTTTTATTCCGGATGCTTGTGAGGATGAGGACGAGGACGGTAACGACGTAGGGGAGCATCTGGAAGAGCTTCTGAGAGCTGAGGGTGAGGTTCGGGATATAGGTGGGAATGACGTAGAGTCCGCCGAAGAGGATCGAGCCGAGGATGCTCACGTCGGGCTTCCACATGGCGAAGATAACCAGGGCAATGGCGAGCCAGCCTCTGTCGCCAAAGCCGTTGTTCGACCACACGCCGTTGGCGTAGTCCATGACGTAGTAAAGTCCGCCGAGTCCGGCGATGGCGCTTCCCACCGTCGTTGCAAGGTACTTGTAAAGCGATACGTTGATACCGGCGGCATCGGCGGTAGCGGGGCTTTCGCCGACACTGCGCAGGTGCAGACCGATCCTCGTCCTGCGGAGCACGATCGACGCCACGATGGCGATAACCACGGCAAGATAAGCGAGGAAGCTGTAGGACAGGAACGCCTCGCCGAAGAAGCCGAGTTTTTGGGCAAGGGGCAGCGGCGTCTTGAAGATGTTGCTGGTCCCGGAAAGGGCGATGGAGGGCACGTCGCTCTTGGTGATCCTGATGAGAGATCCGCCGAAGAAGTTGCCCACACCGATACCGAAGGTGGTCAGCGCAAGGCCGGTCACGTTCTGGTTGGCTCGCAGCGTTACCGTCAGGAAGCAGTAGATAAGTCCCATGAGCATCGAGCCCGCAAGGCAGGCAAGAAGCGGGATGAGAATGGCAAGGGCGGGATTGATCTGCGTGATGTCCGGGAGCGACTGCTCGTAAAGGAAGGCGCCGGCAACACCGCTGATGGCGCCCACGTACATGATGCCGGGGATGCCGAGGTTCAGGTGTCCGGACTTCTCCGTAAGAATCTCGCCCGTCGAACCGTACAGAAGCGGGATGCCCTGCATGACGGCTCTTGAAAAAATCGTAACGGCGGTAGCAATAACGGCGGTAACAGTCATTTCGACACCTCCTTCGTGTGCTTAACAAGAGAGATCCTGTAATTGATAAAGAATTCCGATCCGATGATGAAGAAAATGATGATACCGGTGATGATGTCCGAGAAGGAGGCATTGAGGCTGAATGTGGTGGTGATTTCGGCAGCGCCCTTCCCGAGGAAGCAGATGATAAAGGAGGTCAGCACCATGTACAGCGGATCGAACTTGCCGAGCCAGGATACCATGATGGCGGTGAAGCCTCTGCCGCCGGCGGTATCGGGAGCGATGGTGTGATGCGTTCCGCCCACGAGGAGAAGACCCGCCACGCCGCAGAGTGCGCCCGAGAAGAGCATGGTGCGGATAACGACCTTCTTTACGTTGATACCGATGTATTTTGCGGTGTTTTCGCTTTCGCCCACCACGGCGATCTCATAGCCGTGCTTGGAACGGCGCAGATAGAAATACATGATGACCGTGAAGGCGGCGACCACGAGAACGTTCAGCAGATACGTCCGCCCGCCGATGACCGGAAGAACGCCGGTCTCCACAAGACCCAGCTTTCCGGAGCTGTTGGCGCCCGACCAGCGGAGGACGAAGTAGTCCACCAGCTGCATGGCGATGTAGTTCATCATCAGCGTGAACAGCGACTCGTTGGCGTTCCAGCGAGCCTTGAAGAGAGCGGGGATGAGCGCCCAGACGGCACCGGAGAGCACCGCCGAGCCGATCATGATAACGTAGTAAACGGGAGTCGGCACCGTCCCGTAAAGCGAACGCATACAGGCGACCGTCGCAAGACCGCCGATCAGCACCTGCCCCTCGGCGCCGAGGTTCCAGAAGCGCATCTTGAAGGCGGGCGTTACGGCGAGAGCCACCAGAAGAAGGATGACCAGCTCCTGCGCCAGCATCCATATACGTCTTTTCGTGCCGAAGGCGCCGCTCAGCATGGTGGCGTAGACCTTGATGGGGTTCAGTCCCGTCAGGGAATAGGTGAGAACGCCGCAGACGAGGAGCGCCGCGATCACGGCGGCGATACGGATGAGCCAGGATTTCCAGAAGGGCATGGCGCCCCGCTTGGATATATGGAAGAGGGGTTCTCCCGCCACTCTTCCGGTGTGAAGATTCGATGTCATTATGCGCCTGCCTCCTCCGTGTGAGATTTTGTCATAAGAAGTCCGACCTCTTCCTTGGACGCCGTTCTGCCGTCCACGATGCCGGTGACTCTGCCGCCGCCGATCACGAGGATCCTGTCGCAGAGCTCAAGAAGCACGTCCAGGTCTTCGCCGACGAAAATGACCGCCGCACCCTTTTCCTTCTGCTCGTTGAGAAGATTATAGATCATGTAAGACGAGTTGATGTCAAGACCTCTGACCGGGTATGCCGCCATCATGACGGTGGGCGCTGCGGCGATCTCTCTGCCCACGAGCACCTTCTGTACGTTGCCGCCGGAAAGACGGCGGACGGGCGTGGTGGCTCCGGGGGTCACGACCTCGAGGTCGCGGATGATACGCTCGGCGAGGCTTTTCGGATTCCTTCTGTCCACGAACACCGAGTGTCCCTTGCGGTAGCTCCGGAGCATCATGTTGTCGATGATGTCCATGCTTCCCACGAGTCCCATGCCGAGTCTGTCCTCGGGAACGAAGGAGAGCCTTACGCCCAGCTCACGGATCTGCATGGGCGTCCTGTCCCGCAGGCTTTCCGCCTTGCCGGTATTGGGATCGTTGTAGAGGATATCGCCCTGCGACAGCTTCTGGAGACCGGCGATGGCTTCGAGAAGCTCTCTCTGACCGCTTCCGGCGATGCCGGCGACGCCGAGGATCTCTCCGGCTTTGGCGGTAAAGCTCACGTTGTCGAGGACCTTCACGCCTTCCCGGTTCATGCAGACGAGGTTCTCTACGACCAGTCTGTCCGAGACGTCCTTCGGCTCGGTGCGGTTGATGTTGAGGCTGATCTTCTTGCCCACCATCATTTCGGTGAGCTGCGATTCGTTGGTTTCCGCCGTCACGACGGTGCCGATGTATTCGCCCTTGCGGAGCACCGAGACCTTATCGGAAAGGGACAGCACCTCGTGGAGCTTATGGGTGATGATGATAATGGACTTCCCGTCCGCCTTCATGCGGCGAAGGATGTCGAAGAGCTTTCTCGTTTCCTGCGGCGTGAGCACGGCGGTGGGCTCGTCGAGGATGAGGATATCGGCGCCCCGGAAGAGCACCTTGATGATCTCGACGGTCTGCTTTTCGGATACCGACATCTCATAGATCTTCTTGTTTGGATCCACCTCGAAGCCGTACCGCTCGCAGATCTCGTTGATCTTTGCCGTGTACTTCTTCATGTTGAAGCCCTTTTCGTCCTTCAGACCGAGGACGATGTTTTCGGCGGCACTGAAGATATCGACCAGCTTGAAGTGCTGATGGATCATGCCGATGCCGTACCTGAAGGCGTCCTTCGGGGAGCGGATGACGACCTCTTTGCCGTCGATGTAAATCTCGCCGCTGTCCGGGAAGTAGATGCCGGATATCATATTCATAAGGGTGGTCTTGCCGCTTCCGTTCTCGCCGAGTATCGAAAGGATCTCGCCCCGCTCCACGTTCAGTGAAACGTTCTTGTTGGCGGTGATGCTTCCGAAGGTCTTCGTGATATTGCGAAGCTCTATTGCGGGTACGCTGTTTGCCATGCTTTTTTCCGTCCTTTCAGAAATATTCCGTGATATTCCGTGATATTCCGTTTCCGTGGCACGTAAAGGCGCTTCCGAAACGCTTTCCCCTTTGCGTCATTTCGGGACAAAGGGACAAAGGCGCCGTTTGCCGTCGGGAGCACGTTTACACGTCACGCCGGCGCTGCTGCCCTGAAAAAAAACAAAGGCAGCCGATAATCAAATACGGCGGGGCAAAAATCAGGTTCTTGCCCCGCCTGTTCGTGCTGTGGAACTAAAGATCAATATGCGTCGTTGAGAAGGGTGATGCCGTCGATTCTGAGATCGAAGTAAGGAGCGGAACGGAACTTGGATTCGTTGAATACGCCGTCCTCGATCACTTCGGTGTCGGGAGTATAATCCGCATCGGTGTCAACGTCTGCCATATAGGAAGCGAGGGTCTCGCCGCCTACGGTGAAGGTGGAGGCGTCGAATACCTGAACGGAACCGTCGATAAGAGCCTTCCTGACCTCCTCGAGCTTCTCCTTCGTGCCTTCCGCTGCTGCCTTGGCGTTCACATCGGTAAGAACGACCGAGCCGGCGGTAATGTCGCCGCACCAGTCGTAGGGGATCTCTTCGCCCTTGAGGTACTGTTCAACAACGAACCGATAGTAGGGAGCCCAGTCGATTCTGGAGGAAACGATGAAGGTGTTGGGGCAAGCCTTTTCGGTAGAGCCGTTGTAGGAAACGTTGGGGATGTTCGCGTTTTCGCAGGCGGTAGGAGCGCCCATGGAGTCAGCGTGCTGGCTGATGAGCTTACAGCCGTTGGCGATGAGCTTGGTAGCCGCTTCCTTTTCGAGGGCTTCGTCGTACCAGGAGCCGGTGAACTGCACTTCCATGGTAGCGCTCGGGCAGACGGAACGTGCGCCGAGGAAGAAGGAGGTGTAACCGGAGATAACCTCCGCATAGGTGTAAGCGCCTACGTAGCCGATCTTGGCTTCTTCAGCGGTGAACTTACCGGCTTCGATCATTTCGTTGAGCTTCATGCCGGCTGCAACGCCTGCGAGGAATCTGCCCTGATAGATGGAGGCAAATGCGTCGTGGAAGTTGGAGAGCTTTTCGGTGTGAGCCATGGTGCCGGTAGCGTGGCAGAACTGAACGTCGGGGAATTCCTTGGCAGCCTTGAGGATATAGGGCTCATGGCCGAAGGAGTCGGCAAAGATGATGTTGCAGCCGGAGTCCGCAAGGTCAGCGGCGGCTTCGTAGCACTCATTGCCTTCGGGGATGTTGGACTTGAAAAACACCTGCTCGTCGGAAAGACCGAGAGCCGCCTGCGCTTCTCTTGCGCCGTCCATAAAGTTCTTGTCGTAGGTCGAGTTTTCGTCATGAATGAAAATGAAACCGAGCTTGATGTTTTCAAGCGTGATACCGTCGTTTTCCTCGGCGGAATTGCCTTCTTTGCCGCCTGCAGCGGGCTGCTCCCCGCATCCTGCGAGCGCAAGAGCGGAAAGTGCAAGAACACCTGCGAGAATCAAAGTAAGAAACTTCTTCATTTTGAATACTCCTCCTGCCTCTTTGAGGCAAATAAAATATTTATGTAAAATAAATTTACATCTAAAGCAAAACAGCCGGGGGCTTACGGCTCCTCAAACTCGATGCTGTCGTCGGTCATGCGGGCGACCCTGGCGAGGCTTTCGATGCGGAGTCCCTTTTCACGGAGCTCGGCGCCGCCTGTCTGGAAGGTCTTTTCGATGGCGACGGCTGCGCCCGCAACGGTCGCTCCCGCCTTGGAGCAGATATCGAGAAGGCCTCTGAGCGCCTTGCCGTTTGCGAGGAAATCGTCCACGAGGAGCACGGTATCCTCCGAGGAAAGGAATCTCTTCTCGACGATGACCTGACTGATGGTACCGTGGGTAAAGGAATAGACCTCGGCGCAGTAAACGTCGCCGGAAATATTATGGGTCCTGCTCTTCTTGGCAAAGACCACCGGAACGCCCATATGTACAGCCGCACCCATGGCGATGGCGATGCCGGACGCCTCGACGGTGAGGATCTTATTGACGCCCTGATCCTTATAAAGGCGGGCGATCTCCTCTCCCATTTCGAGAAGGAATTTTACATCGAGTCTGTGATTGAGGAACCGGTTCACCTTGAGGATATTGCCGGGAAGCACCTCACCCTCGGCGAGGATTTTTTCTTCAAGAGCCTTCATATTCGGAGAATCCCTTTCGCTGCGGCGTGATAAGCATAGAACATGCCGTGCCGATCCGGGCGTGCGGCGTCACAAAACAAAAAAAGCATCAGAAACCCACGCTCATAATGCCGTTTTTCCGCCAATAGCCGCATCATGGAAAAGGTGCCGATGCGCAGTGCAGTCGGGCTGTGCCTTCCGGATCCATATTGGTACATATTCGCTTTTTCGGTGGAGAGCCTTCCGGCTCGCACGGGACAAAACCCGACAAAACCACTCACTGTCCCCGATTATAGCACCGTTCGACAGATTTGTCAACACATTTAACAATTTTAACAAAAGTTTTATTTTATTCCGATTTTATTCCGAAAGCCTCCGGCCTCAGGACGGGGGGGTATTGTTTTCGGCGCACGCCGGGAGGGTGGCGATTGACCGCCCTTTCTCACGGGTGTATTATCTTCGGCGCACGCCGGGGGGCAGGGGGGAACCGCCCTTTCTCACGGGTGTATTATCTTCGGCGCACGCCGGGGGTGCGGCGAACGCCTCACTGCACTCATACGGGGGCGCAGACTTTTTCTCACGAGCGAGAAAAAGTCGCCAAAAAGCGCCCGGCGGGTACGGGAGGGCGGCATTCCATTAACGGAAACTGCAGAGAAACCACTACACAGAGATGCTTTATGAGCGCAGCGCTCGTTCTTGTTGCACTTTGCCCCCTCCCGCCGCCACCATACCCACCCCGAAATACACCAAAATCTTTAGCGAAACGTGGTGGGGCGTTGTGGTCTTCAGTTGTTGCAGCGCGTCCGCAACGGACGCTATGACTCGGAGCTTCTCCTACGGGAGTGCATTGTCGCCTCGCTG
>JAZRXH010000004.1:0-6741 GCA_045600125.1 Eubacteriales bacterium | reverse complement strand
ACGCCCCCGTAACCCCCGTTCGTGTGCAGTGAGGCGTTCGCCACACCCCCGGCGTGAGGCGAAAACAATACGCTTCCGTATTCAAGAAGGCGGTCAATCGCCACCCTCCCGGCGTGAGCCGAAAACAGCACTTCATAATACTGTAAAATACTATATACCATATCAAGGAAGGATAAAATCATCATGGGAATACGCGAAGAATCACTTCAGAAGCACTACGAATGGAACGGAAAGCTCGAGGTAAATTCGAGAGTAAAGGTCGAGGACAGCCGGGATCTGTCGCTGGCGTATACCCCCGGCGTGGCACAGCCCTGCCTTGAGATACAGGCGCATCCGGAAAAATCCTACGAGCTGACGAGAAGGAACAACCTTGTGGCGGTGATCACCGACGGCAGTGCGATCCTCGGTCTCGGCAACATCGGTCCCGAGGCGGGGATGCCGGTCATGGAGGGCAAGTGCGTGCTCTTCAAGGAGTTCGCCGGGGTGGACGCCTTCCCGCTCTGCGTAAAGACAAACGATGTGGACGAGCTGGTAAGAACCATCTATAACATCTCCGGCTCCTTCGGCGGCATCAATCTGGAGGACATCGCCGCTCCGAGGTGCTTCGAGGTGGAAAGAAAACTGAAGGAGCTGTGCGATATTCCCGTGTTCCACGACGATCAGCACGGCACGGCGATCTGCGTCGGCGCCGCCATGCTCAACGCTCTGAAGGTCGTAAAGAAGGACATCACGAAAATACGGGTGGTCATCAACGGAGCGGGAAGCGCCGGCACCGCCATCGGCAACCTCCTTCTGAAGCTGGGCGTAACCGATCTTACCATGGTCGACCGCTTCGGCATCCTCTGCGAGGGGGACGAAAGCCTGTCGGAAGCCCATAAGGAGCTCGCCGCAAAGACCAACCGCCGCCGTCTTACGGGCACTCTCGCCGACGCCATGAAGGACGCCGACGTGTTCATCGGCGTTTCCGCCCCCGGTGTCGTTTCGGAGGAAATGGTAAGGTCCATGGCGACAGACGCCATCGTGTTCCCCATGGCAAACCCCACTCCCGAGATCATGCCCGACCTTGCAAAGGCGGCAGGCGCCCGGGTCGTCGGCACCGGAAGATCCGACTACCCGAACCAGATCAATAACGTCCTCGCCTTCCCCGGCATCTTCCGGGGCGCTCTCGACGTCCGTGCCTCGGATATCAACGAGGAAATGAAGCTGGCGGCGGCGTACGCCATTGCGGGTCTCGTATCGGACGACGAGCTGTGCGAGGAATACATCCTGCCGAAGGCGTTCGACCGGAGAGTCGGAAAGACCGTAGCCGAAGCCGTTGCCGAAGCGGCAAGAAAAAGCGGCGTGGCAAGGCTCTGACGCCTGCTTTCCGCCCGATAGTCAGAATAATCTTCGTAGGAGGCACACACCATGGTCAAAGAGATTCTGAAGCTGGGCGATCCGCGGCTTTATGAGGTAAGCTCTGCCGTAACGGCGGAGGAGCTTCCTCTTCTTCCCGAATGGACACGGGACCTTCACGATACCCTTCTCGATTACCGGGGTACCTACGGTGCCGGACGTGCCATTGCGGCGCCGCAGATCGGCGTGCGGAAAAGGCTGCTGTATATGCTCACCGACCGGGAATACGTCTTTATCAACCCCCGCCTCTCCTTCCCCGATGCGGAAAAGATGGAGGTGCTGGACGACTGCATGTCCTTCCCGGGGCTCTGCGTGCGGGTGATGCGGTATAAGCGCTGCGTCCTTTCCTATACCGACCCGGATGGAAAGGAATGCGAAATGAGTCTTTGCGGAGACCTTTCCGAGCTTTTGCAGCACGAGTACGACCATCTGGACGGCATCCTCGCCACCATGCGGGCGAAGGACGGTAAAGCCTTCGTGCTGATGCAGATGAAGCGATGACCGCCGGAAAATCGTATAAGAATAAGAATAAACGCCGCCGAAGAGGAAAAACACTCCGGCGGCGCTTTTTATCGGCTGTTATCGGCTATCCGGTCTTTGCTTTCCGGGAAGCCGGCGTTTTGTCATCGGCTCTCTTTTTCGTGCTCCTCCACACGTCTCTTCCAGGAGCGTCCGATGGGTCTTGCACTGCGGAAGCAGGCGACCGTGTCCGCCATGACCTCAAAGTTCGTGGCGGTACCCGCTTTATCGGGGGCGTACCTGACCGCTCTGTCCTCCCGGATGCCGATGCTTTCCGCCGCTCCGATGGCGTCGATGTTGGCGCCGAAGAAGAGGAACTCCCAGCTTTCCGTGCCCTCGAGCTTTTTTATGATGTCCCTTACCTTTTCGGCGCTGTACTCACGGCTGGCGTTTTCGAGGCCGTCGGTGGTGATGACCACGATCGTGCGCTCGGGAATTTCGGCGTCGGGGGTGCCGAGACGGCGGTACACCGTGTCGTTGAGCGTTCTTCCCACAGCGTCATAGAGAGCGGTACAGCCCCGGGCGTAGTAGTCGCGCTCGGTCATGTCGGCTATTGCTTTGATGTCGGCTCTGTCGCAGAACACCTCGTACCTGTCGTCAAAGAGGACCGTTGTGACGATGGCTTCGCCCTCCTCCTTTTTCTGCTTTGCGATAAAGGTGTTGTAGCCTCCGACGGTGTCCCCGGCAAGACTCGCCATCGAGCCGCTCCGGTCCAGGATGCAGATGATCTCGGTAAGATTCTTTTTCATTTTCGTTTCTTCCTTTCTGTCCTTCTGTTTTCTTACGGTAAATTCGGCTTTTTGTTTTGGCAAAACGGCGACCCGCTTTGCTTTTGTGCCTTTATTCTATCATACCGGGAGGAAGAAGCGGTCGCCCGGCAGGCGACAAAAAAGAAAAAGAGAAAAGAAAAAACGGCGCAGAAAAACAGCTGCCGGCGCTTTCGGCAGCTGTCTTTGCAAAAGCGGAAATTTCAAAGGATTCAAAGGAAAAGACCCTCACGCCCCGAGAAGCGGCTCGTCGAAGTTGAACAGCGCCTCGTTCACGGTGTAGATGTCGTAGATGCCTTTCCCGATGAAATATCCCACGATGATGTCCTGCTTCGAGCAGTCGGTGAGCGCATAGCCCGCCCGGAGAAGGAGGTCCCTCGTTTCATCGGCGGAAAGCCGGAGGGCGATGGCAAAGGAGAGCACCGTGCTCTTTTTCGGCTTGTAGTTTTTGTCGCTCCGTATTTTCGAGAAGTGCTTGCGGTCGATGTTGGCTTTTTTGTAGACCTCCGAGTCCTTGTATCCCCGCTCGTCGATGAGCCGCAGAAGCATTTCCGAGAAGGTCTCGGCGGGTCGTCCCACAAGGAAGGCAAGGTCGTTTTCGGCGTCGGCGCTTCCCGCCGGGGAGGTCTCCGCCATTGGCATAGCCATTGGCATAGCCATTGCCGTGGGCATGGCGGCGTGAGGGGACTGCGGCGCACCGTATCCCTTCGGCTTTGCGTCCTTCTGCTTCTTTTCTTCCTCGTTTTCTTCCTGCAGCATTGAAGGAAGGACGGACGGGGCGCAGAAGCTCGCTTCGTCCCGGGAATCGCTTCCGGACAGCTCTTCATCGGAAGGGGAGAGCAAGGCTTCGTCATTCTTTGCGGCATGGGGCTTTTTGTTTTTCAGAAAGGCCTGCAGGAATCCCGACCGTCTTCTCTCCCGTCCTTCGCCGTCTTTTCCTGCGCCGGAGGAGGAAACGTACCGTTCGTCAATGAGGCTCTTGATCTCGCCGAACAGCTTCTCGCCCTCCCGAAGGGCTTTTTTATCGAAGACGATGAGATAGACGTCGGTTTCGCCGCCGTTTTCCTCGAGAAAATCGCCGATTGCCGTTCTGGCGATGCGGAAGGCTTCCGCCTTCGGATAGCCGTAGATTCCCGAAGAGATGAGCGGGAAGGCGATCGAGGAAAGCCCCTTTTCGGCGGCAAGGCTGAGGGCGCTCCGGTACGCCGCATAGAGTTTTTTCGGGCAGTCGGCGTCGAGGGGATTATAGACGGGTCCCACGGCGTGGATGATGTACCTTGCCTTCATGCCGAAGCTCTCGGTAAGGACGGCGCATCCGGTCTTCACGCTGCCGCCCTCTCGCACCAATTCGGCGCACGCCTTCTTCAGCTTTGCATAATCCGAGGCGGCAAAGATCGCCCCGCACACGCCCCCTCCGGGAAGAAGGCGGCTGTTGGCGGCGTTCACGATGGCGTCGGTCTCCATGAGGGTGATATCGTTCCGTATGATGTGAAAAGGCATTTCGGCATTCCTCTTTCCATGATTTCTGTATTTTATTTCATTATACGATACCGGCGGCGCTTTGTCAAGAGCGGCACTCCCCCTTTTCTTCCGGGAAGCGCCGCTTCGTTTTGTTCTGTTCGGTTTTTAGTTTTTCTTTGTAAGAAGGAGGATACGCAGACCGAAAGCGCCGAAGGGCAGCGTCGTCTCCCCTCTCCCGAGGACTTCCCCGGAAAAAGCGTCGGCGATCGTTTCGTCCGGCAGGGCGCAGCGCAGCGTCACGTCCCCGGAAAAACGGTCGTTCGTGCAGGCGCAGATGCAGAGCGCCTCATTCCCTGCGTCGCAGACGCTGACCTTCACGTTTTCGTTGTCCGAAAGAAGCCGGTCGTTCCCGTCGAAGTAGGGCTTCCATTCGGCGTTTTCAAGCGGGAAGCCGTCGTAAACCTTCCACAGCCTCGCCATGAATTCAAGAGGCTGACCGATGTCCACGGGCTTCGGGAGAGAGCCGTGGAGAAGGGCGATGGCGGCTCCGGATTCATAGCTCCATACCGGCGGATCCGAGTAGCAGAGGGAGTAGACGGGGATGCCGGTGTCCCGGCTCTGGAACTGCGCCCGCAGCGTTCCCTCGGGCATCTCGTGGAGCTCACCGTGAAGCAGCTTCTGCTGGAAGGTCTCCCCCTCCCACATGCTGTCGCAGAAGCTCATGGCGGCAAGGTTGAAGGAGCCGAAGGCATGGACGTTGATGGTACAGCCGCGCTCCCGGGTGAAGAGATACAGCTTCTTCAGAAACTCCCGTACCGAGCGCACGGGGAAGGTCACCTGCCGCTTGCCGTTTTGATCGATATAGCCGCAGCCGTGGAGAGGATTGTCACAGCCGTCGGGGGAAACGGTGGTGTCAAGATAGAAGCCGTCGAAGCCGACTCTTTCGCAGAGGCGCATAAGACCCTCGGCGCAGGCGGAGGAATATTCGGAATTATGGCAGTACCGAGGGCAGCGCTGATACGGATAGCGGTACCAGTTGTAGATGTAATTTCCTTCTCCCACACGGCGGAAATGGCGGAAGCTGTCCTCGGTGAGGAGCGGTGAGAAGGTGGAGATCGAAGCGCCGAAATACGGGATGACACGGATGCCCCGCTTATGGCACTCGGAAACGATATAGACAAGACGGTCGTTTGCTTCCTCGGTGAGGTACGGGCTGTTCTGCATATCGTTCCACTTCTCGTGGATATAGAGGGTGTCCACGCCGAGGCGCTTCAGACGGTCGAAGCCGATCTCGTCCTTATACTCGTCCGAGCCGGACTTTTCAAAGTAGTCGGCGTACTGCGCATTTTTACAGATGGGCTTTGAAAGGAAGGAGTCGTAGTCCTCGAAGAGCTTTTTGAAGCAGTCGATGTGGAGGTTATGCTCGGTAAACGGTCTTTTGCTCAGCGGTTTTACCGGGGTTACCTGCACAAAGAAGCGGAAAACGAAGGGGAGCATATCCATGGAGCGCCCGTCGTTCTTTCCCCGATCCTCCCATATTTTCGGCGTTTTGTCGAAGATATGGAATTTCAGAAGGTACTCGTTTTCTGTTTCAAGAAGCTCGCAGAAGCGATCCTTATCCTCGAAGACAAAGCCCTGCGCCGTCTCGAACATCACGCCGATGCCGCCGGTGTCGAAGCCGATATAGACCTGCTCCTTGAAGCGGCACCGGAAGCCGCCGCGGGGGATAAAGCCGGCGCTGTCGGTAATGAAGCCGGTGCTGTCCTGACCCTTCGAAAGAACCCTGCCGCTTGCATTTTCGACGATCCCGTCAAAGGGGAAGGTCTGGTAATAGCCCTGCCCGTGCTTTGCGATGGGGATGACCACCGAGAGGCTCGTGGGGCAGAACTGCGTGGTATCGGTCTCCTCGTAGCCGAAGACCTGAGCGATGCTCCGTCCCCGGGGGCTTACCTTGACGCATATTTCCGAGAAGCCGTCGTATTCGGTGCGGACGGCGGTATTGACCACCACGCAGTCGCTTTCGGCGGCGGTGACGACCGTGCGCGCCTCGCCCTCGTTTTCCTCCGCCATGGGGATGACGACGGCGGGACAGAAGGTACACTCCTTTCCCTTATTCGTCATTTCGTACCGCACGGGAGCGGAGAGCAGCTCTCCTGCGCCGCTTCGGATGCTCTCGAAAAGCGGGGAGGCTTCGCCGAAGGTATACGTCCGGTTCCACACGTCTACGGTGGTTTTGCCGTTTTCTTTTTTGCATTTTACCGCTGTGAACGGGGCGGGGATCTTCATGGAAAAATCATCCTTTCATTCTTCATTCTTCATTCAAGGGCAGGGCTGATGTTCTCGGCTCCCGCCGTGCGGGGAAGCCCCCGCGGGCAACGGGGAAGCCCCCGCGGGCAACGGGGAAGCCCCCGCGGGCAATACGAGAGGAATACACCTCAGACTAAACCGTAATTCCTGGTGCCCGAACCTTGTCCCGCTTTGCCGCCATAATCATGTGCGGCAAAGCTCAGTTATTCAGCGAAAACAATAACTCTCTACCGTTCCGATGAAGTCAAGACACGACTTCATCGGAGTTTTGTTTTTAGTCTTCGTCAAACCG
>JAZRXH010000003.1:0-31718 GCA_045600125.1 Eubacteriales bacterium | reverse complement strand
CTGCTCCCGCATAGTCGCCGTCTACGTAAACGACGCCGCTGCCGAAGCCGTGGTCCGAGGCGGGCGACGCCGAGACGAAGGTGGTGAGAGAGAAGGTCAATGCTGCCGCAAGAATCATGGAAAATGCTTTTTTCATGTGTCTTCTTCCTTTCCGTGCAAATTTTAGGCGAATTTACCGAATAAGAAATTCTTATTCAAGAGTATTTTAGCATGGTCATATAAAAAATCAATGCACAATCCTCTTACAGTATTGATGTTTCCTACAATATAAACAATATAAGCAGGAAAGAAGGCGCACGGAAAAAGCCGGGAAAGAAACTGTCTTCTCTTTCCCGGCTTTCCTTTTTTCTATGAACTTATTTATGAGAACGGAAATTCATGATACGGCGTCACCGACCGATCTCCTCCGCCATGACCTCCCGATTCTTCGCAGCGCTGCAGTAGAAGGCCTCGATGGCTTTTGTGACCTCGATATTCTGCTCCTCCTTTATGAGGTATTCCCCACGACCCGAAAGAGTGTCCATAATGTTTTCGTACATATAACGGTGCTGCTCGAAGGGGATGCCTTTATATTTCCCGTTGTCGAACCACTTCATGCCGCAGTCGGTCTGGAAGCCGCCCACGTTTTTGTACAGCGTTTCCCCGTCTACCGAAAGTCCCGCCCGGTCTCCGCAAAGGCTCATGCGGAGATTGGTGGTCGGCATATGCAGAGCCCAGGAGAACTTGAAGTTTACACTCATGCCGCCCGAGAGACGCATAAAGCCCACCGCCAGATCCTCCACGTCGAACTCCCGACGGTCGTATTTTCTCGGCGTAAAGGTGCCGTTATAGGCTCCGCTCTCGGCAAGGCTGAGGTGGACGTCCTCTTCCTGACCGGCAATCTTCGTGTAGGTGCTTCCCGATACCGAGACCACCTTCCGGTCGCCGCAAAGCCAGAACAGCGAGTCGAGCAGATGCACGCCGAGATCGCAGAAGGGCCCTCCGAAATTGTACTTTTTCATGTGGAAGAAGCCCCAGGTCGGTATGCCGATCCGTCTTATGAAGGATACGTCGGAGAAATAGATGTTTCCCAACTCGCCGCTGTCGATGACCTGCTTTGACATCTGCATACAGTTTCTCCAGCGCATGCACTGACACGGAAACAGATTCTTCCCGCAGTCCTTTGCCGTCTGCCACATTTCCCGCACGTCGGATACCGAAAGTCCCATGGGCTTTTCGCAGGCAACGTGCGCCCCGGCACGGAGCGATGCAAGCGTCCACTGCTTGTGGAACATATTCGGCGTGCAGACCACGGCAAGATCCGGGTGCAGCTCGTCCAGCATCTTCTGAGGATCCTCATAGAAATGCGGGATACCCCAGCGCTTTGCCGTCTCCGCCGCCGCCTCGGTCCGCACGTCCGCAATGCCCACGACGTCGACCTTTCCTTCTTTTCTGTACAGCTCGAGGCTCGGCAGATGCGCACTGTTGGCGATCATGCCGGCACCGATCAGAACGACTCTCATTTTGTCCATATCCATTTTTACCCTTTCTTTCCTGTAGGTGTTCCGGATGCCGTTCAAAGTCCGAACGGATCCTCCGCTTTTTCCGTATTACCGCTCCGGCAGGAACGGATCCCTGCGTCAAACGCCGCCATTACCCGCATGTTCAGCTCGGGGGTGAGAAGCTCGCAGAGCGGCTTTCCGTATTTCAGATGACCGATCGCTTCTCTTGCAAAGCTGTCGCATTTTTCTCCGGCGTCGAAAACGTACTCCGGCTTCGGCGACGGCTTGTAGGGAAGAAGCGTCTTGTATACCTTCACGTTCCGATTGTACCGATCCGCCACGATGACCCCGGAGGTGCCGTAAACCACGGGACCCGTGGGGATCTCACCGTTGCTGTAGGTGGACCAGGAGCCCTCAACAAGACCGAAGCTGTCTCCGAAATCAATGGTGAATACCGAATAGTCCTCTACGTCCGAGAAGCCGAGGAGCATCTGCCTTGCAAAGCCGCTCGCCCGCACGGCGGTCTTTCCCGTTATCCACGTGGAGAGAAGACAGCCGTAGCCCGCATAGTCGGAGATAGAGCCGCCGCCGCTTTCCTTCCGATACCACCATAGCTTGGAAAGCTCCTCCCGGTTTTCATCGGTGACGGTGTAGGGACCGGGCGTCGAAGGACTCCGGTAGCAGACACGCAGAACGTCCCCGACGATGCCGCTGTCTGCCAGCTCCTTCACCTTCAGAAAGGCGGGAAGATATGCCACCGGCCAGTTGATGAACAGCTCGGCGCCGCTTTCTTTATAGGCGCGGTACATTCTTTTGGCGTCCGCCATCGAGAGAGCCATGGGCTTTTCCACCATGACGTTGATCCCCATCCGCAATATTTCGCAGGCAATATCGGCATGGGAGGCGATATCGGTGCAGAGAAGAGCAAGGTCGATGCCGCTCGAAAGCAGCTCCCGGTAGTCGTCCCAGACTTTGAGTTTCAGGTCTTTCGGAAAATTATATTTTATCCGCAGAGCCTTTTCTTCCTCGGAAACGCCGCCTATCTCGGCGCATCCCACGATCTCCGCCTCATCCGGGAAAGCGGAAAAATCATGGGAAAGAAGATCCACGTGGACGTGGGAGGTGCCGATGATGGCGACCCGCAGTTTTCCGGTTTTGTCTGTCATTTTCGTGCCTTTCCTCCTCTTTCTCAGAATGTGGTCGTAAGCTCTAAGCGGTGTCCGGTCTTTATCGCCTCGGGGATCTTGCACATGATCTCCAGCACGTGACGGGCGTGCTCGGGAGAGAGGACGGGGGCTTTGTCTTCTTCAATGGCGCTTATCAGATCGGCAAGACAGCAGCACTGGCTCTGCAGTTTTTTCGGAGGCTTCACCCATTCCATGGGCTTCATCCATCCCCGGATGCCCCGCTCCGGACTGTCGATGTAGACCTCCGGCATCGGGTTCTGCATATAGGGCGAGGTAAAGGAGATCGTGCCTTCGTCGCCGAAGATCTCCAGCTGAGGAGCGCGGCTCGCCTTCTGAGAAAATCCGGTGTCCACGAGCGCCATCCGACCGCCGCCGAAATCGAGGGTGATCACGTACTGGTCGGGGAGAGCGTCGCTCTTTATGATCTTCCCGTCAAATGCCCCGGAGCGTACCCGGCGCACGGGCGTGGTCAGGGTCGCCGAGCAGGCAAAGCTCTTGGCGGGTCCGAAGACGGTGGTGACGATCTGGAGCCCGTGAACGCCCATGTCCACCAGAGCGCCCGCTCCCGGCTCGAAGAACCAGGACGGATCTGCTTCCCGGTACTGGAAGTACTCGGGACCTCCGTGGGAAAGATTGCATCTTGCGTAAGCCACGTTCCCGATGCCGCCGTCCTTTATGATCTGCTTTGCCACGGCTATATCGTACCGCATGGGGTGGATGGGAGCGCAGACGAACTTCACGCCCTTTTCCCTGGCAAGACCGATCTGCTCGGTCAGCTTTTCCACGCTCGGAGCCGCCGGCTTTTGGGAGATGAGATGCTTCCCTGCCGCAAGCACCGCCATGTTGATCTCATGATGCGCCCCGATGGAGGCGGCGTCGATGGCGATATCAAAGTCCCCCTTTTCACAGAGCTCGTATACGTCCTTGTAGTGTGCCGGGATGCCGTACTTCCTGCACGCCTCGACGGCTCTTTCCTCGATGATGTCCACCGCCGCCGTGCAGACGGCGTTTGCCTCTTTACCGATGTTGGGGAAGTATTGTGCATTGGCAAAGCACCCGCAGCCGATGACGGCGACCTTCCAGACTTTTTTCGTTTTTTCCATGACCTTTTTTTGGATCCTTTCTTCACGTTCCCGGCAGAAGACGGGGATGCCCCTTTCTTTGCCGTTCCTTTCGAGAGCATTATACATCCCGCCGTGTTTATGTGCAAGAAACGAAATTTGCTGATTTGTGGACGATATCGTCATTCCGGCAAAGTCCCGCTTGACAACCCTTTGCGGGGTATGCTACAATGCGTCTGTAAACGGGAATATTCCGTTATTATCGGCAGACGGATCTGTCAGGAGAGCAATATGATTTATTCTTTTTCTTCCGAAAAGCTTCCGGTCATACGGGAAAAATACGTGGTGGTGCGAAGCACCGAATGGGAGATCGTCGACCCTTATCACATTCTTATCGTCGTGCTGGACGGGCGCTGCCGCATCGGCTTTTGCTCTTGTACCTTTGAGGCGGAGCAGGGCGACGTCTGCTTTATCCCCGGCGGGTACCGCTATCGCCGGAACCCGGTGGATGACGAGCCCTGCCGCCTTCTGTATATCCACTTTGATATGGGAGTTTCTCTTTGCGAGATGACCCCGGACGAAGCCGCAAAGCGGATGAAGACCTATGCCGGAACTGCCGAAAAAACGCTGATCTCGGACAACCGGATGCTGGTACCGGAAATGGGGGAGTATTTCCTTTCTCCCCATATGTGCCCCGACGCAGAGGCGGTGAGGGAGACGGTGGCACGGCTTGTCGAATGCACCGAAAACGTGGACGTGGCAAGGCTGTATCTTCTCGGCGGCTATTTTTCACTGCTCCTGTGCCTTCTTACGGCGCACGAATACGAAAGGATCCTCGGGCCCCGGAAGCAAAACACGGAAGAGATGGAAAGGAGCGGGGACCGAAAGCGGGAAAAAGAAGCCCTTGCCGCTCTGTACAACGCTCCGCCGAAGCTGCGGCGGGCTCTCCGCTTCATCCACGACAACCGGGAGAAGAAGATCACCCTCCGGGATCTCTGCTCCTTTTGCGGCGTGTCCGACTCGCTGATGATCCGCACCTTCCGGGATACCTACGGCACAACGCCATTGCAATATATCCTCGAATACAAGGTAAACTGTGCCAAAGAGCTTTTCCTCAATAACCCGCAGATGACGGTGCTGGAGACGGCGCAGGCACTCGGCTTTGAGGATGTCCATTATTTTTCGAGGGTCTTTTCCCGCATCGCCGGGGAAGCTCCCGGCGCCTTCCGCAGAAGAGTCAATTCCTTTCCGTCAAAAGACGGAGATATCCGATAAGGACATACCCGGAATTTTCACAAAAAAAGGCGGGAAAGAAACTGTCTTCTCTTTCCCGGCTTTCCTTTTTTCTATGAGCTTATTTATGAAAACGGAAATTCATAATACGGCAGCCCTTCCGTATAATACAGCGTCGCCCCCTCGTCACCGAAAAGCGCTTGCAGGACGAACCGGGACGTAATGCCCGCCCCTGCTTCGGTCCCGGCGCCGACGCCGAAATGACAAAGCCCGTTCCCGATGCCGACAATGTAGGTGTTCCCGGAAAAGTCCGGCAGACACTCGGCAAAGACGGTGTTGCAGTTGAGGATCTCGTAAACGCTGCGGTCGAAGATGTTGTTCCGGATAACGAAGTCCGCATATTCGTTCCGGCAGCCGTTGTGCGTTCTTATGTGTCGCTCCACGTGTGTGTTCGGTCTTGTGGAGCCGAAGCCGAAGCCCGCTCTCCGAAGAATATTATCCTCGATGAGGACCCCGTTTCCGCACCGCACCGACTCTCCCGAGGAGGCGGCGTCGAGGAAGTATTCGACCGAATATACACAGTCGGTAATAAGATTGTTCCGATAGACCACATTGTCCTGCCGGATGTCCCCGAGAGTGCTCGCCGATACCTGATGGGTCACCCCCGCATCGTAGCAGTCGTAGATATGGCAGTTCTCCACGACATAGCTGTCACAGCCGCCGTAGACCTCCACGCCGTTGCCGTACCGTGTCATATTGCCGCCGTTGTAGTGCTGTGCCGAACCGCCGATGTGACCGATCTCGCAGTTCCGTACCGTGAGATTTGCCACCGTCCCCGCTCCGATGCCGTGACTTCCCGTATAGAGGATGCAGAGATTGTCGATCGTCACGTCATCACCGCCGACCTTTACGGCGTTTCCGTATTCGCAGAATTCAATGCTTGCGAAGACCTCGCCGGGATTTCCCTCATCGCACCGCAGATACAGCGGCCCCGTCGCCGAGGAGGTCTGCGGAACGTCCCCGGTCAGTACCGAGGCGGCAAGATGCACGAAGGAAAGGTTTCGGCAAAGGTGCTGCGTATAGTCAAAGGGAATTTCCGTGTTTTCACGGGTCACAAAGCGCCCTGAGAAGAAGGAGGGGATCTCCTTGTAAGCGTATTTCGTGCCGCCGTCGAAGAAAATCTCTCCCACGTCGTGAAGATCTTCGCTTGTGTGCTTCCATATCTTCACACCCGAGGAAGGCTCCCCGTAGGCAAGCACCCACAGCTCGGGCTTTGCCGCATCGTAGGGCGAGCCGCAGATGACCGGCTTTGCACCCTCGCCGTAGGCGGAATAGGTCACATCGGACTTTGCCGTGAACTTCTCCCGGAAAAAGCCTCCCCGCTCGAAAAGAATGCCGTCGCCCTTCTTTGCAAGACTGTTCGCCTTTGCCGCCGTGCGAAGCGGAAGGGCGGGGGAGAGACCGCTGTTCCCGTCGTTTCCGCTTTCGGAAACGTAATACAAAGTCCCCGTCACCTCATGGTAGTCGGAAGGCGTGATGCGAATTTCGGCGATCCGGGATGCTTCGAGGGTATCCAGCTCGGCAATTTTTTCGTTTCCCGCACTTGTATCAAGGAAAGCGGTGAGGTCAACTTGCCCCGAGAGTCTTTCAAGGGGATCTTCCGCCGCATAGACCCATTCATTGTCTGCTTCTACGTGACCGACCGTCGCCTCGCAGATATCCGCATACAGGGCAAGGTCTGCATCCACGTCGATAAAAAGCACCGGGTGTTCCCGATAAAGGACTTCCTCCCGGGTGCGGCTCCGACCGAAAACGAGATTGGCAAGCCTTGCCGCCTCGGCTCTCGTGATGGGGCTATCTTCTGCGCCCACAGAGGGCAGCGGCTCGGTGCCGAAGGAAAAACCGGCATCCTGCAGGACCGTCAGCGCCCACACAAGGAGCGAGGTGTATTCGTTTCTCGAAATATCCTTATCCGGCTCGGAAAGGGCGTTCCCGGAATAGAGCGACGGCGGAAGGATGCCCTTATGGGCAAGATACTCTGCGCTCTCTTCATACCAAGCCTTGCCGGTCGATACCTCGGGAAGCTCCTCCGAAAGACCGTCCGCAAGAAGCCTTGCGGCGACGGTACACCCCTCTGCTCTCGAAAGAGGCGAGAAGGGGCGGAAGGTGCCGTCCCCATAGCCCTCCATGTAGGAAGCGTGCCGGGAGAATTCCGGCATTTCCTTCGAGAAAATCAGCTTCCCGATGTATACGCTGTCGCTGGCACTAAGCGTCTGCAAGGTCTTTTCCCCGAAGGGAAGAAGGTGCATCTGATGAAGAAGATGCTCCGGAAGAGAGGGATTCAGCATTTCGTCCATGAAGCGGAAATCCAGCACCGCATACGCCCATTCATTTGGAACGAGAGGACCGGAATATGCCGTCACCCGCATCTTGTCCGCCTCGTTGAAGATGCCCGCATCGCCGGTCTTCATGGCGGCGCTGATGTTGATGTTCACCGGCGCATCGGTCTCGTAATAATACTGTACCGCAAGGTACTTGTAGGCATCGAGATACACCGAAGCCGGGTCGTAGTGATACCCGTCGATCTTCAGCGTGTTCGATACCGAGGCGGGAAGAGAAGGGCAGGGCGTTATTTTTACGCAGTCGACGCCGTCCTTCACGGTGTTTTCCACGATCGAAACTTCCTTCCGGTTCACGTTGCCGTCGGAATAGTCGGAAAAATCCAGTGCCACAAAGTCGGGAAGCGCCTCTGCCTTATGCCGCAGCACCGCCGTAAAGGAGAGGGGCGAGAAGGGGACACGGACGGTATCTCCCGCCCGGTAGAAGTCCCGGCTTCCTTCCGACCGCCAGACGGCAAATTCATAGCCGTCCCGGGTATCCCCGAAGGGATAATCCGGAAGAAGAACGTCGGTACCGGCGTCCGCTTCCAGCGAATAGACCTCGCCCGCCGCGCCCTTAAAATGCAGAGACGTGACGGTGGAAAGAAGACCTTCCCTCGGGTCGTCCCGCAGGAAGATGATTTTTCCCGCATAGATCGTGTCCTCCCCGGAGAGGGCATAGAGCTTTGTTTGCCCGAAGGGCAGAAAATGCATCTGTGTCAGGATATGCTTTTCAAGGGACGGTTCGAGATACGGTTCGATAAGAGTCAGATCGAATAACGAATAGCTCCATGCGCCGTGGCAGAGAAGATTGACGCTCTCCGCCGTCGCCTTCAGCTTCGAGTCTTCCTTCAGAATGTTGCCCTTGCCGGTCTTGATATCCAGCTCCATCCGGAGACCTTCCTTCGGAGATGGCGAAACGTACTTGTATTCGATAAGGACGTATTTGTATAGGCTGAGGTCGATGCCGAGAGGCTCCCAGCTCCACCCGTCGATCTTCAGCACGGAGCCGTCGACCGAATCCGGGTTCGGATTGAATTTTCCGCAGAGCTTCCCGTCATAGGTGACGTTTTCGGCATAGCCGTAGTCCTTTCGGTTCACAACGCCGCCCGAGTACGACGCATAATCCACGACGATGGCATCCGGGGGAAGCGCCCCTTCCGAAAGAAGGATCGGATATACGGCGTCTTCTGCGGCGCTTGCCGGGAAGGAAAAGGAAAAAGAAAGGGCGGTAAAAAGAAGGGGAAGCAGAAGAATAAAAGAGGGCGCAAAACGCCGAGCCTCCTGCCTTGCAGACCTTTTCATGGCGATCACGTCCTTTCACATTTTTCCTTTCGGTTGCTCTTTTTCTCTCTTTTTGTTCCATTTTAGCACCGGGAATCGTGTTTTGTCAATCATTTTTACAAAGCGCCGGCAAGTTGCCGTAAAGCGGTATGAAAATGCTGAAAAAGGAAGAAAAACTCACCTTTTTCCCCTTGCAATTCTTCGCTTGCTATGATACAATCTTCCCGGGGGGATTCCCCGAAAAAACATACCGTAGGAGGAAAGCAAAATGAAGTACACCGTAAGCGGCGAACCTATGCCCGTTGTTACCTGCGAGCTTGCCAATGGCGAAAAGATGATCTCCGAGGGCGGCTCCATGTCCTGGATGAGCAGCAACATGAAGATGGAGACCAGTGCCGGCGGTCTCGGCAAGGCATTCGGCAGAATGTTCTCCGGTGAAAAAATGTTCCAGAATATCTACACCGCCGAGGGCGGCAACGGCATGATCGCCTTTGCCAGCTCCTTCCCCGGCTCGATCCGTGCCGTGGAGATCACTCCCGAACGCCCCGTCGTTTGTCAGAAATCCGCCTTCCTCGCTTCCACCGAGGGTATAGAGCTTTCGATCCATTTCCAGAAAAAACTGGGTGCCGGCTTCTTCGGCGGCGAAGGCTTCATCATGCAGAAGGTCTCCGGCTCCGGCATCGCCTTCATCGAGATCGACGGCAGCGCTACCGAATACTATCTTGCTCCCGGTCAGCAGATGATCGTGGACACCGGCTATCTTGCCATGGCGGACGCAGGCGTTTCTATCGACGTGCAGACCGTCAAGGGCGTCAAGAACGTTCTCTTCGGCGGCGAAGGGCTCTTCAATACCGTCCTCACGGGACCCGGCAGGATCATTCTCCAGTCCATGCCCCTCTCCTCCTTCGTGGGCGTTATCTCTGCCCATCTTCCCACAAAGAAATAAAGCGGCACCGCCCGCTTGACAGCGGCAAACGTCGGAGCAGAGAGCTTTTGCCGGATGCGGACGGTCCTTCCTTATCTTGTTTCGGACGGATCGTCCGCTTTTTCATCCTTTTGATATTTCGATTCTGCAGGACAAAGGCGGAAGCACTTCCGTGAATTTAACATTTTCGTAACGCAAAATCAACATATACCTTTTATTTTTTCGCTCTTTTTATGCTAAAATAATACGGATGCGACGGGTGTCAGGCAACACTCGGACGATTTTTGAAAGGTGGGATCCGGACGGCTATGAACGATGAAGAGAAAAGAATCCCGGAAATCGAGGAGGGCTCCTCACCGGAGGAAATAGAAGAAGCCATCCATATCCGGCGCGGTATAGAATTCCGGACGCTGGTCGCTTTTCTGTTCCTTTTCGCCCTGCCGGAAATGTGCATTTCCTATGCGATAATGTGGCTCATAAAGATCGGTGTCATCATAGAGGGTCCGGAGCTCAGTATCTTGATTTCCGGCTTTTCAATGCTGTCGTATGCCGCCGTCGTCTTTTTCGGAAGCGCATGGATCTATCTCAGACAGTGCTCTCTCGAATTGTATTATAAAACGGCGATCCCGGCTTATCTCCTTTTTGTGGCGTTCAGTTATTACATCTGCGCTTTTTGGAGAAACGGCACGGTATGGCTCTTTATGCCGCTTCGCTTCCCGAAATTCTCGGGATACTTCGGAAGCTCGAATTTTGTTTCGTTCGCCGTGGCACACGTTTTCATGCTCGTTGCCATCGTCTTCGCCCAGATTTATGCCGTCTGGAGAAGCGAGTGACTCCTTACTCTTCAACAAACGTAAGATCCGCAGAAATGGAAATCTGCGGATTTTCTTTTTTATTCTTTTTATTCTTTTGCTTCTTTCGGCAGTTTTTCTTTCCGGTACTGCTTCGGGGACTTTCCCATGTGCTTGCGGAAGACCCGACTGAAATAAAGCGGATCCCGGTAGCCCACCTTTTCCGCCACCTCGGAGATCTGCATACAGGTATTTTCAAGAAGCTCCACGGCGTCGATCATCCGCTCCCCCTCGATGTATTCCTTCGGGGTCTTTCCCACGGTGTTCTTGAAAAGGAGCTCAAAGTGCCCCACGCTCAGACCGCAAAGCCCCGCATAGTAGGGGATCGCCTTCGGATCCCTGTGCTCCCATTGCAGCTGCATGATCGCCCGAAGCACCTTGGTGTCGCCTCCGGCGCTCCGGGAGTTCCGGTAGCCGACCGACAGCTGGGCAAGGAGCCGCAGCATGTCCGAGTTGACCTCGATGTCGCTTTTCCGCAGCTTTTTCGACATCATCAGCTGCATGAAATTCTCGGCGATGAGCTCGCTTGTCCCCACATGATAGATGCCGCTCTCTGTAAAACCGCACTGGGCGAGAAGCTCCGGCACCGCATAGCCGATGAAGTGCATCCAGTAATGGGTGGTCTTGTCCTCGGTGCGCTTCTCGATGTGCTGATGCTCGTTCGGAAGATAGAGGATGAGATCCCCGTCGTAGGCTTCTCTTCTTTCCTCTCCGAACCACACCGTCAGCTTACCGCTCTCCACGTAGAGGATATAGTAGTCCGGCCGACCTTTTACCCGTTCGGTCACGTATCTTTTACTGACCGCCGTCCGGTAGCTGTTGATGTCGCAGGAGTTCACCACCAGATACTCCCGGGTCTCCGTGCAGTACGGGATGTCCTTCGAGCCGTCCCAGCAGCTCAGCTCCGATAGTTTTTTCCCCACGGATGTACCGCCTCCCTTCGGCTGTGCTCCGATATCCGTTTTTTCTTTTTGTACATTCTGACGAAATTATAACGGGAGATTCTGCATATGTCAAGAGATGTGGGTAAATCTTTACAAGAGCATCATAATTTTTTCCATATTTTCCGTAAATTCGTCCATTTACATTTCTTTTCTGCAACAGTATAATTTGAGTGTGGGGCGGGGAGCGCCTTATATTATGGTAAGGATGAAAAGCTTCCCCGCACTTTCTGAAATTCTTCGGGCAGAGAGAAGCACCCCTCTGCGGAAAGGATACGGATATGAAAAAGATGCAAAAGATGAAAAAATCCATCGCTCTGGCACTGTCGCTTTGTCTTGCGGCGACGAGCCTCGGCTCGCTTACCGCCGCTTCGGCATCCTCAACGGCTCTCGGCGCCTTCGGCAACCGAACTGAGATGCTGGAGGAGAACTACGCTCTTGCCCGCAGAGCGGCGGGGGAGGGTATCGTCCTTCTCGAAAACAGGAACAGCGCTCTGCCGCTGGCAAAGGGCGAAACGGTGTCCCTCTTCGGCGTCGGTCAGGTGTCCTTCGTCAAGGGCGGTACCGGTTCCGGTCTTATCAACACCGTCTATGCCTCCACGCTCCTCGACGGGATGCGCCGTGCCGCTTCGGAGGGCAAGATCGTCCTCGACGAGGCAACGAGCGCCCTTCACGAGGATTATTACAACGATAATTATGCCTCCGAGACCCAGAGCAGCACCCAGAAAATCGACGAGCTCGTTCTCACCGATGCGCAGGTAGCGGCGGCAAGAGCAAAATCCGATGTCGCCGTCTATACCGTCAGCCGTATCCAGGGCGAGGGCTCGGACAGAACCGCCACCAAGGGCGACTACTACATCAGCGACGCCGAAGCCGCAAACCTTGCCAGGATCGATGCGGCGGGCTTCGATAAGTTCATCGTCGTCCTCAACGTGGGCACCGCCGTGGATACGTCCTTCGTAAAGGACTACGGCATCGACTCGCTTGTCATGGCGTGGCTTCCCGGTGCCGAGGGCGGCAACGCCGTAGCCGACGTGCTCTGCGGTGACGTGAACCCCTCCGGTAAGCTCACCGATACCTTCGTGGATTCCTACGAAAACTATCCGTCGGCGAGTACCTTCAACGAAAGCAATTCCTTCGTGAATTACTTCGAGGATATCTACAACGGCTACCGCTACTTTGAGACCTTCGACGAAGCAAAACAGCACGTCAACTACTGCTTCGGCTACGGTCTCTCCTATACCACCTTCAGCTTCACCGAGGATTCGGTTTCCTTTGACGGCGATAACGTGAACGTCTCTGTCAAGGTCACAAACACCGGTGACGTGGCAGGCAAGGAAGTCGTGCAGGTCTACTTCAGCGCTCCCCAGGGACTTCTCGGAAAGCCCGCCAAGGAGCTTGCCGCTTACGCAAAGACCGGGCTTCTCGGCGCAGGCGAGAGCGAGACCGTCACCGTTTCCTTCCCCATCGCCGATATGTCCTCCTTCGATGACCTCGGAAAAACGGGTCATAAGGGCTCCTACGTCCTCGAAGCCGGTGCCTACGGCATCTATATCGGCAACTCTGTCCGCAGCGCCGACGAAAGAGGCGTGAAGGGAACCTATAACGTGGCACAGACCACCGTCACCGAGGAGCTGAACAGCTACCTCACTCCCATCAATCTTTCCAAGCGCCTCGTGCCCGCCTCGGACGGCGAGGGCGGCTATACCTTCTCCTACGAAGGACTTGCCACCGGCAAGGAGCCGGACGGCAGCTTCTTTATCAAGAAGAACCTCCCGCAGGTCGTCATCGAAGCCGAGGACTGCACCCGTTCTTCTTCTCCCATCAGCGCCCCCATGCTCCCCGATAACACCAAGTACGTGACGGGACTTACAAGCGGCGAATGGCTGGAATTCGACATCAATGCGGAAGGCACCGGCTTCTACTCCGCCATCCTTAAGATCTCCAACGCCGGAGCCGCCGTCACTACTCCTTTTGAGGTTTACCTCGACGACGCTCTCTGTTCCTCCGACTGCGTGATCGCCTCCACCGGTTCGACCTCTTCGGACTTCGTCTTTGAAGAATTCGACCTCGGTCTCCTTCCCGTCGAGGAGGGCAAGAGCACCGTGAAGATCCTTTCGGTGACCGACGCCGCTCTCGATATCGACAGCCTCGTCCTCCGGAAGGTGACGGATATCCCCACCATCGTCGCCGACGCTCCCAATGTCATCGAAGCGGAGACCTTCTTCAATAAGTACGACTCTCCCGCCTCCGGAACGCTTCTCATCACCACCGAGTATGCCTTCGGCGAGACCCTCGTTTCCAAGCTCAGCGGAGCCGGCTCCTTCGTGGAATACCGCTTCATCGTGGAAGCTGCCGGTAAGTACGATTTCCTCTTCAACTATGCGGCGACCTCCAATGTATCAAGCCCCTATAACATCTATGTCAACGGCACAAAGCAGAACGTGACCTACACCCTCAGCGCCACCAACCCCGGCACTCTTGCCGACGTGGGCTCTGCGGCGTACTACAATACCGCCAAGGATGCGGCACTGCCCTTCCAGATCACCCTTCCCGAGGGCTACGCAGTCCTCCGCATCGAAACGGCAGGAAACAGTGCTCCCAACATCAATAAGTTCACCCTTACCAAGGCGTTCGAGATGCCCGACGGCTACAGACTTGTCGAAGCCAATAAGGTCAATACCATCGAGGCGGAGTCCTATTCCTCCTGCACAAGCGGCATCTGGAAGAAGACCTTCGCCGCCGACAGCGACCTGAATCCCGGCGAGGCTGCCATGAACGCTCTCACCGGCGAGGGAAGATACCTCGAATACCTCCTCTTCTTCGAGAAGGAAGCCGACTATAAGCTCGTTCTGAACGTGGCGTCCACCACCGCACAGACCAACGGCTTCCGATTCCTTGCAAACGGAGTGGAGCTCACGCACGAGGACTACGTGATGCCCAAGACCTCTCCTGCCGGTACCACCTACAACGACGGCGATATCTACTACCACACCTACGCCGATACCGCTCCCATCCTGCTCCATATCCCGCAGGGTGCCGTGGTATTCCGCATCGAGACCGCCGTCACGGGACAGATGCCCAACTTCAATAAGTTCATCATCAAGCCCAACGTGAAGGAGCCCGAGACCCAACTTCCCGGCTATGCCCTCGTTTCGGTTTCCGAACCCACACAGATCGAAGCGGAAAGCTACGTCGCCTCCTCCGGCAAGTTCAATAAGACCGTCCTCAATAAGTACACCGACGCCGACGTGGAAGCCGGTTGGGATACGACCTACGCAGGACATACCATCGTCGAGAACTTCGGTACCCAGACGCAGGAAGACGTTCTGACCTACGACACCGTATCCTATAACCTCTTCTTTGAAAAGGGCGGCAAGTACGCACTCAACATCAACTACTCCAAGAACAGCGCCGTAAGCAATCCTTTCGATTTCTACATCGGCGACGAACAGATCACCGCTACCGCCGCTTCCTTCCCGAAAACGTCGAAGGGCTCCGGTACCTACCTCACCTACTTCTGTCAGAGCGATATGCCCGAGCCCTATGAGATCACCGTGCCGCAGGGCAACGTGACCTTCACGGTCAAGGCAGCCATATCCTCCTGTCCGAACCTCAACTACTTCACCTTCACCAAGATCTTCGATACCCCCGACGGCTTCCGTGCCATCAGCCCCGACGAGGTCACCAAGATCCAGGCGGAGACGTGGGACGTTGCCAACTCCGACGCACCGAACAAGACCCTCGGCGCCATCCGCACCGAGACCGGCAACGGCAATACCTACGCCGTATACCTCTCCAGCGACAACGGCGGCAGATACCTTGAATACAAGCTCTACGCACCCTACGGCGGTACCTATGAGCTGGTCGTAGCCTACGCCGCCGCTACCGCAAGCTCCGCCGATCCCTTCACCTTCAAGGCAAACGGAGTAAATCTCCCGCTGGCTTCCTATACCCTTCCCAAGAGCGCTCCCGACGGAGCAACCACCACGGCAGAGCTGTACTACAACACCGTGGAGACCGATCCCTTCGTGGTCGAGCTTCCTGCCGGAGAGATTATATTCCGAGTTACCTGCGGCAAGAACGTGCCGAACTTCGACTACATGACCTTCAATCTCATTGAAAAAGGCGAGGCGGCGGAAGACCCGGCTGCCGAAGAACCCGAAGAAGAGGAGGACGATGACGACGATCCTTCCGACGATCCCGCCGATGAGCCCGATGAAGACGAGACCGTCCTTCCTCTCTACCGGGAGACCGACGGCGCCGAGATTCTTTCCTACCTCGACGTGGTTGCCGCCATGGGCACCGAGGATTACGACGACCTTATGGATGCCTTCCTCGCACAGCTCAGAAATATAGACCTGATAAGACTTGCGGGCGGACATCCTCCCGTGACCACCGTTTCCTCCTCCATGGGACGTATAAGACAGTACGACATCCCCGCCGTATCCACCGGTGACGGCGGCGCAGGCCTCCGTCTTAACGCCAACGCCGGCGCTACCTGCTGGCCCTGCTCCACCATGCTTGCCTGCACCTGGAACAAAGACCTCATCGAGGAGGTCGGCGAGGGCGTCGGCAAGGAAGCAAGAGCCTACCGCGTAGACTGCTGGCTCGCTCCCGGCATGAACATCCACCGCAATCCTCTTTGCGGACGTAACTTCGAGTATTACTCCGAGGATCCCCTCATCACCGGAAACTGTGCAGCCCAAATCACCCTCGGATGCCGTGTCTACGGCTGTAACACCGTGCCCAAGCACTTCGCCTTCAACAACAAGGAGGGCGGCAGAAACGTCAGCGACAGCCGTATGTCCGAGCGCTGCGCAAGAGAGATCTATCTCCGCGGCTTTGAAATCCTCGTAAAGACCGCACATCCGAAATACATCATGTCCTCCTATAACCTCATCAACGGCACCGAGACCTCCGAGAGCCACGAGCTCCTCACCGATATCCTCCGGGACGAATGGGGCTTCGACGGCATCGTCATGACCGACTGGAGCAACAACTCCGTCCATTCGAATGAGATCAAGGCGGGCAACAACATCAAGAAGCAGACCGGCTCCATCAACGAGCTTATCGCCGACATGGCAGACGGCACCATCACAAGAGAAGAACTGAAAGAAAACGCAAGAGTGATCCTCGAGACCCTTCCCGATTCCATGAGTATGGAATACGCCGTGGCAGAGCATCCGCTGACCAGGAGCGGCGAGACCGCCATCCTTGCCAAGGACTTCGCCTTTGCCGCCGACGAGCTGTTCGGCGTGGCTCTTGCCGACGTCACCTACAACAAGAAGGACTGGAGAGCCGGTCAGTATTTCGAGGGCAACAACTGGACGCCCGGAATGGGATACAGCGACGGCACCACCTACGGCATGAGCGTCGCCGAAGACAGAGCCGACACCGCCGAGATCGACTGGGAACAGCCGAGCGGCTTCTACCTCGACTACGCCTTTGACGTGGAAGAAGCAGGTTACTACGACCTTTACCTCTACATGATCTCCTCCGGCTCCGCTACCATCATGGTAGACGGCGAGGTGGCGGGAAACGTCACCAAAGGCGCCGCCGCCCGGGACGAGAACCCCGTCCGCACAAATTCCGTCAAAGCGTATATGTCGGAAGGACGCCATATCGTGCGGGTAAAAGGCACCACCGGCAATATCACCTTCGAGCGCATCGTCGCAGAACCGAACTTTGAACCCGCCTCCGAGCCCATCGACTGCAAGATCGTGACCACCGTCAACGAATCCGCCGTCAGCAAGCTCACAAAAGACGTGGAAAGCTCCTCCGTCGGAAACTACACCCACGTGGAAGTGGATGAAAACCTCGACGGCGGCGAATGCACCACCACAAGATACATCGACTTCTGGAACGTGAACGCCGAGGAGACCGTCTATAAAGTCCTCGCCGTAGCGTACCGTACCAACTGGGAAAGCGGCTTTACCGTCCGCGGCTCCGGCAGTATTCCCGCCACCGATACCGTCCATACCGGCTGGACGGTGGATAAAACCGTCTACGGTCCGTATAACGACGTGGGCGAGGAATGGGACTACGTAGCCATCCCGCTTACCGCCGACGGCAATATGTACCTCAGACAGATCCACATCCGTCCCTTCGGCAATGCCGCAACGACTCCCGCCCAGCTCGACGGCAAGTACTTCGACTTCCTCTACTTCGGTCTTTTCAAGACAGAAGAAGACGCCGAAAGATATTTCCGTGAGAACTATGCGCAAAAGCCCGTTTCCGGCTCGATCCTCCTTGCAAGAGACTACGACGAAAGCTACTACGACGACACCGTTACCGGCTACGTTTCCGCCGCAAAGATCACCCTTGAGGACGCCGACGGCAATACCGTCGCCTACACCGACGAAGCAAAGCTCGGCAAGGAAAACGCAGACGGCCTCACCGCACTCAGCTTCGGCTTTGACGTTCCCGACGGGACCTATACTCTCCGTATAAAGAAAGCGGGCTACCGTGAATTCACAAAGACCGTCACTGTGACAGATGGCGTCTCCGAGATCGGCGACATCGACCTTGTCTGCGGTGATATCACCGACAGCTATGACAGCCTCTACGGCGACGGCTGTGTGGACGTCAACGACTTTATCCGCGTCGTCCGTGCCTTCCGTCCCGAAGCGAGCGCAAAGCTCCGCCTCTTCACCGATATCAATGAGGACGGCATAGTCACCGTTGCCGACCTTGCCTTCGTAAAGGCGGGCATGGCTGCGGCAAAGTAAGATTTCCGCTTTCGTGTCGTGCGTCCCGTGAGGAAACGTGACACAGACAAAAGATAAATAACCGGCATCCCCCGACGGACAGAAAAAACGGTTCGTCGGGGGATTTTTTCACCTTTTTTGAAAAGAACACAAAAATTATTTTCATATTTGGCGATATTGCCTATTGAAAAATCATTCACGGTGTGGTATACTGTTATGTAGTATCCGTTAATATCGAATACTGTCGGATATTCCCGGAATCATTCATTGTTTTCATTATGGAAATCACATAAGAAAGGATGAGCATCATGCTGAATTACAACGTCAAGGTCGGACTTTTTGCCCTCCGTCGGGACGTAACGCCGAGACCCGGTATCTTCAACTGGGAGTTTGCCGAAAACCGGGGTGAAAAGATCACAAAGTACATTGAGGAACACTACGCAAGTGAAAACGTGTCCTTCTCCGATGTTCTTGACATCAACGAAAGACACATCGTCTTCACCGAGGAGGATGCGGCAGCTGCCGCCGAAAAATTCAGAGCCGAAGGCGTGGACTGCGCTCTTGTTATGGCATGCAACTTCGGAAACGAGGAAGCCGCCGCCGTTTTTGCCCGTGAGTTCGGAAAGCCCGTCTGCATCTGGGCTCCCCTCGACGATACCTTCCTCGAGGACGGTATGCGCTACACCGACAGCCAGTGCGGTATCTTCGGTATTTCGAGGATCCTCCAGAGATTCAATATCCCCTTCTCCCACATCGAAACGTGTGCGGTGGACTCGAAGCTCTTCGCCGACGGCTTCGCAAGGTTCGTATCGGTCGCCTGCATGGTGAAGAATTTCAGAGGCATGCGCATCGCACAGGTGGGCATGAGACCCAAGCCCTTTACCTCGGTCATCTACAACGAGGGCGAGCTTCTGCAGAAGTTCGGCATCCGCTCGATCCCGATAAACCTTGCGGTAATCCTCGATAAGTATAACAAGATCCTCGAAACACGGGACGCAGAGCTGGAAGAGGGCGCGAAGCTCCTTCTCTCCCGCTACGAGATGGACGATCTCACCCCGCCGCTCCTTAAAAAGGTTTATGCTTTTGTCCTTCTTTACAAGGACATCTTCGAGGAATACAAGGTGCAGGCGATTTCCGCCGAGTGCTGGACGGCTATGCAGCTCGGTATGGGCGCTATGCCCTGCACGGCGTACAGCGTTCTTGCCGATATGGGCTATATCATCTCCTGCGAGTCGGACTTCCACGGCGCCATCACCATGGCAATGCTCTCCTGTGCGACCCTCGGCAAGAAGATTCCCTTCTTCGGCGAGTTCACCGTCCGTCATCCTGAGGACCGGAACGTACAGCTTCTCTGGCACTGCGGACCCTTCGCATACTCCCTCAAGGCGGAGGACAGCAAGGCGAAGAACGTCAATATGCGTCAGTGGTTCAGGGTTCGGGACGGGCACTACACCATCGCCCGCTTCGATCAGGACAACGGCAAATATTCGATGCTCTGCGGTGAGTTCGATACCGACAAGGGACCCTATACCTTCGGTACCTACCTCTGGGCAAGATTCAACAACCTCAAGAAGTGGGAAGACAAGCTCATCGACGGTCCGTACATCCACCACATGGCAGAGGTCGAGGGCGACTACACCGAAGTGATGCGTGACTTCACAAAGTTCGTTCCCGGACTTACCCTCGATACTGTAGACTAAATCGTTCATAAAGCCCTTGCGGTTTTAATAAATTCCGTTTTTATGGCGGCTTTGCTGCCATAACAACACCTTCAAAGCGAGCAATGCGAGCCCTTGCGCCGACCACTTGTCCCTCGGGGCAAATGCGATGAGCGCAAGCATCCCAATCGCAAAACATCGTTTTACGATTGATTTATAGAAATGAGGTACAGAAATGCTTTTCAACGAATTTATGACAGACATGATTTTGTCCGAGCTTGAGGACGCAGTAGGCAGAGAAAACTGCTCCGTGAAGCCCATCGACAAAATGACCCACGGCGTCGACTACTTCTGGCTCTCCCGTATGTGGAGCGACAGAGGCCTTCGGATGCCCGAGGCGGACGTAGTCGTTTCCCCGAAGAATGCGCAGGAAACCAGCGCCGTACTCAAGATAGCAAACTACTATAAGATCCCCGTCACCACCTGGGGCGGCGGCGGCGGAACCCAGGGCGGCGCTATCCCGGTTGCCGGCGGTATCGTCCTCGACACCAAGAGAATGAACGAGATCTACGATGTCAACACCCAGAGCATGTACATCGAATGCGGCACCGGCTCGATCTATAAGCACATCGAGTGGGCGGCAAACGAGAAGGGCTACGCTACCATGCATTACCCGTCCTCTCTGACCTGCTCCACCGTAGGCGGCTTCCTTGCCCACAGAGGCATCGGCGTCGTTTCCACAAAGTACGGCAAGATCGACGACATGGTACTCCAGATGGAGGTCGTTCTCCCCAACGGCGATATCATCAATACCTCCTCCGCACCCAAGCACGCCGCCGGTCCCGACCTCAATCAGATCTTCATCGGCTCGGAAGGCACCCTCGGCGTCATGACCAGGGCGCAGATGAGAATTTACGACCAGCCCGAGGAAAGACGCTTCCGCGGCTTCCTCTTCAAGGATATGACCGGCGCCTTCAAGGCGTCGAGAGAGCTTCTCCAGAAGTTCAAACCCTCGGTTATGCGTCTTTACGACCCCGCCGAGACGGCATCCCTCATCAAGAAGATCGTCGGCGTGGAAAAGCCCGGCGCTTTCATGAACGTGGCTATCGAAGGCGTTCATGAGATCGTGGAGGTCGAAGAAAAGATCCTTCTCGATACCTTCCGGAAGTACGGCGCCGAAGACCTCGGCTCGGAATACGGCAAGAAGTGGTGGGAGGAGAAGATTACCTTCTTCTATCCCGGTCACATGATGGACCTCCCGCAGATGTTCGGTACCATGGATACCATCGCTCCCTACGACAAGATCGAAAAGATCTACTGGGCAATGAAGGAAGCCGTCGAGACCAACTTCCCCATGGCACGCTTCATCGCACACTTCTCCCACTGGTACGAATGGGGCGCCATGGTCTACGACCGCTTCATCGTGGACAATCCTCCCCAGGATCCCCACGAAGCGCTCCGTCTGCATAACGCCATCTGGACCTGCGGCGTAAGGACCGCCATCGCCAACGGCGGCGTTGTCAACGACCACCACGGCGTCGGCATCAAGCTCGGCAGACTCATGAAGGAACAGTACGGTCCCGCCATGCAGGTATTCGCAGGCATCAAGAAGAGCCTCGACCCCAACGGCATCATGAATCCCTTCAAGCTCGGCCTTTGATGATAAGGGAGCTTATCCGTAACATAGAAAGGAAAAAACGCCATGCTTATATCACAGAAAAGTAAAGAGATCATCGACTCCTGCCGTTTCTGCTGGATGTGCCGTCATATCTGCCCCATCGGAAATGCCACGGGACTCGAAAGAAATACGAGCCGTGCCAGAGCCCTTGCGCTCTCCTACGTGGAAAGAGGAGCGGCTTCTCTTTCCGACTGCATCGACAACGTATATGAATGCGCTCTCTGCGGTGCCTGCACCAAGGAATGCGCCACCGGCTGGGATCCCGTCGTCTTCACAAAGGACGTAAGAAGAGAAGCCGCCCTCGAAGGCATCACCCCCGCTTACATCACCGCCCTTGTGGAAAAGTTCGCAGAATGCGGCAGCATCTACGGAAAGACCTCCTATTGCGAATGCCTCGATAAGGCGATCGACACCCTTCCCGCAAAGAGCGATACTCTCCTCTATATCGGTTCGGATGCAAGATACCTCCTTCCGTCCTTTGCCGTAAAAGCCATCGAGGCTCTGAAAAAGGGCGGCGTGGACTTTACCGCCGCGAAGGGCGCAGAGCCGGACAGCGGTATCGAGCTGGATACCCTCGTCGGCGCCGTAGAGGAGACCAAGGACGCCGCAAGGAAGTGCGCGGAGTACCTCGGCGCCTATAAGACCGTCATCGTCCTCGACCCGCAGGATGCCAAAATGTTCATCCGCGAGTACAAGGAATGGGGCATCGACCTCGGCTGCGAAATAAAGACCCTCACCTCCGTTCTCGCTTCCCTTGCGGCAGACGGCAAACTCCGTGTCGCAAAGACCGAGGACAAGCTCACCGTGCAGGATAATCCTCTTCTTGCAAGAGAGCTTTCCGAAACGGAGGATGTACGTACACTTGTCGAAAAGAAGGGCGTTCTTGCCGAAATGCTCCTCAATCGCCGTGACACCATGTTCTGCGGAAGCTTCATCATGAACGAGTGGATGAGCGACGTCATGACCCTCACCGCCAAGAAGAGAATGGCGAATATCCTCGAGACCGGTGCAAAAACCGTCGTTGTCACAAGCCCTGCCGAATATGCTATGCTTGACGCCGTAAAGGAAGATGGCATTACCGTCCTTTCGGCGCAGGAGCTCGTTCTCTGAGCGGGAAAAGCCTCATTACGGAGATAAAACGATATGATCCTATACATCGTAAGACACGGAGAACCGGACTACGCCAATGACTGCCTGACCGAAAAGGGCAGGGAACAGGCAAAGAAGGTCGCCGTGCGCCTTGCCGCCTACGGCATCGACGAGATCTACTCCTCTCCCCTCGGAAGAGCAAAGGAAACGGCGTCGTACCTCTGCGACCTTCTCGGAAAGGAAGCAACGATCGAAAAGTGGACCCGCGAGGTTCGCACCGCCGTCAAGGTCCGGGCGACGCCCGAGGCGGACACCGTCCCCGTGAACGTCATTCAGAACACCTACTACCGGGAGGAAGGCAACATCGACCTTTCCTACGAGGACGCCTGCAGCGTCCCGAAGCTGGACATGAGCACCGTCAGGGAGGAGCGGGACCGGGTGACGAGAGAGGGCAACGAATTTCTCGAGCGCCTTGGCTATCAGTATGAGGACGGCTATTACCGCATCCTCACGCCGAGCGAAAAGAAGATCGTCCTTTTCTGCCACGGCGCCTTCACCACCACGTGGTCGGGCATCCTTCTCCATATCCCGTGCCACCTTATGAACGGCGGCTTCTCCTGCGGACTTACCTCGGTCACCCGCTTTGATTTCCGCAACTACGAGGACGGAAGGACCGCGCCGAGATGCGTCTACTACGGGGATAATTACCATTTGGAAAAGTAATTCGGAATCAGCCGGAAGGCTATTTGACCGGAAGGCTGTTTGAAAGGAAACAGTTATGCTTGTTACACTGAAAGAAATACTGGACATTGCCGAAAAGGGCGAGTTCGCAGTTCCCGCATTCAATATCTACAATATGGAAACGGTCATGGGCGTTATCGAAGCCGCCGAAGAAGCCAAAGCTCCGGTCATCCTCCAGACCTATTCCAGACTCTTCACCGAGGGCGGCGCTTACTACGTAGCCCCCATCGCACTTGCCGCCGCCGCAAAGGCGTCGGTTCCCGTCTGCTTCCACCTTGACCACGGTGCAAGCGAGAAAGAGACCACCCGTGCCCTCCGCTACGGCGCTACCGGCGTCATGATCGACGCTTCCGCCTACGACTACGAAAAGAACGTGGAGATCACAAAGCGGGTCGTGGATACCGCCGCCTTTGTGGGCGTTGACGTAGAGGGCGAGCTCGGTCACGTGGGCACCGTCAACGACGAAGCCATGGACGAATTCACTAATGTTGAGCAGGCAGCGGACTTCGTAAAGAAGACCGGCGTTGCGGCTCTTGCCGTCCTCGTCGGCACCGCTCACGGCCGCTACAAGAAGCCCCCGAAGCTGGACATCCGGAGGATCGCCGATATAAAGGCAGCGGCAAACATTCCCCTCGTTCTCCACGGCGGCTCCGGCATCCCGGACGATCAGATCATCGCCTCCATCAAGGCTGGCATCCGTAAGATCAACTTCGGTACCGACCTCTGCTACTCCTTCCTCGACGGCGTTTTCGCCGTATCGAGAGACAAGATCGCCATTGACCTCTTCATGAAAGAGCCGATCAACTGCGTAAAGCAGTTCGCACTGTCCAAAATTAAACTTCTCGGCGCAGAGGGCATGGCGAAATGAGTGCTTGTAAGGTAGTCGGTATCGGCGCCTGCGTCATGGATACCCTCATCACCGTCCCAAAGTATCCCGAGGAGGATACCAAGCTCCGTGCCGACGCCACCAAGACCGCCGGCGGCGGTCCTGCCGCAACGGGCATCGTGGCGGTATCGAAGTTAGGGATCAAGAGCGGCTTCATCGGCGTTCTCTCAAAGGATTCCGCCGGAGACTTCCTCATGGGCGACTTTGAGAAGTACGGCGTAGATACCTCGAATATAGACATGAAGGAAGGCTGCCGTGCCTTCACCTCCTGCATCTGGCTGAGCCGGAGCAGTACCTCACGGACCTGCGTCTTTGACAAAGGCAGCCTTCCGCCCCTCGTCCTCGACGACGAGAAGAAAAAGGCTGTTGCCGAAGCCGACATCCTCATGGTTGACGGCAACGAGCTGGAAGCCGCCATCGAAGCGGCAAAGATTGCCCGGGCAAACGGCACGAAGGTGCTGTACGACGCCGGCGGACGCTACGAAGGCATCGAAAGACTTCTCCCCCTCGTGGATATCCTCATCCCCTCGAAGGAATACGCCCTCGGTGTCACCGGCGAGGACTCTCCCGAAAAGGCGGCAGAGAAGCTTTTTGACACGTATCATCCCGAGGTGGTGGTCATCACCATGGGCAAAAACGGCGGTCTTCTCTTTGACGGCAAAGAGATCACGTATTATCCCATCTATCCCGCCGAGGTGGTGGATTCCAACGGTGCGGGCGACGTATTCCACGGAGCCTTTGCGGCGGCGCTGTGCTGCGGCTTCGACTTTGTGAAGGCGTGCCACTTCTCCAGTGCCGTATCGGGGCTGAAATGCACCGGCATCGGCGCAAGGGAAAGCGTACCGTCCTTTGATACCGTGAAGAAATACCTTGCGGAAAACGGCTATACACTCTGAAAAGGCATAAGACATACGGCGCAAAAAATAAATTATCATTCTGAAAGGAAGGATTTACCTATGGAACTCAAGCGTACATGGAACGGTGCGGAGGGCTGTACCCCCGTATACAAGAAGGAAGACTCCTACTGCAAGTGGATCGAGATCGACATGCTCAAACTGGCAAATGGCAAGAGTTTTTCCTACGACGAGCAGGATAAGGAATACGCTCTCATCCTCCTCGGCGGCAAGTGCGACGTCGTCGGCGACGGCTTCGACTATAAGAACATCGGCAAGAGAAAGAACGTATTCGACGGTCCCGCCACCGCTCTTTACCTCCCGAGAAATAAGAAGTTCACCGTGACAGGCGAAGAAGACGGCGTTGTCATCGCTGTCTGCAAGTCCCCCGCAAAGAAGGACTTCACGCCCGTTCTCGTAAAGCCCGAGGACGTTATTGTAAAACACCTCGGCAAGCCCGGCTGGGAGAGAGAAGCCCACTTCATTGTGGACGAAAGACTCGAAGCCAACCTCATCTACGTGGGCGAAGCATGGGTAGAAGGCGGCCAGTGGGCTTCCTATCCGCCTCACAAGCACGACGAGGACAATATGCCCACCGAAGGCGTTCTCGAAGAGATCTACTACTATGAATACGATAAGCCCACCGGCTTCGGTATCCAGAAGGTATACACCCGCAACGGCGAGATCGACGAGACCTACACCGTCAAGAACGGCGACTTCGTAGAGATCCCCAAGGGCTACCACCCCTGCATGTGCGCTCCCGGATATAACAACTATTATCTCTGGGTGATGGCGGGCGAAAACAGAGGCTTCTTCATGACAAGCGACCCCGACCACGCATGGCTGAATAAGTAAAGCACGGAAAAAACGGGGGAGGCAAGTTCTGCTTCCCCCGCAGTGCGCTTTTCTGCCTTTCTTTTACCTCTTTTCCGTGTTCCTCCCGGATTTTCCGGAATGATCTCTTTCATTCCCGAAGATCTGTGAAGAACCGTATAAATGTGAAGGCAAGACGATATTTTTCCCGGAAAGGAATGCCGAAAGATGCTTTATAAGAAGGAACTGACGACCAAATACGACGTGGACGTCTTTGTGGCGGGCGGCGGCCCCGCAGGCGTTGCGGCGGCGGTCAATGCCGCACGGTGCGGAAAAAGCGTGTTTCTCGCCGAGGAAGGCGGCTGCTTCGGCGGCATGGGGACCGCAGGGCTTGTTTCCGAGATCATGAACTTCTGCGACGGAAAGAACAACCTCACGGGAAGATTCGGAAACGAAATATTCGAAGAGCTGTACGGGGAAGAGCTCCCATGTGCCCGCAAGACCTACCGTGTCGGCATCGAAAAGGTGAAGCGTGTCTACGACGATCTTGTGGAGAAGAGCGGAGCGAAGTTCTCGTTCTTCACAAAGCTCATCGACGTGGCATTCTGCGGCGAGCATATCGAGTACGCCGTCCTTTCGGGAAAGTCGGGACTCTTCTGTGTCAGGGCGAAGATCTACGTTGACTGCACCGGCGACGGAACGCTGTCCTATATGGCGGGAGCGAAGTACGAGCTTGGCGACGCTTCCGGCATCACCATGGGCACGACCCTCTATTCCCTCTGGGCAAACGTGGAGGAGAAAAAAAGAGTCTACCCCGATGCAAGAAGGATAAAAGAAGCCATCGAAGACGGCGTGATCCGTCAGTACGACCCGCTCCTTCCCGGACTTTTCACCGGCAATAAGGGCGAAGGCGTCGCCGGCGGCAACGTGGGACATATTTTCGGCGTCGACCCCACGGATGAGGACTCGCTCACCTCGGCGATGCTCTTCGGAAGAAAGCTCGTCACCGACTACGAAAAATACTATAAAGAGTATCTGAAGGACGGTTTTGAGCGCCTTGCCCTCATCGAGACCGCCAACGTCCTCGGCGTGCGGGAATCCCGCCGCATCGTCGGCGATAAAATGCTGACGGCAGAAGATTTCAAAAATAAGACTGTCTTCGAGGACGAAATCGGCAGATACTCCTATCCCCTCGATATCCACATCGCCAGCCCCGACAAAAAGGGGATGGATGCCTTTGAAAAGAACTTCGCCCTCCGTCACGGCGACGGCGAGTCCTACGGCATCCCCTACGGAGCGCTGACCCCAAAGGGTGTGGAAAACCTCCTCTGTGCCGGAAAGTGCATCAGCGCAAGCCACGAGATGCAGGGCTCTGTCCGTGTCATTCCCGGCTGTTACATCACCGGGCAGGCGGCGGGCGTGGCGGCGGCGCTCTCAAGCGGCACGGGACTTACACGGGAGACCGACGTGCGCCTTATTCAGCAAAAACTATGGGATATGGGAGCCTATCTCCCGAATTTCCGATAAATCCGTATCAAAACACGAACAGTACAATAGTAATAGTAAAGGAAGGAAACCGCTATGGCTATGAAATATTTACTCGGCATCGACTTCGGCGGAGGCGCCTCCAAGGCAACGCTCCTCGGCACCGACGGCAAGATCGCCGCTACGAACACCTTCGAATACCCCACCTACCACGAAAAGAGCGGCTGGTGCGAGCAGAAGTGCGAGGACTGGTTTACGGCTCTTTGTGAAAACACCAAAGCCCTCTTTGAAAAGAGCGGCATATCCCCCTCGGACATCCTCTCGGTGGCGATCGACTCCGCAACGCATACCTTCCTCCTCACCGATGAAGAGTATAGACCCCTTCGCCCCGCCATCCACTGGACCGATTCGAGAAGCACGAAGGAAGCAAAAGACCTTCGTGATAATCACCTCGACTTTATCGTGGAGCATACCTTCCATAAGCCGGATACCATCTGGACGCTCCCTCAGCTCATGTGGGTACGGGACAACGAGCCGGAAGTATTTGCAAAAGCAAAGAAGATCTTCTTTGAAAAGGACTACATCCGCTATATGCTCACCGGCGTTTACTGCACCGACTTCATCGAGGCAGAGGGCAGTATGCTTTACAGCCTCCGGGACGGCAAATGGTCAAAGGAGCTCTGTGACCTCTGCTCCTTCGATCCCGCTTTTCTCCCGCCCATCGTAAAGCCCGCCGATGTCATCGGCAAGGTCACAAAAGAAGCCGCCGACGCCACGGGACTCTGCGAAGGTACGCCCGTGATCTGCGGCACTACCGACACCTGTATGGAGGTCTTCGCCTCGGGCGCCGTGTCCAAGGGACAGATGACGGTGAAGCTTGCCACCGCAGGACGCATCTGCGTCATCACCGATAGGGCATATCCCCATGAATATCTCATCAACTATTCCCATATCGCCGACGGTCTGTGGTACCCCGGCACCGCTACCAAGGCATGTGCTTCCTCGTACAGATGGTTCCGTGATACCTTCGGCGGAGGCTATAAGGAATTGGACGCTGCCGCTTCGGCGCTTCCCATCGGCTCGGAAGGACTCATGTTCCATCCTTACATCAACGGTGAGCTGACTCCTTATGCCGATCCCTTCCTTTGCGGAAGCTTTATCGGCATCCGTGCGGGACACACGAAAGCCCACTTCACGAGAGCGCTTCTCGAGGGCGTCGGCTTCTCGATGCTCGATTGCATGAATGCCCTTGAAAGCATCGGCATCGAACACGAAGCTTCCGCCGTGATCATCGGCGGCGGTGCGGGCAGTTCTCTGTGGCGGCAGATCACCGCCGATATGCTGGGCATCACGCTGTACACCACCGAGAACAGCGACTCTTCTCTCGGCTCGGCGATGCTGGCGGGTATCGCCGCCGGTGTCTTTGAAAGTCCCGAGGCGGCGGTGAAGGTCTGCGTTGCCAAGAAGGATAAGACGGTGCCGAATGCGGAAAACACCGCAAAGTACGCCGAACTGTTCAAGAAATACAAGGCTGTCCACGACGCTCTTGCGCCCGTGTACCACGAATATAAATAAATAATAGGAACAATGCAGGAAACGACCATGAAGATCCTCGTCCTTGTAAAACAGCTTCCCGACGGCGACGTAAACCCCTTTGACGCCTGCGCCTATGAGGAAGCCCTGAAAGTCGGCACTGCCGAGGTCACCCTCCTTTCCATGGGAAGACCGGCGGCGAAGGAGATGCTTCTTTGCCTCTCCCGCCTCGGAAGCGCCCGGAATATACTCCTTTCCGATACGGCGCTGGCGGGCTCGGATACCCTCTGTACCGCCTATGCTCTCTCGCAGTGCGTGAAAAAACTCGCCCCCGACCTTGTTTTCTGCGGAAGACAGTCAATCGACGGCGACACGGCGCAGGTGGGAGCGGAGATCTCCGCTCTGTGCGGCTATTCTCTTATCACCAACGTCATGAAGCTGAATATAGACGCCGAAAAGCGCAGGGTGTCCTGCGAGACCCGCTTCGGCGAAGAGTCTGCCGATTTTCCCGCCGTCCTCACCGTCGAGCGTATCAATACCCTCCGCTTTCCCCGCCTTACCTCGAAAACCGGAAGCGTGGAGGAGTGGAAATGCGAGGACGCCGATATCGACAAGACCCGTGTCGGCATTGCCAATTCCCCCACAAAGGTACTGAAAACCTATGAAAGCACGGTGGGAAGACGGCACTGCACCTTCCTTCCGAAGGAAGAGTTCTGGCAGAAGGTGAGGGAAGAGGCAAAGAAAGCACGCACCTCTTTCGCCGCTCCCGAAAGTCCGGTAAAGCTTCCCGAGGTTTGGGCAGTCGGTGCGGATGCCGCCGAAAAAGCAAAAAGCATCGCCGAAAAGGTCGTTCTCATTGAAAGCACCGACGTTTATGAAATCATAAAAAAAGCGAAAGAAGAAAAGCCCGCCGTCATCCTCTGGAAAAGCGACCTTTGGGGAAGACGGTACGCTCCCATCGCCGCCGCAAAGCTCGGCACGGGACTCTGCGCCGACTGCGTTTCCCTCGAGACAGACGGGCAAAAGCTCTATATGATCCGTCCCGCCTTCGGGGGAAGCATCACCGCCAAAATCGAGTGCCGGACTCTGCCTCAGATGGCGACCGTCCGCACCGCCGAAAACACGAGCGAGAACGTCATCCTCTCGGCAGGGCTCGGCGCTCTCGGCTGCCTTCCGGAAATACGCACCTTTGCCGCCGATAACGGCTACGGCATCGCCGCTTCCCGTGCCGTCGTGGATAAGGGAAAAGCCGGATACGCCGAGCAGGTTGGCCTTACCGGACGTACCGTCTCTCCAAAGGTCTACGTCGCTCTCGGTATCTCCGGCGCCGTTCAGCATACCTGCGCCATCGAACGTGCCGGCACCGTCTTCGCCGTGAACAGCGACAAATGTGCCCGCATCTTCGACTTCGCCGACTACGGCTTTGCAGGGGACGTGGCTGAGCTGTTTTAGTATGATTTATGGGGACTTCTCGCCCCCAAACCCCATCGCGGGATTTATGGGGGCTCCCCGCCCCCACACCCCACCGCGGGATTTATGGGGCCTTCCCGCCCCCAAACCCCACCGCCCCCTTTTGAAAAAGGCGGGCGAAAACTTTGAATAGTCAAAGTCCATACGGACTTTGACGGGGAATTGGGGGACTAAATGGAAAGTGCCTACCGTCCGCAGAGGTGAGAACAGCTTTTGGTACAAACGATGAGTTTTGCCGCTTTGGTTTGTGGCGGCAAAACGGGGGGATGCTTGGACGCCTGCCATCCCGATTCTGTCTGCGGTGGGGTACGATTTGCCCGTGGGGAAACCCCGAAAAGGATACAAAGCTCCCGACTCGGAGAAATTCCGAGCCGGGAGTTTTTTGCTGTATTCTGACTTCTCGAATAGTCCTTTTTGCATTTTATCCGAGCTCCGCTTCCACAAGGGCAAAGCAGTTGCCGACAAGTGTAAGCTCGCCGTCTGTAAGTGCTTCTTCCTCGAAGCCGTGTTCTTCGTCGATCCTCCGTACCGTCAGCTTCCTGACCGAAGCCCCCTCAAAGGACAGCTTCACCGTGTGCGTCCCCGGAGCGCTCTCGCCGAAGCCCCCGTCGTCGTTGTACTGGGTGATAAGGAGCCGCAGCGTGTTCCCGTCCTTTGCACCCGTCACAAACAGATCCTCTCCCGAGACCTCCGTCTGTACCTGCGTGCCGAGCTCGTACAGCTTTCCCCAGGCTTCGAGGGCGTAATACGGCTTTTCGAGGATGATCGGCATGGGTTCGCCGTGAGTCTTCATGCGTCCCGGCGTAAAGACGCCGTTCCAGTTAAACCCCGGTATCTGCACGTCATAGTACATCGCCTTGTCCGTACTCGTGTCCTGCAAAACCGACATCACCGAGGAAACGAAGGCGGCGCACATGGGTGTCTTATGTATGTCGATGGATCTCTGGATGGTGTCGTCCCACGCTACCACGTAGTTCCATTCATCGTAGATGCTCTCGGCAGCGTCAAAACCGTACTTTTTGAGAAGCTTTTCGGCAAGAAGTGCCGAGTCGTGCGCCTGCTTCGGCGTATGGATGTAATTGTGCCACGAGAAGAAATCGAGGGGAGCGCCGCTCTCGGATACGTATTTCAGGAAGGGATCCGCCATGCCGCTGTAAGGCGAGGTGATGCCGCAGCCGCCGACCTTTACGTCGGGGTGTTCTGCTTTCAGTAACTTTGCAGCCGTCTCATACAGCTCGAAGAACTGCTCGGCACTGCCCGTCCAGCATCGGTTCGTAAGATCCGGCTCGTTCCAGATTTCCCAGTATTCGATGCCCATGCGGAAGCCGTCCGCCCAGCCCTCGTTGTAGTGGGAGATGATGTGGGAGCAGATCTTTGCCCATTTCACATAGTCCTTCGGCGGATGGATGTACCGCTTGATG
>JAZRXH010000002.1:0-5897 GCA_045600125.1 Eubacteriales bacterium | reverse complement strand
AAGTGCGACGCCCGGAAAGTGTAGGAAGGGCGGGCTTAGCCCTTCCTACGGGCGTTTTTGGTGCGATACCGCACGAAATGCATATCATGCATTTCGAAGTGTATCGGCTTTTGTCGCTCGTGACAAAAGTGACACCCCCGTTCGTGTGCAGTGGGGCAATCGCTACACCCCCGGCGGGAGGCGAGGATAATACGCTTCCGTTTTCAAAGAGGGCGGTCAATCCCTGCACTCACGGCGGCAGCCGGAAATGATCAAAACATCCCGGGGCAGTCAATTACCGTACTTATCACGGCGGCTCCCGCCGCTCACTGAATAAAGAAAGGAAGAATACAAAAATGCAGATAGAAATCAAAAAGCTGCGGGAGGACGCCCGTCTTCCCCACCGGGGCTCGGAAAAGGCAGCCGGTTACGACCTGTACGCCGCCGTCGACGGCGAGATCGTCATCGCCCCGCACACCACCGAAAAGGTCGGCACAGGACTTGCCGTAGCCGTCCCCGACGGATTCTTCGGTGCCGTCTTTGCCCGGAGCGGTCTTGCCGCAAGGGAGGGACTGCGCCCCGCCAACTGCGTCGGCGTCTGCGACAGCGACTACCGGGGGGAATACATCGTGGCGCTTCACAACGACTCGGATATCCCCCGCACCGTAAAGAGCGGCGACCGGATCGCCCAGCTTGTCATCCTTCCGTTCCTTGAGGCGACTTTTTGCGAAAAGGAAGACCTCGGCGACACCGAAAGAGGCGCCGGCGGCTTCGGCAGTACGGGGAAGGCGTAAAGCTTCCCGCCCCGGGCTGTTTTCGCCGTCCTCGCCGTGGAAACGCTTTTCCGTTTTGCCATGAAGCATAAGCGGCGAGGAAATGCAGAATCATTCATTTTTTGCGAAAAGTATGCCGATTTTTCCGAAATGTTGAATAATTTATCGAAAATATCTTCAAAAACGGTATTTTGCACGAAAAAAAACTCTTGCAATTTTCGGCATTCCGTGGTAAAATAAGGGGAGGAAAACGGAGGATCCGAGAGACGTTTTCCACATGGCGGCAAAAGAGCGCCGTAAAAGTGTTAAAATTTTTAATCATACAGGAGGAACAAAGCAATGTTCAAGTCACAGTATCTTGCAGACGTTTATGAGAACGTCGTTAAGAAGAATCCCGGCGAGCCCGAATTTCATCAGGCTGTCAAGGAAGTTCTCGAATCCATCGAACCCGTCGTTGAGCAGAGACCCGAGCTCGAAAAGGCAGGCATCATCGAGCGCTTCGTAGAGCCCGAGCGTTTCATCCAGTTCAAGGTAAGCTGGGTAGACGACAACGGCAAGGTGCAGGTAAACAGAGGTTACCGTGTACAGTTCAACTCCGCCATCGGTCCGTACAAGGGCGGTCTCCGCTTCCATCCGACCGTAAACTCTTCCGTTATGAAGTTCCTCGGCTTCGAGCAGACCCTGAAGAACAGCCTCACCGGTCTCCCCATGGGCGGCGGTAAGGGCGGCTCCGACTTCGATCCCCAGGGCAAGAGCGACGCAGAGATCATGCGCTTCTGCCAGAGCTTCATGACCGAGCTTGCCAAGCACATCGGTGCAGACACCGACGTTCCCGCCGGTGACATCGGCGTAGGCGCAAGAGAGATCGGTTACCTCTTCGGTCAGTACAAGAGACTCAGAAACGAGTTCACCGGCGTGCTCACCGGTAAGGGCCGTTCCTACGGCGGTTCCATCCTTCGTCCCGAAGCGACCGGCTACGGTGCTACTTACTACGCAGTAGAAGTGCTCAAGACCGCAGGCGAGGACATCAAGGGCAAGACCTTTGCCGTTTCCGGCTTCGGCAACGTAGCATGGGGTGCCGTTGAAAAGATCACCGAGCTCGGCGGCAAGGTCGTTACCATCTCCGGCCCCGACGGTTATATCTACGATGAAGACGGCGTTTCCACCGACGAAAAGATCGCTTTCATGCTCGAAATGAGAGCCTCCAACCGCAACAAGGTTCAGGACTACGCAGACAAGTTCGGCGTTCCCTTCTTCGCAGGCAAGAAGCCCTGGGAAGTAAAGGTCGACGTTTGCATGCCCTGCGCTACCCAGAACGAAGTAAAGCTCGAGGACGCCAAGAACATGGTTGCCAACGGACTCAAGTACTACATCGAGGTTGCCAACATGCCTACCACTGCCGACGCCGTTGAATATCTCAAGGCAAACAACGTCATCGTGGCTCCCTCCAAGGCAGTAAACGCCGGCGGCGTTTCGGTTTCCGGTCTCGAAATGAGCCAGAACTCCATGCGTTACAGCTGGACCGCCGAGGAAGTTGACGCAAAGCTCCATCAGATCATGAAGGGCATCTACGACGAGTCCCTCAAGGCTGCTAAGACCTACGGCATGGAAGGCGACCTCATCGCAGGCGCTAACATCGCCGGCTTCGTAAAGGTCGCTGACGCTATGCTCGCTCAGGGCGTTGCGTTCTGATAGGATTTAATGCAGGGCTGCTCGGTGAAGCACCTCGCCGCCTTTTGCGGGGAGCCCCCGCTGGCACCTCGAGACCCCACCTCAGATTTAATGGTGGTTTTTTGTGCCCGAGTATTATCCCGTTTGGCCGCCATAAATCCGAGCGGTCAAACTCATGGGTGAAGCAGAAATAATCACTCTTTACCGCTCCGATGAAGTCAAACGCCGACTTCATCGGAGTTTTGTTTTCAGCGCACCCACAGCACCTTTGCGCTGCAAATAGAGAACAAAATCCGCAGAGGTCGGTGTTCCATTATAAAAAGATAGAAAGAAAAAACTTGTATTTTCTCTGAAAATCTGTTATACTGTATCTATACGGCGGAGCCGCAAGACGCACGGCGGCTCCGAGCCGAAGGATTCCGAGAAAGGACAAGATGAAAATGCCCGATATACAGAGAAAAAAAGTACTCCTCATCGACGGAAACAGCATCCTGAACCGAGCCTTTTACGGCGTGAAGCCCCTTACGACCCGGGACGGCAGACCCACCAATGCCATTTACGGCTTCGTGAATATCATTATGAAGCAGGTGGAGAGCCTGCGCCCCGACGGCATCGGCGTTGCCTTCGACCTGAAGGCGCCCACCTTCCGGCATAAAAAGTACGAGCTTTATAAGGCGAATCGCCACGGAATGCCGGAGGAGCTTGCCTTCCAGCTGCCGCTCTGTAAAAAAGCCGCCGAGCTTTTCGGCTTCCGCATCCTCTCCCTCGAGGGCTTCGAGGCGGACGACATCCTCGGCACCGGCGCAAAGACCTGTATCGACGACGAGGCTGCCGACTACGACTGCTATATCCTCACCGGCGACCGGGACTCCCTCCAGCTCATTTCGGATAAGAGCTTCGTCCTTCTTGCCACCAACACCGAAACAATCGTCTACGACAAGGCGAGATTCGCCGAGAACTATGCGGGACTTGCCCCGGAAAAGCTGGTGGAGCTCAAGGCGCTGATGGGCGATACCTCGGACAATATCCCGGGCATTCCCGGCGTGGGGGAAAAGACGGCGCTCAAGCTGATCTGCGATTACGGCAGCGTGGACGGACTGTATGAAAACTATGAAAGCAGCTCGCTCAGCCCCAAAATGAAGGAAAAGATCGCAGACGGAAAGGACTCGGCGTACATGAGCCGCTTCCTCGCCGAGATCTGCCGCAGCGTACCGCTGGATCTGAGCTTTGCCTCTCTTGCAAGAGGCGATGTTGACAAGAGCGGACTTCTCTCGCTGTTCTCCGATCTGGAGCTCCGGGGCTTCATTGAGCGGTTCGATCTTGAAAATGCCGGAAGCGCACAGAGCGGAAGCACCGAGTCGGCGCCGATCAAGGCGTTTGACGATTTTGAAGAAACGGAAGACGTGGGAAGCATCGGCTGTTCCGGCGACACCTACGTATTTCCCGATTTTGCGTCGGGAAAATTATATATCACGGCGGGCGGGAAAAACTTCCTTGCAAGCGCCTCCGAGGATAACCTCCGGAAGCTCTTTGCGGGGGAGCGCCCCGTAGTTCTGTACGACTCCAAGGACACGGCGGTGCGTCTTCTCGAAAGGGGACTTCCGACGCCGAACTGCGCCTTTGACCTGAAGCTCGCCGCCTACCTCTGCGATCCCGGCGCCAAAAACGAGCCCCAGGATCTTTCGGGACTTGCCAAAAGCACTATTGCGCCCATGGGGGACGGGCAGAGCCGTGCCTTCGGTCTTCTTCTCGCCATGCCCTTCCTGAAAGACTATTTCTCGAAGACTCTCTTTCAGAACAAGTCCGAAAAGCTGTTTTACGAGGTGGAAATGCCGCTTGCCATGGTTCTTGCGAAGATGGAGCGGACGGGTATGCGCCTTGACGGCGAGGGACTCCGGAATTACAACAGCGTCCTTGAGTCCCGTGCCGAGGCACGGCGGCAGAACATTTACGCCCTTGCGGGGACGGAATTCAACGTGAATTCCCCGAAGCAGTTGGGCGAGATCCTCTTCGAGAAGCTCGGACTTCCGGGCATGAAGAAGACGAAGAGCGGCTTCTCCACCGACGCCGAAACGCTGGAGCATCTGCGTCCGATTCATCCCATCATCAACGAGATACTGGACTTCCGTGCGCTGTCCAAGCTGAAATCCACATACGGCGACGGACTTCTGGAGGCGCAGGGCCCCGACGGACGGGTACGCACGGTATTCAAGCAGGCGTTCACCCAGACGGGACGTCTTTCCTCCGCCGAGCCGAATCTGCAGAACATCCCGATCAAGTCCGCCGAGGGGCGGGAGATCCGCAAGTTCTTCGTGCCGGAAAACAGCGATTACTGTCTGATTGACGCCGACTACTCCCAGATCGAGCTTCGCATCCTTGCGGCTCTTTCCGGGGACGAGACCATGGTGAACACCTTCATCGAGGGCGGCGACATCCATCGGACGACGGCGTCGCAGGTCTTCGGCGTAAAGCCGGAGGAGGTAACGCCCGAGATGCGGAAGCAGGCGAAGGCGGTGAACTTCGGTATCGTCTACGGTATTTCGGATTTCTCCCTTGCGGGGGACATCGGCGTATCGAAGAAGGAAGCGGCGGCGTACATCGCCGGCTATTTTGCCAAATACCCCGGTGTAGACCGGTATCTTGCCGAGCTTCGTGAGAACGCCTCACGGGACGGCTTCGTGACCACGATCTTCGGCAGAAGAAGATATATTCCCGAGCTGCAGAGCTCCAAGAAGGTGCTGGTGGCTCTCGGCGAGCGGCTCGCCATGAACACCCCCATTCAGGGCACGGCGGCGGATATCATCAAGATCGCCATGGTGAACTGCGACAAGGCTCTCGAAGAGTCCGGACTCGACGCAAGACTCATCCTGCAGGTGCACGACGAGCTCATCGTCGAGGCGAAAAAGGACTGCGCCGACGCCGTCTGCACGATCCTCCGGGAAAGCATGGAAAACGCCGTCTCCCTTAAAGTCCCCCTCAGCGTCGAGCTCTGCGTCGGCGACACCTGGTTCGATGCGCACTAAATGATCTTTTTGGGGGGCTCCTCGCCCCCAAGCCCTATCGACGAAAGCTGCGGGGCTCTGCCCCTGCACCCCTTTTTGGGGGCTCCTCGCCCCCAAACCCCATCGCCGCCAATATGCAGGGCTCCTCGCCCTGCACCTCGCCGCCTTTTGAAAAAGGCGGGCGAAAACTTTCAATAGTGGCAGTCCATACGGACTGCCACGGTGTTTTTTAGGGGTAAATGGTTGTTGTCTACTGTCTGTTGCGGCAAGAAAGCAGTGCCGCAACAGAGATTATTCTGAGGGAGTGGAGAAAACGGTGAGCTTTGCCGCACGGATTTATGGCGGCAAAGCGGGATAATATTCGGGCAGCGGGACTTTGGGTTTTATCTGAGGTGCATTCCCGAATTGCCCGCGGGGGCACCCCGCAAAGCAGTGCCGCAACAGAGGTGGGATAGATTTTGATACAAGCAAT
>JAZRXH010000001.1:0-28099 GCA_045600125.1 Eubacteriales bacterium | reverse complement strand
TTTTCGATCTTCAAATTGACATCCTTTTCCGAAAATGAAGCGATGAATAAGGTGGTTCATAGCTTATATGATTTGAGCGAGAAAAAGGCATTATACACAGAATTAGAAGAAACGGTAATAACTGACTTAAATGCTTTCAGCCAAAATTTGCAGGATGAAAAGCTTCTGGACAAAATAATCGAAGAAACAGATTAAATTGATACCCTCAACTTGCCGAGCTTTAAGAAACGACCCGCTGAAAAATCACATTCAGCGGGTGTCTTTGTCTTATGCGGTTACTTTTACCGTTCAATGACCGCCCTTGCCATGCCGAGACCTTCGGCGTCGCAGGTCACGCTGACGCTCTCGGTGCCTGCGCCCATATAGGCGGCGACCGAAATTTTTCCGAAGTACATCTTTCTCGTGTTGCACAGCGGACGCACATGGTCGACCACCGAGGAGCCGGTGCCGAGCAGCTCGCCGCCGCTTACCGTAAAGTGAACCGTAGGTGCGGCGTTCGGGACCTCTCTGCCCTTTTCGTCAAGGCAGACGCAGGTGAAGAGGGCGCAGTCGCCGCCGTTTTTCACGTCTTCCTCGTTCTCGCAAATGAGCTTTAACGATACCGCCTTTCCGGTGGTGACGACCTCGTCCCGGCAAATTGCTTCCCCGTTTTCGTCGTAGGCGACGGCGGTCAGCGTTCCGGGAGCGTATGCCACGTTCCAGCGGCAGGGCTCGAAGCTTTCGTATTTTTCCTTTCCAAGGCTCATGCCGTTAAGGAACAGCTCGACCTCGGTACAGTTGGTGTACACCTCCACCGGAATAACGGTGCCGGAAAGACCCTCGAAATTCCACGTGGAGGGGCAGATATGCACCATCTTCTTTTCGGAATAGTGGGACTGGGTATGATAAAACGCCTCTTTCCGGAGAAGGTAGAGATCCACAAGTCCGCTCTGCGAGCAGAGTCTCGGATACAGCGTTTCTCCCCGGTGCTCGATGCCTGCCCAGACGAACATGCCGCACTCGTATTCGCGCTCCATGACGTGCCGCCACGTTTCTGTCCTCGTGGTGTGATTCCACGCCTTGCGGTCGGCATGATCCCGGGCGTCAAAAAGGCTCTCGGCTTTATCGTCCCCGAAATACTGTCCCCGGCTTGTCTGGAGTGCGCAGCTTTCGGTCATGACGAAGGGCTTCGTGGGATACTTTGCGTGGAGCTCGTCGTGATATTCAAGGCTGTAATTGAAGCCGATCACGTCCACCTCGCCGCCCACAAGGTTATTCTGCACGCCGCCGGCGGTGGTCATGACGAGGACTACGGGGCGGTCGTCGTATTTTTTGATATATTCCCGCATGGCAGCGCAGATCCTTCTGCCCGGCTCCACGTGCTGCATATACTCCTCGTTGCCCACAGACCAGGTAATGACGCCGGGGTGGTTCCGGTCACGGAGAAGCATATCCTTTACATAGGAAAGTCCCTCTTCGTGGGAAGCGAAGTATCTCGTTTCGTCGAAGACCAGAACGCCCATTTCGTCGCAGAGATCGAGAGTATGCTCGTCCGAAAGGTTATGCGCCGAGCGGTAGGCGTTGGCTCCCATTTCCTTCATGAGGGCAAGGCGGTACTTCGACACCGACTTCGGGAGATAGATGCCGGTCATGGCGTAGTCCTGATGGGCACAGAAGCCCTTCAGCTTTACGCTTCTGCCGTTCAGGAAGAAGCCCTTGTCGGGGTCAAAGACGGCGGTGCGGAAGCCGAAGCGGGTGAGGTATTCGTCTTCGGCTTTGCCGTTCGAAAAAAGCTCCGTTTTGACGGTATAGAGGTTCGGTGCGTCAATATCCCAAAGAAGGGGATTTTCCACCTCGCCGCTCACGGTGAGGGTGCCTCTGTCCCGTCTTGCCACGTTCATGCTCTCGCCCAGCACCATGACCGGCGTACCGTCGGGAGAAAGCAGGGTATGACGGACGCTCACGTCCCGGTCGGAAAAATCGGAGTTTTTCACGGTGACGTCGATATCGAGGCTCCAAAGGTCGCCATCCTTTTTCTGTGCCCGGACATAGGTGCCGAAGGTGTCGACGGCGATCTTTTCGGTCTTTACGAGCCACACGTCCCGGTAAATGCCGCCGCCCTGATACCACCAGCCCTCCGGCTGTTCGTTCATCGTGGCGTGAACGACGAGGATGTTGGGCTTATCAAAGCACACAAAATCGGTAACGTCTATATAGATGGGGTTGTAGGCGCTGAAATTGCGCCTTATCCTTGTGCCGTTGAGGAAGATCTCTGACTCGGTGGCGATGCCCTCGAAGTAGAGGGAGATGCACCTGTCAAGGTCGTCCGGCGCAAGGTCGAATTTCTTGCAGTACCATGCCTCGTCCCCTTCAAGGAAGCCCTCCGCCTCGTTCTTTCTTCGGTCGGGAGTGTCCTCGATAACGTAATCGTGAGGAAGACGGATATTCGCAAAATTACGGATAAATCTTGCGTCCTCGAAGATGCCGCACAGCTCGCCGGTCTTGATGCCGCCGTAGGTCCTCTCCTTCATGAGCACGTCCGGCTCGTTTATGGCGCCGCGGTAAAATTTCCAGCCGTAGTTAAAGCATATTTTTTTTCTCATCGTCTGCATTCCTTTCGGGATAAAGATAGCGGTAACGCTGTACCGTTCCGTTTACATCGGTATTGTACCATACTTCCCCTGCAAAAGCAAGAGAAACAGCAACTTTTTTCAAAAGGAATACCGAAATACTTGAAAACGGTTTTCACTTGTCTTCCGTTCTTTCGCTCTTTGCAAAGAGACTTTCTGCGCAGGATGGATTTTCAGAAAAATGCCCTTGACATTTCCCGAAAACTGTGTCATACTGCAGGCAGATAAAGAAGCGAGCCCTGCACCGTGAAGTGCAGCAATGTGAGCCGAAAGGAACGTGCAAAATGATTATTTATCAGTTATTTCTCCGTGCCTTCACCCGGGAAGGCACCCTCAGAGAAGCGGAAAAGCACCTCCCGAGCCTTGCCGAGCTCGGGGTCGACGCAGTATACCTCTGCCCCATCGTCGAAGCGGACGGGGATGAGCGGATGGAATTCCGCTCCCCGAGACAGATTGCTTCGGGAACGGGAAACCCGAAGAACCCCTACCGTATCGGCGATTATTTCCGCATCGACCCCGAATACGGCACCGAGGAGGAGCTCGCCTCGTTTGTCGGCACCGCCCACGCTCTCGGGCTTCGGGTGATGCTCGACCTTGTATACTATCACTGCGGTCCCTCCTCGACGCTTGCCAAAGAGCACCCGGAGTATCTTCTTCCCAACGGCGAATGGTGCTTCCCGAGGCTGAATTTTGACTCCGCTGCCCTTCGGGAGTATCTGTGGGATAACATGACATACTTCATAAAAAAATACGATATCGACGGCTACCGCTGTGACGTGGGGGACGGCGTTCCCCTCGACTTCTGGGCGGAGGGCATCCGCCGCTGTAAAGCGCTGCGTCCCGACTTCATCATGCTGAACGAGGGCGGAAAGCCGGAATATCTCTCGGAATTCGACATCAACTACCACATGCCCGGCGACTTCATGGGGAGCATTCTTTGGAATATGCTCCGGGGAAGCGGCGTTCCCGGCGTTAAAGAGCACAATAAAACAGCCGCAAGCCTCACAAACGCCCTGCGGATCGCCGAGGAAAAGACTCCCGCCGAAAAGCTTATGCTTCGTGCCTTCGACAATCACGACGTGACGAACGACGCCCTGAAAAACCTCGGCGGAAGGATCGAAAAAGTCTGCCTTCCGGGGGCTGTGGGAGCGGGATTCGTGCTGTGCTTTGCCGCTGTCGGCGCTCCGTTTATCTATAACGGATACGAGTATTGCGATACCAACATGCACAGCATTTTCGCCAATCGCACCTACGGCGGCGACCTCTACGGCATTGACCGCTCGAAGAAAGACAGCGCCGAAGGAAAGGAGCGTTTCGCCTTTTTGCAAGGGCTTTGCGCTCTGCACCACACCTGCCCCGCCCTTTGCTCCGGGGAAGAAACGCTTCTTGAAAACAGCGCCCCGGATGACCTTGTGACGCTCCTTCGCACGAAAAACTCCGAGCGTGTCCTCGCCGTCATCAGCTTCTCCGACAAAGACTGCATTGCCGATATCGACCTTCCCGCAGACGGCATGACCGTCCTTTTGTCGAAGAACATGAGTGTAAAAGCGGAAAACGGAAGGGTCGCCGTTACGGCGGGAGCCTTCGGGTATGCGCTTGTCAAACTTCAATAAAAAGTCGGGGACAGCCTGCAGCATGCACTTTCTTTGGTGCTTGTGGCAGGCTGAAGTATTGTTTGCGGCAAAACGGCGGGAGCCAAAACGAATCGGGAGGAGCAAGCCCCTCCCCTACGGTCTGCCGCCGATTTGACCAATGCCAAAAACAAATCTCCGCAGAGGTCGGCGTTTGACCTCTGCGGACGGGGCATGCCGCAAGCCCCGCCTTGCGCTTGCTCCAAACTAAAGTTTTCTTCGAAAACTTTCATTTCGAGTGACTTTTGGAGATACTTTCTGAGCTTTGCCGCTTGAATATATGGCGGCAAAGCGGGACAAGGTTCGGGCATCTTTAGCCCCGCTTTTATCCGAGGTGCATTCCCGAGGTGCCTGCGGTGGCTCACCGCTGGCGGCAAAGCGGGACAAGGTTCGGGCATCTTTAGCCCCGCTTATATCCGAGGTGCATTCCCGAGGTGCCCGCGGGGGTCCCCGCTGGCGGCAAAGCGGGACAAGGTTCGGACATCTTTAGCCCCGCTTTTATCCGAGGTGCATTCCCGAGGTGCCCGCGGGGGGTCCCCGCTGGCGGCAAAGCGGGACAAGGTTCGGGCATCGGGGATTACAGTTTAGTCTGCGGTGCAATCCTTTCGAGGTGCCTGTGGTGGCTCACCGCTGGCGGCAAAGCGGGACAAGGTTCGGGCATCGGGGATTACGGTTTAGTCTGCGGTGCAATCCTTTCGAGGTGCCTGCAGTGGGTACCCTGCCTCACCGCATGACCATTCTGGAAATGACTTCCTCCTGATAGTGCGGCGCAAGCGATACGAACGGCGCCGAGAAGCCGCACACACGGACAATGATGTGACCGTAGTTTTCGGGATGCTTCTGCGCCATGAGCAGATCCTCCCGACGAACGCAGTTCGGCTGAATCGCCTGAAGACCGCTTTCGAGAGCCGCCCGCAGGAGCATCACGGTCTTATCCGCATCCAGTTTTCCCGCAGGAAGCGTCAAGGTGATGGAGGCGTTGGCGGAGAACAGCTCCATGTCGGTATACCGAAGACTTGCAAACACGTCCGAAAGGGTGACGGGCTCCTGTATGCGGGAGGGCGTGATGCCCTGACTGAGGTATTCCCCGTCTTTTCTTCCGCTGGGAAGCGCCTTCGCCAGCTCGCCCCACCGCAGTATCTCGGTGTACAGATTGCTGCCGAGTCTGTATTCGCCGCCGTATGCCGTGGGAAGATCCCTCGTGATCCGGTAAATATCCCGGACAAGCCTTCCGGTGAAGCGGGAGGAGTCTTCGCTGCCGTCCCCGTAGGAGGGAGCATGGATGGCTCTCTGCCGCAGAACCTCGTCCGGCCAGTTTTCACGACACTGACGGAACAACTCTTCCACAGAGCAAAGGGCCTTGTCAAAGCACAGATGCTTTATGGCGAGAAGCGAGTCGATCGCCTCCGCAAAGCAGCAGAGATAGGCGGTCTCGATGTTGTACTTACTGCCGCCGGCGATCTCTCTTCGCTTCGGGATGCAGACCTCGGTCAGTGCCGAAAGGGCGCACACGGGGTTCACCCTCGACTGCAGCCTTGCGCCGGGGGCGGTCAGGGCAGCCTTCTGCACGAATACACGGCGCAGATACCCGAGGTATCGGGTATACAGCTGCTCAAAGTCGGCACATTCCTCCAGAGGCTCAAAATACAGCTCGCATTCCCGCATGACGTCGTACTGCCGATGGATCGAAAGCTCCAGAGGGCGGAGAAGATTGAAATATTCACCGCTGTTGTGGATGCTTACGTCGGGCGTCAGGATGTCCCAGCAGCCGCCCACGGCGTAGTCTTTTGCATCCTTCGGTTCCACGCCGGAGAAGATCATCGCCGGGATGATGGCGTCATCGTTTTCGATCAGGCTGAAGCTCTTTCCCGCAAGGAGCGGCTTTACGATCCGACGCAGGTACTCCTCCGGGGCATTTTTGCCGCAGCGAAGCATCATTTTCGGGTACAGGATGTTTTCCTCGTCCTGCACCTCCAGAAACAGCTTTGTTACCTCGTTGAATACCGGCTCTCCGTTTTCGCCGCAGCCGCCGAGGGTCAGGGAGTTTTCCAGCTCGTACTCAAAGGCTTTTTCCATTTTTACCCGCTTGTCGAGAGCACAGTCCCAAATAAGCAGGAATCTTGTCACAAGGTCTTTCTGAGTTTCCCGGTCGACGCCCCGTTTTTCGTCGTTTTCATAAAGAGGCGAAAGAAGCACGTCCACTCTGCCGAAGGAGCTGAAGCCAACACCCTCCAGCGCTCCCAACGCTTTTCGCATGAACGCAAGGGTGCACAGCCCCTCCCGGAATGTCTTCGGCGCATGATACGGCACCCGGGAAATGAGTTCGGCAAGCTCCGGCTCTCCCGCCTCTTTGGCGCTTTCGGCAAAGCGTTCTTCTATGCGGCACAGCGCCGATATGCCGGCGGCGGCACAGGTCAGGAACTGCCTTTCTTCGTCGGTATCGCAGTCCTTTTCGGCGCTTTTCACCTCCTCCAGAATCCCGGAAAGTCCGGTGCGGAACAGCTTGGTCATGGGGATCCCCTTATGCATGAAATCCGAATAGACGCCGCCCTGCGCATAGAACCGTTCGTCCTTCTGGCGGCGATAGACCTTGAAGGCGTGGGGATCCGCCTCTTCATACAGACAGAGGTTTTTGTGAAAGAGCCAGCCGTTTGCGTGTTCCGCTCCCCGGTTGAATCTTCCGTCGCTGAAAGCCACAAGAGCGCCGGTCTCGAAGCAGAACGGGATCCCGGGAAGGATCACCGGCTCTGCCGCCTCGGCGATGCAGGCATACTGATGCGCTTTCAGCTCATACGCCGACGCATCCGGATGCTGTGCCGCATAGGCGTCCATTTCCCGGTAGACCCGTTGACGAACACGCTCCGCACGGGTCGGGAGATCTGTGAAATAAAAGTCACACAAGGTGCTTCTGATGTTGTCGTACATGACATATCCTCCTTTTTCTTCCCCGCTGCCTGCAGCGGCACAACGCCCCACAAGCTTTGCCGCTTGAATATATGGCGGCAAAGCGGGACAACACCCGGGCGTCTTTAGCCCCGCTTTTGTCTGCGGTAAGGTCTCGAAGGGTCAGCGGGGACTCCCCCGCTCGGGCATCTGCACCCCGGTTTTGTCTGCGGTGCAATCCTTTCGAGGTGCCCGCGGGGGCTCACCGCTGGCGGCAAAGCGGGACAACACTCGGGCATCTGCGCTCACGTTTTTATCCGAGGTGCATTCCCGAATTGCCCGCAGGGGCTCCCTGCCCGATGATGCCGCGCAGGAAGTCGGCGGCGGTCTTTATGTCCTTTGCGGGGTTGTCGCCCACCTCACGCTCGATGGTGAGGAAGCCGCGGAAGCCGATCTTGTCGAGGTTGGCGAGGTACTTCGGGAAGTCCACCATACCGGTGCCGAGAGCGACCTCCTCGAAGCCTCTTCCGGTGGGTACTTCGTCCACAATGCCGTATACCTGCTCCGGGTTGTTGTCAAGGAGCTTCACGCCGTCCTTGGCATGGGTGTGGACGATATAGGGCGCAAGGGTGTCTACCGCCGCCACGGGATCGTCGCCCGTGACCATCACGAGGTTTGCAGGGTCGAGATTGACGGCAACGCCCCTGGAGCCGAGGCTGTCAAGGAAGCCCCGGAGGACCTTTGCGGGTTCGGGTCCCGTTTCAATGGCAAAGTGAGAGCCGAGGCTGTCGGCGAAGCGGGAAAGCTCAAAGCAGGCTTCCTGCATGATCTTGTAGCGGTCGTGGTCGGGGCTTGCCGGTACGACGCCGACGTGGGTCGTGACGATATCGGTGCCCAGCTCCTTGGCAAGCTCGAGGATCCTTTTTGATTTTTCGATGAGTCCGGGGTTCAGCTCCTTCTTGCCGAAGCCCATTCCCAGATCGCCGCAGATGGCGGAAAAAACAAGACCGTTTGCGTCCATCAGTGAAAGAAGCTCCTTCTTCTTGTCGGCGGTCATATTCTCCGGGGCGTGGTCGCCCTTGGTGCAGTACATCTGAATACCCTGTGCTCCGATCTTTGCGGCGGCTTCGATCGCCTCTCTGTCAGCGAGTCTGAAGGACTCCAGCATCACGCCTATTTTGAAATCCATAACGTAACCTCCCGTATAATTCGTGTTTGCCGCTTTGCCGGTAAGCTTTCGGCAAAGTTTTTACTTTTACAGATTACAGACACAGTATAGCACACTTTCCTGCCGTTTCATAGTGGAAATTTTGTTTTTTTGCAAAAAAATATAACACTATATTGCTTTTCGGTAAAGCGAGTGATATAATACACGCAGGATCGGACAAAAACGGAAGTTTTCTCTTTTGCCCTATGCCCTTTGCACTGCGAGGTACGCCATGAATGACAATTTTTACGAAAAACAGCGGGTAAGCATCCGAAATCCGATATCGCTCCACACCGACACACGGTACAGCAAGGGCTATCACGCCTCCCACCCGGAGAGAAGCTGGCATCCCTTCCCGGCGCACTGGCACGAAAACATCGAGCTGCTGCTGTTCCTCGAGGGAAGCGCCGAGGTCACGACCAACACCGTCCGGGTAACGGCAGTGCCGGGAGACCTCGCCGTGGTCAATTCCAACACCGTGCACACCGTCAACCCGCTGACGGAGATTGCCCGTTATCACTGCCTGATCGTCGACTCCTCCTTCTGCCGCAGCTTCGGCATCGACACCGAGGAAAGCTCCTTTTCTCCCCATATCCGGTGTGAAAAGATAAAGACCCTTTATGAGGATGTGGTCAAAGCCTGCGGAGAAACGGATGAATATGCGGGACTCGACGTGCGGCTTGCGTTCCTTACTCTTCTGACCGAGCTTTTGAAAAATCACCGGAGCCCCGACTCTCTCGCCGATAGCAAAACGAATCCGAAGGCGGACACGGTAAAGCGGGCGATCGAGTATATGAAAAACCACTTCGGCGAGCCGCTGACGGTGGAGGGCATCTCACGGGAAATGGGCTTTACGAAATATTACTTCTGCCATCTGTTCAGCGAGGTCACCGGCTCCACGGTGGTGAATCATCTGAATTATATCCGCTGTAAAAAGGCAAAGGAGCTCATTCAGTCCGGAAAATACAACATCACCGAGGCGGCGCAGACCTGCGGCTTCTCGAATATGTCCTATTTCGCCAAGACCTACCGCAGCCTTGTGGGGGAGCTTCCCTCCGAAACGAAGAAGGAGCTTTCCTGATTTTTGGGAGGAAATACCGCCGTCATCACGCAGACGTGCCGAAAAAGGTGCGTCTGCTTTTAATATTGTCAAAACAAAAATACGCCCCTTTCGGAGCGTATCTCTGCCGCTTATTTTGATGAGGACCGATCGATTATTTGAAAAGACCGAGTGCGAAGAAGGTATCCAACTGTCCGAGGAGGATGAGGATCATGGCGATCGGAACCACGAACTTGATGGCGATGGCAAAGAAGGTCTTTACGGGGAACCTGTTGCCTTCCTGCTCACATTCCTCAAAAATAGCCTTGGGCTTGATGACCCAACCGACAAGGATAGAGGTAGCCAGAGCGCCGATCGGCATGGCGATACCTTCCGACCAGCAGTCCATAAAGTCGAGCCAGTCTGCATTCCAGTCAGCGGTCGCTTTTTCCATACCGAATACGTTCCACGGAGAAAAACCGTTGGAGCCGAGACCGTCAGCCGCCACGAGAACAGCAAGTACAAGAATCGCAATACATACCCAGAAGGTAACCTTGGAACGGTTTGCATTTCCCTTCTTCCTGGATACGTTGTCGATGAAGAAAGTGGTGATAACTTCAGTCAGCGAAATGGAGGAGGACATTGCCGCAACGAATACGAGAAGATAGAAAATGATCCCGAAGACAGCACCGAGCTTGCCCATGCCGGCAAATACATCCTGCAGGGTAACGAAGAGGAGGCTGGGACCGCCGAGCTTAACCTGGGCAAAGGGAATGCCGTTCTGAACAGCGTTGGCAACCGCTGCGGGGATAACGGCAAGACCTGCCATAAGAGCTACGAGGGTATCCGAGAACACGATAACGATGGAGTTCTTGGCGAGGTTCTCGGACTTGCCGAGGTAGGAACCGTAGGTCACCATGATGCCCATGGCAAGAGAGAGGGAGAAGAACATCTGACCGCCTGCCGTTGCAAGAACGGTAACGAAGCTGGGAGCCTTTTCGATAAAGCCTGCGCTTACCGCATAACCGGGAACGAACATGAACTTAAGACCTTCAACGGCGCCGTCGAGGGTAAGCGCACGGACGATGATGATGCAGAGCATTACGAAGAGGGCGGGCATGCCGACCTTATTGAACTTTTCGATACCGCCGGAGATACCGCCGCGAACGATCAGGAAGTTTACGGCAATATAAAGAACGGTGAAGAGGATACAGATCCACGGGCTGGTCAGCATCGCAGAGAACACGTCGCCGCCGCCGAGCGGTATACCGAGCGCTTCACGCAGGTTGAAAAGCTCTGCTATATTCAGCGCCATATACTGCATGCAGTAGCCGCCGAGAACCGTGTAGAAGGTCATGATCAGGAAGGGAGACAAAACGGCAAGCCAGCCTACCCAGCCCCAGCCCTTCTTTGTGGTATTGTAAGCGCCGACTGCGTTAAGACGGGTCTTTCTGCCGATGGCGAGCTCACTCACCATGATCGTAAAGCCTACGAATACTGCGAGCAAAAGATAAATGATGAGGAAGGTAAAGCCTCCGCACTTACCCATTTTGTAGGGGAAGCCCCAGATGTTTCCGAGACCTACCGCCGAACCGATTGCAGCGAGGAGAAAACCGATATTACTTCCCCACTGACCGCGACTCTTTTTGTTATCCAAAAGAATCAACTCCTTTTCCGAATTTGGGGTTATTATACCATAGAACACGCCGGAAAGTCAAGCGTTTTCGTAATATTTCAGCCAATTTATTACAATTTTGTAGGTTCAGTCAAATTTTCGGTTTTCGTTTGTACATAAACGTCAAAATGTGTAAAACCGAACGAAAAGCGGAAAAAGGCGAAAAAACAAGGCAGAGCGCTTTGCCCTGCCTTGCTGCGATACCGTATTTTCCTTTTCGGCGGATCAGCCGGCGATCGGTGCGACCTTCACGCTGTAGGTCTTTTCGGCGCAGAGCTTGCCGGTGGAATCAAAGGCAAGGCATCCGAGCTTCACGTCGTTCTGTCCCGCATAGGGAGCGAAGTCGATGTTCACCGAATAGGGAATGCCGTAGGAAACGCCCACATCGGCGCCGTTCACACGGTATACGACGTATGCGAAATCGTTCTCGACGGTCTTCACGAAGGAGGAGATCTCCACGACCTCGGGCTTTACGGAAACGCCGGAAGCGATCTCATAGTAAGAGGGCACCGGAGCCGCATCGCTGAACTCGGAGCGGAAGGCGGGATTCCGGATGGCACCGAGGTATGCGTCAAGGACGGTGGGGTTGTTTTTAAGCTGGAAGGATCTGCCGCTTCCCACGTTGACGTCGGGGAGGTTGTAGAGGAACGCCGCCTTCACCATGGGGTAACGGATGGGAAGGTAGGTATAGAAGTCGGCGAGCTGTCTTGCGGAGAAGTCGGTGATGTCGGCGCCGGTCTTGGGAGCGGTGTAGGAAGCGCCGCCCTCGGAGATGATGAAGGGCTTCTTGTAGCCGTAGAGGGAAACCAGCTTATCCAGCATGGCTCCGGCTCTCGAACGGTCGATGCCCATTTCGAGGGGGTCGGTCTCGGGAGCGTACTCCGCATAGGCGGAAATGCCCACGTAGTCCACGTATTCATCGCCGGGGTAGTAGAGCTCCATGGTCTCCTCCGGGTAGAAGTTGGGGGACCATACCATGACTGCGGTGTTGGGAGCGTACTTTTTGAAGATATTCGAAACAATGCGGAACCTGGACTTGTAGAGCTCGTAATCGGTGGTAAAGATCTTGCTGGTGTTGTCGTTCATCTCGCAGGCGAAACGGATGAGCACCTTGATGCCGGTCCGCTCGATGTCCTGCGCCATCTTCACATAGCGGGGATCTTCTTCGGTAATGGAAGCAAGATCGGCGAGGTCGGCGGGCTGGATGCCGCACTGGAGAAGCTTGCCGGTGCGCTTGGCAAGATTGAGGTTGAAGTCCTCGGCGTTATATACGAGGTAGCCTGCCACGTCTCTGCCGATGAGAGAAGCGAAGTCGCCCGCTTTATCGGCGTTTTCGATGGTGACGCCGAGATAAATACCGCTTGCCGGCTCGAACTTTACGCCGTAGGACGCCTTGCTCATGTAGGCGGGATCGGTGGTCTTTGCGTAGATCTGCACGGTATTCTCCGCAAAGGAAGCCTTCCGGCGGGCAGCCTTCGCAGACTCAGCCTGACCGGGCGTCACGTCCCAGTACTCCGCCTCACGCAGGAAGCACTCCGCCGCCTCGGGCTTCTGTCCGAGAGAGAGGTAGCACTCCGCAAGGTGCTTGAAGAGCACGGCGTTGCTTGCGGAATCGCTGTTGGGGATGAAGGAAGGAGCAAGTGCGGTGAAGGACGTAAGGGCATTCGCAAAATCACCGGTGTTCAGAAGATTCAATGCGTCGGTCCATGCTGCCCAGTAATTCGCCACGGTGGCGGGAGCGTGCTCGATGTTGTATACCAGATCCTTACAGCCGGGAGAGGAAACACGGAGTCCCTGTCCCTCCTCAAAAACGCAGGTGGCGTCGAGGGCTTCAAAGGGGATGCGGATCGGAACGTAGTGGATATCGTCCACGGCGACGGATGCCGTTTCGTTGGGGATCACGGTGCCGTTGCGGATGATCTCGGCAGAGCCGAGGGGACATACGAGGGTGATACCGCCCTTCTGTACGATATCCGCACCGAGAGCGTCCTCACGGACGACGCTTGCGCCGAACTTTTCCATGACGGCATCGAGGGGCGCCATCAGAACGCCGTTGTACATTCTCGGGTAGCCGCTTGTCATATCAAACTCAAGCTGAACGCCGTCGATAAAGATGGCGACCTCATCGTCGAACATGGCGGCACGGTTGACCTTCGCCATGGGGTCGGGTCTGTCGTCCGGGGAAACGGTGTCCTCCGTGCGTGCGCGGAGCCCCTCGGGAGGAAGCTCATCTTCTCCGAAGGTATTCACGTTTTCATCCGTGCAGGAGCAGAGAACGGCGGAGCCGGTCAGTGCCAGGGCGAGGAGAGCGGCAAGAGTTTTTTTCATTTTGGTCTGTCACCTGTTTACAGTCCTTCGACTGTAACCCTTTCCGAGTATTACTAAAGAAATAGATTCCGGCACGGAAGGACGGACTTTCCGCCTCCGATACCAAAATAAATATAACATGTTTTGGTGAAAAAATCAAGTGGTTTTGAACATTTCTTCTTTTCCGCTCCGCCCCTGCCGCCTCGCACGGCATTCTGCACGGTCGGCAAAACGGGAGAGAGAAATGTGCATTTTTCGGAAAAAAGAAGAGGTAAAGCGATAATGCGTCCGCTTTTTATCTTTTACGAGGCAGCATGGGGCTGCGTTTTGGGGACGTCAGAATTTCCGTGACGCACCTCCGCCGCCGGAGGAACCGCCGCCGCCGGAAAAGCCCCCGCGTCCGGAAGAGCCTCCGCTGCTTCGGCTGCCTCCGCCGCCGATATAGCCTCCGCCGCTGAAGCCGTCGCCCTCATATAAGATGGCAAAGACGATCAGCAGTTATTCCCGCCTTTCGGGCTGCGTCATCCGGCTGCTCTTTTGCACAGCCGCCCGTCAAAGAAGCCGGATCCTTTCAAAAAGCACGCTGCACGGCAAAAAGCGTACAGCGTGCCTGTCTGTCTCCGAATGGCGGAACAGCCGAAGGTCAAGCCCAGAACATACCGTTGGGCTTGGGCTCGTTGATCATGAGACCCTTGAGGAAGCCGATGGCCTTTTCGAGACCTTCGGTGGGAGTCATGTAGCTGTCCTCGTGCTCGATGCTGAGAACGTGGTTATAGCCAACGAGCTGGAGAGCGGAGATCATTTCCTTCCAGGTCTCTACGCTGGAGCCGTAGCCGAGAGCACGGAATACCCAGGAGCGCTCTGCTTCGTCGCTGTAATGCTTGGTATCGAGAACGCCGTTGACGGCGGTGTTGTACTTGTCGATCTTGGTATCCTTTGCGTGGAAGTGGAACATAGCGCCCGCAAGACCGATCTTCTTGATGGAAGCGGCGGGATCGATGCCCTGCCAGATGAGGTGCGAGGGATCGAAGTTTGCGCCGATGCAGGAACCTACGGCGTCACGGAGCTTGAAGAGGGTCTCGGTGTTGTATACGCAGAAGCCGGGATGCATTTCAAAGGCGATCTTGGTCACGCCGTACTTCTTTGCCACCTCTGCCTTCTTCTGCCAGTAAGGGATGAGCACGTCGTTCCACTGGTAGTCAAGGATCTTCAGGTATTCATCCGGCCAGGGGCAGGTCACCCAGTTGGGCATCCTGTCCTCGGGAGTTCCGCCGGGACAGCCGGAGAAGGTGATGACGGTGTCAAGACCGAGCTCGCTCGCAAGGCGGCAGGCTCTGTCGAATTCATAGTCGCACTTCTTTGCGAAGTCCTTATCGGGCGATACGCCGTTGCCGTGTACCGAAAGAGCGGAGATCATGATGTCGTACTTCGGGAACAGTTCCTTGTACGCCTTGAGCTTTGCCTTGTCGGAAAGCAGCTCCTCGGGATGCGAATGCGCCTCTCCGGGATATCCGCCGACGCCGATTTCCACAGCCTGTACGCCCTGGGAATTCAGATATTTCAGCATATCCTCTACTGCCATATTCTGAAGTCCGGCACTTACTACGCCAAGTTTCATGGTAAAATCCTCCTTAGATGTATCGTATTATTATGAAAAACGAATTGCTCTCTACGCCTTATGGGCGATCATAAGAATATAGTTTTTGTCTTCCAAGGCAACCGTTTCAAAATCCGTAAAGCCTGCGCCGAGGAGAAGAGCCTTCTCGCTCTCGATGCAGAGAGGCGTATCGAAGTGGCGCATGATCTTCGGGTTTTCGTAAAAGAGACGGAAGTTTTCGTCCTGCTCCGCTCTTGTTTCAAAATAGCGGTCGGAGTTGATGAAGCTGCCGCCGCATTTCAGGGCTTCGTATGCCTTCCGGTAAAGCCTTGCCTTGTCGGCTTCCTCAAAGTGGTGCAGAGCCGCCGAGGAGATCACGGCGTCGAAGCCGCTTCCGAAGGAAAGCTTGAAGAAGTCGCCGCAGACGCAGGTGACGTTTCTGATAAAATCCCTCGTTTTCAGCTCGGACAGCATATTCGGGGAAATATCCAGCGCCGTGACGTGGGCGTCGGGGAATCTTTCAAAAAGCGGGATCAACTCCATGCCGGTGCCGGCGCCGAGGTCGAGGATCTCTTTTGTGCCCGCAGGGAGGACCTTCGTGATCGCTTCCTTATTGGGCATCATGGGGGAATGCACCTCGTCGAACTCGATGTGCGCCTTTTCATCGAAAAATTCCCGCATTTCCTCACAGCGCAGTTTCAGATCCATCATAGCCGTGTGATTTGCCATTTATCAGTCAAAGTAGTAGGGCTTGCCGCTCTTTGCGGACTCGTAGATGCCCTCGAGGATCCTCGTTACCACGTAAGCCTGCTCGGGAAGCACCACGGGCTCGGTGTCGTTGATAACGGCGTCGATCCACGCCTTTGCGTCACGGTCGGCGGGAGAGCCGAAGCCGTCGCCGTCAAAGAAGTCAGCACCGCCGCCCTGAAGGTTGGGCACCATTTCAAAGGCTCTGCCGTTCTTTACGCCGTTGATGCGCACCTTGCCGGTGAAGGTATCAAGACCCTGCTTGGTACCGCAGAGCTGGTATCTCGTTTCACGCACCTCAAGGGTGTTGAGCGCCCATGAGGATTCGAGGATGACCGTTGCGCCGTTTTCCATGACCACGAAGCCGAAGGCGGAATCCTCCACCGTGAACTTTTCGGGATCCCAGTCGCCCCAGGCGTTGGCGGTACGGGTATCGTTGTTGAGCTTGTGGTAGGTGGTGCCTACGCAGTATTTCGGCTTGTAGTTGTTCATCATCCAGAGGGTGAGGTCGAGGGAATGGGTACCGATGTCGATGAGGGGACCGCCGCCCTGCTCGTACTCATTGAGGAACACGCCCCAGGTGGGTACGGCACGTCTGCGGATGGCGTGCGCCTTGGCGAAGTAGATCTCGCCGAGGTTGCCCTCGTCGCAGTACTCCTTGGCGTACTGGTTCTCGGCAGCCTGTCTGTTCTGGTAGCCGATGGAGAGTTTTTTGCCGGATGCCTTTGCTGCGTCCAGCATCTTCTTTGCCTCGGCGGAGTTGATCGCCATGGGCTTTTCGCACATAACGTGCTTGCCGGCATTGAGAGCGTCCACCGTGATGAAGCTGTGGCTCCGGTTGGGGGTGCAGACGTGAACGACCTCGATGGTCTTGTCCTTGAGAAGCTCCTTATAATCCTCATAGACCTTGGCGTCGGGCGTACCGAACTTTGCGGCTGACGCCGCCGCTCTTTCGGGGATGATGTCGCAGAAGGCGACCATCTCCACCTCGGGGATCTTTTTGAGGGAAGGCATGTGCTTGCCGTTGGCGATACCGCCGCAGCCGATGATGCCTATTCTTACTTTTCTTTCAGCCATTTTTCAATACCTGACCTTTCTTTTTTATCTTTTTTCTCGCTTTTTATCGTTTTCATCGCCGTGCCCGCATTTTGCATCCGTCCGTAAGAAATGTTCCGGAGCCTTTCGGCAAAGCACAGTGATTCACAAATAAATAGTAACACAAAACAAGGGATTTTTCAAGAGTTTTTTGCAAAAAAGTGCAAAAAGCAGGTTGGAGCTCCCCGGTTCAGCGGTAATACTTATAAAACGCCGTGATCTCCCGTTTTCTTCCCGTTACCTCGTCAAAGCCGCAGAGCACCACGCCCTCAAGGCTCATAAGCTCGCCGAAGGAAAGCTCGTCGATCTTACAGCGGAAGATTTCCCGGATGCCCTCGGTGACGGCGAAGGTCACCCCGTCCGGCAGGATGTTCAGGTGCCCTTCCCTGCCCACGATCTCCTCGATGCCGTCGAAGCGCTCGGTGACGTACCGGACGTGACGGTTGTTGATCTTCTCCGCCATGGCACGGCGGAAAACGGGGCTGGTTTCGTCTGTTGCAAAGATTTTTCTTTTCAGCTTTTCGATGATGTTCATAGACGGCTTTTCTTCCTTTCCTCTCCTCTCCGTTCCGGGTCCGGCTCCGGCTCCGGTTCTGTCCCTGTTTATTTGCATTTTCCCGGAAAATATCCCTCTTCCTTCCGATTTTAGCATATTTTCTGTGTCTTTTCAAGGGGAAAAGCAGAATTATTTACATTTTACGCTTGAATGGACGCCGTCCTTGTGGTATCCTACCCCATAGACCGCAAGGGCTTAATATGCAGGGGTGCTGGAAAACGGCTTCTTCGTTTTCGGCTGAGATGGCAGACACATGCCGAACCCTTTTAACCTGTTCGGATAATACCGGCGTAGGAAGACTATTTTGTTCTCGAAAGAAATCCGCACCTCTCCTTTTCCATGGAAAGGCGCCTTTTTCGGAAGATTCTTTACCGCACCGATATTAAGTGTGCGGTAATTTTATTTTTCGGAGGTTTTTTCCATGCGTACCCAAAGCAAGAGTCCCGTAAAAAGGAAAAACATTGCGACCCTCACCGAATGCGCCGTTCTGGTGGCGCTTTCCTTCGTCCTGAGCCTTATCAAGGTATGGCAGATGCCTCTGGGCGGCTCGGTGACGCTTCTCAGCATGCTCCCCGTCTGCATCGCCGTGATCCGTCACGGGAATGCCTGGGGCTTCGGCACGGCGTTCGTCTACTCGCTGACGCAGGCGTTCGTGTCCGGCGCCGTGGGCTGGGGACTGTCGGTGAAGGTGCTCCTTATCTGCTATCTTTTCGACTACGTACTCGCCTACACCGTGCTCGGCTTTGCGGGGATATTCCGTAAGCACGGCGTTACGGGTGCGGCGGCGGGCATCACCCTCGCCTGCCTTCTCCGTTTTCTCTGCCACTTTATCACGGGAGTCACCATCTGGGGCTCCTCGGCACTTGGAAGCGGGCACGGTGCGGCTGTGTTCTCGCTGCTCTACAACGGACAGTATATGCTTCCCGAGACGGTCTTCACCGTGATCGGCGGCACCGTTCTCATCCGGGCGCTGTCAAGGCGGGGCGTCCTTACGAGCGGTACGGAGCATGCGGGGAAATAAGCCTGCCCGCCCTTTTTGCATTCCGATAACGAATCTTTGCAATCTGAAAGAAGGAGGAGCCGTATGACGATCAACGTATTTCCCGAGCCGAGCTATGAAAACACCATCTGGGCAAAGCAGACCCTTCGGGGCATCGCCGACCGGGTATCCAAGCTGCGGTACAGTCTGCGAATCCTTTCGGAGGACGAGCTGAAATCTTTCAGCGGACGGCTCATCATCGTCGGCTCCACCCCCTCCTGGTTTGAGGAGATCTGCCGGAAATACCCCGATGTCACCCCGGTGGCGGTGAGCTGCGGCAGCGACAACGTGCCGAGAGCCGGGAGCCTTGTGCGGATCGACTACGAAAAAGCGGCAAGGCAGTGCATTGCCTACATGAAGAACTGCGGCAGAGAAAGAGTCGCCCTGTTCGGTGTAAGCGGCAGCTCTTTCGCCGACCGCCTGAAGAGTGCGGCGTTCCCGGAGGAGGACGTTTTCGACACATCGTCCGGGATCGAAAACGCCTTCTCCGCCTTTCTCACCCGCCATACCGAATACGGCGGCGTTCTGTGCGCCAACTGCGTGGTGGGGGTCTATCTTGAAAAGCGGCTCCGGGATGCGGGCATTGACGTTCCGTCCTCTCTTTACGTCTGCACCTTCGGGGATTCGGTGATCGGCAGTCTCTGCGTTCCGCCCCTCACGGCGCTTTCCCTCGATCATTACTCTCTGGGAAGTCAGAGCGTGGCGCTGTTTGCCTATCTTGAAAAGCAGGAGCAGGACGTCAGCGTGACGGTCAAGGTGCCCTGCGTCCTTCGCATAGCGGAGAGCACCGAAAACCGATATGCGGCTCTGCCTTCCTCCCCGTCGGTAGAAACGGGGAAAAATGCGGGGAGTGAGGCGGTCAACGCTTTCTACCGTGAAAAGGAGCTTCATTCCATTCTGAGCCTCGAAAAGGCGCTGTCGGCAAGCGAAGGCTGTGACACGGACATCCTGCAAAGGGTGCTTTCCGGCAAGTCCTATGCCGCCATAGCCGAGGAGCTGTTCATTTCCGAGAACACCGTCAAGTACCGCTTGCGGCGGCTTCTCCGTGTCGGCGGCTTTGAAAGCCTCGGAGAACTGACCGGACTGTACGGGGAATACCTCGGGCTCTGACTCGCCTTATCCCCTCATAATTCCTTCATAAAAACAAGCCCGCAGTAAGGGAAAAACCTTTACTGCGGGCTGCGGTTCTGTTTCGGAAGAAAGCTTTATCGCTGTTTTATTATTTCGCCTTCAGCGAAGCCACGCCGCCGCATATCATCCGGTTCACGATATGCGCCAGCTCCTCCGGCGTTTCGTTCCGTCCGCCGGAAAGCCACGTGTAGGTGATCCCGACGACGCCGGAAGCGACATAGCTGAAATAGTATTCAAAATCCGCTTTGCTTGCAAAGCGTGCCATATAGCGCTCGTCGGCAAAGCACCGGCTGCGCACCGACGCTTTGAGTCTTTCCGGGAAGGCAGCGTCGCCGTTTTTCCCGAGAAGCACCTCGGCAAGATCGGCGTGCTCCTCAAGAAGCACGACTACATCGGTCAGAAGCGAAAGCAGACTCCTGTTGCCGCCCTCCGGGTCGAATCGTTCGACGATCACGTTGAAGCGTTCCGTGAATTCCTTCTGCAGATGCTCCGCCATATCCGCCACATCCTTATAGTGGAGGTAAAAGGTGCCTCTGTTGATATCCGCCTCCTCGGCGATCTCCCGGACGGTAATGCTTTTCAGGGGTTTTTGGCAGAGGATTCTGGCGAGAGCGTCGCAAAGCTGTTTTTTGGTTTTTCGCACCCGTCTGTCCTCGTGCGTCGGATCCTTCATTCGTTTTCTCTCCTTTCCATGCCGGTCGAAGGCGAGTCCTGCGCCAGTCGGCACTTGTCATTCGGGCATGTAAATGTTCGTTTCTTACAGAATAGTCTATTTATTGACATTTGTCAATTATTTTTTGTAAAAATTTCTTGAAGAATTCCGAAGAATCTCCGCTGCTGCTCTTTTTACCGTATTTTCGCCGTTTATTCTGCAAAAGAACGTCGTTTTGGTCATTGCCTCTGCGGCGGAACTGTGGTATAATACAGTAGGAGTTCTATTTGCCGAATCACATCGTTCGTACTGCGTGCGAAGCGCAAACGCCGCAGAATCACATAAAGGAGAATATTTCATGCCGAAAGAACAAAACAGCCGCAGCCTTCTTTACCGGGTCGCCGGCTTTATCGTAGACAAAAGAAAAGCGTTCTATCTCGTATACGCCGTTCTGGCGCTGTTCTGCCTGCGGGGAATGAGCCTTGTCAAGGTGGACAATGACATCACGGATTATCTCGATAAAGCGACCGAGACCCGGATCGGGCTTTCGGCAATGGACGAGGAATTCATGACCTATGCCTCGGCGCAGGTCATGGTGGAAAACGTGACCTGTGACGAAGCGGAGCTTCTCTGCTCCGGCATCGAAGAGATCGAGGGAGTAAAGTCGGTGGAGTTTGACGATACCGACAAGCATTACGCCGACGTTTCCGCTCTGTTTTCCGTCACCTTCGACGGGGACGACAACTCGGAAAACGCCAAAAACGCCCTTGCTTCCATGCGGGAATATCTCTCGGGATACGACACGTACATATCGGCGGAGCTGGGGGATTCAGTCGCCGAGCGGCTCGCCAAAGAGGTCAATACCGTTATGGTCATCGTGGCGGTCATCATCGTCATCGTCCTGCTGCTTTCGTCGAGGACGTATTTTGAGGTCCCCGTGCTGCTGGTCACCTTCGTCACGGCGGCTCTTGTGAACAAGGGGACGAACTTCCTGCTCGGCACCATCTCCTTCGTTTCCGACTCGGTAGCCGTGGTGCTCCAGCTCGCTCTCGCCATTGATTACGCCATCATTCTCTGCCACCGGTATACCGAGGAACGGGAAAGACTCGAGCCGAGAGAAGCGGTGATCACGGCGCTGTGCAAGGCGATCCCCGAAATCTCCGGCAGCTGTCTTACCACCATATCGGGTCTTGCCGCCATGACCTGCATGCACTTCGGCATCGGCAAGGACATGGGCATCGTGCTGATGAAATCCATCGCCATCAGCATCCTCACCGTGTTCACCCTCATGCCCGGACTGCTGTATTCCTTCCGGAACCTCATCGACAAAAGTCATCACAAATGCTTCATCCCTTCGATCCGTTTCTGGGGAAAGCTGGCGGTGGCGCTGCGGTTCGTCACGCCGTTTCTCTTCCTTGCGGCTGCGGCAGCGGGCTTTTATTTCTCCTCGCACTGTCCGTATGCGTACAGCACCGACGGGCTTCCCACTTATACCAAAAGCGAGTCGCAGATCGCCAACGAAAAGATTGACGGCACCTTCACGGGAAGCAACACCCTCGCCGTTCTCGTCCCCGTGGGCGATTACGAAAAGGAGCAGCTGCTCGCCGAGCGCCTTCGCACCATGCCGGAAATCAAAAGCGTTACGGGGCTTGCCGACTCCGAGGCGACGGGAGGCTACCGGGTCGGCGACCGTCTGACGCCGAGGCAGTTCTCCGAGCTTGTGGACGTGGACATCGAAAAGGTCCGTCTTCTTTACTCGGCGTTTGCTGCAAGCGACGAGAGCTTCGGCAGGATCATCGGCGGCATAGACGACTACGGCATCCCGCTGATCGACCTTTTCGATTATCTGTACGATTTCGTGAACGACGGCTATTTCAGCCTTGACAAGGAAACGGAGGACGAGCTGTCCGACCTTCACGACACGCTGGGCGACGCCAAAAAGCAGCTGGTCGGCGAGCACTACAGCCGTATCATCACCGACCTTGACTGTCCGGTGGAGGGCGAAGAGACCTTTGCGCTCCTCGAAAAGATCCGGGGCGCGGCGACCGATCTGTACGGAGACGACGTGCTTCTCGTGGGAAATTCGACCAACTGCCGTGACCTCTCGGCGACCTTTGAAGAGGACAATCTGCTCATCAGCATCCTGTCCATTCTGTTCGTCATGCTCGTTCTGCTGTTCACCTTCCAGTCGGTGGGGATCCCACTGATCCTCATTCTCGTGATTCAGGGCAGTATATGGATCAACTTCTCCTCCCCGACCCTCACCGCCTCCCCCATTTTCTTCCTCAGTTATCTTGTGGTCAGCGCCATCCAGATGGGCGCCAACATAGACTACGCCATCGTCATCACCAACCGTTTCCTTGAAGGACGGAGCATGGGTCATTCGCCGAAGCAGGCGATCATCGACGCCGTGGACAATTCCTTCCCGACTATCTTTACCTCGGGCACCATTCTTGCCTGCGCCGGATTCGCCGTCGGGCTTCTGTCCTCCGACGCCTCCATTTCCTCCCTCGGCATATGCCTCGGAAGAGGAACGCTTATCTCGATTTTCCTCGTGCTGTTCATCCTGCCGCAGCTTCTTGTGCTGGGGGACAAGCTCATCGAGAAGACCTCCTTCCGTGTGGGGATCCAGCACAGGACCGCCAAGGAACACGGGGTCATGAAGGTAAACGGCAGGATAAACGGCAGCGTGAACGGCAGACTGGACGGCTATTTCAAGGGCACGATCACGGGAGACGCCGAGCTGAATCTGTCCGGTGCGGCACCTGCCGGAAGCAGTGCCGAAGAAGGGCTCGACACATCGGGACGACCGGAGGGGCATCCGGATGAACGTCCCGAAGAGAATAACACAAATGAAAAAGGCGACGCCGGAAAGGAGGACGCACGATGAAATTCCGTAATACCGTATCTGTAAAAGCGAGAGCTGCCGCTCTTGTCACGGCGCTTTTCGTCCTGCTCTCTTCCCTGCCCGTTTCCCCGTGTCTTTCCGCTTCGGCGGCAACTGCGGTCTATGAGATACACAGCACGGAAGACTTTGAAAAGCTCGCCGCCGCCTGCGTGCTCGACAGTTATTCCAAGGGTCTTGTCGTGGAGCTGTGCGGGGATATAACGATCCTGCCGGAATGCTGTATCCCCATCTTCTGCGGGACCTTCAACGGGGAAGGTCACACGATCTCCGGCGTGTCGATTACCCACGGCGGCTCGGATACGGGGCTGTTCCGGATCCTCGAAAAGAGCGGGCGGATCCGGGATCTGAACGTCCGGGGCAGCATCGAGCCGAGAAGCTCGGGAAGCTATGTGGGCGGCATCGTGGGAAAGAACAACGGTCTTATCGAAGACTGCACGTTTACCGGAAACATTTCGGGCACGAGCTGTGTCGGCGGCATTGCCGGAACAAGCGCCGAGGGCGGCAGGATCTCCGGCTGTTCCTTTGCCGGGGAAGTGAAGGCGGAAAGATCCGTCGGCGGCATCGTCGGCAAGAACTACGGCGCCGTTTCCGGCTGCAAAAACGCCGGCGGGGTCAACGTTGAAGAGGTTCGTGTCACCTCTCCCGGCCTTGACGAGCTGGAAGTGGACATCGACGTTTCGTCCTTCCTTGAGGGACTTCTGAACGGGAACGACAGCACCGAAAGCGAGGAGCTCCCGGTATCCGGCACGCAGGACATCGGCGGTATCGCCGGTTACAGCAAGGGCGAAATCAGCGGCTGTGTAAACACGGGAAACGTGGGCTATCCTCATACCGGCTACAACGTGGGCGGCATCGCCGGACGGCAGTCCGGAAGGATAACCGAATGCCAAAACAGCGGCAGCATTCTTGGACGTAAGGACGTGGGCGGCGTGGTCGGTCAGGCAGAGCCGAACGTGATGCTGACCTTCTCGGAAAGCACGCTGAAAAAGCTGGAGGAGGAATTCGGAAATCTTCGCAAAAAAGCCGACGATCTTGCCGACACCGCCGCCGACAGCGCCGGAAGGCTCTCCGAGAACGCCGCCGAGCTTTCGAGAAGAGCGGAGATCACCCGTCTTTCCGCCAACGGCATGCTGGATGCGGTGACGGATTTTGCAAAGGATAATATCGACGGAGCCAACACCGAAGCCGAAAGGCTGAAGAGCACGGTTTCCGATCTCGGCGAGGTCTTCGGCTCCTTGTCGGAGGCAGGCTCCCGCGTGGGCGACGCCGTGGACGGACTGTGCACGGCTCTGTCCGGGCTTTCTCTCGAAAAGCCGCAGCTTTCGGAAGCCTCGGATCTTCTGTCCGAAGCGCTGGACGGTTTTGCTTCGGCGTTCGACGTTCTCTCCGAGGTGGGCTACAATGCCTCGGAGGGCTTCGACAAACTGTCGGACAGCGTGGATATCACCAGTAAAAAGAGCATACGCCGTGCCTTCGGGAATATTTCCGACACGCTCCGGGAGCTTTCCGACACCTCGGAGGAGCTGAACGATGCGGCGGATTCTTTGAAAAAACTCATCAAAAACACCGATTTCAGTGAAACCGACCTTGAAAGTCTTCTGCCCGGCATAAAGAACATCCTCACAAGAGCGGTGGAGCTTGCAAAAGACGTTTCCGACTGCATGCGCTCTCTCGGAAGCGTCGGCAAGAGCTTTGCCAATATCATCGACAACGTGGAGGTAGACTCCGACAGCATTTCCGGCTCGCTTATGAGCTTCCGGAACGCCATGCTCAAGGTGCGGGATGCGAGCGACGCTCTGAGCGCTGCCGTCCGGGAGGCGGACGAGGCGTTAGACATCGCCGAGGAGGAGCTGGACGGCTTCTATGACAGCACCGAGGATACGCTCGGCGCCTTCCGGGACGACGTCCGCAGGGCACTGGAACAGCTGGAAGAAGGGATCGACGAGCTTTCCGGGGCGATCGCCGACGTGGGCGACGTCATCGACCGTTTCTGCGACGGGGAGACCTTCTCGCTTGTTCCGATGGGCGATTCCTTCAATGTGTATTCCGACGACTTTTTCGATTCTCTTTCCCAGCTTTCGGCCACGGCGGAAAAGATCCGGCTGGACGCCGACGGCGATACCGAGACCTTTCGGAGCAGCACCCATTCTCTGATTGAGAGCTTTGACGAAATCTGCAGTCTCATCATCGGCGAGCTGCGTGACCTCGAAAGCGATTCCGAGGAGTTTTCCGCCGACGACTATTTCCTCGACGTTTCCGACTCTGCGCTCTCCGGCACCACTGACGGGAGGCTTTATCTCTGTGAAAACACCGGCAGGATCGAGGCGGACAGAAACACCGGCGGCATCGTCGGCAGTATGTCGGTGGAATACGCCCTCGACCCGGAGGACGATCTGCAAAGACCGGGAAATCTCAATTTCACCTACCGCACGAAGGCGGTGGTCCGGGAGTGCCGGAACAGCGGCAGGATCGTCTGCAAAAAGGACTGCGGCGGCGGGATCATCGGAAACATGACGATCGGCACGGTCTATATGTGTGAAAGCTCTGGCAGTGTGGAAAGCACCGACGGAGGCTACGTGGGCGGCATTGCGGGGCAGAGCCGTGCCTCGCTGCGGAAGTGCAGTGCCTCGGGCAGCATCACCGGCACCCGGTACGTGGGCGGCATCGCCGGCAGCGGCAAGCTTCTTTCCGAGTGTACCTCGGCGGTGACGCTGCAGGGCGGCGAATACGTCGGCTCGGTGGCGGGCTTTGCCGAAGAGCTCTCGAGCGTGACAAAATGCGGCTACCTCGATGCGGGCATCGGCGGGATCGACGGCATCAGTTATGCGGGGATCGCCGAGCCTTTCAATCACGGGACTCTTCTCACACGCTCCTATTCCGAATCGCTTTTCTCTGAATTCAATATACTCTTCGCCGTAAAGGACGAGGACGAGGAGGAAGAGGAAATCCTGTACACTCTCCCCATTCGGTACGGCGACGAGCTGTCCGGGATCGTACTGCCCCCGTTCCCCGAAAAAGAGGGCTGTTACGGACAATGGTCGGCACTTCCGGACGGCACGGCAGAGGGGGACGTAAAGATCTATGCGGAATACACGCCTTACGCCTCCTCGGTTTCCTCCGCAAAGGACGCGGAAAGCGGGAAGAGCCTTGCGGTGGCAGAAGGAAAATTCACCCGGGACGCCTCTCTCTCGGCGCTTCCCTCCGGTCGTCCCTCCGCTTTTCCGGAGGAGGACTACTGGTTCTCAAGGACGTACGACGTCACGCTGAACGAGGCGGCGGCTTTGGGATGCAGCGGTGAAATGCGCTTTCTGTTCGATGAGTTTCCGAAGACCGACGTGTATGTCGACTGCGGGAACGGCTTTGAAAAAACCGAAGCGGAAAAACGGGGAAGCTATCTGCGCTTTTCCGTCCCCGAAAAAACCGAACGCTTCACGGTCTGCTTCGCCCTTGCAAAGCCGGATAAAAAGGTACAGACCGCTGCGGCAGCCGCAGGCGGCGTACTGCTTCTGTCGCTTCTTGCGCTGCTTACGGTGAAGGCGGTCAAAAAGCGGAAAAGCAGGAAAAAGAGAAAGAAAAAGACCGACGCCGACGCATAAAATCTCTTGACAAAATCCGGACACTGAATTATAATAATGTCTGCTGAACGAGCGCTTCCGGCGGCAAAAACGCCGCCTGCAGGTTCAGTATGCATTATAACAAGGGCATCAGAATAACGGAAAGCAGGTTTTGACGATGAATACGGGTAAATACAGTAAAAACGAAATGATAAAGTCCATGGAGAATCTCGGCTTTGACGCCTGCTGCATAAAGCGGGCAGCCGGGGTGTTCGACGTTTACGGAAGCACCGAAGCGTTCGCTTCCTTCGTGGAAGACATTGACAGAAGAGTAAGGTTTGCGGATATCCGGGCGTCGATCGACGCTTTTGCCAAGGAGAAGGAGACCGAAAAGCGGGAGCTTTATCTCGCCGTCCTCTGCGCCGCGCTTCCCATCATGACGGGAAGATACCGGAAGTCCGGCTGTCCCGAAAACGTCATCCATGACACCTTCGGTGACCTTGTGATCAAATCTCACGAATGCATGCAGGTCTACGGCGTATGCGGCATCGACCCCTTCGAGTGGTACGGGCTCTTCTCGGAGGAAAAGCTGTACCGTCTGGGACGGTTGGAATTTGAAAAGAAGAACCTTGCGGTATGCGCCGAGTACGACACCGGAGAGGTGATAATCCGTGAGGGCGACACCGCCGTGGGCATCCACATTCCCTCCGGCATCCCGCTCCGTCCCGAGGACGTGGATATTTCGCTTGCCATGGCGTACGATTTCTTTGCGGACAGACGGATCGACGGCAAGCTCATCCTCCAGTGCGGCTCGTGGCTCCTCTACCCCGGCTACGAAAGGGTCTTCGGAGAAAAGTCGAACATTACGGCGTTCCGTAAGAAGTTCGACATGGTGGGAAAGCAGGAATCCGAGCGCTTCGGCGAAGCATGGCGTGTATTCGGCACGACCGAAACCGATCCCGAAAAGCTCCCCACCGACACAAGGCTCCGTGCCGCCTTCGCCGCTTACATGAAGGATCCCACCGAGGGATACGGCGCCGGCAAGGGCGTTATCGTGCAGAAGACGGGGCTCTACAGATAAGTGTTGAGTTTGGAGTGTGGAGTGTGGAGTGTGGAGTTGACAAAAACCAGGACGGCTCCGAAAGACATTATTTGCATACAAGATTTCGCATCGGCAACAGACAGATAACGATCAAAAAGCTCACCGAAGGGAGGGATTCTTTTCGGTGAGCTTTTATATTTGACATACGGGTGTATAAAGTTTTATCGAAGGGGGATTATGTGACGCAGTGATCGGAAAATATCCGTTTTTACGGGTGCAGTTTACGGTGCAGTGTACCCCAAGTCAAGTACAATTTTGATTTGTAGTGTTTAAATTTTTGAAATAGTGTGGTATAATGTTCTCGCTTTACCGATCGGGAGGATAAGGCAACGCTGAGGAGCGACCTGAGCGCCGGATCGGGTTTGCG